>JAQTYQ010000103.1 GCA_028688225.1 Opitutaceae bacterium | reverse complement strand
CGGGGCCAAGGACATAGCGGCCGTTGTCTCGGATGCCGTTCTCCGGCGGGCGCGTGCCGGTCAACAGAGAGGCGTGCGAAGGGAGTGTAATGGGGACGTGGGAGAAGGCCTGGTCGAACTTCACTCCGGCTCGGGCCAGTGCATCCAGGGCGGGAGTAGCAGCGCTAGCCCAACCGTAGCAGCCGAGGCGGTCGGCGCGGGTGGTGTCCAGGGTGATGAGAAGCAAGTTGCAGCTTTCCGCCTTGGCGGAGGCGGTTGCGGAGCTGCCGCGCTGGGAGTCCTTGCAGCCGCCTGCCGCGAGGGCGAGGGCAAGGAGCACCAGCGGTCTGGAAATATGGGTTCGAAGCATTATGGCATTCTATCGGTTCTTTGCGGAGTCGCGTCAAGTGGTTTTGCCGACGCATGTGTGAGGTCGGCCTTCACGTAGGCCCGCGGCTGGTTTTGTGGCGTTGTTTGGCTCCTCGGGCTGAGTGCTCGCGGGCAAGCCGCGACCCGCGGCTTGCGCCGTGTGCATGTTTGGCGTGTAGCGTCGCCCCCCCGCGGGCGACATGGAGCGCGGGTCGGCGCCAAATCCCGTTCCACGTCGGCCACCGGGGGCCGACGCTACGACGGACTGCGGCTTCCGCGCCAAGCACGAACTGGGCGCGGGCTGGGACCTTGCGCCGCCACACGGCTCTGATCGGGATTCTGCCGTTTCTCTGGCGCCGGTGCGGCGCTTTCAGGGGTGGTGCGTGGACCTGTCGCGCGGGCTCTGGTAAAACAAGACCAGATGAGCGGCTCGATCATGCAAGCATCGGATTCGCCGGGGCCACGGCGATCGGCGGTCCGTGATCCTGTGCTTTGGATCATCCTGGTTCTGTCGGGGGCACTGAAGCTTTGGCTGGCGTTCTCGCTCGATTCGAGCCCGTCGGTGTTGGATGAGCGAGATTACCTGCAAATCGCCCAGACGCTG
Source organism: Opitutaceae bacterium (assembly GCA_028688225.1). Taxonomy (GTDB): domain Bacteria; phylum Verrucomicrobiota; class Verrucomicrobiia; order Opitutales; family Opitutaceae; genus Fen-1467. The sequence continues at coordinate 2,394 of JAQTYQ010000103.1, read as the reverse complement.
GCGGATCAAGGCCGGTATCCGGGCAATTTTCGCCCACCGCTCTATCCGGCCTACATGGCGATGATGATCTCGCTCGGCTGGGGCACGCTGGGCATGCGCGTCGGGCAGGTGATCCTGAGCACGATCAGCGCGGTTCTGGCCTACCGGATCGCGGGGCGGATGTCTGGGACGCCCGCCGCGAGGATCGCCGGCGGGCTGTTGGCTTTTGACCCCGTGCTGGTCATGTTCACGCACCGGCTGTGGTCGGAGACGTTGTTCATTGTTCTCTTGTTGGCGGCGTTGGACATTCTGAGTGCCACGGCGGTGACGCGGAGGTGGTGGCCGTGGGCGTCGGCGGGGCTTCTGCTCGGCTTGGCTGGGTTGACCCGGCCGGTGATCTTGACTTTCGTGCCGCTGCTATTGCCTTGGGCGCTTCTTCAGATGAGGCGTGCGGGCCGGATGTCCGGGGCCGGCGTGCAGGATGCGAAGGCGGAGCAGGCGAATGACGGCGAGCAAGGGTCTCGGAGCCCGGCGCGGGCCGGATGCTTGCGTTTCGGACTGCTGGTGCTTGCGTGCAGCGCGGCGGTGGCGCCGTGGACGATTCGGAACGCCCTGGTGCATGATGCTTTCATCGTGGTGGACACGAACGGGCCGTTCAATTTCCTGGTTGGCAGCCAGCCGGAAGCGGCGTTCGTGGACAAGGACAGTTTCTGGAGCCAGCGATTCGGGCTTGTGGGGGGCCGGCCATATCAGGTGGTCGCGGAGCAGGACGCCGCCGCCGCCCAGCGAATGGCCATGCAGCAGGCCTGGGAGAACATCAAGGGTTCGCCGGGGCGGTTCGCGAGAAGGTGCCTTTGGGAAGCGAGTCGGTTATGGACGCTCGATTCGTTCCTGCTGCGGCACCTGCGGAACGGGTGGTACGGGCGAGCCACGGCGCCGCTGTTCACCGCGATGATGACCTTGCTGGCGGCGGGTTTCTTTGTCGTGTTGGTTCTGGCCGCTTTTGCCGGCTTGGCCACGGAGGCGGCGTCGCCGTTTCGCGGTCTGGCCTTGTTGTTGATCGTGCATGCGACGATCCTGTTTGGCATTACCTATGCGCTGTCGCGGTACTGCCTGCCGCTGCACGCGGTGCTGGCGATTCCCGCGGCGGGGATGTTGTCGAGCTTCCGTTGTCGGCTGTCGAGGTTGAAACCGGCCGGGTTTCGAGTGCATCGCGTTCTGCTGTTGGTCGCGGTGGTGACGATTCTCGGCTGGCAGTGGGCGGGCGACTTGCCGATGGTCTGGGACATGATGAGCAACGCCGGGGCAGGACACCTGTTTCACATGGAACAGTTCCTGTCGCCGAGGTGAAGCCGAGGCGACCCGGCTTGGGATGGCGATCATGAAGAACGATCCGGTACGGAGTCCTGGTGAGGCAAAGCAAAACGAACCGCCGGAAGGCGGTGGGGCGACGGGGCGGCGGAAGTGGTTCTGGTTATGGCTCGCGGTGATTTGCGTGGTGGGGGTGGCGGCGCGAGTCGTAATCATCAATCAATACGTGACGGAGAATCCGTTCGCGACTGGCCCGAGGGTGGACGCCAAGGTGTACTGGCAATGGGCCCAGCGGATCGCCGACGGCCACCTGATCCAGGACCAGCCGTTCTTCTCGGCTCCCTTGTATCCGTACCTGCTGGGGGTGTTGCGTGCCTTCGGGGGGACATTGACCTCGGTTTACGTGGTTCAGGCATTGGTCGACATTCTGGCCGCGTGCCTACTGGCTCGGTTGTGTAGGAACCGTTTCGGCGTGGGCGTCGGGTTGCTGGCCGCGGGGCTTTATTTGTTCTTGCAGGAACCGGCGTCCTCGTCGTTGAGAGTGTTGACCTCATCGTTGCAGTTAATCTTGCTGGTCATCACCTGGGATCGGTTGATCGCGGTTCAGGAGGATCCGACGTTGAGGCGTCGGCTCGGCGTCGGGGCGGCCATCGGCTTTCTTTGCCTGTCGCACCCGCCGGCGACGCTGTTCGTTCCCTTTGTCGGTTTGTGGCTCTTCTGGCAATCATCGAGGCGAGCGAAAGACGTTCTGCGGGCCGCCGTTCCGGTGATTCTGGCTTGTCTGATCATCGCTCCGGCGACGCTGCACAACTGGTACGCCCGCGGCGATTTGTTCTTGATTCAGTCGGCGACGGCGGTCAATTTGCGGCAGGGGAACGCTCCAGGGTCCAACGGGACTTACACGCCGATTCCCAACACGACGCTTGATCGGGAGGGTTTGTTTGAAGACGTGGCCCGGCAGTACTTGCTGGCGACGGGGCAGCAAGGAAGCTGGAAGCAGATTGACGGGTTCTATCGCAACCAAGTGCTTGAGTTCTGGCGCTCCGATCCAGTGGGCACGCTCAGGCTCATCGCTCGGAAGGTGTATTGGTTTCTGACGGGGCG
>JAQTYQ010000102.1 GCA_028688225.1 Opitutaceae bacterium | reverse complement strand
TCACCGAGCCGGTGAACAGTTCTTCTGCGGCACGGCCCGCCATGAGCACCGCCAGCTCGGTCTGCAGCCCTTCGCGGGTGAACCGGGTCTTCTCTTCCGGCACCGTGAAGGTCACGCCCAGCGCCCCGCCATGCGGGATGATGGTCACCCGGTCGACCTTGCCGCCCAGGGCGTGCCGCACCACGGCGTGCCCGGCCTCGTGCCAGGCCACGTCGGACTCTTCCTCTTCGGACATTTCGACGCCGAAGTTGCGCGGGCCGACCAGCACGCGATCTCGGGCGAGCGCAAAATGATCCATTGAGACGGCAGGGGCCTCGCTTCTGGCCGCCTCAATCGCGGCCTCATTGACCCAGTTGGCCAAATCGGCGCCGGACATGCCCGCGCCCATCTCGGCCAGACGCCTGCGGTCAAGGCCGATGGTTTTTTTCAGCTTGCCCAGGTGCGCTTCAAGAATTTCCTCGCGCGCCCGCACCCCCGGCAGCGGAATGTAGACCTTGCGGTCAAAGCGTCCGGGGCGCAGCAGCGCCGAGTCAAGCGACTCCAGCCGGTTCGTCGCCGAAATCACCACCACGCCGGTGTTGTCCGTAAAGCCGTCCATCTCGGCCAGCAGGCCATTGAGCGTCTGCATGCGCTCATCGTGCCCGCCGCCATCGCGCCTTCCGCCCACGGCGTCGATCTCGTCGATGAAGATCACGCAGCCGCCGTGCTCCTTGGCCAGCCGCCGGGCCTCCTTGAACAGATCGCGAACCGAGGCCGCGCCCGCCCCGACGAACATCTGCACGAACGAGGAGGCATTCTGCTCGATGAAGGGCACGCCAGCCTCTCCTGCGACCGCCTTGGCCAACAGCGTTTTCCCGTTTCCGGGAGGCCCGTAGAGCAAAACGCCTTTAGGCGACCGGGCGCCCATGGCGGCAAAGCGTGAGGGGCTGCGCAGGTAGTCCACCACTTCTGAAAGCTCTCTCTTGGGGCCTTCCATTCCGGCGACATCTTTGAGTCGAACCGGTAATTTGTCGTTCTGGGCGGCGTCGTACACGCGATATTTTTTACCGCCGAACATGCCGCCGCCCGAGGTCATCATGCTGCGGATATAAGCGAGCAAGAACACCGTGAAAGCGATGGAGAGCAAGGCGCTGCCAAACCGCGCGATGGTTTCCGTGATCGCCGCGGTGGCCGCTTGCGCCGCCGACGGCAAGGCCGGCCGGGGCTCGATGAGTACCGACCCCTGGATGGAAATGCCGTCATTCTGGATGTCGCGCAGCACGTTCTGGCTGGTGGCCGCCACAAAATCCGGGATAGATGCGCTCGGGCCGTTCGCGCCGATGACCAACGCGCCGTTGTCGCCCCGGATATAGAGCGTGGCGTCTTTGTATTTTCCGGCGGCGGCATCCTTCAGAAAGGTGCTCATGGAAACCAGCGGCGCCTTGATGTCGAACTGCTGCTCATAGCCGACTGCACGTTTGCCCGCGCCGTAGGTCATCCAGAGCAGAATCAAAAGCGAAGCGCCAATGGCCAGCATGAGCCGGTTGCGGTTGCGCCGAAGGAAAACGCGAATGGGATGGTTTGAGGGGAGCATGGTCAGTGAGAAAGCGCAGTGGAAATCACCGAGATAGCGGCAACGGCAAAGGGAATGAAAACAACGGCGGACGGCATGGGTCGGCTCAACCTCTCGAAGCGGGCCCACGGCAGGGCCAGTATGCGACGGCGCCAACGGTCGATAGGCCCGCCTTCGAGTCGAACGCCAATCCAGTACGCCGCCAGCGGCGCAATGAACACGGAGCCGACGAACTGGTGTGTCAGGTAGAGGCCGTAGGTGAAGTGCCCCATGGCCGCTTCGTTTTTGGCTTGCCCGTTCCTTGCGAGTTCAGCCACCAATACGGCAAACACGATCGTGCATAGCGTCGAAGCGAAAAAGGGCGTCACGCCCCACGGAAACCACAGAAGCCACACCAGGGCGGCCACGCAGGCGGCAAGCAGCCATGATCGGGCTTTGCGCGCAGGCGCTGCCGCCACCCACAGCCGCGCCTGCATCCCGACCACGAAGGGGAAAAACATGGAGTTCACTGTGGTGTAGTAGCGCAGATTCCAGGAAGAGTCGAAGAGGGCCGGCCCATAGCCCGGGACGGGCGGCGCGTGTAGTGGCAACAGCACAGCGAACGTGATTTGAGCCGCTATCAGCGAAAGCACCAGGGGCCACACCGCCGAGGGCTTTCGCATCAGCAAAAATCCGAGCGGATAAAACAGGAAGTCCATGGACAAGGTCCATACCGCGCCCCAGAATCCCGGGACCACTTGCAGGTAAAGGGGCTCGGGCTGCACGAGGATGGCTGACAGCCCGGCGGGCAACAGGAGGAACCAGGACAGAATGCGGGCAGGATCATCGGGAACGGCCTTGGGATCTATACCGGCCAGGCAGGCCAAGGCAAAGACGACGAACAAAAGCGCGTAGAGCGGCCAAAGGCGCAAATAGCGGGAGAAGGTGAACCGCAGGAAATGGTCGATCTTCGCCGGATCATGACGCTCCTGGATCACCTGCGCCACCAGGTAGCCGCTGATCACGAAGAATCCCAAGACGGCCAGATTGCCATCCCCCGCATACACCAGGTGTTCGCGCCAGTCGGGATGCGTCCCCAAGAGGCGCTGCGTCATCAGCGTCGTGATCCCGTAGTGAAACAGGGCAACGATGGCCGCCAAACCCACGCGAAGCCAACCGAGGGTTGGCGTAGGCCATAAGCTATCGCGCAACGGATCAATCTTCGGCGCGAACTGAAGAACTTGACGAATGTTCAAGGCGTTTGCCCTCCAGAAGATCGGGTCGCGCCCTTTTCAGTGACCTCCTGCGCGGGCCTGACGCGCCGGAAGACTGCCGCTCTGGCCAGGGCGGAGAGGCCTGCCCCTGCGAGGGCCAGCACAAAGGAGATCCCTGACACGAAGAACCCGACGGCGCCGACGGCTATCGAGATGCCCCATGCCGCAGCGATGAGCCCCAAACCCAGCGCCAAGAGCACGATCTGTGCGGGAGCCGCCCAGACAGCCGCCTGCCGCGCGGCCTGCGCGGCGTCAGAGAAAGACTCGTGCGTCCAGGGGGTGGCCGGGGCTGACTGCGGGCTCACGAAGAATCCGAGAATGCAGGCGGCGATCAGCAGGCCGACGCCGACGGTGGCGATGTTTCGCATGGGTCTATCCTCCGAAGATCTGGACGCGCCAGTGCGCGACCACCAAAAAACAGCCGATGGCGCCGAGCGCCAGGCCGAACAGAAAGGTGTGCCAACCGAAGAGGGCGATGCGCCAGTCCCACGCGATTTCCCACCGAACCAGCCGCCAGAACGAGGGCAGGACGAACAAGACCAGGAC
>JAQTYQ010000101.1 GCA_028688225.1 Opitutaceae bacterium | reverse complement strand
AGTGCGGTGTCGCTGATCAATACGGTGCAGTCGGTGATGGCGGTCGATCTCGACCGGATGGCGCCGGCGCCCACGATCGACGGCATCGGCACCCATGGCGGCTACTCCGGCCCGGCGATCAAGCCGCTCGCCTTGCGCATGGTGGGCGAAATTGCCCGAGATGGAAGGACCAGCGGCATGCCCATTTCCGGGATGGGCGGCATCTCCTCCTGGCGCGATGCGGCGGAGTTCATCGCACTCGGCGCCGGCACGGTGCAGGTCTGCACGGCGGCTATGCTTCATGGATTCCGTATCGTCGAGGACATGATCAACGGTCTCTCTCACTGGATGGACGAGAAGGGCTATGCGCGGATCGCCGATTTCCAGGGACGCGCCGTGCCGAATTTCGTCGACTGGGAAGATCTCGATCTCGGCTGGAAGACGATCGCGAAGATCGATCGCGGTCTTTGCATCGGCTGCGGCCTCTGCCACATCGCCTGCGAGGATACCTCGCATCAGGCGATCGCCGCCTCTCGGGAGAACGGCACCCGCGTCTACGAGGTCATCGCTGCCGCCTGCGTCGGCTGCAACCTTTGTGATCATGTCTGTCCGGTGGAAGGATGCATCACGATGGTGCCGCAGCCGAAGACCCGTCCGAAGCTCCCCTGGAGAGAGCATCCGAACAATCCGAGGCGGGCCGCGGAACCCGCGGGGGTGGTCTGATCGTCATGGCGGCGCAAGAGGGAGATCTCCGGATCGATGGCGACCGGCTCTGGGAGTCGATCCGGGTGATGGCGAAGATCGGGCCGGGCGTCCGTGGTGGGAATAACCGCCAGGCGCTGACCGACGCGGATGGCGCAGCGCGCCGCCTCTTCCGACGCTGGTGCGAGGAGATCGGCGCGAGAGTTTTCGTCGACACGATGGGCAACATGTTTGCCCTCTACGAAGGCACCGAACCCGGCCTCGACCCGGTGATGGCCGGCAGCCACCTCGACACCCAGCCGACCGGAGGCAAATTCGACGGCGTGCTCGGGGTGCTCGGCGCACTCGAGGTCATTCGCTCGCTCAAGGATGCCGGGTTGCGCACCCGGCGCCCCATTGAGATCGTAAACTGGACCAATGAGGAAGGCACCCGCTTCGCTCCGGCGATGCTCGCCTCCGGGGTCTTCGCCGGCGTCTATGACGAGGCTTGGGCCAAGGCGCGCACCGACGCCGCGGGCAAGAGTTTCGGCGCGGAGCTCGGACGGATCGGGTTTCTCGGCGAGGAACCGGTCGGCGGGCGCAAGCCGTATGCGTATTTCGAACTCCATATCGAGCAGGGACCGATCCTCGAGGAGGAGGGTGTCGATATCGGTGTCGTCACCCATGTCCAGGGCCTTACTTGGTTGCAGGTCACGCTCACCGGCCGCGAATCCCATACCGGCTCGACGCCGATGGCCAAGCGGCGGAACGCCGGCCTGGGCGCTGCGCGCCTTACCGAGGTGGTCGACCGGATCGCCTGGCGGAACGCACCGCTTGCGGTCGGAACGGTCGGCCAGATGGATCTCTACCCGAATTCGCGGAACATCATTCCCGGTCGAGCCGTCCTGACGATCGATTTCCGCCACAAGGACAAGGCGGTGCTCGACGGCATGGTTGCGGCCCTACGGGAGGAAGCGGAAGCGATCGCGCAGAAGATGGGCCTCGGCCTTGCGATCGAGGAGGTGGGGCATTTCGACCCGGTGCATTTCGACGAAGCCTGCGTCGGCCGGGTCCGCGATGCCGCGAAGCGGCTGGGCCTCTCGCATCGCGATATCGTCTCCGGCGCCGGCCACGATGCCTGCTGGATCAACCGCGTGGCGCCGACGGCGATGGTCTTCTGCCCCTGCGTCGACGGGCTGAGCCACAACGAGGAGGAGGAGATCACCAAGGAGTGGGCCGTCAACGGCGCAAGCGTGCTGTTTGCGGCGGTGGCGGAGACGGCCGGGCTCGGGGGGGCGCGGCGGACGGATCAAGGTCTGCCGTCAATCCATCCTCCAGAGAGCGGAGAGAGAACTCCATGACTCCATGCGATTCACAGGCGATACGCTCCCATTCGAGCCTCCTTTCATCGCCCGAGCGGCAGGATCTGGAAAAGCTCTTTACGGTGGTGGCCGAGGCCATCACGAGCCTATTCTAATGCAATGAGAGCAGCAGCCCACCCATGAGCACGTCGATCGGTCATCTCATCGACGGCGAAATCGTCTCCGGCCCCGGAGGGCGCCGGCTAGAGGTCTACAACCCCGCCACCGGTGCGGTCTCCGGCCAGGTCGAACTCGCAGCAAAGGAGACGGTCGAAGCGGCGATCGCAGCCGCCCAGGCCGCCTTCCCCGCCTGGCGGGAGGTGATCCCCGCGAAGCGGGCGCGCATTCTGGCGCGCTTCCAGCGCCTCCTCGAGGAGAATGCGGAAGCGATCTGCGCCGCCGTCACCGCCGAGCACGGCAAGGTCGCGGAGGATGCGCGGGGCGAATTGGAGCGGGGCATCGAGAATGTGGAGTTCGCGACCTATCTCCCGGAGCTTCTCAAGGGCGAGCATTGCCGCAATGTCCGACCGGGGATCGATAGCTGGTCGGAATTCCATCCTCTGGGCGTGGTGGCTGGCATCACGCCCTTCAACTTTCCGGTCATGGTGCCGCTCTGGATGTATCCGGCGGCGATCGCCTGTGGCAATACCTTCGTCCTCAAGCCCTCCGAGCTCGACCCCTCCTCCGCCCTCCTGGTCGCACGGCTTGCGCAGGAGGCGGGCTTGCCGCCCGGCGTGCTCAACGTGGTCAACGGAGACAAGTTGGCGGTGGACACCCTGCTGGCCGACAAGCGGGTGCAGGCGGTGGGCTTCGTCGGCTCGACGCCAGTCGCCGAATCGGTCTATGCAACCGGCGCGGCGGCGGGTAAGCGGGTCCAGGCGCTGGGTGGGGCCAAGAACCATGCGGTCATCCTGCCCGATGCCGATCTGGACAACGCCGTCTCCGCCCTGATGGGCGCGGCCTACGGCTCCTGCGGGGAGCGCTGCATGGCGATCTCCGTCGCGGTCGCGGTCGGCGACGAGCTGGCGGATACCCTCGTCACCCGGCTCCGCGCAGCACTGAGCGATCTCAAGGTGGGTCCGGGTACCGAGGCGGAAGCGGAAATGGGACCGCTGATCCGCCGCGCGCATTTCGAGAAGGTGCGCGGCTATATTGATGCCGGGGTAGCGGCGGGTGCCTGCCTCGTTGTCGATGGTCGCAGCCTCAGCCCGCCCGGCCATAAGGAGGGCTACTTCCTCGGCGGCACGCTATTTGATCACGTCACACCCGAGATGAGCATCTACCGGGACGAAATCTTCGGCCCGGTTCTCTGCGTGGTGCGCGGCCCCCCCCC
>JAQTYQ010000055.1 GCA_028688225.1 Opitutaceae bacterium | reverse complement strand
TGTGATGGAGAACTTTTCCCGCCGACTGTTCAACCGGCTGGTGGATGAGGGCTTTTACGGCCGTTACGGCAAGGAGCGAAGGGATGTTTTTCGCCGGCGCATGGAGGCGGAGGGGCGCACGCCCCCGGTCCCCACGGTGCTGCGCGTTGGCGACCCCAAGGATCCGCGCCTCGATGAACTGGAGCGCGACCTGGGCCCGGACGAACCGTCGGGCCCCGGGCGGGGCTGAGTCGGGCGGATCCATATCCCCTGCCCTGCCCCGGTCGTCAACCCGCGGGCCGCCGGGTTTTTTTTGCTTCGGTGCGCCGCTGATCCTCGCGGGCAACTTCCTCAAAAATCTTCCCCAGCGCGGCGGACTTGTGTTTGCTGGTGAAACGCACCGCCACCTTCAAGGCGCTCGACGTGTTGACCTGACGGTAGCCGAGTGCGCGGAGGTAATCCTGCAGGCCTTCGCCGAGGGCCATGTCGGTTTCGTGGAAATAGGCGGTGATTTTCCCCGCCTTGGGCGGCATCCGATTGGGCAGCGCGCTGACCGCCGGCGCCGTGGCGGGCGGGGTGGAGGGGAGGACCGCCAGGGTGGCGCGCAAGGCGGGTGAGACCTCCGTTTTTGCGGGCGCTGCACCGCCGGGAGGGTTCGCCTCGGCCGGATGGGAGGGGTCCGGGATTGCCGGGCGAATCGGCCCGGGGCCGCCCGGCATGGACCTTGGTTGGGAAAAGTCCATTTTGGACAAGGCATCGAGCACGGATGGGGGTTTTTTACTCATGGGCAGTTGGGGGGTCAGAAGGAAAAGATTTCCTGGATCAGCATGACGAGTTCCTCCTGGGCCCGGAGATTGAGCCCGGCCCAACCCTGCATGCTCGCCTGTTGATAGCATTGCCGGCGGCGGACAAATGCCGCCATGGGCCTGACGCCGGGGACCTTTCCAGCCTGGATGGCCAGCGAGCGGCTGAGCAGCGTTCCGGTCTGTACCTGGTTGAAGACCAGGGCGACGCGTGGATCCTCCGGATGTTGGTCACGGCGCAGGGGCAGCACGAAATCCAGGGCGGTGCGCGCGGTGGTCTCGAGGTCGACCGGGGATGGCGTGGTCACAATGATCACCTTGTCGGCTCCGAGGATCGCATCCCGAACGGCTGGTTCGTTCAGTCGCGGCGGGGTGTCAATCAAGAGGATGTCGCATTCGGTATTGGCGTCGTAGGGCCAGGGCCCGCGGTCCTCTGACTGGATCCGGCGCAGCCAGCCGATCGTCGTGCCTTGCGGATCGCGATCAGCGACCGCGATCTTTTTACCAGACTCCGAGAGCGCCATGGCGACGCACATGCACAGGGTGGTTTTTCCGGTGCCACCCTTCCCGTTGACGAATGCGACGGAAACCATAACCGGGCACCGTAAGCATCTCCGACATTAAGACAATCAGAAAAACGGATGATAGGAAGAACCGAACGTAGGTAAATAGGAAACACAGACAAACAGAGAAACCCATGATACGAAGCACCAAAAGGCCGAAAGACCGGAAGTGAGAACAACCGAAACACGGAATCACGGAGGATAATAATATACGTATATCAGACTAACGGAAACACCGATAGTCGGTGCTTGCGGGTTGCCTCAAGCAGCCCTATGCATGACTCGTTCCGCCGCCATGCCGACGAAGGCCACGGGGTCATCAAGTAAAGCCTGCGATAATCCGGGTACGGAATCCGGCATGCTCGAGAGTTCGAATATGCGATAGATGAAACGTGCGGACGCCAGTCGCGATTTCTCGACCAGTGCATTGAGTCGCTTCCCGGCTCCGAATCGGTCGACTGATTCGAGGAGTTCGTGGGGCACCGCTGGATTAAAATGGACCTCGAATAGTCCGGAAGGCTGGGGGATCAGGGTGATCAGGTGCGCGGTAGCCGGATCTGGGAAAAGGCTGGCGAAATCACCGTGGACCTGGCACGGGACCCAGCGCACGCCGCAGAGCAGGGGAGGGTGGATGACACCGTAGGCTGCCTGGTCGCCGACGGGATCACTCAGCAGGTATTCGCAGCCGAGGCCGAAGGGGGCGAAGAAGATCTCGAAGGCCTTCCGGTGCGCGGGATTGGTGGCGCTCGTGACGCCAAGTTCAAGCCACCGGGCGGCGGCCTGCAGGTAAAGGGGGGAGTCGGGCATGCGGTCATCCATGATAGCCGCCGGAGTCGACCCCGGCGGGTGGGGTGGGGGCGGCTATCATGGAAGCTGTGGTCGTCCTTGTGGCAGAAAAGTTTCTGATGGCGCAGGCCATCGCCCGCGCGCTCATGCCCGGTCAGGGCCGGCGCGAAACGGCGGCATTCTTCGGCTCGATTGACGGCGAACCCGCCGCCATCGCCTGGGCGGACGGTCATCTGCTCGAGCTGGCCGATCTCGATGTCTACCACCCGGCGTGGGCGGAATGGAGGCTGGCGGACCTCCCGCTCAGCCCGCCGGGGTTCAATTTCCAGCTGACCCCGCGCGACTCCGCACCCTTGAACCAGCTTTGCCGCGTGCTGGAAAAAGCCTCCCGCGTGGTCAATGCCTGCGATGCCGCCCGGGAGGGGGAACTGATTTTCGACGAGATCGCCCGCTGGTCCGGCCTTTACCGGCGCCAGGTGCCCCTGGCGCGGATGTGGATCGACGACACGACGCCGGCCGGCCTGCGCTCGGCGTGGGCCGGGCTGGCCGACCATCAGGACCGCCGTCTCCTGCGGCTGCGGCAGCAGGCCCGGGTGCGGGCGGAAAGTGATTTTCTCTGGGGCGTGAACCTGACCCGTTATGCCACGCTGGCCCTGCGCGGGCAGCTCGACCTCAAAACCCGGTTCATTTCGATCGGCCGGGTCCGCAGCCCGGTGCTCGCCCTGATTGCGGATCGTTGCCGCGAAGTCTATGGCCACGAACCCGAGCCATTCTACCAGGGGCATCTCACGTTCGTGAATGAGCAGGGCGAGCCCTGCCTCGCCAAGCTCCTCGCCCCCCCCGAACACAAGTTCGGGGAGCGGGACACGGATTGGGCCCGGCGGGAGGTCCTCGACGAACGGATCAACTTCATCCACCTCAACCGCGGACAGCCCTGGGAGGTCGTGGAGGGAGAGATGGCGGAGAAGCGCGAATATCCGCCGCCGCTCTTCGACCTGACTGACCTGCAGCGGACGGCGAACCGTCTGTTGCGCTGGCCGGCCCGGCACACCAGCCGGGTGGCGCAAGCGCTCTACGCGCGTTACGGGGCGATCTCCTATCCGCGGACGGATTGCCACCGCCTCCCGGAATCGATGGAGGCGCCGGTGCTCGACCGCTGGCGGGAGTTCTGGCGCGGGTGGGTGCCGCCGCGCTTCCCTGACGCCCTGGAGCATCTGCCGAAGGTCGAACCGGCCCGCGGGATCAATTTTGCCGAGAAGGTGACCGACCATTATGCCATCATTCCCACGGGACTGGCCCCGCCACCGGCGGCGGCGCCCGACGGGGGCATGACCGACGAGTACGCCTTGTGGGAACTGATTGTGCAGCGGTTCATCACGGCCTTCCTGCCCGCGGCGAAGGTCCTCGCCTCCAGCCGCGCCTTTGTGCTCGCGTACCAGCCGGGGGAACAATTGCGGGCGCTGGTGAAGCGGGCGCCGATCCTCACCCAGGGTTGGCTGGCCTACGAATTTCACACCTCGACGACCCGCGGGATTGAACGGCCGCTGGACCAGCGCCTGCAGGATGAGGTTCTGCCGGTGATGGGTCCGCTGGCTTCGCTTGACCGGGTGCAGATCAAGCGCGGGCACACCTATCCTCCGGAATTCTTCACGTACGATCTGCTGCTCGACAAGATGAACCGGCTGCGGCTGGGGACCGCCTCCACCCGGGCCGAGGTGATCGCCGATCTGATCGACCTCGGCTACCTCGGCGAGAATTCGTCGCGGGCGCTCGTGGTGACCGAGGAAGGGGAGAAGATCGTGACCCTGCTGCGGACCCACGGCGGAGAAACGTTGCTCGATCCGAAGCTCACGGCTTTTTGGGAGCATCAGCTCGATGCCGTGGGCCGGGGCGCGGGGCGGGGACTTCCGCGCGAGCAGTTGCTGGCGGACCTGATCGAGCAGATCAAGGAGCAGGGTCTGCGCTTGTGCGCCCCGGGTGAGGTGGACGAGGTCGTATTTTGCCCGAAGACCGGGCTGCGCGTGGAAGCCGTCGAAGGAGGGTGGCGTTTCCCGGGCTGGCACGCGATCCTGTGCAAAGAAATGATTTTGGGCCGCAAGATGAAGGCGTCGGAATACCGGGATATCTTCCTCGCCGGCAAGGAGGGTGGGGGACCCTACGAGAATTTCATCAGCAAGCGGACCGGGGCGTCTTTCCGGGCCTGGCTCCGCTTCGAACCCAAGGCGCAGGATTTCAAGTTCGTGTTCAAGACCCGCCGGCGGTGACGACGCACCGGGGTGTACCCGCGGCGGTTCTCCCGGCTTGCCCAGGGTGCATGCTTGCCACGACCATACTCGCCATGGCCGCGGTTCTCCGGATTCCTTTCGCGCTGCGGGAGTCCGACCAAAGGATGGTCGATCCCACGATGGTCGACCGCGGTCGCAAGTGCGGATGCATTTGTCCGGAGTGTCACGCCAGGCTGGTGGCCCGGCGGGGCAAGATCAAGGTGCCCCACTTCGCCCATGCCGCGGCGTGTCCGGGAGCGTATGAAACCTGCATTCACCGCGCCGCGAAACAGATCATCGAGGATCTGGGATTCATCTGGCTGCCCCCATCAATCACCCGCGTGATACCGTCCAGGTTCCAATTTGCATCCTGCGAGCCGGAGAAGAGCGACGAGCAGATCCGCCCGGATCTCACGCTCCGCAGCCCGGCCGGCCGGGAGTTGGCGGTGGAAATCCTCGTCACGCATGAGATCGGTCCGGGGAAACTCGCCGAACTACAAAGACGCAGGCTATCCTGTGTCGAATACGATCTGTCCCATCTTCCCCGAACGATCTCCTATGAGACGTTGAAATCACAATTTGCCGGGGGTAAACTGGACGCCCGATGGCTCTATAACCGGAAGGACGAAGAGGAAAAACAGAAGCGGAAGGAGGCGATCGCGCGGGCGCGCCAGGAGGCAAAGTGGCGCTGGGTGACTGCCCGGAAATCGAGATACGGCGTTACCGTCTACCACGTGGATCACTGTCCTTTGCAGAAACGTTGGTACCGGGGTCACGCTTTTGCATATGCGGATACCGATTGCCAGGCCTGTGACTATTTCTGCGGGACGAGAGGGAACCGGCAGGTCAAGTGCGGAGGTCATGCCTCTCCTGAGGCCAGGCAGCGGTGGGCGGAGGAAAATCAGCTCAATCTGCGGTTGTGTTCCTCACCCCAACTTGCATGAACTGGCTGTCCATACCTGGCGTTTACGCTTACCAACCCGGCGCCGGCCATTTCTCTGCCGTGCTTTCCGCCGCGAGCGCCGCCACCGCGGGCGGGATGGGATCGGGCGCCACCACGCGGCTTTCGACGAAATCGAGCTGGAATTGGTCGGAGACCTGGCGCTTCGTCACGTAATCCGGGCGTTTCTCCGGCTCGGCGATATACAGATGCGCGAGGTCGGCCCAGACCAGGGCCCGGGCGAAATGCTCCGGATGTTCGCGCAGGATTTGCGGCAGGTCCCAACTCTTGAGGTATCCCGCCCAGCTCCGCAATTGCGCCTCGGGGGGATTGATTTCACCCTTCTGGCAGAGTAGTAACGAGCCGACGACGGCCACGATTTCCTCGATCGCCCGGTCATGGGGCGTGGGATGAGCGGCGGTGACCGTGGGACGCTTGAGCCGGCCGGCCGCCCCGGTCGCGTGGACGGATTCGTGGCCGAGTGCGATCAAGTGGTCGAGATCCGATCGAAACGAGGTAAGTGCCGGCATCTGGATGTAATCGCCGGGCGGGGAATAGTAGGCCTGGTTCCCGCCATAGTGCACCGGGCACAGGCTTGCCTTCTCCAGGATACCGCGCAGCCGGTTGCATTGCTCTTCCTCGGTCCATGCAACGCGGTTGACCTGCTCGTCGATGAATTGCCGGGTCTTTTTCGGCAGCCTGACTCCCGCGGTGTCGCCCAGGTGGTACACGATCGAGCTCACGCAAAAGAACCGGGCGGGAAGCTTGGGGGCGGATTCCGCTCCTGACGGAATCGGTGCGGCATCCGGGCCGGGCAGAGGCAGGGGAGATGCGACCGGGGATGCCGCCGGCGTGGGGGCGGCCGTGAGTTCGCGTTCGGTGGCCGCAACCGGTTTCGGGCGGTACACGCCGGCGTAGAGGACGGCCACGGGGCGGGCTTCCGCTTCGAGCCGGCCGCCCTGCTGCTCGATTTGGTGGCGCGTGAGGTAAAGGGGCGGACCGGGATGCGGGTGAAGCCATTCGCTGAAAAGCGTGAAAAAAACGTTGTATCCGTGGTAAGGGTCCAGGGTGATGGCGTTGCGCGGCCGGTCGCCGGCCACCCATGGGCGGAGGAACGCGATCTCGCCATCCTTCTCCACCAGTTCGGCGAGGTGGCTGATCAAGGCGCGTTGCTCGTCCTTCAGCGGTACCGGAGGCAGGGCCATGGCGTCATCATTCTCCCGGCTGGGTTTGGCGGCCGGCGACGTAACGGTCGAGGGCCTCGTTGGTGAAGCGGCCCAGCGCCCGTAGATAATCCGGGAGCGAAAAATCCGCCGGGGCATCGCTTCCGTTCAGGAGCAGCCACGCATCGCGCGCGGCCTGGGCCAACCAAGCGCGTTCAGCTTCGGTCAGGCCTTCCAACACGGGCTCGCCGCCGAGAAAATCGCGCCCGATCGCGACCAGCTGGATCAAGGCGGCGTGCGTTTCGCTGTCGAGGCAGTAGCAGGACATGCCTCCATGATAGCCGCCCGCCAGGGACCAAGGGTGGGTGCTTAGCCTGTTTTCGCCAGCGCGAGCAGGGTCAGTTCCCGGAGGCGTTCCTTCTTGCTGCGGGGGAAAATCTTCCACCAGTCGCCGTCGACGAAGAGGAGCGCCCCCTCCGCCTCATGGTCTTCGATCAGCTGGCGCAGGTCGTTTTCGCCCTCGATGAAGGCGCGCTCCGGCAGCAGGAACTCGGTTTCCTCGGCGGAGGCGACCTGGGCCCCGCTGGGCAGGCCGCGCAGGGCGGGTGTTTCAGAGCAAAGCAGGCGAGCGTGTTCCGCGCGGGGATAACGCGTGAGCAACTCCTCGCAGAAAGAATCGAACATCGAACTGGCCGGAAGCCAGATCCGCGTCAGATAATATGGCGCAGGATGGGAATACCCGGCGGCCGCCGCGAGGAAGAAGAAAGCCATCGAAAAAGCAATGGCTGCTCCGGCATAAAAATCAAGCGCGAGCCGGTCGGGAGTTCCCCTCAGGCGCGGGCCGCTGGCCGCCGGGCCAGGTAGTTCCGCGCGGCCCGCAATCCTTCACGTTCGATCTGTTCCACCCGGGAGCCGGAAAGGCCCAGGCGATCGCCGATTTTGCGTCGTTCCATAGGAGCCTCGCCTTCGAGGCCGAAGCGCGACTTGAGCACGGTCTGGACCTGCGGGGTGGCGTGTTCGAGTACATCCTGGACGTCGAGATGTTTCATCGCCGCATCCGCCACCCCCTCCTGGGCCGCGGGCAGCGTCTCGAGGAGGGTTTGGCCGGTCTCCCCGCCGCCGGCCGGGCCATCGAGCGAAAGGACGGGTTCCTCAAGGGCGGTCTTCGCCGCCGGGTCGGGCCGGCCCTGCTTGAGCCGGGCGCGGGCATAACGGGTCACGCGCACGATCGGTAGCCGCTGGCTGAACTCGGTCAGGTCGCCCCGGATGATGACATTGGCGTAGGCGGAGAATGGCTTGCCCTGGTCTTCCACCCGGTTGGCCGCCTTGATCAGGCTTTCGACCGCGGCGGACACGGCGTCATTGATGACCGCGGGATGCGCGCCAAAGGCCCACCACGCCAGATCGAGCGCGTGACGGAGATTGTGCAGGACGAGCCGGTCGATGGCCCGGGCGCTTTCGTCCGGGCGGTCCCGATTGGCGGCCGCGCGCATTAACGCCCGCTCCTCCTCGAGTTGGAGCGGCGGATGCCGGGCGGCCAGGGCGCGGAAGTAGTTGAAGGAATTCATCGGGCCATCCTTCCCATGTAATCCCTGGTCAGGGCGGCCACGGCCGTGGCGTATTCGAGAGTGGAGGCGCTGAGGCGGCCATTCGCCACCGCGTCCACTCCGGCGTTCCAGGCCAGGGCCAGATGGAACGGATCCACGGGGTATCCGAGGCGGGTCAGGTTCTGGGCGATCCAGGCGAGATGGCGCCGGGCCACCGCGTCCGCCGCGACGCTTTGGGCTTCGCGGAACGGTCGTTTGGAATACTGCCGCCAGGTGATGTATCGGAATTGGTAGGAGCCCAGTTCGCCCTTGGAACCGACCTTCCAGGCGCAGTCGCCGCTTTCGCGAATGCGGGTGGCCCACAGGTAGGCTTTGGCGAATGGCACCGCTTCGGCGTCCGGGACCGGCGTGAAGCGGGGGATTCGCAACACGACCACCGGGCTGTCCGGGGCGACGAAGTATACCGCTGGTGCCAGGGTTGCGCGGGGGCCCGATAAGGACACTTGCACGCGGCCAGGATCCAAAGCGGGTCCGGCCCGGGCTGTTGCCACCAGAACCGCCAGCACGGTGAGGAGACGGTGGATGGTTTTCATCATGGGGCCAAGTTAGCGAGCGCTGGGCGGCCCCATCCCTGCCTGCCTTAGCCCGCGGCCGCGGCCGGCGCTTCATCGTCCCGGCGCCGGTGATCGATATGGTTCGCATCATCCGTCGGGATGCGATTGTCGGTGCGCAGCATAAGCACGGGCGTCTTGGATTTTACCCATACTTCGGCTTCCTTCAGGTGCTTCGCCGGCACATTCTCGATCGCTTCGCCGACGGTGGTGACCGGCAGGAGCCGCCCGCGCTTGCTGGCGTTGAAATCGTAGGCGCCGCGAAAGATGCGATCCAGGGTCGTGGCCGGACTTTCGCTCTCGGGAATCTGCAGGACCCAGCCGGTGAAGTCATCCTTGGGCAGGCGCTGGTCGGGATCGGAGATGAGGATCACCCACTGTTTCTTCGCCGGCGGGGGCGCGGCCTCCTCGGCGGGATCAGGCTGCACCACGAGATTGATCTCCTCGATGATGCGGCGGAGCACGGCCGGCTCGATATGGTTTTTTTGCAGAACCTCGGCAACTTTGCAGATTTCAATTTTGGGCATGTTTCCATGATAGCGGCCATCTCCGCAGGCGGCCGGCGACATGGTAAGTCCATGGTGGACAAAGAAAAAGGCCCGGCTGGTGCCGGGCCTTCGAGCCAAACAGGGAGGCGGACTAGGCGGCCGCCGCATCCGGCGGGTTCTCAATCTCGGCGCCCCCGGCGGTGTCACCGAGTCCGAGTTCGAGCGCGGGCGGGGAGTCTGCGATGACCTTCGCCTTGAGCAGCTTCTCCCGGAGGGTGGCCTCGATCTTGGCGGCAACCTCGGGGTGTTCGCGCAGGCTCTGGGCGGCGGCATCACGGCCTTGGCCGATCAGTTCGCCATCGAGGGAGTAGTAGGCACCCTTGCGTTCGATCACCTTGGCCTCGAGTCCGCAATCGAGCAGGGAGCCGACGTTCGAGATGCCCTCGTTGTAGAGGATGTCGAACTCGCACTCCGTGTAAGGCGACGCCACCTTGTTCTTCACGATCTTCACCTTGCAACGGTTCCCGATCGCCGTCCCGTCGGGGGCCTTGATCTGGTCCCGTTTGCGGATGTCGATGCGCACCGAGGAGAAGAACTTGAGCGCCTTGCCGCCCGGGGTGGTCTCGGGGTTGCCGAACATGACGCCGATCTTTTCCCGGATCTGGTTCGTGAAGAGGCACACGCATTTGGCCCGGCTGACGGCGCCGGCCAGCCGGCGCATGGCCTGGCTCATGAGCCGGGCCTGGGCTCCGACCGTGCAGTCGCCCATCTGGCCGTCGAGCTCGGCCTTGGTGACCAGGGCCGCGACCGAATCGATAACCACAGGTCGACAGCCCCCGACTTGATCAGGGACTCGGCGATGTTGAGGGCGTCCTCCCCGCAGTCCGGCTGCGAGATGAGCAGTTCGTTCGTGTCCACCCCGCACGTGCGGGCCCAATGGGGATCGAGGGCGTGCTCCACGTCGATGAAGGCCGCCTTGCCGCCGTTGCGCTGCGCCTGCGCGATCGCGCAGAGACAGAAGGTGGTCTTGCCCGAGGATTCGGGCCCGTAGATCTCCGCGATCCGGCCCTTGGGCAGGCCGCCGACGCCCAGGGCGAGGTCGATGGCCAGCGAGCCCGTCGGCAGCACGTCGACTTTGAGCGCCTCCACCGAGCCGAGTTTCAGGAGCGAGCCGCCGCCGAATTGCTTGTGGATGCCGGCGATGGCGAGTTCGAGAGCCTTCGTCTTGTCGATCTTAACTTCCGGGGTGTTCGTTTTCATGATGAGGGCAAGTTAGCGGACGGTTGCGGACGCGGCCGGCAGGGGGACCTCGCCGGTGGGGGTGTGGTACAGGACGGCGTCGACCGGCAGCCCGGTGATGCCTTCGAGCACGCAACGGTAGGCGTCGATCTGGGCCTGGTAGCTCCGGGCGACGTCGTCCGGCCGCCGGTCGCTGGCTTTCCAGTCGAGCAGGAGCCACCGGTCTCCGGCGGGGCTCAAGGCGCACAGATCGATCACGCCCTCAAGGATGCGGCCGTCCTCCAGGGAGGAATGGAACGGCACCTCCACCAGGACCCGGGCGCCGGCCGCCGCCAGCCGGCGGGCGAGGGCGCTGTGGGAGAAACGGTCGAATTCGATCCGGCCCCGCGCGGGGTCGGGGCATTGCGCCAGGCTCTCGGTGAACCCCCGGGTCCACGCCTCCGGTCCCTGCGCCCAGGGCAGGTCGCGCATGAGATTGTGCCACCAGATCCCGTAGTCGCGGCCGTCGAGCCGGGGCTGCAGGTCATGGTTCAGGGAGCGCACCTCGGGTTCGTCAGGGGTGAAGGCCTTGGCCAGCCGGTGCGGTGTGACCTGGCGCGGGAAGGAGTCGGCGGCGGCGGTCGCGCCGGTGAGGGACAGGGCCGTGGTCTCCGGGGCGTCGGCCTCCACCGGAACGGATGCCACGGTCGGATCGGCCATGGGCCGGTCCGGGAGTCCGGCGAATACGGTGGAATTGTCGGCGTCGAGGCGCAGGGCGCCGGCGAGCGACCGGCCCGCCGCGCCCCCCCAGAGCGAACCATCCTCGACCAGCACGAGGGTCCGCCGGGCACGGGTCGCGGTGACGTAAGCCACACGACCCAGCTCGCGGGCCGCGGCGCAGCTTTCGCGCTCGGTCGCCTCGGCCGGCACGTCGTGTTTCGAAAACACCGCCACGGCCGGGTCGCCCCGCGCGCCGAGCAGGCGCGGGTATTCCTCGGCCTGGTTTTTGATCTCGCGGAAAAGGTCCGGGACGATGATGGCGTCCCACTCGAGGCCCTTCGCCTTGAAATTGGTCACGATGGCGATCGCGTCGGGTTTGCGGGCGCCTTCCTCCGGAGGATTTTGCCGGAGCGCGCGCAACTGTTCGGCCCACTCAGCCAAGCCACCGCCCTGAACGCCGGCCTGGGCGGCGCAGGCCATGGCCGCCTCCAGATCGTCGGCCAGTTTGCCGGCCCCCGGGAGGATCGCCACCCGCGCCGCGAGGATTTCGCGTTCGAGCTGGCGGGCGGCCGCCGCGACCGGCAGGGCCGTGATGGCTTCGCGCAGGACCCGCAACCGGGTCAGGGCCGATTCCACCGGGCCGTCGCCCGGTATCGGCTCCAGGATCTGGAAACGCCGCCCGTCCGAGCGGGCGAAAAACGCGAGGTCGTGATCGGAGACGCCGAAGATTTCGCGCAGAACCCCGACCAGCTCGAAACCGTTGCGTGGAGCCGCCATCACCGTGGCGAGCGCCGCCGCCCAGGCGAAGGCGGGGGACTCGGCGAGAGTCTGCCGGTTGGACAGGAGCTGGGTTTCGAAACCCGCGGCCCGCAGGGCCCGGTCCAGCGCGCCGAACCAGCGCTTGCGCGGCGCCAGGATTGCGACCTCGCCCCAGCGGCGCGCCTGCAGGCCCGCGAGGCCAGTCGCCCTGATCCAGGCGGCGAGTTTTACCGCTTCGGATGATTCCGGGTCGCCCTCGGCTTCCACGCTCAGCCGCAAGACTTGGCCGGCCTCGGCCTCAGCCCGGGGCGAGAGGGGGACGAAGGCGACCTGCCCGTCCCGCCCGTGGAGGACGGAAGGGAAAATCCGATTGGCGAACTCGGTGACGGCGCGCGCGCAGCGGAACGTGACGCCATAGGTCAGCGCTTCGCCATCCGGGGTCTGGGAGAGGTAATCGTGGACCCGCTGATACACGGCCAGATCCGCGCGGTCGCGGTAGATCGACTGCTGGCAGTCGCCCACCATCGAGAAGCGCCCGCCCTCCGGGGGCTGCCGGCCACCGGACCAGGGGCCCTCGGCGGCCTCCGGCCGGGCGATTTCCAGCAGGATGTCGAATTGCTGCGGGTCGGTGTCCTGGGCCTCGTCGAGGATGACATGGTAGTGCCGGCGGCGGATTTCCGCGATGGCCGCGGGGGTATGCACGAGCTCGGCGGCGAGGCCGACCTGGTCGTCAAAGGTGAGGACTTGCGCGCGGATGCGATGAGCCCGGAACGCCCGGGCGATTTCGCCGGCGAGCGCGGCGGCCCGGGCGTTGATCCAGGTCCGGACCGGGGCGAGCGCGGCGGTGGCGGTCGCGATGAATTCCTTGCCGCCCTTTTCCGGGACCGGGACGGCCGCGAAACCGCCCGCGTCGTCGTGCCAGAGGCTTTCCCAGTGGCGCAGGGCCTGCTGGAAAGCCTCGATATTCGCGGCGGTATCGGCCCGCTTCGGGGGTGGAAAGTCGTAAACGGACCGGAAATCGATCGCCGCCGGTCCGGGCGCCGCGGGCAGGGTCCGGGCAAAATCCCATTTCCGGGCCAGGGTGAGGATGTCCTGCATGGGGCAGAACCGCAGCAGCCGCCGCACCTCCGCCCGCTGCCAGATTTCCTCCTGGCCGGTCCAGTCGCGCAGGAAGCCGGCCCACAGGCCGGCGAGATCCTCGGAGACTTCGAAGGCGGAGGGGACGCCCAGGTGATGGCCGTAGCTCTGCAGGAGCAGGACGGCGAAGGCGTGGATCGTGCCGAAGAAGGCTTGATCGAAGGCGGCGCGGACCGGGCCGGGAAAACCGCCCCGGGCGATGGCCGCGCGCGCGCGGGCCTGCATTTCCTCGGCGGCTTTCTTCGTGAAGGTCACGACCACCAGGGTGCGCAGCCGCTGGGCCGCGTCCGGCCGCCGGGCGATCGCCACCACCCGCTCCACGACCGAATGGGTCTTGCCCGCGCCGGCCGGGCAGCTGAGCGAGAAATTCCGATCCGTCTCCTGGGCGAACCGTTCGCGCCGCGCCGCATCAACTGGGGGGATCTGGCTCATTGCGGGTCAAGTTACCGAGGGCAGGGGGGCGCGGCTGAGGCCCGCCTGCCACTTGGCTTTCAGGTCGGTGCCGGTTTCGAGGCAGGCGATGGGAAATTCCGGGCCGGCGCCGAATTCCGGGCGGATCGGCTCCAGCCGCCCGAAGGTTCCCGTTTCGAGCATCCAGGCGAACAGTTCGAGCGCGCTCGCCTCCGCGCGGACCTCGCGGAGCGAGAGCTGGCGCACAAGGGGATCGCCCGGTTTGAGGATCGAAAGGTCGGCTTCGGCGGCGCCCAGGGCGGCGAAGGCCAGGCCGTACAGCGGCAGTTGCACGCCTTCGCCCGCGCGCAGGCGCTCGGCCCGCAGGGGGCGGATGCCGCCGGTCTTGAAATCGACGATCCAGAGCCGGGCATGCGCGTAATCGTCCCGGGCCTCCGGCCGCCGGTCGGAGAGCACGAGGTCGGCCCGGCCGAAGACCGGCAGCTTCCGCCCAGAGGGCAG
>JAQTYQ010000054.1 GCA_028688225.1 Opitutaceae bacterium | reverse complement strand
GACAGGCGCAGATGGCACTTGGCCGCAGCCTTGCGGTGGTTGTGCTCCGCCCAGTCCAGGCAGGAAGCGACCAATTGGATGACCGTCGCGTCCACCACGTGAATGGTCCGGCGAAAGCGCCAGGCCAGGCCGCGCACCGAGCCCTGACCAAAACGCGGGAAACTCGCCTGCAAGTGCTTCAGCACTTCCCAGAACAGGGCTTCGGCCATGGCGCAGTCCCGGGTCCGGTTGGCGTGACTGAGGGTGTTGCGTGCTGGCGGCGTCGCTCCGCGCAGGGCCCGCAGCGGGCTCACCCACGCGTTCAGACTGTCGCACACATCGTTCAAACTCAGCGCATGGCTCAGTTGCGCGTAGAGCAGCGCCACCACGTGACTCCATGGACTGAATCGCCGCGCCTGTCCGTCGACCCCATGATCCCGTGCCAGCCTTGGCACCAAATATCCCGGAATCAGTTCGACCAGCTGCCGCAGGATCGTACGCTCTGCTCGGTTCGGTTGTCGGTGATTTGTTTTTTTCACACCCTGCCTTGTGGCAGGTAAACCACCGGCAACCGAGCCTCCCCCGCCTCAGTCTATGGGATGGCTGTGGTCGCCGACCCCGGTCTGTCTGGTCGCGAGTCAAAAAGAGTCACCGTGGCACCGGCCACGGCTACAGTATTTCAGAAAACGCTCTCGGCTGCGCGCTGGGCAGACGGCGGCTGCCACCGGCGATGAAGCTTCGGGCTTGGCGGACGAAGGATCATCCTGTTCCAGGCGGCCAGCGATCGCGCCCGGGTCTTCGACCAGCGAGGAAGGGCGCGGCCTTAAAGAGCCGCGCCATGGCCCTGAGCCCTGCCTTGCACACTCCGGCGGGCTTGAGGCTTCGTGCGAAAAATCTGCCGGGATGACAGGGCCCACCACCATCAACTGCATGCCCGGGACAGTCGGCCCGCTTCCGCCTCCACCGCCTGGTCAGATCTGGTAATCCGGCCGGCCGGAACCTTCGTGCAGGCCGCACTCGCGCTTGAGGCCGTTGAAGCGGGTTTGCTCCTCAGTCATGCCCGCCAGCAGCTTCGAGGTGCTGTGCCAGTCGCCCACCGAGACATAGCCCTGGTCCCAGAGCGGATGATAGGGCAGGTCGTGCTCGGTCAGGTAGCGGTGCACCCGGCGGTTGTCCCAGTCGATGATGGGATGGACCTTGACGATCTGGTTCTGTCGCTGCACGACCCGGAGGCTGTCCCGGGTGCTGGCTTGGGAACGGCGCAATCCCGCCAGCCAGGCCGTGGCATCCAATTCGCGCACGGCGCGTTCCATGGGCTCGATTTTGCTGATGAAGTTGTAGCGCTTCAACCCCTCAATGCCCTGCTCCCATTGCTTTCCATAAAGCGCCTCCTGCCGGGCCGCGGTCATCGCCGGCTGATAGAGCTTGAGGTTGAGCTGGAGGCGGCGGGTGAGTTCATCCGCGAACCGGTAGGTCTCGGGAAACAGATAACCGGTGTCAATGAAGACGACCGGTATGCGCGGCACGATGCGCGTGACCAGATGCAGCATGACCGCCGCCTGAACGCCGAAGCTCGTGGTCATGACCAGCCCGGCACCGTAGGTTTCCACCGCCCATCGCACCCGCTCGTCAGCCGTCGCCTTTTCAAGGCCCATAGTGGCAGGTGAAGGCGCGGCAGGAGTTGGACTGATCATTGGCAAATAACTATTACTTAGGACATGTCCTAAGTAAAGTAACAAGCCAATTTCGTTTTGTCCTACTTCACAAGAAGCTGACTAAAAGGTACTAAGCAGCCTGGCTATTTCAGCCTTCTTGGCCTGCAATTCAGCCAACTGCTTCCTGGCCCCATCGATCACCTGGGCCGGGGCCTTGCCCACGAAAGCAGGGTTTGCCAGACGCGCCTCCGTGCCGGCGATATGCTTGGCAAGCACGTCGAGTTCCTTCGTCAGGCGCGCGGTTTCGGCAGAGGAATCTGCCGAAACCGGAAGCAGCAAGAAAGCCGTGCCAAGGGGAGTCACGATCGCCGGCGTGCCTTCTGGCGGCGGGTTGGAGCCACTGCTAAAGCGTGCAACACCGGCGAGACGGAGATACAAGTTCAGATCCCGCGCTTCGAAATTCACTATCACCTTAAACCCTGTTTGAAGAAAATAGACTTCAATATCCCGCCGCGACGCAACCCCCAGAGTAGCCTTGAGCTGGCGGATTTGAGCCACGAATTCCTTGAAGATCCCAACCTTTTTCACCTCTTCTGGCTGCGACTCGATGCGGTGATTTCTTAAGGCTACCGAGAGGGCGGAAGCATCTTCGAGCCGCACATCCCGGGTCAGGAAGACGCCTTCCGCCCCGTAGCCGAGCAATGCCCACAATTCCTCCGTGATGAAGGGAATGAAGGGATGCAGCAGCAGCAGGGTCTGGCGCAGCACGAGATCCTGGATGGCCAGGCAATTTGCCTTCGTCCCGACGGCCTGCAGCTTGGTCTTCGAGACCTCGACATACCAGTCGCAGAAATCATTCCAGAAAAACCCGTAGAGCGCCTGCACGCTCGCGCTGAATTCGAATGCCCGCAGGCAGCGGTCGACCTCGCGCGTCACGGCGAGCAACCGGTCGAGAATGGCGTGGTCGTCGGCGTCAAACTGCGCCGGGACCAGGCGCGCGACCACCGCGGCGAGCGAGGAATTGTCACCGGCCTCGCCGCTCAACTGGCGGAAGCGGCAGGCGTTCCAGAGCTTGTTGCAGAAGTTCTTGCCGGCCTCGATGCGCTCCTCGGCAAAGCGGATGTCCTGACCCTGCGGCGCGATGGAGATGATGCCGAAGCGCAGCCCGTCGGCGCCATATTTGTCGATCAAATCGAGCGGATCGGGCGAGTTGCCCAGCGACTTCGACATCTTGCGGCCCAGATGATCGCGGATGATGCCGGTGAAATAAACGTTCCGGAAAGGAATTCGCTGCGCGAATTCCTTATATTTGGGATTGGAGGTCGTGGATTCATCGACGAACTCCAAGCCCGCCATGATCATGCGCGCGACCCAGAAGAAAATAATGTCGGGAGCGGTCACGAGCGTCGCGGTCGGGTAGAAACAATCAAAGCCGGCCTGCTTCATCGCCACCGGGTCCGGCCAGCCCAGGGTGGCGAACGGCCAGAGCCAGGACGACGCCCAGGTGTCGAGCACGTCCTCCTCCTGCACCCAGTTCTCCGGATCGGAGGGACCGTCGAGCGAGACGTGCACCTTCGCCGGATCGCGCAGATCGGCCTCGGTGAGCTTCTCCCGGTCGAGGCCCTGGCGGTACCACACGGGAATGCGGTGCCCCCACCAGAGCTGCCGGCTGATGCACCAGTCCTGGATGTTTTCGAGCCAGTGAAGGTAGACCTTGGACCAGCGTTCCGGATAGAATTTGATGTGTCCGTCGCGCACGGCCGCCCGGGCCTCCTCGACCCGCGGATAGCGCAGCCACCATTGCATCGTCAGACGCGGCTCGATGGGTACGTCGGCGCGTTCGGAGTAGCCGACATTGTTTTCATACGGCTCCTCCTTCACCAGGGCGCCGGCGGAGCGGAGCAGTTCGGCCGCCTTTTTGCGTCCGACAAACCGGTCCAGACCGGCGAGTTCCGGGCCGGCGAGTTCGTTGAGCGTGCCATCGGGATCCAGGACGTCCCGGATGGGCAGTTGGTGGCGCTGGCCGATTTCGAAGTCGGCCTTGTCGTGCGCCGGGGTGATTTTGAGGGCGCCGGTGCCGAACTCCCGGTCCACGGCGGCATCGACCACGACCGGGATCGCCGCCCGTACGAGTGGACGCCACACGGTCTGGCCCACGAGGTCCTGGTAACGGGGATCATCGGGATGCACCGCGATCGCCGTGTCACCCGGGATGGTCTCCGGCCGCGTGGTGACCACCTCGAGGAATCGCCCCGGCTGCCCGACGACTTCATAGCGCACCCGGTAAAGCAGGCTCTGGACCGGCTTCATGATCACCTCCTCGTCGGAGAGGGCGGTCAGGGACACCGGGCACCAGTTGACCATGCGTTTGCCACGGTAAATGTGACCGCGCCGGAACAGTTCCACGAACACGTGCAGCACGCGCCGCGAGTAGGCGGGGTCCATCGTGAACGCCGTGCGGCTCCAGTCGCACGAGGCGCCGAGGCGGCGGAGCTGTTCGAGGATGATGTCGCCCTTTTCCTTCCGCCACGCCCACACCCGGGCCAGGAATTTTTCCCGGCCGAGGTCGCGGCGATGGAGCTTCTGCTTGCGCAGTTCGCGTTCCACCACGGTCTGCGTGGCGATGCCGGCATGGTCGGTGCCGGGCACCCACAGGGCGGCCTGGCCATTGAGCCGGGCGCGGCGGATGAGGATGTCCTGCACGGTGTTGTTGAGGACATGCCCCATCGTCAGCACCCCGGTCACGTTGGGCGGCGGGATGACGATGCTATACGGCGGCCGCCCCGGATCGGCGCGTCCGGCGAAGCAGTCGTGCTGCAGCCAGGCGGCGTACCACTTTTTTTCCACGTCGCGCGGCTCGTAGCTCTTGGTGATCTCGGGCATGGGTCGGGTTCGGGCTCGGAACCGCGCAGTCAAAAAGCGGGGGCGGGGCGGCGCAAGCGATTAGTGGGGCGGTTCCCCAGTGAAATGACGCCTCGGCCGCGCGCAGCGCAGCGCTTCAGCCTGAACGCTCCGAGAGAAGAGCGCGGGCTAAAGCTCCGTGCCACTCGCCGCCGCCGGTCACTTCGTTGGGAAACACTCAATAGAGGCGCGGCGAACCTCGCCGGTGGAGGAACCAGCGGCAACCTTCTCGCACGGTTTTGAAGGGCTTTGGCCGCCCGCGGTGTTATACGAATTCTACCCAATTCATCTCATGCACCTCACGACCCTTGGCCGTTGTCGCAAACTATTCCCCGTGCTTGGCGCGTTCGCGCTTGCCCTGACTCTTCCCCACCGCGCCGCGGCGGATAAATTGGATCTGGAGCGAATCACGCCGGTGCCCAGCAACGAGTCCATCCCGGTGGCGGATTTCTTCCGTCTGCCGCTTATGAGCAGCCCGACGCTGAATCTTTCCGGCACGCATATCGCCGCCCTGGTCTCCGGCGGAGAGGACCGCACCAACCTTATGGTCTACGAGCTGAAGACGAAAAAGATCGAGACCATCGGCTTGAGGGGCGACACCGATATTTACACGGTCAGTTGGCTGAATGCCGACCGGCTCGTCTTTGGAATCAGTATACAAAAGAGGAGCCCATTCTCCCTATGCGCTGCCGAGGTCGGTAAGCTCAATTATTCGTATCCGCTGTTGCAGAATGTTGGGTCTACTTTGATCGCCGTGCCACCGAAAGACCGCTTGCATCCCTTGTTCAACCTCATGCCGAACACTGGGAATACCGGAAAATATGCCGAAGCAGTCACAGTCGATGCGAAGCTGAGCAGCGGCGGGTTCCTGGATTTTACCGGCATGGAAACCATGCTGAGCGGAGCGGACCTGGATAAAGTAACCAAATCGAATCAGCATCATATCTTGATCCGGCACCCCATCCTCGAGACGCCGGACGGATTAAATCTCTATTATTTGGCGGACAAGGAAGGGCGGCTGGCTTTTGGCATCACTTCGACGAAGGGGGTGTCCACGCTGCACCAGCTCGCGGGAGAAAAATGGGTGCGATGCCCGGAGGATCTCGATGAGATCAAGGTCATCGGCAGCGGCGAAAAACCGGGGGAGATCGTCGTCCTGGGCGCACGCCAGGGGGGCAAGCCCCGCCCCCTGCAGTTCATGAATGCGGCCGACGGCACGCCCGGCGAGGTGCTGGTGCAGGATCCTGCGTACGACGCCGATGGCAGGCTTTATCGCGATCCCGTGTCGCAGGACATCGTCGGCGTTTACTATGACCGCGTTGGCCCCGAGGTGGTCTGGTTCAGCGAGGCGTATCGCAACCTCCAGAAGGTGGTGGACCGGCAGTTCCCGGGTCTGATGGTTCGCATCATCAACACCGACGAGACGGGAAAGATGGTCCTGCTCCGCACCTTTTCCGACCGCCAGCCTGAGACTTATCACTGGGTGGACCTGGAAAACCACACCGCCGGCCTGATCCAAAACTCCCGGCCCTGGATCGACCCGCACCGGATGCAACCGATGAGCACGATCAAGTTCAAGACCCGCGACGGCCGCCGGCTCGACGCCTATGTCACCCTGCCGGCAGGAGCCTCCAAGCAGAATCCGTCGCCGCTCGTGGTGCTGCCGCCCACTACATTCGGGGAGCGTAATACGTGGGGCTTCAATGCCGAGGTGCAGTTCCTGGCCAGCCGCGGCTACACGGTCCTGCAGCCCAACTGTCGCGGCTCATCCGGTTATCACTGGATGTTTCCGGTGGCAGACGAATGGGCTTTTCGGAAAATGAGCGACGACGTGACGGACGCGACCAAGGCGCTGCTCGAATCGGGCTTCGTCGATCGCAATCGGGTGGCGATCCTCGGCACGGGTTTCGGCGGTTACCTGGCGCTTTCCGGAGCCGCCTACGACCCCACCCTTTATCGCTGCGTGGTGGCGATCTCGCCCATGACCTTGGACTGGGAAAAAATGATCGAAGAGTGCAAATATGCCCAGTTCTCAAGTACGCAGTATGATCTCTTCCTGCGCAAACTGGGCGACCCGAAGAAAGAGCCGGAGAAATTCGATGCGATCGCCCCCTTGCGTCATGCCGGGCAGATTCAGGCGGCGGTCTTGATTGCCAACGGCGAGAAAGATTCCAGCTACGTGATCAGCGAATCGAAGGAGTTGGCCGCAATCGTACGGC
Organism: Opitutaceae bacterium; assembly: GCA_028688225.1. GTDB lineage: Bacteria > Verrucomicrobiota > Verrucomicrobiia > Opitutales > Opitutaceae > Fen-1467. The sequence goes on along the minus strand of JAQTYQ010000054.1, from coordinate 7,153 downwards.
GAAACCATGTGCCGGCTGAGACGATTTCATTTTTAAATGAAGCGGGTGGGATACACCACCTCGATCACAAGGTGGAGCTCTATTCGCGCATCGAGGCCTTCCTGGCGGAAAATCTCAAGCCCGCCGGCCGCGCTTCCGCTCCGGCCGGAACGCCCTGACGCAGGGTAGCCGAGTTCAGTGATCGGGGGAAAGCCGGCGGCTTAAGGATAAGCCGCCCCACCCGGTTCAGGGGTTGCAAATGGCAGGACGCGCTGCCCTCAACCAACACGCCCCCGCGAAGGCGGAAAGCTCATTTCCGGCTTTGCGCGGTACGCGCTTTGCTGCTCACTAGGCGTCACGATGGTCGGTCGCATCCACAAGCACGCCCGCGAACGCCTGAATTTCCAGGGCGAAATGCCCGCGGCGGCGCGACTGGCCGCGTGCAAGACCTTCCTGCGGCTGGAAAGCGCGATCATCCGCATGCACCACGACGCGGGCGACGCCGGCCTCAAGATCGCCCAGGCCCGGGCTGCGATGATCGACGAGATGCTGGTCCGTCTCTTCAACTACGCGCTCGATTCCTACCGCCGCGCCCGCGACGACCTGCCCTCCCCGGTCTGCCTGATCGCACTCGGCGGCTACGGCCGGCACGAGCTCAGCCCGCAGAGCGACATCGACGTGATGTTCCTGTTCCCCTCGAAGACCAAGGCCGCGGTCGTGAAACCGCTGCAGGAACACCTCGTCAACGAGATCCTCTACATCCTCTGGGACTGCGACCTGAAGGTCGGCCATTCCACGCGCACGATCGACGAGGTCTTCGTGGAGGCGCGCAAGGACATCCAGACCAAGACCGCCCTGCTCGAGTCGCACCTCGTCGCCGGCCTGGCCTCGCTCTACGAGACCTTCGCCAAGGCGTACCGCAACTTCGCCACCACCGAGGACCCCAAGGGCTACATCGCCTCCCGGCTCACCGACCAGGCCACCCGGCGCGCGAAATACGGCGACACGGTTTTTCTGCAGGAGCCGGACATCAAGAACGGCGTCGGCGGTCTGCGCGACTACCAGAACGCCCTCTGGATGGCCCGGGTGAAGCTCGGCATCGAGCGCATGGAGGAGCTGCTCACGCTCAATTACCTGCGCCGCAAGGAACTGTCCGACTTCCAGCGCGCCTACAATTTCCTCCTGCGCGTCCGCAACGAGCTGCACTTCATCAGCCGGCGTCCCACCGACCTGCTCGACCTGGAGATGCAGCCGCGTGTGGCCCATCATCTCGGCTACCGCCAGCACGACCTCCTCCAGCGGATCGAGGATTTCATGGAGGACTATTACCGCCACGCCCAGGCGATCTACCGCATTTCCAAAATCGTCGAGAACCGCCTGGCGCTGGCGATCAAGGAAAACGACGGCTCCCTGCTCTCATTCCGCGAGGTGCTGCGCCTGCGCCGCTTCGAGCGCACCAAGCAGATCGACGGCTTCCTGCTGCGCGGCCGCGAACTGGCCGCCGGCTCGCCCACGGTGTTTACGGAGGATCCGCCGCGCCTCATCCGCGTCTTCCGCCACTGCCAGCAACTCGGCGCCGCGCCCGACTTCAACCTGACCGCCCTCATCCGCGAATCGCTGCCGCTGATGACGCGCCGCGTGCTGGAATCGGCCGACGCCAACATCAGTCTCCGCGCCATTCTGGAGGAGACCGGTTCGGTCTTTCCGACGCTCCAGCTCATGCACGAGCTCGGCGTGCTCGGGCGGTTCATCCCGGCGTTCGACCGCCTTACCTGCCTCGTGCAGCACGAGTTTTACCATCGCTACACCGCCGACATTCACACCCTCAACGCCATCCGGGAGCTCGATCGCGTTTTCACCGAGGCCGAGCCGATCACCCTCAAGTACCGCAAGGCGCTGCACGAGACGTCCGCCCCCACCCTGCTCTACCTCATCCTGCTGCTGCACGACATCGGCAAGGCCGTCGGCATCAAGGATCACAGCGAAAGCGGCGTGCGCCTAGCCGGACCGCTCCTCGAGCGGCTCAAGATCGACACCAAAAGCCGTGAAATTGTCACCTTTATCATCAAAAACCACCTCATCATGGCACGATTCTGGCAAAGGCATAATGTGGATGACCCGCAGTCAGCCTCCGCCTTTGCCGATTTGGTTGGCGATGCCGAAAAGCTTCGCTATCTCTATGTGCACACGTTCTGCGACGCCCGCGGCACCGCCGCCTCGCTGTGGAACGGTTACAAGGACACGCTGCACACCACGCTTTTTCTCGCCACCCAAGACCGGCTTCTGCTTGGTGATGCGGTGGAAAAACGAAACCTCGAGCGCAAACAAATGATCCACAAGGAGCTGATCACGAAACAGATCCCCGGCATCAGCCAGGACGAGATCTCCGCGCACTTCAATCTGCTCCCGGAGCGGTATTTCCTCAACACCGAGCCGGCCGAGATCACCCTGCACATCCAGATGGTTCACCGCCTCTTCAAGTCCATCAACGAGGCGGACTCGGTCAGCTCGCTGCGGCCCATTGTCGACTGGAAGGACGATCTCAACCGCAGCCTCACGGTCGTGAACGTGGTCACGTGGGACCGCGCCGGCCTCTTCTACAAGCTGGCCGGCGGCTTCAGCGTCGCCGGCCTGAACATTCTCGGGGCCAAGGTCATTTCGCGCTCCGACCACATCGCAATCGACACCTTCTATGTCGTCGAGCCCGGCCGGGGGGTCGTCCAAAGCCGTCCGGCGATGGAGGCGTTTGCCCGGACGGTTGAAGCCGCGCTTGTCCAGAACAAGGACCTTTATCCCGACATCCTGGCCCAAGCCCAGAAAATCACCTCCAGCCGCTACACGACCGAGAACAACACCCTGCACACCTCGTTCCCGCCCACCGTCGAGGTTTACCACGAGCTCGCGATGCAGCGCACCATCATCGACATCCAGGCGCATGACCAGATCGGCCTGCTCTACCGTCTCGCCAAGGGCATCTACGACCACGGCTTCGACATCACGTTTGCCCGCATCAACACCGAGCGCGGCGTCGCCCTCGACACTTTCTACATCGAAAGCGCCAACCGCGAGCCCACCGAGGACACCTCCCGGCTGCACGCCTTGCGCGACTCCCTGGCCAAGGTCATCCAGCCGGCGTCGCAGCCGCAGGCCACCGGCTGATCCCGGATGTGGTTGATACCGGATTTACGGTATCGGAACCCGGACAGGATCGATTGGGAAGAAGATCGACGAACCATAGACGCCGTCAGGGCATGGGACGGGTTGCGTGACCATCCGGCATCCGATTTCCAGGATGGAAAACCCAGCCGCAGGGCTCAGACTGTCCGGCGTGGAGCAATCACCATCAGCCGCCGCAGACCATCCGGTATCCGGTATCGCCAATCCGGTGTGCCCCGATGCCCGCGCCCTGCCGGCCCTGTATCGGATCGCTTCGCTCATCGGCCGGACCGGGGATCCAAAGACGGCGCTGCAGGCCATCCTCGATGAGCTGGCCGCCCTGTTTGGCGCCAGCAGCGGCTCGATCGGCCTGCTCAACCCCGACACGGGCAAGCTCGAGCTGGAGATCCACCACGGCCTGCCGCCCGACGCCGACGACGTGGCCCTCCGGCTGGGCCAGGGCATCACGGGCTGGGTGGCCTTTCACGGCCGGCCCCAGCTGGTGCCCGATGTGCGGGCCGATCCGCGCTACATCGCCCTCCGGCCGGATGTCCGCTGCGAGATGGCCGCGCCCATGGAGGCGCAGGGCCAGGTCATCGGCGTCATTAATCTCGACAGCACTGCGCTGGGCGGATTCACCGCGGCCGACCTCGCGCTGCTCGTCCGCCTGACCGCCGAATCGACGACCGTGGTGCAGCACCTCTGGCAGCTCCGCCACCTGCAGGGCAAGGCCCGCCAGCTGGAGACGCTCATCAGCATCGGCCAGTCGCTCGTCTCCAAGCTCGAGGAGCAGGAACTCTTCGACACCGTGACGCGGGAGGCGCGGCAGATCATGGGCGTGCGCCTCTGCGCCCTGTACCTGCACGATTCCGCCAAGGGCACGGCCCGCCTGGTTTCAGTTTCCCGCGCGGAACCGCCCCCGCCGGAGGAAGGCCCTGGCCCCCTGCCGGCCGGCGAGCTGCCGCTGGAGCACTGCCTCATCGCCTCCGTTCTCCACACCCGGCGCCAGATCGAGTTCCACAACGTCCAGAGCCAGGACTATGTCGACGTCATCGACCTTCCGCGCGCTGCGGGACTCCATTCCCTGCTGGCGGCGCCGCTGCTTTTCGAAGTCGAGGCCATCGGTGTGCTCGGGGTCTTCACCGACCGGCCCCACCGCTTCAACAACGACGAGAAACGCCTCCTCGGCGCCCTCGCCAGCCTCGGGGCCGTGGCGATCCAGAACTCCCGGCTCTATGCCCGCGTGTTTCAGAGCGAGGAGTCGCTGCGCAAGAACGAGCGCCTGACCATGCTCGGCCTGCTGGCCGCGGAGATCGCCCATGAAATCCGCAATCCCCTCACGGTCATCAAGCTTCTCTACGGCTACCTCAACCTCGATTTCCCGGCGGACGATCCGCGCCGGAAGGACACGCAGATCATCAGCGAAAAGCTCGACCAGCTGGAGGCCATCGTCACCCGCGTGCTCAACTTCGGCAAGGCGCCGGCGAACCTGCATGCGCGCTGGTCCGTGGCCGAGATCATCGAGGATACCATCGTCCTCATCCGCCTCAAGCTGGCGCAGGGCAAGATCCACCTGCACTTCCACCCGCCCGCCCAGCCGCTCATCGTCGACGGCCACAAGGGGCAGCTCCAGCAGGTCCTGCTCAACCTGCTGCTCAACTCGATGCAGGTCATGCCGGACGGCGGCGCCATCACCATCCGCTACGCCGCCGGAGACCGCGGCGGCCTGCCCGTCGCCGTCATCGACCTCGCCGACACCGGCCGCGGCATTCCCGGGGAAATCCGCGAGCAGATCTTCGACTCCTTCCTGACCGGCCGCCCCGACGGCACCGGGCTCGGCCTCGCCATCGTCAGGCGCATCCTGCGCAGCCATCACGGCGACATCACCGTCCTCGCCACCGGCCCGCAGGGCACCACCATGCGCGTCACCCTGCCGCTGGCCCGTTCGTAGCCCGGGGCCAGCGGCAGTGATATTCGATTTCGGATACCGGAAACCGGACAGTCAGGCCATCGTGCCTTAAGTTTTGGGCTTTTGAGATAGGCATCAACAGGTAGAGCGCGACCGCTGGGCGCGCCGCGAGAATGCTTATGGACGGCCCGGCGGTCCGTCCCTACCGGCGCTGTCGCGCCAAAGCTCAAATCATTGGGGCGATTGGTATTACCGCCCATTCAGCTTGGCGTCTTGGCGGTTTTGCGTGAGACCTTTCTTTTGCTCACGCCAAGCAAAGAATGCGAAGAAGCCACAACTCTCTGCTTCCTCTGCGATCTCCTGTAAGGCCGCCGTCTCCACTCCTGATCATCCGCCCTCCGATATCAGTTCACTCGTCGAGTTCGACGTTCCAGTAGGCGAGATCGAGGAAATCCTTCCACATCTCGCGGTGCCGGGCGCCGAGCACGAGCGAGATGACCGGCCGCCACTTGGGCCGCACCGGCTTGCGGATGAGACGGACACCGGCCTCATGCGGGAGGCGGTTGGCCTTGCGGGTGTTGCACTTCACGCAGGAGCACACGATGTTTTCCCACGTCGTGCGGCCGCCGTAATGGCGCGGAATCACGTGATCGAGGTTCAGCTCCTCGCGGGGAAAATGCCCGCCGCAATACTGGCAGTGGTTCCGGTCGCGCTCGAAGACGTTGTTGCGCGTGAGCTTCAGCTCCTTGCAGGGCAGCTTGTCGAAAAAGGTCAGCAGGATGACGCGCGGCAGCCGGATGGTGTGGCGCACGGTGTGCACGGTCTCCCCCGCGGAGAGCGGCGGGTTGTACCGCGAGAAGTCGATCCAGTCCATCATGGAGAACACCTTGAAGTCGTCCTCGTAATGGTGCACGACGCTGGCGTGCCCGCGCGCGAGCAGCGCGAAGGCGCGGCGGGCGCCGATCACATTCACCGCCTGCCAGAGGCGGTTGAGGACCAGCACCGGTTGGTCGAGGGCGAGTTCCATGACGGAAACCGGAGGTATCCGCCGCGCTGCGGCCTGTCAAGCAACGCGCCGGGGCGGTGCCGCCGGGCCGGTGCGCCACCTCAGGCGATGACGCCGGGCGTGGCCCGGAAATCCGTGGCCAGGGCCTCGAATTCCGGGCCCGCGGAGAATGTCCGGTCCCAGGTGAATTTTCCGCCGCGATGCACGACCTGCAGAATCTCGGGTGTGCGGATGCGGGTCGCCTCCTGGACACCGAACGCCGGATCGACGTAATTCATGAACAGACCGATGGCGTTGCCGTGCGAATCCAGACCGATGGTCTCGCCGGCGTGCCGCTCCACGATCGCCTCGACCGCCGCGGCGATGCGGGCGCGGCAGGTCCATGAGGATTCACCGCCCTCCAGGGCGTACGAGAAATCCTCCCAGGACCGGCGCCAGACCTCGCGAAAATCGCGCATCCAGACCGGGGCGATCCGGCGCTCGCGCAGGCCCTCGTCTGGGATCACCGCGAGACCGGCGTCGTCCGCGAACGGCGCCAGCGTGTCGCGGCAGCGCCGGTAGGGGCTGCACTGCAGACGCTGGATGCCGAGCGCGCGCAGCACCGGGATCAGTCCGCGGGCCTGTTCCGAACCGTGCGCCGACAGCGGCCAGTCGGGCTCCGCCTGCTCCGGATGCGGCTGGCTCTGGGCGTGCCGGATGAGGTAGATCGTCGTCAAGCAGCCAGGTTTTCTAGCGTGCCGTGTCTCCCCGCACCAGCGAATAGCACGCCGCTTCGGGACTCCACCTCTCCGTGGCGGATCTCGCCGCGCGGGTTATCAATAACCCCAGCATGAATTCCCTGAAGACCATCGACGGCTGCCACCTCATCATCCCCCGCCGAGCCGGAGCCGGGGGGCCTTTTGACCAGAAGATGTATTACCCGCAGGACCCGAAACAGCTCCCGCCGGGACTGGCCGGCACGGTGTGAGCATTGAACAATCGAGTAGCCGGGGGAGGTTGCCCTCCCCGGCTCTCACACCACCGGACGTACGGTTCACGTATCGCGGCGGTTCCGAAGCGGCTGATTGGTCCATGAGCGGTGCAGATCAGATAGACTGAGCAGG
>JAQTYQ010000100.1 GCA_028688225.1 Opitutaceae bacterium | reverse complement strand
CCAACGACCTCGATCCCCAGCGCGCCCAATCCCTGCGCGACAGCGGCATCGAACACGTCACGTCTGAAGACGCCATGACGGCGGACTTCGGCGAGCGGAATCACGACGTCATCCTTGCCAACCCCCCCTTCAGGGGCATCAAGGAGGGCGTCCCGTTGCGCGGAGACCCCAAGGGCCGCAAAGCCTACGATATGGCTCACGTCATCGTGGCCAACTCGCTGGCGGCCATGACGGACGACGGGCGGGCGTTTCTGATCCTCAAGGGCCCGACCGGCGAACTGCTCAGAAATCGGAATACCCCCAAAGGACAGATGGCCCTGATGAACCACTACCTCGGGGCCGATATCAACTTCTGGAACTTCCTTCACGAGAACTACAACGTCGTCGGACACGCCACGTTAGTGGGCGACTTGTACCGGCGCATGGGCGCCAGTTATCCTATTGAGGTAGTGGTCATCCACGGACGAAAGCCGTCCTCGCGCCCGACTCCTGGACGACAGCTCCCCCGCGTGGTTGAGACCTGGGAGCAGATGAAGGAGATCGTCAATGAACCTGACCGACTGGCCGATCGCGACCCTGCCCCACCTAGCGTGGTCCCCCCCAGAGTCCCGGGCGGAACTGGCGGCCGTCCCGGTGACGCCGGAAGACCTGGGAAAGCCGATGTCCCTGGAACGGTGGGAACTCCTGATGCAGAAGCGAATCCTCCGACTGTACCGGGGGGCGGAGGAGGCGAGGGTGCGGGAGGACGAGTACCCGACGTTCCGGGATCTGATCAAGGCGGTGGCGTCGGGGGTTCCGGCATGGGGGGCGCTGGAGAACCCGACACTGCAACAACTGATGCGGGAGATCAAGCCGGAGCACCCCCTGGAAAGACAGGTGAGCAGCTTGGTGGAGAGCAGCCGGTTCCGCCGGGCGGCGGACGTGGACCAGAGCAACCTGCTGGGGCCGGCGGAAAACCAGCCGGAGGCGGTGGACCTGCTGGAGCAGCAGATACTGGGGGACTTCCTGGTGGCGCTGGAAGAGAGCCTTATGGCAAGCGAGTAGGCCGCGTCCACGGCGTTGACCCAGGGACTATTCAGGCCGGACTCGCGGCGATGGAATCGGGCAACCGTGACGATGCCGTTGCCAAGGTTGCGGAGATCATCCGGCAGTATTTGGCGGCCGGCGGATACCCGACGCCCCCAGCGATTGCGGCTGCGCTCAATAAGGCCGGATTCAGCAAGGCGGTCATCCCGCGCCTGAAGGACGCTTACGCCGCGGCCCGCGGTGGAGAACAGCGCCCCCTCAAGAAGCGGAAGAAGCCGCGCAAGGAGTCGGATATTCGCGGACTGGCCTCGCGGGCCAATGCCGATGAAGAGATGGACTGGGGCGCGGTGGAGGGGTTCTTTAGCGACCATGAGGGCGAGGCCGATTCCGAGACGGGCGTTGGGCAAGTTCCTATCCAGGCGTTCAGCGCCGGACGCTCGCACGGCGAGACGATGCCCGAGAACATGGTCGGGCCGATCACGGAGGCCCTGGCCGACCTCGAAGCCCGCGAGGGAAAAACCGTTGACGAATATGTTTCCGAGAAACTGGGGCTGACCGTCGAGCAAATGCTTGGCGGCGAGGAACCGATGTTTTCCGCGTCGCAGGTGGACCGCCTGGCGCTGGCCATATCCGCCAACGAGAACGGGCGCAGCTTCATCGACGCGAGCGGCACGGGTATGGGAAAGGGCCGCGTCGCGGCGGCCCTGATTCGCTACGCCAAGCGCCGGGGATTGCTGCCGATTTTCGTAACCTGGGATCCTCCCCTCTACAAGGACATGCTGGAGCGTGACCTGCCGGCCGTGGGAATGCCGGAAAGCGAACTCGGGCTGGTCGTTCCGACCAACAACGCCTTGAACCTGATGCGTGACGACGGAACGCCGTATCGCGTTCCCAATCCGAGCGGGATGCTCGAAGCAATCGCCGACAGCATAGCCGCCGGCAACCCGGAGCACTTTGTTACCGTGCGCGGCAAGAAACAGCGCGTCGGCGCGATCTTTACCACGCACTCCCAGATTAGCCCGGTGCAGGGCGACAATCCGGCGCGCGTCGAAGCACTGCAGCGCATGGCCCCCGGCACCATGCTGATCGTTGACGAATCCCACGGATCGGCGGGAGCGGACAGCGGGCGCGGCCAGAACATGCAGGGGCTGGTGGCCAACAGCGGTACGACCGATTTTGCGTCGGCGACCTTCGCCAAGCGCCCGGAGATGCTGGCCCTCTATTCGCTGCGCTCCACTATTCGCCATGCCGTGCAGCACGCCCAGCAGATTGAGGACATGGCCAAGAAGGGCGGCCGGGCGCTTATGGAAGTGCTCGCCTCGATGATGGGCCGCGATGGCGGTCTCTACCGCGCCGAGATGAACATGGCCGGCGTGAAGATCTCCGTGGGGGAACCGGACATCACCGCCCCTATCGCCCCCGAGACCGTCAATGCCTTCGCCGACATCCTGGCCGCCATGCGCGGGTTCGACGAATCCGTCATGGGCGCGCTGCCGGAGATTGCGAATCATCTGGCCCGCGACCAGCAATTCCTGCTCGCGGACAAGATCGACCTGGACAAGACGAGCTTCATCAGCCTCTTCCATAACGTTGTGCAGCAGGCCCTGGTCGCGGTAAAGGTGGACCTGGCCGCCGACCGGATGATTAAGCACATCAACGAGGGCCGCAAAGTCTTCCTGATGCTCTACAACACGATGGAGGCGGCCACCGAGAACATCATTGAAACCCTCGGCATTCAGATAGGCGACGAGTTCGGTTTCTCGGTCGGAGACCTGTATCAGCGCGCCCTGCGCCGTTGCCGCACAATCAGCGTCAAGCCGATCGACCGCGATGGCAACCCCCTGCCGGCGGTGCATCTCTATCTGGACGACAACATCCTGGCGGCGGCGGCGCCCCGCTTGTTGGAGATGTTCAATCGGGTATCTGATCGTTTATCGACGAACCCGGAGTTGGCGGCGCTTCCGGGAAGCCCGATCGACTGGCTGGAGCATCGCCTGCGCTTGGCCGGAATTGATTTCTACGAGGCCACCGGCCGGAAGTCCCGCTTCGTGTACAACGGTGACGGCATGAAGGGCGCGATCTTTCCGCGCGAGGGCAGCGAGACGGGGGTCCAGGCGCGCGTCGCCGCAATCTCGCGGTACAACGGCAAGGCCGGACAACCGCCTCTGCACGCGATTATAGCCAATCCATCGGCTAGCACCGGAATCAGCGCTCACGCCAGCCCGGGAACCGGCACGGACTATGGCCGTCAGCGCGTCGGCCTGATCTTGCAGCCGGTACACGATGTGGCGATCTTCTTGCAGATGCTTAGGCGCATCAACCGCATGGGCCAGACCTTGCAACCGGCCTACGAGTTTG
>JAQTYQ010000099.1 GCA_028688225.1 Opitutaceae bacterium | reverse complement strand
GGGCGTCGGGTGGGTGCGTTTCGAACCCACGCCCGGCATTCCCACCACCCCGGAGTACGCGCCCGAATCCGGCAACGACCCCGGTCAGGACGCCTCCGGCCAACCCGATCAGACGCCCGGCCAAGAGCCGTCGCAACCGCAGGAGCCGACCTCGGGGCCCACGGACGAGCAAAGCCAACCGCCCGCTCCTGAGACGCCGGAACCCGAACAGGAGCAGCAGGAAACCAGCACCGCGCTCATGATTCCGCTCTGGGTGCTGGTGCTCGGCGGCGTCCTGCTGCTTCTCGTGCTTTTGGCCGCCGTGCCGCGGTTCGTGCGCGGAAGACGCCGCCGGGCACGGTTGGCGGACATGGCCGACGCCTCGCTTTCGCCCCAGGACCGGGCAAACGCGGCGTGGAACGAGTTGGAAGACTTGTCCGTGGACCACGGCGGATCTCCCAAGGCATCAGACACCCCGCGTGTGCGAGCCCGGCGCATGGCAGCGGGGATCCCGGCGGCGTCGGAGGCAGTGGATCGGATCGTCTCTGATATGGAGCACGCCACCTACGCCGCCCCGGACGCCTCGTGGAAGCCGTCAGCGTCCGCCGCGGATCTCGGCACGGTGCGCAACGAACTCATGAACCGCGCCGACCGAGGTCAGAGGTTGCGCGCCACGTGGTGGCCGGCGTCGATTTTCCGGCGCTGAGGCTTCACGTGTGGTGCTCAGGGGCCGCCGAGCGCCCCGAGCCGGTGACTGGCCGGTCCCCGTTGACGGGGCGGGCGGGGACGATCCGCGGGACGCGCCTCAGCGCTGACCGCGGGCGGTGATCACGGCGTCGTAGAGCTGGCGGGTGCTGACGCCGGCGTCCGTGGCGATCTGGCGGGCGGCGGCCTTGAGCTTGATGTCGCTGGTGGCCACGAGTTTTTCGACGTCGCCCACGAGGTCCTCGGGTTCCGGGGCCTTTGCGGCTGCGGCACCGTGGACGACCACCGCGATCTCTCCGCGCACCTGATTGTCCTGCGCCCACTCCGTGAGACCGGCGAGGTCATTGCGGAGGACTTCTTCGTGGAGTTTGGTGAGTTCGCGACACACCACGGCCTGACGATCGCCGCCGAGAGCATCCCGCAGCGCCTCCAACATCACCGCCAGTCGATGCGGTGATTCGTAGAAGACCATGGTGCGGCGCTCTTCGGCCAGGGCCTTGAGGTGAGTGGCCCGCTCCCCCGCCTTGCGCGGCAGAAACCCTTCGAAGGTGAATCGGTCGGTCGGCAGTCCGGACACCGCGAGCGCCGCCAGAACGGCAGAAGGCCCGGGGATCACCGTCACCCGCAACCCCTCCCGCGCGGCGGCACGCGTGAGCGGGAAGCCCGGGTCCGAGACGGTGGGCATCCCGGCGTCGGACAGCACGGCCACGATCTTACCGGCGCGAACCAGATCGAGGATCTCGGTGACCCTCTCGTTCTCGTTGTGCTCGTGGTGGGTCATGACCCGGCCGGTGAAGTGGACGTCCAGCCCGGCAGCCAGCCGGTGGAGCGTGCGAGTGTCCTCCACGGCCAGCACATCAGCGGTTCGGAGAATCTCCAGCAAGCGGGGGGACGCGTCCGAGAGGTTGCCAATGGGAGTGCCCACGACCACCACGGCTCCGCCCCGGGGCTGCTCCGAAGGAGTCTGGGCAGTTTCCTGGGGCGTTGATTCTTGCGAGCTCACACACAGTACTCTACGAACCCTGTCCAATCGGCGGTTGAGAACCGCCGTAAACTCCACCGTGAACAGGGGTTCTTCAGTAACCACCACCTACGATGATTGAGTGCATCTGACTGCTTTCCAGCCGGTGACCCGCGGCCCCTCCACAGACCTTCGTGGTCTCCTGCTACCCGCAGTCACCCAGTTGCCCCGGTTGTGGTGGGTGCCGCTGCTCCTCGTGACCGTGCTGGGCGGGGTCATGCGGTTCGTCAATCTCTCCTGGCCCCACGCGGTGGTCTTCGACGAAACCTATTACCTCAAGGATTCCTATTCGCTCCTGCTCAACGGCACGGAGCAGCAATGGCCCTCCGACGCGGACGAAACCTTTACCGCGGGCGCGCCGACCACCACCCTGGATGAACCCTCGTTCGTGGTGCACCCCCCGGTGGGCAAGTGGCTGATCGCCGGCGGCCTGTGGCTGTTCGGCGCGGACGATCCCTTCGGCTGGCGCTTTTCCGCCGCCCTGTTCGGCACTCTGTCGATCGCCCTGATCTTCGCCGCAGCGTGGCTTCTGTTCCGCTCGATCACCCTGGCAACCGCCGCCGGGCTGCTCATGAGCCTGGACGGCCTCCACCTGGTCGAATCCCGCCTGGCGCTGCTGGACATCTTCCTGATGTTCTTCGTGCTCCTCGCCTTCGTGCTCCTCCTGCTCGACCGTGACGACGGACGACGACGCCTGGTCGCCCGGTTCTCGCCTCACGGTCCGGGTCCGTGGCTGGGGATCCGGTGGTGGCGGATTGCGGCCGGGGTGGCGTGCGGGTTGGCCGTGGGCGTCAAGTGGAACGCCCTGTTCCTGGTGGCCGCCCTGGGAATCCTCACGGTGCTGTGGGACATGAACGCCCGCCGGATCGCCGGTGTGAAGCAATGGTTCTGGGACGCCGCGGTCAAAGATGGGCTCCCCGCCTTCGTGGCCGTGATCGGCACCGGGCTGGTCGTCTACGTGATCACGTGGACCGGCTGGCTCACCACAGCGAACGGCTATCACCGCCAGTGGGCGGAACAGAATCCCGGCGAAGGCCTCCAGTGGCTGCCTCCGGCGCTGCGCTCCCTGTGGGAGTACCACGTGGCCGCGTACTCGTTCCACGCGGGTTTGGACAGCGAGCACACCTATATGGCAGGGCCCGCACTGTGGCCGATCCTCGCGCGGCCCACCTCGTATTTCTACGAATCCCCCGGGCGCGGCGTTGACGGGTGCACCGTGGACTCGTGTTCCCAAGCGATCCTGAACCAGGGCAATCCCGCCGTGTGGTGGGTGGGTATTGCCGCGGTCCTGTTCGCCCTGGTCCTGTGGATCGTGAAGCGGGATTGGCGTTTGGGCGGCTTGCTCGGGATGTACGCGGCCGCCTACCTTCCGTGGTTCCTGTACCCCGAGCGCACGATGTTCTACTTCTACGCCCTGGCGTTCTTCCCGTTCATGGTGCTCATCATCGTGGGCGTTCTGGGGGTCCTGACCGGGCGGCTCGGCGTCGCGCCGTTCGGGGACACCGCGGGGACACCCACCGCTCGGAATCGCTTCATCTCCCGCGTGTGGGCGCACCGCTGGACCACCGTGGGGCTCGTCTTCATGAGTTTGATGGTCGTGTGCGCCGTCTTCTTCTGGCCCGTGTGGACCGGACAAACCATCCCGTACGACCACTGGCGCTGGCGGATGTGGTTCGATTCCTGGATCTAGGGCCGCTGCCGTTCATCTGGCCGGG
>JAQTYQ010000098.1 GCA_028688225.1 Opitutaceae bacterium | reverse complement strand
CCGCGCCGAAATCGCCGCGCGCGCCTGGGCCCGGGCATCACCGGAGCGCGCCCGCCAAGCACCGGACCAGCCCGGTGCGCCGGCGACCCCGGCGGCCACGGACCAATCCCATGACACCGATCCGCAGAGCCGGATCATGCCGGCGGGTGGGAAGCTCCGCTTTGAACCGAGCGCCAACGCCCCGGCCGCGGTCGCAGTGGAGCGCCGGCTGATCGTGGGCCAGCTTTGTCGGCCAGGCGACCAACGACCAGGAGCCGTTGGGGCCGACGCCCAGCGAGCGTCGCCGCGGCGGCCACGGGCGGTGAAGGAGGTTTTGCCCGATCGCGGATTTTGCCGCGCGGCCGCGGTCGACCGGATCGAATACCCCGACGACGGGCCACCCCCCGGCAGCACCGCGGCTGGCCGCGGTGGGACGCAAGGCTCACGGCCGGACCGTGGCCGATCGGGAGCAACCGGCGGCTCCGCCCGCTCCGCGGCGTTCCCGGAACGCAGGGCGCACCGCCACCGCGGCTGGCCGGACCCGCGACCAATGACGCCAGCAAACGGTGGAGCCCGTTTTCGGAATCATCAAGCAAGCCATCGGATTCCGGCGCTTCCTGCTCCGCGGTCTGGAGCAAGGGTCGCTGGAATGGATCCTCGTGACGCTGTCCTCCAACCTCCGGCGGCTTCCCACCCTCGGAGCAGTGCGCAAAGCGGCCGAAAACCCTCGGCGGGGGCAGTCCCGGGGTTGGCAATCGCCTCCGGATCAAGCAAACGGACGCCTGCGATCACCACCGAGCAAAAAACCCGGAAAGCACTCGGCCCTTCCGGGCTCCGCCAAAATGGCGCAGCCATTTTGTTTAGCAGCGTGGAGGTCGAAGTCCGACACGCTGCTAGCGGCGCAGCGCGAGGAACTCTTCGGTCGTGACGACGTAATCGTAACCTGTCTCGTCGATCCAGCGCCGGCGGGTGGACTGGCGGGCGTCGAACGTGGCGTCCTCGACGCAGAGCGTGCGGAAGCCGAGGCGTTTGGCGGACCGCGCCGTCTTGCCCAGGCAGGCGCCGGTGTGACCGCCGATGAAGACGATATTCTTCACGCCCAGATTCGTGAGGACATTCTTGAGGTTCGATGAGGTAAACGCGTCCTGGCCCGACTTCGGGATGACATACTCGCCGTCGCGGACGCCGAGGAACGCCGCCGGGCGCGCCGTCGGGTCGCCAAGGCAGTGACCCCACTTGTCGTAGGCCGGCCCGAACTGCCCGAGGAACTCACGGCGAATCTCCGGATCCAGGTCCATGCCGTCCCGGAAGAGGCAGCCCCAATGGATGAAGATCATGGAGAGGCCGAACGACCGGCAGGCGTCGGTGACCCGACGGGCGTTGGGATAGGCCACGTCAAAGGCGTAGTCGGTGGCGGCGTTCACGTCGTCGGCGGTGAAGCCCATCTGCTTCCACAACTTCGACACCTTCTCCTCGGTGACATGGGTCCGGGGTCCGGGCTCCTGGACATCCACGCTCACGAAAGCACAGTGCTGCAGGAACGACGGGTCCAGGGCGACCGGGCTCGCATCCGGTTCTGGCGCCGCCGGCAGCTGCGCGCACATTGCCAACACGATTCCAGCCATGAGGAAAGCAGCTTTCATGCGACCAATACGGGCACGGCCATCGGGGGCGTCAATCGGTTTATGCGCCGGCAAGATCCCGGCGCCGCCCGGAGTGGCGCGACTCGATTGATATCTACGGAGCCATGTGGGTGAGCGGAAAATCCGCGCCCGGCTCGTATCACGGGTTTCGATGCGAAATCGTGCGAGACCCCCATGTACCGGCAAATACTGGTGCCGTCCAGCGAGTGGGCGGACTGCCGCTGGTAGCAAATGCTGTCGATCATTGCCCTGCACAACAGCAATGCGCTTGTGCAAGGGCTCTCTGTGATTATCCAAGGTAAACAGCACAGAAGGGATTATGTCGTGTTCACCGTGATGCTCATTGCCCTCTTGGCCGCACGGCCTGCCTCCAACGAAAAGGCCCCAGCCCAACCGGCGCCCACTGCGCTGCGCCTCGCGCTGCTGCATGGGATCCCTGAGAAGTGGAACGTGGAGAAAAACTTCGCTACGTTCCTCACGGCCTTAGAGCAGGCATCCACCGAGAAGGCTGACATCTTCATCACTCCCGAATGCTGGCTCGATGGCTATGCAGCCCCGGACAAGGAATCGACGCCCGAGCGGCTGCGGACGGTGGCACAGGACATCAATTCCAGCACCTACGTCCAGCGCGTGGCGAAGGAGGCTCGCGAGCGCTCCATGATGATCTGTTTCGGGTTTACTTCGCTTGAGGAAGGCAAGATTTTCAACACCGCAGGCCTGTGGGATAAGGAAGGCAAGTTGCTGGGGCTGTATCACAAGACGCATTTACAGACGCATGACTTGCAATACAGCTATGGCGAGGGCATTCCAGTCTGGCCATCGCAGTATGGCCCGCTGGGCATGATGATTTGCGCCGACCGCCGCTGGCCTGAGACTGCACGCACACTTCGTCTTGAGGGAGCGAAACTCATTCTCAATCCCACGTACGGGTTCCACGGCGACATGAACACGGCCATCATGCGCACCCGCGCGTATGAGAACCAGTGTTTCATCGCCTTCACGCATCCGGAAGAAAGCCTTGTCACAGGACCGAAGGGACAGATTCTCGCCCAGTGGACTGGCGACACGCCGGGGATTCAGACCTGCGACATCGACCTCAGCGAGGCCAAGGATAACAATCACCTCAGCGATCGCCGGCCTGAGCTTTACGGGGTGATTACCCAGGGTGAAGAGAAGAAGTAGGGCTTAGTCCAAGAAGGCAAAGATCCGAACATTGAAGGAAAATGGTGTTCAGATAAATGTCCGGATAACACTGAAGCTACTACCTGCGCCTGTCCTTCCACGACGCCATGCGCGAGCTCACTGCTCGGTAGATGGCCGACGCCATCGTAGCCGAACGCCAGTTCGGTCAAAACTCGTACGACCACTGCGGCCAAAACCGCTACCACCACAGCGCGGCCACGCCAGTCTGACCGGGCGGCCGTCGTCGCTTTGGCCCTCCGATGCGACCCATCCGCCCGGCCTATCGCGCCCCTACAACCACAGCGCGGCATTTTGGCCACGAATCTCAACGCCAGCTCGGCCAACCGCCCAAAATCCCTACGCGCTCAAAAAGGCCAAAACTACAATCGCAATTAATCCCGTAACAACTGACGAAACGATGTTTCGCTTCCATCGGGGTTACTTGGCTCCAGGGCATAGCCCCAAAGTGGTAAGCGTCGCTCCGCGTGCCCTCTTGACGGGATCGTAACTACGAGAGTTACGACCGGGGATGGTTTCGTAGTTACGAGAGCTACGAAGCGACGGCGGGTTTCCAGTTGGCCGGCAGCAGCGGGGCGAGGTTGTCCTTGGTGGTCATCCGCGGCAGGCGGGTGAGCACGTCCTTGAGGTAGGCGAAGGGGTCAAGGCGGCGGCGCTGGCAGGAGACCACC
>JAQTYQ010000097.1 GCA_028688225.1 Opitutaceae bacterium | reverse complement strand
GAGCTTGTCGTCGCTAGTGCTCTCGCCTTGCGGTTTCTTCCGGCGCCTCCCAAATCGGCGGCGGCAATCGCATCGTGATCCCGCGGCCTGACGGCTTCGGAAGCGTATAGTCTGCTTTGTCCGAAATCAGAGGGGCCGGCAGCGTTGGAGGCTGCCGGCACCTGGGTAGCTCGACAGCAACTTGGCACTCTCATAGGTATCATCGCTGAAAGACTCAATTCCTGTCTTCATTCCCCATGTCGTCGGGGATTTCCTGGCGGAGGGCCGGGCCCCTGGCGAGGCGCCGGCCCAGAGCCGCGACGAAGGCGTCATAGCGCTCGCCGCCCTTGGCGCGGGCGGCTGCCTGTGTTGGTTCCGGCAGGGGCGGCGTTGCGATGAGCCAGTGGCGGACGAAGAGGGCGATGGTCTCGACCACGATGGTCTGGTCGCGTTCGACGCGCTGCAATTGCCGGCCCAGGTGATCGAGGCGGCGGGCCAGGGCCGCCTCCTGCCGTTCGGCACTGTCGGGCGACAGGAAGGAGGCGATCGCGGCTTCCGCGATCATGGAGAGGGATTGCTGGCGTCTCGCCGCGTAGTCGGCGAGCAGGCGCATGACGTCGGTGTCGAGGTAGACCGAAAGCCGTTCCTTCTTCATGGGGTGTCCCTCAGAGTTTGATGCCGTCGCCGGGGTCCATCGCCGCCTGACGGGCGACCTGGCGCATGGCACGCCGTGCGTTGCGCAGGCGGACGGCGTCCTCGTCGGGGTCGTCCGGCGGGTCGGGGTCGAACTCGTTGAGGTCCGGCCTCGATGGAGCAGCGGCAGGAACCTCCTCCAGTTCCGGCTGGCGGCGCTGGCCACCGCTGACCGCCTCGTCGTCGGTGAAATCCGCCGCTCCCTCGTCCCGGTGACCCGGCGGGCGTGCCGGCAGGGGCAGTCCGGTCCAGTCGTCCGGGCTCGGCGGCGTGTCACCGGAACCGAGCATTGGTGGCGTCAGGATGCGTTCCCGGAAGCGCGGATCCTCGTAGTAGCGGGTCTTGCGTGCCCGGATCGGCGGGATGCCGGCGACCATGACGATCTCGTCGTCGGGCGGCAATTGCATGATCTCGCCGGGGGTGAGCAGGGGCCGCGCCGTCTCGGCCCGGGAGACCATCAGGTGGCCGAGCCAGGGGCTCAGCCGGTGGCCGGCATAGTTCTTCATGGCGCGAAGCTCGGTCGCCGTGCCCAGGGCATCGGAGACGCGCTTCGCCGTTCGCTCGTCGTTGGTGGCGAAGCTGACCCTGACATGGCAGTTGTCCAGGATCGCATTGTTGGGGCCGTAGGCCTTCTCGATCTGGTTCAGGGACTGGGCGATCAGGAAGCTCTTCAGCCCGTAGCCCGCCATGAAGGCGAGCGCGCTCTCGAAGAAGTCGAGCCGGCCGAGGGCCGGGAACTCGTCGAGCATGAACAGCACCCGGTGGCGCTTCGCCTTCTCCTGCAGGTCCTCGGTCAGGCGCCGGCCGATCTGGTTCAGGATCAGGCGGATCAGCGGCTTGGTGCGGCTGATGTCGGACGGAGGGACGACGAGGTAGAGGGTGGTCGGGCGTTCGCCCGTGACGAGATCGGCGATCCGCCAGTCGCATTGCCGGGTCACGGCGGCGACCACGGGATCGCGGTAGAGCCCGAGGAAGGACATGGCGGTGGAGAGCACGCCGGAGCGCTCATTCTCGGACTTGTTCAGCAGTTCCCGCGCCGCCGAGGCCACCACCGGATGTGGCCCGGCCTCGCCCAGGTGCCTGGTGGCCATCATGGCGGCCAGCGTCGCCTCGATCGGGCGCCTCGGGTCGGACAGGAAGGCGGCGACACCGGCGAGGGTCTTGTCCTTCTCGGCATAGAGGACGTGGAGGATGGCGCCGACCAGCAGGGAATGGCTGGTCTTCTCCCAATGGTTCCGCCGATCGAGCGAGCCTTCGGGATCGACCAGCACGTCGGCGACGTTCTGGACGTCCCGCACCTCCCATTCCCCGCGGCGGACTTCGAGCAGCGGGTTGTAGGCGGCCGACGCGGCATTGGTCGGGTCGAACAGCAGCACCCTGCCGTGCCGGGCGCGGAAGCCCGCCGTCAGGGTCCAGTTCTCGCCCTTGATGTCATGGACGATGGCGGAGCCCGGCCAGGTCAGCAGGGTGGGCACTACGAGGCCGACACCTTTGCCCGACCGGGTCGGGGCGAAGCAGAGCACATGCTCCGGTCCGTCGTGGCGAATGTAGTCCTTGCCGAGGCGGCCGAGCATCACACCGTCCGAGCCCGTGAGGCCGGCGGCTGCAATCTCTTCCGGCATTGCCCAGCGGGCGGAACCGTAGGTCGCGACGTTCTTTGCTTCCCGGGCCCGCCAGACCGACATGCCGATGGCGACGGCGATCGCCAGGAGACCGCCCGAGGCGGCGATCAGGCCGCCGGTCTCGAAGATGCCGGGGGCATAGGCGTCGAAGAAGTACCACCACCAGAACAGGGCCGGCGGGCAGTAGATCGGCATGCCGGCGAGGTGGAACCAGGGGGTACCCAGTTGGGCCTGGTAGCCGAGCTGCCAAGCCGTCCATTGTGTCGCGCCCCAGATCGAGAGCAGGACGATCAGGAAGACGGCCAGGATCTGGCCCCAGAGGATCTTTGTTGCCGACATGCTGCCACTTAAGATAGTGGGCGGAATTACAAAGTGAGGCGCAACAGAAGGGCGCTCAATAGAAACTCTCTATTGATCGGTACATGGAGGGAATTGGCGAGGAAGCGCGTATAATTTGGCTTCTTTGCGGGTTTCATTGGCTGACGAGTAAAGAAATCGCGCCGTAAAAATTTTCGGCGCGATATGATATTACTTCATATCTGTGTTATTTATTGATGTTTGAGAAAATATCATCTCCCATGCCGTCGGCGATTTTGGGAATTATGATCTTTGGGTCCGTGCAACCGTTCTGTCTGTAAGGATCCGCATGGCCCAGAAGAACGCGATTTTCCACATTAAGGAGGTGATGGAAAGAAAAGCTAACATGACTAGAACGGGCGTGGCAGGTCCGTAAAGTAGCTCGCTAAGGGGCAGAAGGTTGGCTTTTTGCACTACCTCTGGCCCTACTTTCCAGACAGGGACGGCGTAGAACCAGGATTCCAGGCCGGAGATAGCCAGAAAGAGCAGCAGAAACACAGTCGGTATGTCGTTATTGGTGCGCCATCGTTTGGGGAATTTCTTAGATATATGAGAGATCGCTAATTTGAGGCGAAAATAAGTCTTTTTGATTTGTTCTAAATAAGACGACATTTCTGTGCTCCTTCCGTCATGTTTATGGCGACGAATACTAGCGTTGGATTGATATATTGAATAGTGATATCGGAAACGGTTCGCGAATTTCACGATTGTGGAACACCGCAAATTGCCGATGATCCCTCAGTGAAGTGTCGCGGATATCGGTCGCATCATTTGTGAGCGAGGCGCAAAACGGAATGCGCTGGCATAGTATGCCAATGATGCTATCGTGCAGCCTCAGACCAATGCTGCAAGGTGCCGCCATGCCCACGCG
>JAQTYQ010000023.1 GCA_028688225.1 Opitutaceae bacterium | reverse complement strand
GGTCAGCGCCGAGCAGAGCGCACCGCGACTGGCGTTGAGCATTCCCGGCGAAAAGCCCGCGACCCCGGCCCCGGTCACCCACCCGGACCCGTTCACCCTGGCCAGCGATCAGGTGAAGATCACGGTGGTCAACGATCTGGAGCAGCGGACCGAAGACGGCTGGGCCTGGACGATTCCGGCCCAAGGAGAGCAAACGGCGCATTTCGCCATCATCTTCCAACGGGCCGAGGCTCCGGCCCCGGCCCTTTATGCGCCGGACATCGCCCAACGCATGGAGCGGGCGGACCGCGCACTGCGCGAGCGTCTCCGTTGGGCGAGCGAAAAACTTCCCCGCATTTCCACCGCCTATGAGCCGATCAACGCCCTTTACAAGCGCTGCATCCTGAACGTGCTCGAATGCCGCTGGATGCGCGAGAACTTCATCACCCAGCCATTCTATGCCGTGGGAAGCTGGACCTTCACGATCCCTTGGGACACCTCCTACGTTTCCAAGATGCTGGCCATCCTGGATCCAGAAGGGCTGCGGGAGACATTCCTGACCTTCGTGCGCGCCGATGTGCTGCGGAGCAGCTACATCCCCTGGAACGGCAAGGCCAGCGACTACACCTACTCCTACGACACTTTTGCCCGCATGCGCATTCTGCAGGACTATCTCAGGCAGACCGGCGACGTCGCCTTCCTGGATCACACGGAGGGAGGGACGACCATTTTCGAGTGGATGAAGCGCATGGGCCGCGAAGTGATAAAGCGCCATGCGCGGCCCGACGGATTGCTGGATTTTGGTCCCAGCTCAAACAACTCCATCGAATTGCGGACGGATGGCTATCAGCACGTGGTTGCCGGCACCAACGGGGTGGCCGTGGACTATTTCCGACAGGTGGCGGAGTGGTGCCGCACCCGGAAAGACCCGGAGGCCGACCAGTTCGAGCTTTGGGCCAACCAGCTCAAGCAATCGATCAATGAAAAACTCTGGAACGAAAAGGCGGGGTGGTTCGACTGCCTTTACCCCGATGACAGCCGCCAGCAGGTCTGGACCTATCATGTGTTCGACATGCTGGACGCGGGCTTCCTCTCCGAAACCCAGCAACGCCGCCTGATCGGCCACCTGAACGAAGGCGAATTTCTCGGGCCCTATGGCATGTACTCCATCTCCAAGGCCGATCGTATCCATTGGGATTTGGAAGACACGGACTGGGGTGGCGGCGGACAATACACCGGCATGCCGCTGCGCCTCGCCGAGGTGATGTATCGCGGCGGTTACGGGGAGTTGGGATGGAACATCCTGACCCGCTGCGCGCGCTGGACGGAAAATTTCCCTTACATCCCGCAGGAGATGTTCGCCGATTTCCCGAGGTCCCCCGAGGTGGTAGAAATGCCGCTGGAAATCGCGCCGGGCAGCGGGGTGCAGGCGATCCTGTTTGGTATTTTCGGACTGCGGCCGCAAGTGGATGGCTCGCTGACCGTGGCGCCTTCCTACCACCGGGAGCTGGGGGAGGCGCGCATGACCGGCTACCATTTTCGCGGCCATGCCTACGACGTGGAAATGGGGCCGCGGGAATTCAAAGTCTATCGCGACGGCAAGCTCGCAGCACAGAATCCTTACTGGAAACCGGCCCAATTTCCAGGGCTGTGAAGCCCTGACAGAATCACGCGACGGGTAAGTTTCCGGCAGCTACCACCACGATTTCGCGCCGGGTGGCAACGGCGCCATCGCCTTCCGGCCGACTCCGCTCGCTGATCTCTTCGATTCCACCGCCGTGCTTAGTTCGCACAGGCATAGTTCCCCTCCAGTCCGCCCGGAGCGCCACAATCGGATTCACTTGAGCGGCACGGCGGCGAGCAGCCTGCTCGCGAACAGCGCCCACGCCAGGAAAGCAGCGCTGGACAGAATTCGGGCCAAGCGAAACATTTTCATGACGGCAGCAAGATCGTACTTCGGGGCGGAAGATGAATTGCGGATGTGGCTGGCTCCTGCACGCAGCGGTCGCCGGGCTCGGGAGTCGGGTCCGGGGCAGGCGCAGGGCGAACATCACTCGATGATGACGTTGTAGACGTCGTCGGGGTAAATTCCTTCGGTAGCCCGGTCATGCGGTCTTTCAATGACCAGAGGTTTGCCCAGGGGTTTGCCATCGAGCAACACACGAATCTGTGCGGCTACCGGATAGACATCCCAAGGGGCGTCCTTGAGCGGCAGAAGGTAGAAACCCATGTGATTCGATTGCACGCTCGCCACGACATGCGAGCCGTCGAGCGTGAGCAGCTGTACAGTCAGGTCCGAAATCGGACGCTCTTTCCCGGATGGATCCATGAAAATGGGCGGCCAGCCATTGTTGGGACGCCGCCAAATAGGGTCGCCATTCGGCGTCACCAGGCGGAAGCCGACAAAATGCGATTGCGGGCGGGGATAAATTCGGACGTTGTCGAACCAAGCGCGGCTGACCGTCGGGGAAGGGCTGCTGCCCGGAACCGGATCGCAGCCATTGATCTTGATCTCGGTGTGAACGGTACGGAGGTTGAGATCGATCGGGTCCGCGATTGGTTTCCATCCTTCCACGGTCTTCACCGACAGCTGCGCCAGGTTGGTCTCGCCACTCAACTCGATCCGGCAGAGAAAACCCTGCCCGGGCGGATGGGGCAGCAGCAAGGACTGCCGATCTTGGTGATGATCGTCACACTCCGGTCGTGCAGTCAGAGTGGAAAAACGCGCCGATTCACCCAGGTCCGTAAGCACCACTTCGGTCCAGTGATCCGGACTGCGCGTGGCATCACCACCGCAGAGATGCAAGGCCAAGTGATGAGGCTCTTGACCCTCCGACCTGATATCCATCTCCCCCACCAGCACCACGTCCTTGTACTTGACAGCCGGATGGCTCAGCAAGCCGTTATGCCCCACCCGACCCCGCGCAGTGATTTCCAACCTGCCTTCGCGCAACTCAACGGCCGTGGCTTGGGGATCCTCTTGCCAGATGCCCCAAGATTGGGCATCAATCTCTTTAGACTCGAAATCGTCCACCAAGATGGCTCCCCGCTCGATCAGGCGGATGGCAGTCACCGCATGAATGGGACCCTGTGGCTGAGTTGCGACTGGCGCCCAGTTGGGGGCCGTATCGGATGTGGCCGTTACCGCACGATTAGGATCTTGTGCCCGGATTGCAGCCGCACTCGCCACCAGCATGCCGGCTAAAACGAAATAACAAACGCGATCGGATCTCATGTTTTCTTGAAGGTTGTAACCCAAAGCTGGTTCTTGGGCGTCAAATGTCGAATTCTATCTTGCCGTAGTGAAAAAGTATCGCCTTACCCTTGGCGGATGAGCGAAATGAGCACCCTCCCTTTCAAGTCTCCTTTGGTTGCGCGGGCCGAGTGATTCTCAAAACCGATCCCATCGATGCATCTTCCCCATCCGCTGAACATGGATCCGCCCGATCTCGGCCAAGGCATATCCCGGCGCCAAGCCCTCGGCACCCTCGGGGCACTCCTCCTGCCGTGGGACTTGGCGCGCGCATCGTCTCCCTCCACGGCCGAGCCGCCGCCGGCCTCACCAGCGCCCAGTCCTGTCGCGGCCCAGACGGCGGCCATGCCGCTGCCGCCCGACCTGGTCAACCTCCATCCCCTCATCGAGGAGGCGGCGCGGATAAACGCCCCGCGGCTTTCATACCTCGAACCTCGCTGGTCCGATCTCGGCGAGTGGCAGCGGGCCGCCCGGCCGGTCTTCCTGGACCGGCTCGGCTACCAGCCTTCGGTGCCGCCGGTTGCGGCCGAGCTTTTGCGCAAGGAACGCCGCAAGGGCTTTACCTTGGAGGTTCTCACGCTTTCCGCCACGCCAGCCTATCGGATTCCAGCCTGGGTGCTTGTTCCCGAAGGCCCTGCCAAGCGCCGGCCGGCAGTGGTCGCGCTGCACTGTCATGGCGGCAGCTTCGTGTGGGGACATGAGAAGATTCTCTCCAGCCCCGACGACTCGCCCAGTTTACTGGCCTACCGCAAAGAATTGTATGGCGGACGCGCATGGGCCGAGGAGGTTGCCCGTCGCGGCTACGTGGTGATCGTGATCGACGGCTTTTATTTTGGCTCCCGCCGCTTGCAGGCTGAAAAGCTTGATCCCGACCTGGTCTACTATCTCGAGACCCGCGAGTATTACCGGATATGTCGGACTGCCAAGCCCGGTTCGCCCGAGTGGATCGCTGCCGCCAACGCCTTCAGCTACTATTATGAGCATCTGACCGCCAAGTCCATTGATGCGACGGGCGCAACTTGGCCCGGGATCCTTTTGTGGGATGATATGAGGACCGTGGACTATTTGCTCACGCGGCCGGAAGTGGATCCCGAACGGATCGGCTGCGCCGGCTTGTCGGGTGGAGGCTTCCGCTCCGCACTGCTCGCCGCCGCCGATCCCCGGGTCAAGGTCGCCTCGGTGACAGGCTGGATGACGGTCATGGACCAGCTGCTGCGCAACCATCTGCACTATCATTCTTGGATGACTTTTATTCCCGGCCTGTACCGTTCCCTCGACATGCCTGACTTCGTCGGCCTGCATGCTCCGAACGCCTTGCTCGTGCAGCAGTGCACGCAGGACGGTCTCTACCCGATGTCTGCGATGGAAGCTGCCGTGGAGAAGCTTCGGCGAATCTACGCCAAGGCGGGGGTTCCGGAGCGATTCCTGGGTAGTTTCCATGCGGTCCCACACTCCTTCACGCCAGCCATGCAGGGCGAGGCTTTCACGTGGTTCGATCGGTGGCTGTGAACATCCTCTTGTTGCTCCAGATGAAACTCCATTCCCGTGCAGTTCTCCGAATCAGCCAAGCGATTCTGGCCGCCGCGATGGCGGCCAACCTGCCTTATGCCGAGGAGGTGCGGCCGGAGGCGCCGTTTCCCATGCCTGCAATCCAATTGCCCTCCTTTCCGGAGCGCGACTTCCGCATCACCGACTATGGCGCGGTGGAAGGCGGCGAGGCGGACAACACGCTGGCGCTCCGCCAAGCGATCACCGCCTGCCACGATGCAGGCGGCGGCCGGGTGGTAGTCCCGCCGGGAACTTGGCTCACCGGCGCAATCCACCTGAAGAGCAATGTCAACCTTCACCTTGCTGAAGGGGCGGTGCTTTTATTTAGCGATGATCCGAAGGACTATCTGCCGGCGGTGCAGACGAGTTGGGAAGGGATGGAGTGTTTTAACTATTCGCCCCTGATCTATGCCTTTGAGTGCGACAATGTCGCCCTCAGTGGGAAAGGCACGCTTCGGCCGCGCATGGGCACCTGGACCCGCTGGTTTGCCCGCCCGCCGGCTCACATGGAAGCCCTGAAACAACTCTACAACCTGGCGGCTAAAGGCGTGCCGGTCGAGAAACGCCAGATGGCCGTGGGCGAGAATAACATGCGTCCCGATTTCGTTCAGTTCAACCGATGCCGCAATGTTCTGATCGAGGACCTGAAGATCAGAAACAGCCCGTTTTGGTGCATTCATTTGTTGCTCTGCGACGGAGCCGTCGTCCGACGGGTCGACATCTCTGCCCACGGACACAATAACGATGGCATCGATCTCGCTTTGAGCCGCAACATCGTGGTGGAGGACTGCACCTTCGACCAGGGCGATGACGCGATCGCCCTCAAATCCGGCAGCAACCAGGACGGCTGGCGCCTGCACACTCCAACAGAAAATGTCGTGGTGCGGCGGTGCACGATACGTCGGGGTCATCAATTGGTTGCGATTGGCAGCGACCTGTCCGGTGGCATCCGGAACGTGTATGTGCATGACTGCATATCTTCCAATGACACCGACTCTGCGCCCATCTATCTCGTGTTCATCAAAACCAACCGGGGTCGCGGCGGTTTCGTCGAGAATATCTGGATGGAAAACATTTCTGCTCAGAGCACAAGAGCTGGCGTTCTCGGGATCGATACCGACGTATTATACCAGTGGCGCGACCTGGTTCCGATCTATGAGGAAAGACGGACCGCGATACGCGGGATTCATCTCACGAATATCAAGATCGGGGAAACGGACACACCGTTCACGATTCTCGGAGACGCCCAGATGCCCGTGAAAGACATCTTTATGAAGGACATCACCGTCACCAAGGCCCGGGGCAGACCACACCGCTACGAGAACGCCGAAGGCATTCACGAAGATAACGTTCGCGTCATCGAGTTCCTGGCTGATGCGCAGGGAGGGAACTGAATGTTCGTGGGCATGTGCTCGCTCCTCTGAAATTCCGCACGGTGATTTCTCGGATCAACCAGTTCACCATAACTTCCCGCCCCTTGGTGACGCCAGCCCCCCGGATCAAGGTTGCCGCGGCGAGGGGATGAATGATCGAGTCTGGCACCAACTCCGCAATCATCTGCGCTAGCAGCTGCCGCATTCGCTTTGAGACCATCGACGGCGCCATCGTCATGCGCCGGAAGGTTACCATCAACAAGATGGAAATTCCGGCAGCGGATTACGTTGAGCTCAAGAAATTCCTGAGCGAAATCGCCCGCGCCGACCGCTGCTCGCTCATCCTGGCATCGGGACCAGACTAAAGAAACGTCAGGGCCTTTTGCGTGTGTTGCCCACACCGCCATTGATCTCGTCCTGACTGGATCCAAGGCTACGAGGTCCGACGGCGTTGTGTCTGTGGTTCGCAATAAAGCCTATGATCGATATGCTCTGGTCGCCATCGCTCATCTCCGGCCAACCCCATCCTGGGTTTGCAGCAGAGGTCAGCCTACTCTTCTTCGCCCATCGCACTTGCCTATGAAAACCAAAGCGAAATCCCCGAAATCGAAGGACGGCCCGCACCGGGAATACTACACCGGCGGCACGCTGGCCGGTGTTGGGCGCTACGCGGACGGCAAGAAGCACGGCGTGTGGAAATTCTACCTGCGCAACGGCGTTCTGCGCGCCACCGGCCGGTTCGTGCACGGCCGGTTTGAAGGACCGTGGCAATGGCACCGCGAGAACGGCCAGCCGCTGCAGGCGGGAAAGTTCAAAGCCGGCCAGCAGGTCGGACTTTGGCAACGATTCCACAAGAACGGTGCGCTCATGGACGTTGGCAGGTACGTCGACGGCAAACGGACCGGCCTCTGGAAATTCTACGACGCCCGCGGAAAACTGATCCGCACGAAAGCGTTCAAGTGAAGCGGGCGGGAGGCAGACTTCGAGTCACCCGACTTTAGCAAGCCGCCAAACCGGCGGCCGGTCTATTTGCCGAAGGCCGCGGACCATGCGGCTTCATTAAAACCTACCAGTCCGAACGTATCGCCCAAGACAAAGGGGCGCTTCACCAGCCGGCCGTTGCCCGCCAGGAGCTCCAGCGCCTCCGCTTCCGTCATCGTGGGGAGCTTGCCGCTGAGCCCGAGCGCGCGGTACTCCTGCCCCGAGGTGTTGAACAGCCGGCGCAGGTTGCCCTGCTGGTGGGTAAGCATGCGACGCAACTCCGCCACGGTTGGCGGCGTTTGATAGATCGGTTTCTCCACGAAGGGCACGCCGTGGGCGCGCAGCCATTTGCCGGCTTCGCGGCACGTGCTGCACGCGGCGTAGGTGTAAACGGTGACGGGTTCAGATGGCATCGACGATCTGTATGGCATCCGGGGCGCGTCTGCCAAGCCGGCAACCAATCGATCATCACCTCGCTTCGGGCCGAAAAACCGGGACCAGCCCGTTAGGTGACGAGGGTCTTTTCGATCCGCCGATCGGGAACGAGCCACCGGATCGCCACGAGCAGGTAGATGCAGCCCAATCTTGACGCGCGCGCCGGGCTTGTTGATGGTTCCGGCATGAACAAAAATACCCCGGCCGGCTTGATGGCAGCTTTTTCGCTTTGTATCGCGTTGATGGGATGTGCCTCGGCATCGAACATCACCTCGCTGGGCAACGACACCTACTCGATCACGCGTGAAGCCACGACCGCCTTCACCCGGAACCCGGAAAGACTGGCAGACGAAGCCCGGGACGCCGCCGCCAAGTTCTGCGCATCCGAGGGCAAGGAAATGAAAATCGTGTCCGTCAAGGCGGGAGAGCCCCATTTCGGCGGCGGTTATGCCTCGGCCAAGATCGTTTTCAAGGCGCTCAAGCCGGGCGACCCGGCCCTGACCAGCGAGCCGGTGCCGGCGGAGCCGGTCGAACAGCCGATGGCGGCGCCCGCCCCGGCCCCGGCATCGACCGACCTCTACGCCGAGCTGACCAAGCTCGATGAGCTGCGCCAGAAGGGCATCCTCACCGAGGAGGAATTCCAGGCGCAAAAGAAGAAAGTCCTGGTCCGTTCCAACTGAGGCGGGCCCGCAAAATCCCCTTCGGGAGGGAACTGCCCGGCGGGGTGACAGCACGGGCAGGGTGTGCTGCAGGCCAGCAGAGCGCCCCGGCCAGGATGGCGGTATATGCCAAGCCTTGTGCGTGGCGAGTCGGCCGGCGGGAAGGACGACCGGGCCGTGACCGCGATCGCGACGATACTGCGAAAGACGTGCATCAAGAGTGATGCGTTGACGCCTCTGTAGCCGGTCGTCCGGGGTCGGCTTGACTCGGCGGAGCGCAGCGCGAAGACGGCAGCCCCACCGGCGACGAGGGCGTCGCCGCTCCATCTTTGGAGATGCGCCGCCCTCGCCGCGTATTGCAGTTGGAGGTTGAATCAACCCGGCCTCGGCGAGGCCGGCTACATCAACGCAAACCCTAATCGTCGTAACGATTGACGGCTGTGGTCACGCCGGATGATTTCAATTGCGGCTGCAAAACCGTGCGGCAGTTTTGCAGTCCATGAGCAAGTCAACCCTCTCCGCTTGCCGGCCCCTGTTGTTCGGCAGCTTCGCCGCGATTTGTCTGACCAGCACCGTGTTTGCCGATGCCGGTGCCCCTGGATCTACCCCCAACCAGACTTCCTCCCCTATCCCTTGGTATCAGGAGAAACTGCTGGGCATGGAGGTCGGCCCCACCGGCGCGCAAATGGGTTACAGCGATCCCACTGACCCCCGCTATTGCGCCCGTTTTGACGGCCGGGAAATAGTCCGTCACTGCGTCGCCGCCCACGCCGAGTACCTGGTCATCTGGGCGCGGGACGGCGACTATGCCTATTATGACTCCAAATTTCTGACCAAATGCCCCGGGTTGGGTTCGCGCGACGTCTTGCGCGAAGCCGTGGACGAAGCGCGGCAGCACCACCTCCCCCTCATCGCCTATTGCGTGATGCAGCAGGGGGGGAATTATCTGGCGGCCCATCCCGAATACGCGATGCGCGACGCGCAGGGCAACACGCTGGCCGGGCTCTACTGCTTCAATTCCGGCTACCTGGAAGACCTGAAACGGATGGCTGTCGAGCAATTGGCCTACGGGATCGACGGGTTTCACTTCGACATGTTCGTCGAAGGGTTTGGTCCGCCTTACGGCTGCTGGTGCGACAGCTGCCTGAAGAAATTCCAAGCCGAATACGGCAAGCCGATGTCGAGGAGCATGACTTGGGACGCCGATTGGGAGCAGGTGATGGAATTCCGGTACCGGAGCATCCAACGGTTCGAACAAGAGCTGTATGCCTACGTCAAATCCATCAACCCGCATGCGACCGTGGATTTCAACTACCACGGTAATCCGCCATTCTCGTGGGAGACCGGCCAGCGTCCGGTGCAACATGCGGGCAATGCGGACTTTGTCACCGGGGAAACGGGCGCCTGGTTTCTCTATCCGTTGTCCGTAAGCCTGAATACTGAATTTTACCGCGCGGTCACGCCGGGCCGACCCGTCCAGGTGGCGATGTCCCGCGACGTCCGGATGTACCACAACCAGACGACCCGGCCGGTGAACGATCTCCGCTGGGAATTGTTCACCGCCCTGGCACACGGCGCGTTTGCGACCATGGTGGACAAAACGGCCTTCGACGGCGGGCTCGATCCCGTGGCTTATGAGCGCATCGGCGAGGCGTTTGCCGACGTGCTGGCCTGCCGCCGCAACTTCGGCCAGCCGCCCGTCCACGAGGTGGGAATTTACTACAGCAGTCGCACCCGCGACTGGTACGGACGGGAAAAGCCCGCCAAATATTACGCCAGTTTCGCCGGCGCGCACAAGGCCATGGTCTACGAACACATCCCCTGGTCCGTGCTGCTGGATGAAAACGTCACCCTGGAGCGGCTGCAGGCCTTCCCGGTGGTGCTGCTGTCAAATGCCGGTTGCCTCACCGACCGGGAAACGGCCCTGCTGCGGCAATATGTCGAACAAGGCGGGCGGCTCATCGTGACCGGCTTCAGCGGCACGTTGGACCGGTTTGGACAACCACGGGATGAATCGGCGCTGGCCGATTTGATCGGAGCCCGGCTCAAAGGCCGGCTGGATACGCTGGATAACTGGGTGCGTTTCCCCGCCGCTTCCGCCTCCACGCTCACGGCCGACCTGGCACCGGGAGTGCGGCGGGACTGGCCGTTCCTGGTCAAGGGGCCGGCGGTGATTTATGCCGCGACCACGGCGGAACCCGTCGGCGAACTGATGAAACCGTTCCGCACGATCCGGCAGCAACAAGGCAAGGAAAGCACCGACTGGCCGATGAGCGCTGAGGCCCCGGTGGGCCCGGCGATCCTCGTCAACCACGTCGGCAAGGGGATCGTGCTGACCTTCGCGGGCTCGCCGGACTTCGCGACGGCGAGCGAAAACCGGACCGTCGAGGCGCGGCGGCTGCTCCGGGACGCGGTGCGCTGGCTCGACCCGAAGCCGCGCGTGCAGATCACCGCCCCGAATACGGTGGAGACGGTGGTAACGGATGATCCGGCGACCCGCACCCTGCGGGTGCACCTGATGGGCTACAACGCGCCGCCGCAAACCATCACCCCCAAGGACAACCCCCTATCCATGCAAGGATTCGTGCTCGCCGAAGTCATCGAAGACGCGCCGATGTACCGCGCGACCGTCGAACTCGATCGTCCCTTCGAACGCGTGGAAGCCTGGCGCAAGTCGACCCAGCTCACGCGCAGCGGCCAGCGCGTGGAAGCGACGATTAATGATATCCACGACGTGCTGATCTTTCACTACTGACGCGCGCACCGGCGGGGCAGCATCCCGTCCCGCGACAATTTCCCGTCCCGGTTCCGGGGATGATACTTCTCGTGCTCGGTGATGCGGCGGTCGGGCGTGACCGCGGTGTAGATCTGCGTGGTGCCGATGGTGGCATGGCCGAGCATCTCCTGGATGGCGCGCAGGTCGGCTCCGCCGCTGAGCAGGTGCGTGGCGAACGAGTGCCGCAGCAAGTGCGGCTTCACCGGCTTGGTGATGCCGGCCAGTTGCGCGTATTTCTTGATCAGCACCCACAGCATCTTCCGCGAGATGGCGGTGCCGCGTTCGCTGAGGAAGAACTGACTGCCCGTGCGCGGTTTCACGAAAAACCGGCGGCCGGCGGCGAGGTAGGTGGCGAGGGCGGCGCGCGCCTTCGTGCCGACGGGCACGACCCGCTCCTTCGAACCTTTGCCGAACACGCGCACGAAGCCGTGGTCGAGATCGATCTGCTGTAGGGTCAACCCGGCCAGCTCCGACACCCGCAGGCCGCTCGCATAAAACAGCTCCAGCATGGCCCGGTCGCGCAGGGCGTAGGCGTCGCCGCCCGCCGGCGCGGCGAGCAGGCGCCCGACCTCGCCGGGGCTGAGCGTGCCGGGAATCTTGCGCACGAGCTTCGGTCCGACGAGGAGCTCCGTGAAGTCACGGTCGCAGAGCCGTTCGCGCATCAGGTAGCGGGCGAACGTGCGCAGGGCGGTGAGCTTGCGGGCCAGGCTGCTGACGGCGAATTCCTCCTCGCTCAGCGTGTAAATCCAGTCCGAGAGCTGCGCCGGCTCGACGGCCGGCCACCCGCGCACGCCCTTGCGGGCGAGGAAACGGGCGCACTGACGGAGATCGCTCTCGTAGCCCTCGACCGTGCGGGGCGAGAGGCCTCGCTCCAGTTCAAGGAAGCCGATGAAGCCGTCGATGTCATTGGCGAACGCGGCCGGCAACTCCGCCGCGGCGACCGCGGGCGGCGTGACGTCGGCATCCGGCGGAGGCAGGTCGGGTCGCACGGCCCTGTCCCGGTTTTCCTCCTGATCACGACCGCGCTTCATGGGCCCACGGTAGGCGTCTGCGCCCGGCGCACAATCTCTTTGCCCAAGATATTCCCGGATGCGTGGTTATCCCAAAATGGCTCCGCCATTTTGGTTAAGGAGCGGGGAGGACAAAGTCCGGCACGCGCTTAGTAGCGCCGGCGGCGGAATCCCGGCGGCGGCGGCGCGGATTCGCGCACGCGATAGGTGATGCGCGCCTTCTCGAGATCGTAAGGACTCATCTCCATCTTCACCCGGTCGCCCGCGGCGATCTTGATGAAATGCTTGCGGAGCTTGCCCGAGATGTGGGCCAGCACCATATGCCCGTTGGACAGCTCCACCCGGAACATCGTGCCGGGCAGGACGGTCACGATTTTCCCCTCCACTTCGATCGATTTACCGTCAGACATACAAGGCGCGGCAGAGGCCGGGAGACAGTTGGTGCATATGGATAAGTCGGCAGCTAAAAGACTGTTGTAACTGGGTGACGCGGCACGTAAGTCAAGGCTTTATCCTTGGAAAACCGTCCTCCCCGCCACGATGAGCGAGACGCCCCCGCCACTGCCCCCCTGCCCTTTCCAGAAGGTTTTCCCGTCGCAACTGCTGCGGGATGACGCGTTTTACATGTGGCTGGCCTACAACCAGGCCATCGACGCCTGGCGGCAGGACGAGGTGCCGATCGGCGCGGTCATCGAACTCGGCGGCGAGGTGATCGCAGCGGCGCACAACCAGCGCGACAACACGCACGACCCGACGGCGCATGCGGAGATCCTGGCCCTGACCCAGGCCGCGCGCGCCATCGGCAACTGGCGCCTCAACGAGGCCACCCTGTACGTGACGAAGGAGCCCTGCCCGATGTGCTCCGGCGCCACGCTCATGGCGCGGCTCAAGCGCGTGGTCTTCGCCGTCGCCGATCCCAAGATGGGTTGCCTGGGCGGCGCGACCGACCTCAACCTCCTGCCGCAGGTGAATCACCACCTCGAGATCGAGCGCGGCGTGCTTGAAAGCGAATGCCGCGACCTGCTGCAGGCGTTCTTCCGCCTGAAACGCGCGGAGGAGTGAAACATGGGCGGAAGAACCTGATCCGGATTCAGAATCCAGGAATCCACGAAGCGATTTGTCACGGCTTCGTGGCTGCTGAATGCGTTTGGACAAAACCATGCCGACGGTTGACGGAGCCTCCCGGCAGTGCAATTTACCCCTAGATCCCATAACCAACCTCAATCCTTACGGCATATGGCCTACGAACTTCCGAAACTCGACTACGCGTACAACGCCCTGGAGCCGCACATCGAT
Source organism: Opitutaceae bacterium (assembly GCA_028688225.1). Lineage (GTDB taxonomy): Bacteria > Verrucomicrobiota > Verrucomicrobiia > Opitutales > Opitutaceae > Fen-1467. The sequence continues at coordinate 52,420 of JAQTYQ010000023.1, read as the reverse complement.
GCGCGGACGATGGAAATCCATCTCACCAAGCACCATCAGGCCTACATCAACAACGCCAACAACGCGCTGAAGGACCAGCCCGCCCTCGCCGCCCTCACGGTCAACGCCCTCATCGCCGACCTCGGCAAGGTGCCCGAAGGCATCCGCGGCGTGCTGCGCAACAACGGCGGCGGCCACAGCAACCACGCGTTCTTCTGGAAAATCCTCGGCCCGGGCAAGGGCGGCGCGCCCAAGGGCAGCCTGGCCACGGCCATCACCGGCACCTTTGGCGGCTTCGACAAATTGAAGGAGGAGTTCGGCAAGGCCGCGGTCGGCCGCTTCGGCAGCGGCTGGGCCTGGCTCGTCGTGACGGCCGACAAGAAACTCGCCGTCGGTTCCACCGCCAACCAGGACAGCCCGCTGATGGGCAGGGCGGTCGCCGGTTTCGAGGGCAAACCCGTCCTCGGCCTCGACGTGTGGGAGCACGCCTACTACCTGAACTACCAGAACCGCCGCCCCGATTATGTCGCCGCGTTCTGGAACGTGGTGAACTGGGACGCCGCCGAGGCGAACTATCAGGCCGCGCTGAAATAAGTAGAGTCCGCTCTCCGAGCGGGCCGCGACGCGTTCTGCTGGCCGGCAGAACGCGCCCCACCCTCTTCCAAGGGTCTTCCACCAACCAAGCCGCACCTATTCCGGTGCGGCTTTTTCCTGGACCCGGCCGGCGGGCCTCCGCTTGCTCCGGCAATCGCGGGCTCAGCTGGCCTCACATCATTGTAGGAGCGAGCTTGCTCGCGATGACAGAGGAGAATCGCCTGCAAGCAGGCTCCTACCCCGCATACGAAACGGTTCAAGAAGTCGGGAGCAAAGCAGGAGACAATTGCATGAGGCCGTATCAATTCTCCATTCTCGCCTGGAGCAGCGCGAGACTGCGGCGGGGATTGATGAGGCTGAGGCGGCCGGCGGCGCTGCGGTCGGCGCCGAGTTTGATGAGATCGATCACCTGTTCGACCGTCAGCCGCGGATCGACCGCCAACAGCTTGCCGGCGAGGTTGGCGACGTTGGGCGAGGCCATGGAGGTGCCGGAATACTTCAACCGCTCCCCGCCGGGAATGTAGCTTTCGACCTCAAAGCCGTTGGCGTGGACCGCCACGGTGGCGCCGTAGCTCGTGAAGGAGGTTTCCTCGCCGGCCTGGTTCACCGCCCCGACCGTGAGCATGTTCGGCAGGCCGAAGCCCGACGGCAGCACCTCGTCGAATCCGACGTCGTTGTCGCTGTTCCCCGCGGCCACGACAAAAAGGATGTCCGCCGCGCCCTTCATCGCATCGTAGAGCGCGTCGCGCTCGATCTTGAACAAGTCGCGGGCGAGCTTCTTCCGCTCCTCGGGCGTGCCGCCGGCGCCGTTGAGTTCGAACGCGTCCTCGTAGTCCTTCGGCGAGCCGCCCCAGCTCATGTTCACCACCCGCACGCCATGCTCCTGGAAATAGGCCACGACGTCGCGGTAGGAGGCGGCGTTCTTGAGCGCCTGTTCCCGGGTCGGCAGTTCGGGAATCTGGTGGTAATCGAAGGTGATGCGGGCGACGAGCAGGCGCGCCGCCGGGTTGCCGGCGGCGGCGATGCCGGCGACATGGGTGCCGTGGGTGTAGTTGCCGAACAGATTGAGGTTCTCGAGGAACGGCTGCACGTCCCCGGGCTGCATCGCGGCGACGCGCCGTTTGATCTCGGCCGCCTCGGAACTGTCGAGGTTGGCCCGGATGTCGAGCATGCCCTTGGTGAGGCTGCGCATCTCCGGATAGCGGGCGCGCTGGGCCTCGTCGAGCGGCACCAGCAGATCGGGCGCCCGGTCGGCATGCAGGGTGAAGGCGATGCCGTGCACGTCGGCCACGTAGCCGTTGCCGTCGTTGTCGCGGCCGTTGTCCTGTTCCTGGAAATTGGTCCAGAGCAGGTTCCGGTAAACCGCAACGTCCACGCCGCTGTCCCAGATGCCGATGAGGACCGGCGTCAGTTTCTGGTCCGGCCGCAGGTCGAAGTTCCGCGCCGCCCAGATGTCGGGCTTGTTTTTTTTGTGGGCCGCGATGTAGGCCGTGAGTACCTCGACCCGCTCGGCTTTCAACGGCAACCAATGGGCCACCGTGGTGCGCGCGTTCACCAGGATCTGGGCGATGTCGCCGCTGATGACACCGGTTTTGTCGACGCCGGGCTGGAGCTGGCTGGAGAGGCTGCCGAGCACCAGCGCCTCGGTCACGATCTCGGCGCTCCCTTTCACCTGCTGGACCATGTCGCCCACGACCTCCCAGGGCAGCGCGTTGAGCCGCCCGGCATAGGCCTGCTTGAAGGCGGCGCGAAACGCCGCGTCGTCCTTTGCCCCGGCGCGGCGGGCCGCGATGTAGGCCTCGACCAGCAATCCGGTCGTGAGCTTCGCCGCCGGCTTTTGCTCGAGGGCGCGGAGCACGGTGATGCGCTGGAGCGCGGCATCGTAATGTTCCTCGTGCACATCCATCGCCAGCAGCACGCCCTGGATGTCCGCCAGCGTCGCCCGGTCCTCGAGGTCGTAGTCGGCGAGCAGTTTTTCGAGGTCGGCGCGCACCTGCGGCGCCAGCTGCCGGTACGCCTCCTCCGTGGTGACGACGTCGGTGACCCTCCCTTTGAAATCGTAGCTGAAGCGCGGGAGCTGGTCCTGCGACGTGATTTTCGGCTTCCCGGCGGCCAGCGCGACGGCAGCCGCGAAGGTGGCAGACAACAACAACGCGAGACGTTTCATGAGGCCGGCAGCTTACCGGCCAATCGCGCCGCCGCAACTCCACTGCGACCAATGGTCACCGGTCCGTGACCAGCGGACGGCCTGCGCGTTCAACGGTCAGCCGGCACCCGCCCTGGTCCTGTGTTCACGAACTGGATGCCGCGGATCAGCGGGTTGAGCAGGCAGGAGGAAACGACACCGATGGGCAGCGCGGCCAGGGGTTTCAATGATCTGGTCATGGGTGGCCAGAAAGCAGCCCGCGTGGAAATTCAGTTCCGCCCAACCGTCACCGGATCCAGTAGCTCGCCTGCGAGACCTGGCCGAGCGCCGACGGGCTGATGCGCGTGGCCCTGCGGGTCTCGGTGTCGAGAATCCACAGGCTGCGCTGGTTGGCCGAACGCGCAGTGTAGATGAGATGGCGGCCGTCGGCCAGCCAGCACGGCTCGATCGCGTCCAGCGGCGCAGCCGACACCTGGGTCGCCTGCCGGGTCGAAAAATCGTAGACGGCGATCTGGTAGCCCCGGCCCATCCCCATGGTGAAGGCGAGCTTGCTGGCATCCCACCGGCACCAGTCGGGTTCGGCGCAGTAGCGGCTGATGTTCGTCGGCAGGCGCTGCGGCACGGCGCCGACCGCCGCGGGCATGACATAGAGCTGCGGCCCGGGCTCCGAGGTGAATACCAGCCGGCTGCCATCGGGCGACCAGCAGGGCCCGGCCTTGACGGCCGGATAACGCGTGAGCCGCGAGATCATTTTGCCCTGCGCGTTGCTCACGTAGATTTCGGAGTGCCCCTCGCCGCTCAGCACCATGGCCACCCGGCCTCCGTCCGGACTGAAGCGTCCGCCGGTATTGGTGCCCTGCACGCTGACAAAGAGCGCCGGGGTCCGCGTGGCCAGGTCGAGCACGTAGATGTCGGGAAACCCGTTGCGATAGCTGGTGAAGATCAGGCGGCGGCCGTCCGGCGACCAGCGCGGCGTGATGATCTGCTTGCTCACCCCCGGCCAGCCCACCACCTCGCCGCCGAACAGGTCGGACGTCATGATCTCCATGCCGGCGCCGCGGTCGCTGATAAACGCGAGCTTGCCGGCAAAGAATCCGCGCAGCTTGCCGGTGTGCGCCACCGCGACATCGGCGGCTCGCAGCAGCGCGTTGCGCGCGCTGGTGCCGGCGACGACCTCGCTGAAGACCGGCAACCCCGTGGCGCCGCGCGTGATCCCGACCCGCACCTGCGTCGGCGCGACCTGGGTGAAATTGAGGTGGTAGGCCGCGCCGGAGGCCACGAGCCGGTAGGCGCCGTGCGCGCCGAAGGCCAGGCGCGCCAGGCTGCCGAGTTCGGGCGACGAGGCGGTGACCTGGATGGCGGTGGCGTTGCGGTCGGCATCGATGACGACCTCGCCGACCTTTCTCTGGGCGAAGGCCGGCGTCAGCAGGGACAGGGAGACGAGCAGGGAGACAAGCAAGGCACGCATGGGAAAAATGGTGGGAAAGACCGCGCGGGGCGCGGCGAGTTTCTTATTTACAGACCTGGCCGCCTGCACAACGTAAATCCGCCTTTCGCGATCCGGGCAGCGGCGCTTGAGTTTGCCCGCCGGCCGCGCACCTTTTTTCCACCGTCTCGTGACACCCGCAGCCATCCAGGAAGCCCTCAAGCAGGTGAAATATCCCGGCTTCAGCCGTGACATCGTGTCGTTCGGTCTCGTGCGTTCCGCCGCCGTGATTGAAGGCACGGCGAAGGTTGCGCTGGCGCTCACCACCTCCGACCCCCGGGTGCCCACCCTGCTCAAGGCCGAGGTCGAGAAGGTGCTGCGGGCCCTGCCGGGGGTGAAGGAGACCATCATCGACATCGCGGTCACACCCGTCCGCAGTCCCCCGGCCGCCGGCAGCGGCGGCAATCTCGCGGGCGGCGCCGCGCCCAAGGGCATCCGGCACGCGGTGGCCATCGCCAGCGGCAAGGGCGGCGTGGGCAAATCCACCTTTGCGGTCAACCTGGCCTGCACGCTGGCCCAGGTGTTCGCCGCCCGGGGCCAGCCCGGCCGCGTGGGCCTGATGGACTGCGACATCTACGGCCCGACGGTGCCGCTCATGATGGGCCTGGGCGGGCGGCCCGGCATCGAGGGCGACGGCGCCGACGCCCTACTCCTGCCGATGGAAAGCCACGGAGTGAAGGTCATGTCGATGGGCTTCCTTGTCGACGACGACACGCCGGTCATCTGGCGCGGGCCGATGATCATGAAGACCGTGCAGCAGTTCGTGCAGAACGTGAAGTGGGGCGAGCTCGAGGTGCTGCTCATCGACCTGCCGCCCGGCACGGGCGACGCGCAGCTTTCGCTGGTGCAGACGCTGCCACTCGACGGCGCCGTGATTGTCACCACCCCCCAGCCCGCCGCGACCAATGTGGCGCGCAAGGGCGGCCTGATGTTCCGCAAGGTCAACGTGCCCCTGCTCGGCGTGGCGGAAAACATGAGCTACTTCACCGACCCCGCCGGCCGCCGGCATCATCTCTTCGGCGAGGGTGGCGGCGCCAAAACCGCCGCGGCGCTCGACACCGCGCTGCTGGGCGAGGTGCCGCTGCTGCCGGAAATCCGGGTGGGCGGCGACGCCGGCCGGCCCGTGGTCGTGAGCGAACCCGCGGGCGCCGCCGCCGCCGCGTTTCGCGCGATTGCACAGAGTTTGCTTGACCGGCTGGCGGCGGCCGGTCGTTAAATGGACAGCCCTTTGCGGTGAGATCCCGGTTGAACATCATGGCGCTGACTAAAGAAGACGTGGTTTCCGTGTTGCGCACCTGTCGCGACCCGGAGATCCCCGTCAACATCGTGGATCTCGGACTCGTCTACGACGTGGACGTCCGGGAGGCGGCTGAATCCGGCTATGATGTCAGCGTGAAGATGACCCTGACCTCGCCCGGCTGTCCCATGTCGCAGTCGATCTCGGCCGAGGTGCACCGCAAGCTCCTCGGCCTCGACCGCGTGCGGCACGCCAAGGTCGATCTCGTCTGGGAGCCGGTCTGGCACCCGTCGATGATCACCGCCGAGGGACGCCAACACCTTAACCCAACCTGACGACCGTGGTTTCCATGTCTTCCCTGCCCAAAGAACCTGAAACTTCACGCGATTTCGTAAAGCAATCCTCGCTGTATCAGGAGTTCCTCGCCGAGCGGGAAGAAATCCTCCGCCACAAATGGCTCGAGTCCGAGCGCCTGGGCTACGACATCGGGTTTGAGCGCGCCCTGCTCGACTGGATCCGCAAGCACCGGGACGGCTGGCGGGCTCACCGCCGCGCGCTGCTCCAGCAGCAACAGCAGCCGGCACAAGCGGCCCCAAGTCCGCGCCGGTGACCGGCCCCGCAGGCCGGGAGGGGAACAAAAAACCGACCCCGGATGGGAGTCGGTTTGTAAAGGCGCCGGATAGAAACGGACGGGCTACTTGATCTCCTTATGCAGCGTGTGCCGCCGCAGAAAGGGATTGTACTTTTTCTTTTCGATGCGCTCCGTCACGGTCTTCTTGTTGCGCTTCGTGAGGTAGCGGGAGGGCGGTTTGCCCTCTTTCCGGGCTTCAGTGCATTCGAGAGTGACGATTTCTTGCATGGCGGTGAAAGGGTGGGAGGGTCCGAGCAAAGGGCCCCGCCGGCGGGGCGCAACCCCAAAGTGAGCGATTCGGAATGGCGTCACCCGGCCGTGACGCGCCGAGGCGCCGCCATCAGAACGTGACGGCCAGCTCGCGGGGGGCTAGCGCCAAGCTGGGCACCGCCCTGCGGGCGGGAAGGAGCAAGCGAGCCGCGAATCACCGGACACAGCAATCCTGCGGGCTCAGTGGCAAAAAGCTCTGAGTTCCTGCGCCCCACTGACGCATGATTGTCCCCCTGCCCTTCTCTCACCAAGCCGATCTCTCTTCAGGGGACTGACCGATAAAGATCCCTGCGGCCAACCCCGCAACGACACTCCCGGCCACTGCATCATCGACCGGTATTTGACAGTTCCCGGGCCGCAGTTTTCAGCATGACCCTCTGCGATTGGAGTGACCACGGCACCTCATGATCTTTGTGGTGGCGAACCTTGTCATCCGGCGACGGCTTCAACCGGCGTTCTCAACGGAAAATGTGTGGTTCTTGTCCGCCTTGAGGCTAAGAGTGAAAGCCGTGTATCGCCCCGACTCGGTGTGCGGGATCTCCTGGCCGTCCTGGAGCACCCGGACGGCCTTGACCTCCGGCGGCAGCAGCAGGCGGACCGCTTGTCTGCCCGGTTTCCCCTTGATCCAGCCCCGCACCTGAGCGGCGCCATAAGTGAACCCCAGATCCCGATCCTGCAGGATGCCCGGATTTTCAATGCCAAACCCCGACTGGTACCAAGCGGCGGGAACGCACGGATCGATCACGATGGTTCCATGGACATCGGCCGAGATCCCCATCAAAACCTCGCCGACGACCGTGGCGTTGTATTCGGCAGGGTACTCGGCGTACTTGGGGGTTGAGTCCTGGGCATCGTCGCCGGGCATAAAGCGCCCCATATTATAACGTTCGCCGAAAAAGCCGTCGCCGCCGCCCGAAGGGCGATGGCACAAGGCGTTCGCGTAGGTGATGGTCTTGTGGATGCCGTCGCCGGCGCCCATGCGCTTGCGCATCCAGACGTCGTGGCGCCACATTCGGCCAAAGGCGGTGCAATCCTTCTTGGGGTTGATGGAGTTCAACTCGTCTCCGGTGTACGTTTCGGGAAATTCCGTGGTCCAGGTCGGACAGGCCACACCATTGCAGATATAGAATGCATCTTCGTGGGCCTTGAAGTACCGCCAGACGCTCCGGGCCTGCGCCTCATCAGCCACGCCGTAGCCGACGAGGGCAAAATTGACGTCCGACATGCCGTGCGTGTGTTTCAAATAAGGTTCGGCTGTCGGGTGGATCTCGAATTTGGCCAGCCCGGCGTTGCCCTGGCCTGCGCCCTGCATCTGCTCGCCCGTGAACTTGACCCAGGTGACGGTGCGCGAGGCGAATCGCACCACCGCGCGGGAATGGACTCCCGAACCAAAATGGACCGGCACGCTCGATCCGTCGCTGAAGTCCAGGCGCCCCTTGGCAAAGGCCTCGCCCGGCTGCAATGACGGATCCTGACGATTATAGAGGATGACGCGACAGACAGCTGTGGGCTGCTTCAGGTTGACTTGCAGCCAGGCGCCCGTCGTTTCGCCCTTGGCCGCCCATTCCCGCTGCCCCGCTCCGGCCTGCACGCCAATCAGATCGCTTCCGTAGCCGAGCACGCCATCAATCGCCTTCGCGGCCGCGTGTCCCGCATCCAGCTCGGAACTCACCCCGCCGATGGCGCCCAACCGGTCGCTGCGGGCGATGTCGTTCGTTTCCACATACTCGTAGAAGTAGCCCAGCTTGGGATCCCACAGGATCTTCCTGGCCCCCTCGGCCAAGCGACGAGCCACCTCCTCGTCGTGGTCGCGCTCGGCGGCGTTTCCCAGCACATCTTCCATCGCGGCCAACTTGCGAAAAGCCAGATAAGCCGACGCCTGGCCTGTGCCGTCGGTGCCGCGGCGCATTAGGGAATCGTGGTCGTAATCCTGGCTGGTGATCAGGCCTTCGTCATCGATTCGCCCCTCCAGCCAACGGGCCGCGTCCCGCACGCGAGATATGTTCTCGCCCAGCCATTTTTTGTCCTGCGAGAAGCGGAAGATCATGTCTGCCGTCAAAAGATAATCGATGGTCCCGGAAACTTGCAGCGCGCAGGTGAGCGTCGTTCCATCAAGAGAGCGAAAGGCAAAGACCGTGCCGATGCCGTTCCCCTCGGTTGATTGAATGCTTCCATCGGGCAAGCCGCATTTGCCGGTCGTGTATTGCCATCCTGTCAACACGAGGGGCAGATTCTTTTCGCAAAACAAATAGCCGCGGGTCTGATACTTTACATCAATCGCGGGATACCAGCCGGTATAGTGGTTTGCGGCATCGACCATCCATGGTCTCTGCTTGGAGTCGCCGGATTGGATCTGGCAGGGCTTGAGGGTGTTGACCCAATTTCCCTGAAAGACCTTGCCGATCTCGGGATCGGGGGTATGGACGGTCGGCAGCGCCATCGGGCCACCGCTTTTCTTGACGGTCATAGATGTTCCTTTCTCAAAAGCGAAATAGAGTTCAGGGGATGAAGACGAGACATTGGAAGGATGGAGTTGTGGTCAGTTGGAACGTCGGCTACGTCGACAGGACTCACCCCAGCGGCAGCTTGTATGAATAAAACTGTTCGCCGCTGTCTTTGGCTTCGCATTTGCGCTGGCCATCAGGGCCCCACACGCCGGAGCGGCAATTCGTCGGCGCCCCGTCAAGATTGGCCGCATTCACCGAGACGATCGGAATGCTCAACGCCCCAGCCCAAAGGGACTGATTGGACTCGGTGTAAGGGCGATAAAGGAGAGGCGTTCCTGCCGTATTGACGGCATGAAAAATCACCTGTGCGCCCATCTCCTTGAGACGCCAGGCAAGGTAGGGATTGGACATTACCGTCGCACCCGGCGTGGCCCACAGGTCATTGCAGATGAGCGCGCCAAAACAGATCCCATCCCAGGCAAACGTTCGCAGCGTTCCGATGACATAGGCCCTCATTTCTCCTGTCCCAGGAATGCGAATCGGGCTCGTCAGCAAAATTTTCGCATGAAAACCAAGATACTCGCCGTCCGGCGCGTAGACCCGCACCTGGTTATAACAACATTCCAGACGCCGGGGGGTGGGATCGGGCCCCACGAATCCTTCCTCTTCTTTTTTATAACATGTGCCCAGCAGCAGCCCGACCCCCGATTCCTTGGCATGCTGCGCCACCCGCTCGATGGTGTCGGCCACCGTCACCCGGTCGAAATCTGCATTGTACCCGGAAAGGCTCCCCTCCGGCGTCAGCAGAAAATCGGCCTTCACGCCCGCCGCCTGGTCGATCGCCCGGTGAATCGCCCGTTCGTTCGCCCCAATGTCGCTCTCGGAAACCAACATCTGGAAGCCCGCCACCGTCAGCTCCCGCGGCTTTCCGGCGGAAGCGGGACTGGCCGGCTTTTCACGAGGCCCCGATGACGGCTCGCCGGCCTGGACCAGCTTCTCCCCGAGCAGGAGCGAACCGCCTAAAATGGTCCCTTTTTTCATAAAATCGCGTCGATTCATATTCGAATGAATTAACTTAACATCAAGTATGTTATTTTTGATCAAATGTTGCTTTGCGACGGTCCCCCAAGCAAGCAAATCCCTCCTTTTTGTCAGCGCCGGATGATGCGAACCATGGCACAGCCGCGTTCAATCGGAACATGCAGGCGGATGACACCCTCCTTGTCCTGTCTTGTTACCGCAACGCTTCCATCGCGGCTGGGAAGGATCGCCTCGATCAGTGCGTGGCCGGTAAGGTCGTCGAGACCACGGAGGTCAACTCCGACGGCTGTCGCTCCTCCGGCAAACGTCACCGGCAGCGCATATCCCCCGGCACCTGGAAAAGGTTGACCTTGGCGGCATGGTTGACGGCTTCGACGGCATGCGGACGGAGCACCCATTTTTTGCCGCGGAGGGCGTCCAAGAGCGGTCCGTAATCCAGATACTGACGGTCGACCCAAGCGCTCGGCAGGAGCGAATGATCATTGCCCGGAAACGGGGCCATCGGGAACACCCCCAGATAAAGGTATCGCTGGAAAAACGCATCCGGGTCGGGGCGCAGGTCGGCCTCCTGGCTCGTCCAGCCCAGGGCGGTTTTGCGGAGGGCTAATCCTCCATCGCGGCCACCGAGGTCGGCGTGCCCGGATAGCTGGTCCACGTTTCATGATCATCGGTGACGGGCGGCAGGAACATGCCCATGTAAGGGAAATCGAAGCGGGCCGTCCAATTGACGCGGATGGCCATGCGCCGCATTTTCATCACGTCGAACTCGGTTTCATACGAAGAGTATGCAGCCGTGCCGGCCATGGTATCGGCCGCAGGATTCGGCGGATCGAAGTACGCCGGATACCGTGTGCTGATCCAGCGCAGGCCTCCGCGCCAATCCGCCTCATGCGGCACGAGGTCGGCGGCGAAGCACACTGGCGTCTTGCTGGAAATGCGGTGGCAGAGACGGTGGAAAGTCAGTCCCCCGTCAGACGTGTTCGACAATGTCAGATCGAGCAGCAGGTCTTGTGGACTGAGGACGAGGCTCAGACCGACATCGCGGTCCGCTTCGAGGATGCTGGCCATGGGGATCGCCAGGAGATCACCCTAGAAAGGGGCGAACGCCAGGAGCGGTCTGTCGAAGCGGAAAGGCGGGGCGCCGTACTACAGCAGCGCGTTCGTGAACGGACGCGGCAGCAGCGGGCCGGCCCAGTCTTCACCGACGGGCGCGTGGCTGCAGATCAATCTGAAGGAGCCCACGGCCATCAACCGCGTCATCCTGTACAACCAGCAGGACCTCGGACTCCGGCCGGAGGAGGCGTTTGCCACGGGCCGTCTGGACTTCAGCGATGGCTCGACCGTGCCGGTGCATTTTGGTTCCGGAGTCAATTCGCGCGCCGTGGTGCCGTTTGCCTCGCGCACCGTCTCCTGGGTCAGGTTCACGGGTGAAAAGATGCAGAATGAGCGCAAAGACTCCGCCAGGTTGATGCGGTCCGCTGATTTCTTCGGCGGCAGCGGGCAGGCGCTGCAGGGAAAAGGCAACGCCGGACTGGCCGAATTCGAAATCCATCCGACCGTCGAACCCTACCTGAAATACACGCACGGGATGTCGGACGTCAATTTTGCCCTCGTCGGCTACGGGGCGGCCAACGAGGCGCAAGCCCGGAGCGTCTGGCAGTATTTCCAGACCCACGAGGACGCGTTCTATTTTTGCAACGGCATTGCTTGTCCGACCTGGACCACAGAGTTCCCTGAAACATACACGGGAGCCGAGCTGAACTCCATCAACTCGAACAAAGACCGCACCGCCTTCGGCCGGATTTGGCGCCACGATGTCTGGATGCGCAAGCGCATGGGAGACGCCGACGGCATCTACAAGACCATCGGCTACGCGAACATTCTTTACCATCGACCCTCGGGGGGCGGGGTCGGCTTTTTCGGCGAGCGGTATGATCTGGGCCGCTTCACGCCCGGCGACGACGGCCACGACTCAACCCCCAAGTATGCCGAGTACCCGGCAGAATACAACGCCACGGTCGTCGGCGAGGTCATGCTGGGAGTCTCGGCCGACGTGCGCGGGACCATCGTGATTGATCCGTGCGTTCCCGCCCACTGGTACGAGTCGGGCTTTGGCATCGAAAATCCGGGCATCCTGCAGGACCGGGATCTCGGATTCACCTATGGCTCCGACCGGGTTCGGGGCTGGATCAAGGGGAAGCCGGGCAGCCAGGCCGTGCGCCTGCTGCTGCCGCCGAGCATCAAGGCTGCGCGCGTGCTCCAGGACGGCAAAGATATCCCGCATGCTGAATCGGGGAGATACACGGCTTTCACCTTGGACCTGGTGGCAGGGAAGACCCATGCGTTCTCCGTTGAGAGCGCAAACTAGAGCCCCAGCAGCTGGCCCATCACCGGTTAACCTGCATTCAGTCCTCGCGAATGGGTGCTGATGCACCTTGGCGGGCCGACGGTGTCGGGGTTACCCCTGACCAACCGGCCTTTCGCGTGCTGTGCGCGCGAACAACGGATGCGCCCACAGCGGGAAACGCGGGCGGCATCCGGCTTAACTTCCACCCATCTTCTTCTCCGTGAGCGGCAGCATGACGCCGCGGCGGAAAAGCGTGACCTGGCCCGTGCTCGACGAGATGACGATGGAAATGCATTGCGTGGCCACCGAGATGGCCGCCGCTGCCGCGTGGCGCGAGCCCAGCCCGCTCGGCAACGCATGATCGTAGTCGGCCGCCTGGATAAGACTGCCTGCCGACTCCACCACCCCGTCGCCCCGGATGATGAACGCGCCGTCAATCAGGGAGAACTCCTTGATCGTCTCATCCATGAACGGACTGAGAATGTTCCGGTCCTCCTCCTTGTAGCCGTAGAACGGATTCAGCACGAGCGGCTTGATGAATTTCGCCACCTTGTCCGTATCGCCCACCACGAAGAGCCCGCCCACCGGCCGGCCCTCCCGGCCCTCGACCGCCAGATCCGTGGCCACCGCCAGCACGCGTTCGAGCACCTCGGGCTTCACTTCCGGCGGGAGGAGATCGGCATGGCCCGTGAGGAGCGTCTGGAATTCGCGCTCCACGTCGACCACGACGACGGTGTCGAACTGGTTGCTGCCCGCGATGCCGCCCACGCAGCAGAGGCGGTCGCTGAAATTGATGAGGCCGCGCGTGAGCGCCACGAGGACGGCGCTGCGGAGCTGCGCCAGCCGCTGATTGGAAAACGAGCGCACCTGGATGATCTCCGCGAAACCCTTCCGTTCCTCGGTGGACTCGCCGGGATTGCGGGTCACGAGGATGGTCTTGTTTGATCCAAACCACCGGCCCGCCTCAATGCCGCCCACGAACGTGTCGCCGAACACCATGATGCCCGCGCAGCCGCAACCCTTGGCCACGCGCTCCGCCTCGCGGAACATGATACGGTTGACGCGATTTTGCTGGAGCTGCGCCGGGCGCGCCGCAATGCCGCCGAGGCCGGTGACGAGGCGGGCGTGAAACAGATCCAGGTCGGGAGCCTGGATCAGGCCGTGGACGAATTCCGGCTCCTTGACCAGCCGGGCGAGCGAGGCGAGCACCTGCAGGTAGTCGCGCGCGGCCTCATCCGCGATGAGCATGATGATGAGGTGAATCCGCTCGTTGTCCTTGAGGCCGTCATAACGGATTCCCGCCTGGCTGCGGCCAATGGCCAGCACGTAGCGGCGGTGCATCTTCACGCGCACGTGCGGCAGCGCCACCCCGAGACCGAGATAGGTGGTCATGGTGTTCTCGCGCTGCATCAGGCCGCGCAGCAGCGCGTCCCGGTTGAGATCGGGAAAACGGCTGGTGGAGGTCTCCAGCAGCTCCGCCAGCGCCCCCTTCAGGTCGGAGCTGATGAGGTCGATGATCCTCTGGCGGGTGATGAATTTTTCGATCCGCATGCGGAAAATCCGGTTCCGGGAACACCGGGGCGTCACGGGCGGCTACCGCTCCCAATCCAACGCGCCCTTTCTTGCCTCGTAGACCAGGCCGAGCACCAGCAAGCCGAGGAAAAAGAGCATCGGCAGCAGAATCGGGATCTGGTTCGCCAGAAACTCACGGTACACGAAAGTCCAGGGGATGAGGAAGATCACCTCGATGTCGAAGAGGATGAACAGCAGCGCCGTGACGTAAAATTTCACCGCGAACCGCGCATGCACCAGGCCTCCGCCCGCCACGCCGCATTCGTAGGCCGTGTCCTTGATCCGGTTCTTGGGCGCGCGCTGGCCGAGGAGATGGCTCGCCCCGATGATCACGGCGCCAATGCCCGCCGCGAGGACGGCCTGGTACAGGAAGGGCAGATAAGCGGCGGCGGACATCGCGACTAAGCTGTCTGCAAGCAGCCCGGTGACTCAAGTGGAAACTTGCCCGCCGGGCCCGCCCCGGGGTCTTCCTCCCCCCGCCACCGCGGCCTGAGCAGGGAGGACATGGCTCAGGGCTGCGGCGGGGAGCCCGCCGGCACCCGCACCCACTGCACTGCGTTGACCCGGTCCGAGCCCACCCCGAGCTGATCGGCGAACTCCAGCATGCGCAGGCCGTCGGAATCGATCTCCTTGAAGCCGGCGTGCAGGCGGCCGCGGTTGATGCGCTCCAGCATGAGCGCGTCGAGCATCACCGGATCGGCGCTCAGCCAGACGCGCGGCTCGGACAGCGTGTAGAGCGAGTTGAAATAGGGTCCGCCGATGAACTGGTAGCGTTCGAGGCTCACGATCGAGAAGATCCACGACGAGCGCAGCTCGGGGATGGCCGCCATCTCGGCCACCGCCGCCGGGGCGTTGGCCGGGCTGCGGAAGAAACGCAGGGTGTTGGAGGCGTTCCAGAGCGTGGCGTTCACGAGGGCGCCGTTGATGCCGAGCACCAGATGGTCGGTGTAGACGGGCAGGTTGATCCAGAAGTCCGAGTCGAGGAACAGCGGCGTGTCGAGGAAGCTCTTCCGGTCCTCGGCCACGGTGGTCTGCATCTTGCCGCCGGCGGCTTCCTCGACGGCTTTTTCGTTGAGGATCGGGTCAAACCGCGTCGGCAGCGGGCTGTCGTAAAACCACGTGGGATCGTAAAACTTGCCCGACTCGAGCACGTAGACCGGATGGTTCTTGAACGGCGTGGCGCCGGTGCCGAGCGACGGCAGGTAGTTGGTGAACCGCAGGCGGAGCTGGCTGAGGCCGACGATGAAGATGTTCCTCGTCTGGAAGCCGCGCCGCTCCAAGGCGGCGATCACCGCCTCCACGAGCGGAATGGGCGTGGCCAGGCCCGGGCCGGAATCGCTGTAGATTTTCAGGCCGACCTTGCCCTTGGGGCCCGGCACCAGGCGCCGGCCGCTGAGCTGCTCGAAGCGGGTGAAAAGCGCCTCCACCGCGGCGGCATAGTCCGGCTCGGTGAAGCCCGTGAGCTCGCTTTCCAGCACGAGGCCGGGTGCGGCCGGTTCCGGGGTCTTGGCTTCCGCCGCCCGGGCCGGACCAACCCCCACCAGGCCGAGCGCGACCGCCGCCATCACCGCGCGCCACGCGGGGCCATCCCTCGATTCGCTCCATGGATGCATACTCGATAGGTCGTTCAAATCCGCGCCTGGTTCCACGCGAAAGGCGGCAAACTTGACACACCTCGCCATGAGTTGAAAGTGCATTCTGCGTTTTCCGCCGGGGTGCCGCCCGCCATCCCCTTCATGCCTGCCATCAAACCGTCCAGCCTGCGCGACCTCAAGGCCCGTGTAAACCTCCTCGACGTGGTTGCGCGCGTGGTGAGCGTGCGCAAGGTCGGCGCCCGCTTCCGCGGCCTGTGTCCGTTTCACCAGGAGAAGACGCCGTCCTTCTACGTCAATCCGGACAACGGATTCTACAAGTGCTTCGGTTGCGGCAAGGCCGGCGACGTCATCACCTTTGTGCGCGAGACCGAGAGCCTCACGTTCACCGAGGCGGTCGAGACGCTGGCCAAGCGCTTCGGCGTGCCTCTCGAGTACGAGGCCGGCGCCGGTCCCAGTCGCGAGGAGCGTTCGCTGCGGCAGGAGCTGTTCGACCTGCATGAACTCGCCGCCGAACACTTCCACCAGGCCTTCCACGGCCCCGGCGCCGCCGGCGCCTTCATGCGGGCCTACTGGACGGAGCAGCGGCGCTTCCCCCCGGAGCTGGCCGATGAGTTCAAGATCGGCGCGGCCGACGAAAACGGCGGCGAGCTGGCGGCCTTGCTGCTGAAAAAGAAATTCTCTGAGGAGGCGCTGCGCCAGTGCGGCCTGTTCTTTACGCCGCGCGACGCCGGCCCCATCGCCCTGGGCGCATTGCGCCATCGGTTCCGCGGCCGCCTGATGATCCCCATCCGCGACCATCAGGGACGCGTCGTGGCGTTCACGGCGCGGCAGACCGACCTCACGCCGCCCGACGATCCCGCGCGTGAGGCCAAGTACGTCAACTCGCCCGAGACGCCGATCTTCACCAAGGGCAACCTGCTCTTCAACCTGGACCGGGCCCGCGCGCATGTCGGCGAAGGCCGGCCCTTCGTGCTCGTCGAAGGCCAGCTCGACGCGCTGCGCTGCTGGCAGGTCGGCCTCCAGACCGCCGTGGCCCCGCAGGGCACGGCCATCACCGACACGCAACTCGCGCTCCTGCGCCGCTACCACCTGCAGGTCGAATGCTTCTTCGACAGCGACAGCGCGGGGCAGAAGGCTGCGCTGCGTTTCCTGCCGCTGGCGCTCAAGGCTGGACTGGAGGTGCGCTTCCTCACGCTGGCCGGCGCGGAAAAGGTCGATCCCGACCTGTTGTTCCTCGAACACGGTCTCGCGGCCTACGACGAGGTGCGCCGCCGGGCGCTCAGCCTGATGGGCTTCATGCAGCGATATGTGCTGCCTGAGCCCCGGTCGGCAACCCCGGAAGCCACCGCGCGGGCCATCCAGCAGATCTACGAGGTCGTGGCCGCCGTCGACTCGGAAGTCCTGCAAAAACAGCTGCTGTCCGAGATCGCGCCGGCGTTGGGCACGCTCCAGGTCACACCGGATGCCTTTGAACGCGATTTCCTCCGCCACCTCCGGCAGCGGAGCCGCTTCAGCCCCAGCACCCCGCCGGTCCCGACCCGGGGATGGGGTAGCGACTTCCCGGCGGCGGTCCGCCCGCCGGAGCACGACCTGCTGCTGCTCTGCCTGCATTACGAGCAATTCGGCAAACCGCTGGCCCACGAATTGCTTCCGCGCGACTGGATCGAGGCGATCCACCCGGCCGGCGCCGTCCTGCGGCGGTTTCTCGCTGAATTCGAGCACGATGCCTGGCCCGGACGCGACCATCTCGATGAATTGCTGGAAACGCCGGAGGAAAAAGCGGTGGTCGCCTCCCTGCTGTTCGAGGCGCCGGAGATCGATGATCCCCGCAAGGTTGCCAACGAGGGCCTGCGCCGCCTGCAGCACCGCGCACTCGAACCGCGCCTGCGCCAGATAGAACTTGAAATAGCCGCCAAACAGACGGATGTTGACGCTGACATACTCCCGCTGCTGAAAAGCCGCTCCGAGCTCCAGCGCCAGCTCCGCCAGCCGCCCGTGCTGGCGGCAGTTGGTTGATTTTTTCTCAAATCCTTCCCATGTCGCGCAAAGCCAAGTCTGCCAACCATGCATCCAAAGCGGGGGCCGCCGCCGAGAGCGCACCCGCGCCGGCCGCACCGGTCGCGCCCGCTGCTCCGGCCGCCGGCACGCCCGCCGGGATCGAGATGCCCGCCGGCAGCGCCAGCATCAACGAGAAGATCCGCTACCTCATCCGGCTCTCCAAGGAACAGGGCTACCTGACCTTCGACGACATCAACGACGCCCTCCCCGAAAGCGTCGACAATCCCGAGGACATCGAGAACGTCATCTCCATCCTCCAGAATCTCGAGATCGACATCCTCGATCCAGACGAGGTCGACAGCTACAAGCAGCGCCAGGAGGAGGCCGAGGAGGAGGAGTCGCGCTCCTCGCAGCACGACATCCTCGACGATCCGGTGCGGATGTACCTCAAGCAGATGGGCCAGGTGCCGCTGCTGACCCGCGAGCAGGAGGTCGAGATCTCCAAGCGGATCGAGAACGCCGAGCTGCACGCGCAGGAGGCCCTGTTCCACGCCGGCATTGTCAGCCGCCATATCCTCGCGCTCGGACAGAAACTGCTCAACCGCGAGGAGCGGTTCGACCGGATCGTCATCGACAAGAAAATCGACAGCCGCGAGGCCTACTTCAAGGCCCTCCCCAAGCTCGTCGAGATCACGCTCCGGGCCGAAACCGCGGTGGCCGAGGGCTGGCAGGAGCACCTGAAGGCCCGCTCCGAACCCGAGCGCAAGCGGACGCTGGCAAAGTTCCGGAAGCGCGAGAACGCGCTGCGGGCCCATTTCCCCAGGTTTTATTTCAAGCTCAAGGTCTACGAGGACTACCTCGAAGGCCTCGGCTCCCTGCTCAACGACATCCAGAAGATCGAGGATGCCCTGGAGCGGGCGAAGCATCCGAAGACCAAAAAGGATGCCACCATCGACACCCGGGCGCTGCACCAGCGGCTCCGGACGATGGAGCAGGAGCTGCGCATCGCGCCACCCGACCTGCTCGCGCTCGTCGCCCGGACCCGCACGCATATCCGCGAGGCCCACCGGGCCAAGACCGAGATGGTCGAGGCCAATCTGCGCCTCGTGATCTCGATCGCCAAGAAATACACCAACCGCGGCCTGTCCTTCCTCGACCTCATCCAGGAGGGCAACATGGGCCTGATGAAGGCCGTCGAAAAATTCGAATACCGGCGCGGCTACAAGTTTTCCACCTACGCCACGTGGTGGATCCGCCAGGCGATCACCCGCTCCATCGCGGACCAGGCCCGCACCATCCGCATCCCGGTGCACATGATCGAGACGCTCAACAAGGTCATGCAGGTCCAGAAGCAGCTTCTCCAGGAATACGGCCACGAGCCCACGCCAGAGGAGGTCGCGGAGGAGATGCAGATGCCCGTCGAGCGCGTGCAGCAGATCATGAAGATGGCCCAGCAGCCCATCTCGCTCCAGTCCCCCGTGGGCGACGGCGACGACACCAGCTTCGGCGACTTCATCGAGGACAAGAGCGCGGAGAACCCCTACGACATGACGGCCTTCTCCCTCCTGAGGGAAAAGATCGTCGACGTGCTCGATTCGCTCACCGAGCGCGAGCGCCGCGTCCTCTCGCTGCGCTTCGGACTCGTCGACGGCTACAGCCGCACGCTCGAGGAGGTCGGCAAGCAGTTCAAGGTCACCCGCGAACGCATCCGCCAGATCGAGGCCAAGGCCCTGCGCAAGATGCGCCACCCGACGCGCATCCGCCAGCTCACCGGCTTCTTCGACGCGGAACAGCCCGAGAACGCCAACAACCTGCTCAAGAAAGCGGTCCGGCCGTCAGAGCAGCAGCAGCACCATCCGCTGTCCTGACCGGCGGCGGCAATGCGCGGGCGTGATCGCGCGCAGCCCGCACCCGCTTTCCCTCTTTACACCCCTGCCCTGCCGGCTACCCTTTTGCATCATGTCTTTCTTCGCGCTCCCTCTGGCTATTTTCAATCTGGGCGGCACCGAACTGATCCTCATTCTGCTGATTCTGCTCCTGCTGTTCGGTGGCAAACGCCTGCCCGAGCTCGCCAAGGGTCTCGGCCAGTCGATCCGCGAATTCAAGAAGGCCAACAGCGAGGACGCCGAGCACAAGCCGGCGGCGGCAGCCGATGAGTCCAAGCCGGCTGAAGCCAAGAAGCCCACCCACGGCGCGAACTGACCGGCCCCTCCCGGCAGGATGATCGTGCCGATGGCCGAACCGCGCGGCCCAAGCTTGCGCTCAGCGGCGGCTTCGCAAGACTGTGGTGGAAAATGACAATGTCGCGGCGGTTTGCATGGTTCTGTCTGATGACGGCGTTCGGAGCCGGGCTGCTGGCCGGCTGCGCCTCGATGCATCCCACCGCCAACCCGCGCGTGCCGGGCTCCACCTCCTCGGCGCTGCTGCGCCCCGGCGACAGCCTGACCATCGCCCTCCAGGGCATTCCCGATCCGAGTCTGCACAGCGTGCAGATCGACGAGCAGGGGCTGATCAGCCTGCCCTATATCGGCAATATTACGGCCTCGGACCTCACCTCGGCCGAGCTCTCCCAGCGGATCCGGCAGACCTATCTCGCCCGCAACTATTATACCGCCGTGGATGTTTCGGTGACGGTCACCGAGCGCTATGTTTACGTCGGCGGTGAGGTGGCGCATCCGGGCCGCATCGTGTGGACGCCTGACCTCACGCTGACCAAGGCGATCCAGGCGGCCGGCGGCTTCACCCTGTACGCCCGGGTGGCCCGGATTGCACTCGTACGCGACCGCACGGCCTATGAACTCAACGCCGGCGTGGCCCAACGCCAGCCCGAGGAAGACCCCCGGCTGGTGCCGGGGGATTCGATCCAGGTGCCGCGTTCACCGTTCTGACCGGGTGGCGCGGACGGAGCGCAATCCCGGCGCCGGTGTGGTCCGCCCCTCCAGCCACCGCAGACAAAAAGCCCCGCCTGGCCGGCGGGGCTCGCGGAAAAAATTGCGGGATGGATTACTTCTTGGGTTCCGCCGCCGCAGCCGGCGCCTTGATCTCCAGCAGCTCGATGTCGAAAATCAAAGCCGCCCCGGGAGGAATGCCCTGCTGACCGTTGTCACCATAGGCGAGATCCGGCGGGATGTAGAGACGGATTTTGCCCCCCTGGTTGATCTTCTGGAGACCCTCGGCCCAGCCCGGGATCACCTGGGTGAGCGCGACCTCGACCGGCTGGCCGCGTTGGACCGAGCTGTCAAAGACCGTGCCGGTGATGAGCGTGCCGGTGTAGTGCACCTTCACCGTGTCGCTGGCCTTCGGGTAAGCCCCCGTGCCGGGCTGCAGCACTTCATACCGCAGGCCGTCCGGCAGCTCAACCACCGTCTTTTTCTCCTTGAGCTTCTCGAAGAACACCTTCGCCTCGCCCAGGTTCTGCAGCCGGAGCTTCGTCATAAAGGCCTCCTGCTTCTTCTGCATGAAGGCCTCCATCTGGGGACCGATCTTATCCAGTGCGTAGGGGGCGTCCTTGCCGGCGGCAGCCGCCACCAAGCCCTTCACGATGGCGTCGGTCTGTTCCTTGGTGAACTCGAGCTCGGACAAGCCGACCCGTTTGCCGACGAACCAGCCGAAGGTCTCCAGTATCTGCGGTTCGGTGAACGTCGGAGCCGGCGCGGCGGCCGGGGGCGCGTTGACGGCGGGCGCGGCGGCTCCCGGTTGGCCGGGGATGTTGAGTTTGACCTCCTGGGCGGAGAGGATGGCGAGCGCGCCCAGGCCGAGCAGGCACGCCGGGATGAGGTGGGAACGATTCATGGATGCGGTTAGTCGATTGCAGGTAAGGGAAACCGCCGGGAGCGGTTTGTACCAGGTAAAGCGCACGGACATGACAGCCCGGCCGTGAAATGCAATCCCTTAAGCGGGCGCGGACGGGCCGCCCGCAACTCCGGCCTTTTGTTTCCCCCGTTTTGGTGCAATGTTTTCCCCTGTATCTTTTCGAACCCTGCCGCCCTTCCATGCAACCCGAGTACTTTTGGTGCAGCACCGACGGTCAGATCCTTTCCGTCAAAAACAAGGACGCGAACACGCTTTCCCTCGTCCTGGCCTTCTGGCCGCGCCACCCCGCCGAACTTGACTTCATCCGCGCCCATCTGCGCGATATCCATTTTACGGAGCGCAGCACGCTCGCCCGCATCGGCATCGAGATGATCACCTCCGGCGTGCCCAAGGTGGACCACAACCGTCTCCTGCTCGAAACCGACGCCTTTCTCTTCGACCCGAGCTTTCCCAACGCCCCTTTTTGGAAGAAACTGCTGCGCCCCGGCACGCCGGTCGGCCGGCTGTTCCTTGCGCCCGAATCGGCCAAACTGTCCACCAATGAAATCTGGGAGGCGGTGAAGGAGAACCGGCTCAAGCTGCCCAACACCATCTCCATCGACCGCCTGGGCCGCGTCTTCCTCACGCCGCACAAGGTCCGCTACACGCTCAACCCGCGGCTGCAGCGTCCCGAGTTCGAACGCCTCATCAACGGCGAAGCCGGACGCGGCTACCTCGACAAGGTGCAGGTGCGCCACGATGTCGACATCCTCTCCGTGCCGCCGCGCTCGGGCGTCCTGACCAGCTGCTCGATGTACTTGAAGGAGCATTTTGTCGTGCTCAACCGCGGCGAGGGCAACTTTGGCCTCCATTGCGGCGCCATCCTGCTCGATCCGATCAAGACCTTCGGCACCAACATCATGCTCGAGATCTACAACAGCGGCGACCAGCCGGTCGTCAACCCCGTGGTCTCGGTCGAGGTTTTTCGCGCGCCCACCTTCGCCGATCCCGAGGTCCGGACGCTGGAGAAAAAACGCCGCCGCTTCTTCGCGGCGGCCAGCGAACTCTACCGCGGCATGGACAAGAGCCCGCCGCGCGACAACGCCGGCGAACCCCGTCCGAAGACCCGCATCACCGTCAAGGGCCAGAACGCCCTGATGGAAAACTACTCGGTTTTCCTGGAGGCGGGCGATTTTTCCGGTACCAAGGCGGCGCCCGCCGGGGGGAAGTCCCCGCGCGGCTTCCGCACGCTCATCCAGGCGCTCGACCACGCCCCCGAAACCGCCGACACCCTTCTGGTCGACTACTTCCCGAACCTGATGGAGCACGTCGAACTCCTCACGCGGATTCCGCAGCTCAAACTCAAGCGGCTCATCTTCCGACAGCCGTCCCGCACCCACGGATTCTTTCTCTCCGGCAACGCCCACGCGCGGCTCGACACCTATTTCAACATCAACCTCGACGTGTACTGGTGCAATGAGAGCATGAAGGACCTCTACCTCCATACCTACAAAAAGGGGCACGGGTTCTTCATTCGCGAGGAGATGGGCAAGCTCTTCCAGGAGCTGACCATCCTCGCCATCTATGGCTCTGCCGGCGAGGTGGGCTCCGACCAGACGGCGAAGATCTCCGCCCTGATCGGCAAGCTCACCGAGTTCATCGGCCCCAAGGTTGGCATCCTCACCGGCGGCGGCGGGGGCGTGATGCGCCTCGCCACCGACCAGGCCCGCCGCAGCCAGGCCCTCACCGGCGCCTGCTTCCTCGAACTCGAGGCACAGCCGCCCGAGCTCGGCGTCGACTACTTCAACACCTTCCAGGACACTTCACGGCACAACCGCCAGAAGTGGTTCGAAGTGGCCGACTTTTGCTTCTTCAACGTCGGCGGCGTCGGTACGCTGGAGGAAATCGGCATCGAATTGTGCAACCTGAAACTCGGCATCCGTCCGCGCGTGCCCTATATCTTCTACGGCGCCGGCTACTGGAGCGACCTCCGCAAACAATTCCGCGCGATGATCCGCTCTGGCCGCGCCCCCGCCTGGATGGCCGACTATGCCCTTTTCACCGACGACCCCGATGAGGTTGTCGCCTTCTACCGCAAGACGCTGCAGGTGCTCTGACTCATGCGTATGAAACAGAAGATTGCCCTGTCCATGTCCATGGTGGCGGGCGTCCTGCCCGCTGCCCAAGCGCAGGTCCCTGGTTTGCCCCGCAGCAGTCCTGAAGCCCAGGGCATTTCGTCCGCCGCCGTTCTGGCCTTCGTGGAGGCGGCCGACCAGCACTTCGACGCGATGAACAGCTGCATGCTCGTGCGTCATGGCCATGTGGTGGCCGAGGGCTGGTGGGCGCCGTATGACGCGGAAACCCGCCACGCGCTGTTTTCATTGAGCAAAAGCTTCACTTCCACCGCCGTCGGCCTCGCCGTGGCCGAGAGGCGGATGAGCATCGACGACCCGGTGCTGTCCTTTTTTCCCGAAGATGCGCCCACGGTTCCGAGTGAAAATCTCAAGGCCATGCGGGTGCGGGACTTGCTTTCCATGTCCAGCGGACATCAGGACGAGGCAATCCAACATTTCTCGTTCACCGCACCGACATCGCTGACCCGGGAATTTTTGGCGCTGCCGGTGGCGCACAAACCTGGCACCCATTTCGCCTACAACACCCCGGCGACCTACATGCTGTCCGCCATCGTGCAGAAGGTAACCGGACTGACCGTGCTGGATTACCTGCGGCCGCGTCTCTTCGAACCGCTGGGCATCCAAAATCCGGCCTGGGGCGCCAGCGCGCAGGGCATCACGCTGGGCGGATACGGCTTAAGCATCCGCACCGAGGACATTGCCCGCTTCGGCCAGCTATACCTGCAAAAAGGCGCCTGGCAGGACCGGCAATTGCTGCCCGCCGAGTGGGTGGCGGCCGCGACGGCTCGGCAAACCTCCACCGGCAGCAACCCGGACAGCGACTGGGATCAGGGCTATGGTTACCAGTTCTGGCGCTGCCGCCACGGCGTCTACCGCGCCGACGGGGCGTTCGGCCAGTTCTGCATCGTGCTGCCTGAACAGGACGCCGTCGTGGTCATCACCAGCGGCGTCGGCGACATCCAGGCTCTCCTGAATCTGGTCTGGGAAAAACTTCTTCCCGCATTGCAGACCGCACTCCTGCCGCCGGATATGGCCGCACAGGAACGGCTCGTGCGCAAGCTGGCGGACCTGTCCTTGCCCCCGCTGGAGGCTGCGGCATCGTCACCTCTGGCTGCCAAGGTGACAGGCAGAAAGTATGTCGTTTCACCCAACGCCCGGCACATTGAGTCGCTGACCTGCGAATTCTCCGGAGATCAGGCCACGCTCGTCATCCGAGCCGCGGGCGGCGAGCACCGCATCGCCTGCGGCAACGGGATCTGGCTCAAGGGCAGCACCTCCTTTGTGGATGCCCTCGATCAACAGCTCGTCCGCGTTGGCGTCCAACGGATCGCGGCCAGCGGCGCATGGACGGCAGCCGATACCTACGCGGTGAAGCTCCGCCCCTATGAAACTCCGTATTGTCTCACCCTCCGGCTCCGGTTCACCGGGAACCAGCTCGTCTACGATGCGGAATACAACGTGAGTTTTGGCCCGACCAAATTGCCGCAACTGGTGGGGCAGGCCGAATGATCCATGCCCGGGTTAAAGGCGGCCGCAGGCCGCAACCGGGTGGGCGTGTCCAGTCGGCCGGACCGTGACCTATCACCGCCGTTGAAACGGAGCGCCCGCGCGGTTTCTTTTTAGTTCGACCTTCGACTTTCGACCTTCGACTTTCGACTTTTCCCGTGGCCAATTCCCTTCCCCATTCCGTCCTCATTGTCGGCGCCGGCGGCCGCGAACATGCCCTCGTCAAGGCCTGCCTGGCCTCGCCAACGCATCCCCGGGTCATCGCCGCGCCCGGCAACGGCGGCATCGCCCAAGAGGCACCGTGCTTTCCGGTCACGGCGGAGGACGTGCCCGGCATCGTCGCGCTGGCGCGGCGCGAGCAGGCCGGATTTGTCGTCGTCGGTCCCGAAGTGCCGCTTTCGCTCGGACTCGTCGACGCGCTCGCGGCCGCCGGCATTCCCGCCTATGGCCCGAAACGCGACGGCGCCCGCCTCGAGGCTTCGAAGGTTTTCACGAAGGAGCTTCTGCTTAAATACCGGATCCCCACCGCGCCGGCCGCGACGTTCTCCCAAGTCGCCCCCGCCCTGGAGTATCTCCGCTCGCGCTCCGTCCCCATCGTGGTGAAGGCCGATGGTCTCGCCGCCGGCAAGGGCGTGATCGTCGCGCAGACCTTCGCCGAGGCCGAAGCCGCGGTGCGCGACATGATCGAGGGCGGCCTGTTCGGCGCCAGCGGCCGGCAGGTCCTCATCGAGGATTGCCTCTTCGGGGAGGAAACCTCGATCCACCTCGTGGTGTCCGGCCGCGACTATGTCACCCTGCCCGTGGTGCAGGACCACAAGCGAGCCGGTGACCACGACACCGGACCCAACACCGGCGGCATGGGCACCTATTCGCCGGCCGAGGTCGTCACCCCGCAGCTACTGGCGCGCATCGATCGCGAAATCTGCCGCCCGTCGGTCGACGCCATCGCGGCCGAGGGCATCGATTTTCGCGGCACGTTGTTCATCGGCCTGATGCTGACGGACACCGGACCGCAGGTCCTCGAGTATAACACCCGCTTCGGCGATCCGGAGACCCAGGTCATCCTCCCGCGCCTCGCCACCGATTCCCTCGGTCTCATGTGGGCCGCCACGCAGGGCCGGCTGCGCGAGATCAAGCTCGAGGTAAGGCCCGACTATGCCATGTGCGTGGTCGTGGCGGCGAAAGGGTACCCGGGCAGCTATCCGAAAGGCGAACCCATCACCCTCCCCCCCCGCCTGCCGCCGGACACCTGGGTGGTGCACGCCGGCACCGCGATCGACGCCCGGCGACAAATCGTGTCCGCCGGCGGACGGGTGCTCGGGGTCTGCGCCCGGGCCTCCTCTCTTTCCATCGCCGCCGACCGCGCCTATGCCCTGTGCGACCAGCTCCAGTTCGCCTCCAAATACTACCGCCGTGACATCGGCGCGCGACAGCTGAACCGCAAATGAACCCTCTGCCCGTCGTAGGGGCGCAGTCTCGCTGCGCCCGTCCCCGAGGGCGCGACAAGATCGCGCCCCTACCCAGAGCCGGCTTCTGGCATCTGGCTTCCGTCCTCTGTATTCTGGCCTCCGGCCTCCTGCTTCCGGCCTCCGGCCGCGGAGCACCGCTGGATCTGGGCCGGAATCTCGCCTACGTGCGGCTGCACCGCCTGCCTGACGATGCGTCGACCCTCGGCGCCGCCTGGAACGCACCGGCGTTGATCATCGATCTGCGTTACCCCGCGGCCGACACCGCACACACCCTCACCGCCAACCTCGCGCCCCGGCCCCGCACCGCGCCGTTGTTCGTGCTCACCGGTCCCGATACTCCCGCCGATCTGTTCGCCGCGCTCCGGGCACGCGCCCCAGCCCTCATCACCCTCGGCCTTCCGGCAGCGACGCTGACCCCGGATATTATCCTGGTCATCAAGCCCGAGACCGATCGGCGCGCCTACGATGCCCTCGACGCCGGCACGCCGTTCGAGTCGCTCATCAGCGAAAAAACCAGCAAGCCCCGTTTCGATGAGGCCGTGCTGGCTCACGAGTACGCCCGCGACACGGAGGATGCGGGACCCGGGGGGCCGGATGCCGCGGACGCGAATGACGTCCCATCCGCCGCGGGGGCGCCATCCCCGATGTCCGCCACCGCCGCTGCGCCCGCGGCGCCGCCCCCCTTGATCGACACCGTCCTCCAGCGGGCGGTGCAACTGCACCGGGCATTGCTCGCGCTGGGCAAGCTCCCGCCCGGTTGATCAAGCAGGCCCCCGGCGGCATACTGTTTCTGCCCTCGACAAGCCGCGCCCGCGCCTGCTTATTCAGCGTTTTCACGCATGCCCGGACCCGGCCACATTCTCATCGTCTGCACGGCCAACATCTGCCGCAGTCCCATGGCCGCAGGGTTGCTCCGGCATTTTCTTGCCGGCCAGGGCGAGCCGCTTCAATCGCTCCCCGTCGTCTCCGCCGGCATCGCCGCGCGCCACGGCGACCCGATCTCCGACAATGCCACGATCGCCATGAAAAAGGCGGGCATCGACCTTTCCGGTCATGCCAGCCAGCCGGTGACCCAGCAGCTTTTGGACGAGGCCCTGGCGGTGTTCTGCATGACCGAGTCCCACCGGGCGATGATCCAGCTGCAATTCGACCCGGCGCCGAAGCATCTCTACCTCTTCCGCCAGTTCCTGCCGCCGCCCGTCGACCCGGAGGTCGACGACCCCTACGGGGGCCCGCTCAGTGTTTACGAGACCTGCCGCGACAACCTCGTCGAGGCCGTGCCCAGCGTCGTCAATTTTCTCAAGACCATCATCCCGGCCGCCTGACCGCTCCGGCGTTCCCGCCCCCTTCTGATTCATCATGCCCGACACCGCCCAGTCCGCCCCGCTCAACGCCACGCCCCTCCGCCAGCTCGATCCCGCCGTTTATGCCGCCATCGCCGGCGAACTCGCCCGCCAGCAGAACCATCTCGAGCTGATCGCGTCGGAGAATTTCACCTACCCGGCCGTCCTCGAGGCCCAGGGCAGCGTGCTCACCAACAAGTACGCGGAGGGCTATCCCGGCAAACGCTGGTACGGCGGCTGCGAACAGGTCGACAAGGTCGAACTGCTCGCCATCGAGCGCGCGAAGCAGCTCTTCGGCGCCGAGCACGCCAACGTGCAGCCGCATTCCGGCTCGCAGGCCAACTTCGCCGTCTACACCGCCGTGCTCCAGCCGGGCGCCAAGGTGCTCGGCATGAACCTGAGCCACGGCGGCCACCTCACCCACGGCAATCCCGCCAATTTCTCCGGCAAACTCTACCAGTTCTGCCAGTACGGCGTGCGCGAGGACAACGGCCTGATCGACTATGACGAGCTTGCCGCCACCGCCGCGCGCGAGAAGCCGAAGATGATCACGGTCGGGGCCAGCGCCTATTCGCGCATCATCGATTTTGCCTGGATGGGCGAGATCGCCCGCAGCGCCGGCGCCCTGCTCTTTGCCGACATCGCGCACATCGCCGGCCTCGTCGCCGCCGGTCTGCATCCCTCGCCCGTGCCGCATGCCGATTTCGTCACCACGACCACGCACAAGACGCTGCGCGGCCCGCGCGGCGGCCTTATTCTCTGCAAGGCCGCCCACGCCAAAGCCATTGATTCCGCCATGTTCCCCGGCGGCCAGGGCGGCCCGCTCATGCACGTGATCGCGGCCAAGGCCGTGTGCTTCGGCGAATGCCTCAAGCCTGAATTCAAGGCCTACTCGGCCCAGATCATCAAAAATGCCCGGGCCTTCGCCGCGGCGATGGCGTCGCGCGGCTACAAGATCGTCGCCGGCGGCACCGACAATCATCTTTTCCTCGTCGACCTGCGCGCCAGCCTGCCCGAGCTCACCGCCAAGAAGGCGCAGGAGACGCTCGATCTGGCCAATATCACCTGCAACAAGAACACCGTGCCGTTCGAGACCCGCTCGCCCTTCCAGGCCTCCGGCCTCCGTCTCGGCACGCCCGCCGTGACGACGCGCGGCCTGGTCGAGCCGGACATGGACGAGATCGCCGCCTGCATCGACGCCGTGCTCCGCGCCATCGGCACCGAGCGGCAGGACGCCGTCATCGCCGAGATCAGGCAGCGCGTCATCAAGCTCACCACGCGCTTCCCGCTGCCGTACAAGCTCCAATCGTGAAATCCGCGCCGGACACGGACGCTCAAGGTAAAGCCTGGTTGTCGACGAGCCCCTGGTCGCCACCGCCATCTTCTTCCTATGGAAGGAGAACTCCACGAAACCCGGCGTGCCACGGACGGCGGTTACTGCTGCCGAATGCCCACCATTTGTCTGGCGGCCACCCCTCCCTCGCGGGGTCGACGCCCGAAAACTCACCAGCTACTACGGCGGAGTAGGGCGCATAAGATTTCAAGCCCTTGGTTTTAAATACCTGACAAGCATTCCCCGGTCGTACTTATTGCAGTCAGTTGAACGGCAGAGAACACTAACGTACTTTCACTCTATGGATACCCCCTCCCGCAAATCAAAAAATACCAACGTGGCGCTGCGCCAGGTTCACTATGTATTAAGCACCCACTGGGATCGCGAATGGCTCCAGCCGTTTCAGGGCTTCCGGCAACGGCTGGTCCGGTTACTTGATCGGACGCTGGCCGACATCAACTCCGGTAAACTGCGCGGTCCGTTCACCACCGACGGCCAGGCCATTGTGATGGAGGACTATCTCGAGGTCCGGCCCGAGCGTCGCACCCAGGTGGAAAAGATGGCCCGCGCCGGCAAACTGAAGATCGGCCCGTGGTTCGTGATGCCCGACGAATGGCTGGTGTCGGGCGAGGCTATCATCCGCAATCTTCGTCTTGGCCGCAAGATCGCCCGCGACCTGGGCGGCGGGCCTTCCGACGCCGGATTCGTCTGCGATTTGTTCGGCCACATCAGCCAGCTCCCGCAACTGTTTGCCGGCTTCGGCATCAAGGGCGCGTTCCTTTGGCGCGGCTTGAATCCCCGGAAGACCGCGCACTTTCTCTGGGAGGGTAGCGACGGCACGCGGCTGCCCTGCTATCGGTTCGGGCGGGCGGGTTACTGCGATTATACCTATGATGTCCGCCGGTGCACCCAGCAGGAACTGCCCTTCGACGCAACCCGCGCCCGCAAGGACCTGATTGCGTTCGTGGCGAAGGAAGCGAAGCGCTCGGCCGTTCCGCCCATCCTGGTCTTTGATGGCGGCGACCACCTGGAATACGAGGAGGAGCATTACCGGATCCTGTTCTCGCAGAAGCCCAGCGCGGAATTCCCCTATGCGGTCGCGCACAGCACGCTGGACGATTACCTCGACGCCATGCTGGCGCACGCCTCGAAGATCACCGACGTGGTCGTGGGCGAGCTGCGCGAAACAGCCATGCGGCCGGGCGTGGAAGACATGCAATGGCTGATTCCCGGCGTGCTCTCCAGCCGGGTGTGGATCAAGCAGGCCAACGCCGCCTGCCAGACGCTGCTCTGCCATTGGGCCGAGCCGTTTGGCGCGATCGCGCACACGTTCGCCGCCGCCGAATATCCGGCGGGTTTCCTCAATGTCGCCTGGCACTGGCTGCTGACGAACCACCCGCATGACTCGATCTGCGGCTGCAGTATCGACGAGGTGCACGAGGACATGAAGTACCGGTTTGCCCAATGCCAGCAGATCGGCGAACGCACGACCAGCGAGTCGCTGCGCGTGCTCACGGCCTCCGTAGCCGGCGATGTTGGGGCGAAGGAACTGCGCGTGCTGGTGGCCAATCCGCTGCCCCGCGCCCTGGACGAGCTGGTGGAGTTGACCTTGCAGATTCCGGCGCAATGGCAGTGCTTCCAGGAGCAATTCGGCTTTGAGCTGCAGCCCGGCTTCCGGATTTACGACGCGAACGGCAAGGAAGTCGCCTACCAGCGGGTGGCGCAGGATTTGAATCGCACGAAGATGCGCACCCCCCGGACCAAGTACCCCTATCCCTACAAGACCAACGACACCACGGTGACCTTGCGCCTCGCCATCCCGGCGCTGGGCTACGCGACGCTCACAGTGCGCGAGGGCGAACTGGCGGCCAAGGACGAGGTCGTGAATGCAGTCATGTTGCCGACCCGGTACCCGGCAACGCCGGGGCTGGCGACCAGCGAGCGATCCATGGAAAACGAACTTCTGGCCGTCGTGATCGAAAACAACGGCACATTGACCCTGACCGACAAACGGACAGGGGAAGCCTATTCGCGACTGCTGACGTTTGAAGACGTCGCCGACATCGGCGACGGCTGGTATCACGGCCAGGCGGTCAACGACCAGGCGTTTGTCTCGACCGGAGCGCAGGCGGACATCGCCCTGATCTCCGACGGTCCGTTGATGACCCGCTTCCGCGTGCGGACGGTGCTGCGGTTGCCGGCGGAATTCCGATTCGACCGCATGATTCGTTCCGAGCAGATGACGGACCTGATCATTGACAGTCTGGTCACCCTGCGCCGAGGCGGCGACCGGGTCGAAGTCCGGACGACCGTGCACAACACCGTGCGCGACCACCGGCTGCGCGTGCTCCTGCCGACAGGCGTCAAAGCCAAGACCTATCTGGCCGACGGGGCCTTCGATGTGATCGAGCGTCCGATTGCGCTGCCGAAGGACAATCATCTGCGTCGCGAACTCGCAGTCGAGACCTGCGCGCAGCAAAGCTGGACGGCCGTGACGGACAGCAAACGCGGCCTGGCGGTGCTGGCGGCGGGTCTGTTCGAGAGTGGCGTGCGGGATCTACCCGAACACCCTCTGGCGCTGACACTGTTCCGGGCAACCCGGCGGACGATCTTCAAGGACGGGCAACCACAAGGACAATTGCAAGGCGAGCTGTCCTTCGATTACTGGATCGTCCCGATGCGCGGCGCCGTCGACCGCGTGCGGCTGTGCGAACAGGGTATCCGGCTCGGAGCGGGCATCCGCGACGTGCAAATGACGATGACCGATGTAGCCCTGTATCGCGGGAAAGCCGTGCTGCCGCCCAGCGCCTCGTTCCTCAAGGTCAACGGCGGAGTGGTGGTCACGAGCGTGCGCGAGATCGACGGGGCACTCGAAGCCCGGTTGTTCAATCCCGGCACGAAGCCCGTGACGGCGACGCTGGATTTCCGGGGGCGCCCCACGTCCGTGGCGCAACCGCGCTCGGCGCAGCGGGTGAACTTTGAAAGCCGGCCGCTCGGCAAACCGGTGACGGTTGCAGACGGCGTATTCAAGACCGCGGTGCGCGCGAAGGAAATCGTCACGCTGCGGTTCACGGCCAGACCGTCGAAACCATGAAGCGTTTCCACTCCACCCCAGCCTGGCAGAAGCATCGTGTTTTCGGAGGAGCCCTGGCGCTGATTGGTTCGGTCTGGCTCGGGCTGGCGGCAACGGGGTTTGCCTCGGCCCAGCCCACCGGCCCGCAGGAAGCGCCGGCCGACCGACCGCTCTACACCTACACGCTGACCCAGAACGGCACGCCGGCGGCTTACGACGAAGCGCTGGCCGTGGCTTCGTTGCAAGGAATCATCAACCGGGAAGCGCCCGAGGTGTATGTGCTGTCGCGCACGTACGCCCGCCCGCAATTCTGGCTCGACCTGCTCACGAAGGACGGCCGCTGGCTGGAGGGCCGGGCGCAAAAGCCGTTGTCGGACCTCGACGCGCTGATGCAGCTCGCCGGCGACCGGCTCAAGGGCGTGGTCATCTGGGATCCCGCCGTGCCCGCCAGCATGAATGTGGCCACGACCATCGCCGGAGTGCGCGATGCCGTCGTGCTCAGCCCGGAATTCGCCGACCGCTATCTTGCCCGCTGGCACCTGCCGGTGATCGAGGATCTGCGGGGCCGGTTCACGGGCGCGGAGACGGGCAGCAAGAAGAACGACGCCTACCGCTGGGCAATCCGGCAATACCTGGCCAAGGGCTTGTGCTCGTCGCACCTGCTTTGCCTCTTTGAGGATTCCTTTGCCACCCGTGTCCGCAGCGACACCAGCTATGTGGTCACACGGGATTGGGCCGTAAAGAACCGGGCGTTCGTTTTCGATCTCTCGCCCTGGGGCGACGAAAAACCCCAGGACGATCCCGACCAGCGGCTCGGCCTGGATCTGGAGACCTACCGGCTGATCCTGGACGAAACGCTGCGCCATTCCGCCGGCCGGCACATGACTGAGCTGGCCGGCTTCTTCGCGTTCTCCAAGTACAGCAACATGCCCGATCACAAAAGCGCGCACGAGCCGGTGCCGACGGAGTGGGAGACGGTCTGGCTCATCTCCCCCTACAACGCTTACCAGAACACCGTGGCAAGCAACTGCTTCAACCAGTCGCTGCACAGCCAGGCGCCCCGGCCGGTGCTCAAGCAGCATCGCACCGCGAAGCCA
This sequence comes from Opitutaceae bacterium, assembly GCA_028688225.1. Taxonomy (GTDB): domain Bacteria; phylum Verrucomicrobiota; class Verrucomicrobiia; order Opitutales; family Opitutaceae; genus Fen-1467. Next base: position 19,329 of record JAQTYQ010000023.1, on the reverse strand, counting down.
GTCGCGATCGAGAACAAGACCTACCTCTGCATCCTCATGGCGGACTACGATTCGGCCACTCCGCTCTATGATTTGCTGCCAAATCACTGGCACAACCCGGGCCGCGGCAAGCTCCCACTGGCGTGGGGGATCAATCCCAACCTGCTCGAAACCTACCCGGACCTGATCGCCTACTTCTACAGCACCGCCACGCCGGCCGACACCTTCACCAGCGACGCCAGCGCCGCCGGCTACATGAATCCAAACCGCGTCCGCCAGGAATACCTCCCGTTGTTCGTGCAGCACAATCAGCGCTTCTTCCGCGAGGCCGACATGACCATCGCGCCGATGGTGCTGGACTGGCAAGAGCCGACACCGGCCGTGAAAGACGCCTACCAGCAGTTCGCGCCCGACGGCTATGCCACCATTGTTTGGGATATGCACACCAACAGCGGCAAAGGTCCGGCGCCACAGGTATGGAAGGGCATGCCGATCCTGGAGCTGATCAACGATGCCAACGAATTCCCCGGCGTCGAGAAAACCGCCGGAATCATGTCCCACGCCATCACGACGCGCGGTGGGCAGATACCGGGATTCTATTTTTTCCGGATCGTCTGGACAAATCCGACGAACATCGCCGATACGCTGGCCGCGCTGCATCGCCAGCGCCCGGACCTGAATTTCGAAGTCCTGGACCCCTACACATTCTTCGCCCTCTTCAAGAAATCCATGGAACGGTGACCGAGAGTGAAGCTTTCTGCGTACCGCGCCTCCTCTTTCCTACCGGCAAACCCCTAACCCTGCTCCCCCACGGCGGAGCTGACCAAGCCGCGATCATCCATAACCTAACCCCATGCATTCCCTCGCCCCCCTCGACTACGCCATCATCATCGGCTATCTCGGTTTGAGCCTGATCATGGGCGTCCTCATGACGCGCCGGGCCAGCTCCGGCCTTGATCACTACTTCCTCGGGGGGCGCACGCTCCCCTGGTACCTCCTCGGTGTCGCCGGCATGGCGAACTGGTTTGATCTCACCGGAACGATGCTGATCACGTCGTTCCTTTATATGCTGGGGCCGCGCGGATATTTCATCGAGTTCCGCGGCGGGGCGGTGCTGATCCTGGCGTTCATGCTGGTCTACACCGGCAAATGGCATCGCCGCTCCGGCTGCATGACCGGGGCGGAATGGACCATCTACCGCTTTGGTGAAAGCAAGGTCTCGGAGGTGGTGCGGGTGCTGGGAGCGGCGATGACCATCCTCACTGCGGTCATGATGCTCGCCTACCTCATCCGCGGAGCGAGTTTGTTCCTCGGCATGTTCTTCCCCTGGCCGCCGCTCTACACGACGTTGGTGCTGGTGACGGTGACGACGCTCTACACGATGAGCTCGGGCTTCTACGGCGTGGTCCTGACCGACCTCGTGCAGGGCATCATCGTCATCGCTTCATGCCTCGTAATCGCCTTTCTCGCCTGGAACATGATCCCCGACACCGCCAGCCTGGCGGCCACGGCCCTTCAGGTCACCGGCAATCCCAACTGGACCAACTCCCACCCCGAATGGCACACCCCCATGCCGGCCGGCTACGAAGCCTATTCGCCGCTGATCATGATGATGTCGTTCTATTTTGTGCGACACTTTATCGGTGGCCTGGGGACGGGCGGCGAGGCGCGCTACTTCGGCGCGCGCAGCGACCGCGATTGCGGACTCCAATCGCTGCAGCAGGGCGTGATGATCATGTTCCGCTGGCCGCTGATGATCGGCTTCGCCATCATGGGCATCTATCTGGTGCATTCCCTTTATCCCGACCCGGTGATCCTGCAGCGCGCGGCCGACCTGATCCACACCTATTCGCCGCAGACGACGGCGGCGTTTTGGCACGACCTCACCAGCAGCATCATCAATGCGCCGGCGAAGTATCCGCCGGAGCTGATCGGTCAGCTCCAGGCCCTGCTCGGCCCGGATTGGCAGGGCAAGCTGCCGCTGGTGGGCTTCCAGGGCACGGTCAACCCCGAGCAGATCCTGCCCGCCGTGCTCATGAACATGGTGCCCACGGGCCTGAAGGGCATGCTCGTCGTGGCGATGTTCGCCGCGATGATGTCCTGCAAAAATGGCATGGTGAACGGAGCCAGCGCCTTTTTCGTAAAGGACGTCTACCAGAATTTGTTCCGCCCGAAGGCCGCCAACCGCGAATTGATCTTCGCCTCCTACGCCTCGACGCTGGGGATTGTCATCGTGGGCTTCTATTTCGGCGTCGCGGCCACGAGCATCAATAATCTGTGGGGATGGATCATCATGAGCCTGATGGCCGGCCAGCTCGCCCCCGGCGTGTTGCGGCTCTACTGGTGGCGCTGCAACGCGTGGGGCTGCATCGGCGGAACCGTGCTCGGCGGCATCGGGGCGGTCCTGCAACGCAGTCTCTACCCGCAGATGCCCGAGACGACGCAGTTCCTGTTCATGACGGTGTTGTCGTTCGTCGGCACCATCGGCGGCTCGCTGCTCACCCAGCCCACGCCGATGCCGGTGCTGAAGCATTTTTACCGAACGACACGGCCGTTCGGCTGGTGGAGACCGTTGCGCCAGGAGTTTCAAGGCGCCGAGCGGGCGGCGGTTGATCGCGAAAACCGCTCGGACATGATCGCCGTGCCCTTCACTCTGCTGTGGCAGATCACCCTGTTCCTGCTGCCGATGCAGCTGGTGATCAAATCCTACCAGGCGTTCTTCTGCACGCTGCCGCTCTTCCTGATCGGGGTGACCGGCATGTATTTCTTCTGGTGGAGACCGCTCATGCGTCGGGAGGCGGGGACAGCGACCGCCACATGATCGAGCCAAACTGCGTCAGCGCGCCGTCATGAAATCTCGGCGTTAACCTCGCGCCCGCGCGGCGGGGCCGACCGAGCCGCGATCACCCTTAACCCGACCCCATGCATTCCTTAGCCCCCCTCGACTACGCCATCATCATCGGCTACCTCGGCCTGAGCCTGATCATGGGCGTCCTCATGACGCGCAAGGCCAGCTCCGGCATCGATCACTACTTCCTCGGGGGTCGCACGCTCCCCTGGTACCTCCTCGGCGTCGCCGGCATGGCGAACTGGTTCGACCTGACCGGGACGATGATCATCACCTCGTTCCTGTACATGCTGGGGCCGCGTGGACTCTACATCGAGTTCCGCGGCGGGGCGGTGTTGATCCTGGCGTTCTTGCTGGCTTACACCGGCAAATGGCACCGCCGCTCCGGCTGCATGACCGGCGCGGAATGGAACGTCTACCGTTTTGGTGAAAACAAGGCGGCGGAAGGCGTGCGGCTGCTGTCGGCGGTGGTCAATATCCTTACCTCGGTCATGATGCTGGCCTACCTCATCCGGGGGGCGAGCTTGTTCCTCGGCATGTTTTTCCCCTGGCCGCCGTTTTACACCACGCTGGTGCTCGTCACCGTGACGACGCTCTACACGATGAGCGCCGGCTTCTACGGCGTGGTCCTGACGGATCTGGTCCAAGGCATCATTGTCATGGTGTCGTGCGCCATCATCGCCGTGATGGCGTGGCACCTGGTGCCCGACACCGCCAGCCTGGCCGCGACGGCCGCGCACGTCACCGGTAATCCCAATTGGACCGACTCTCATCCCGTTTGGCACACGCCCATGCCTCCCGGCTACGAGCCCTATTCGCTGCTGTTCATGATGATGTCTTTCTATTTTTTGCGTAACGTCATCGGCGGTTTTGGGACGGGCGCCGAACCGCGCTACTTTGGCGCGCGCAGCGACCGCGACTGCGGGCTGCAGTCGCTGCAGCAAGGCGTGATGGTGATGTTCCGCTGGCCACTGATGATCGGCTTCGCCGTCATGGGCATCTATCTGGTGCATTCCCTTTATCCCGATCCGGCCATCGTGCAGCGCGCGGCCGACCTGATCCACACCTACTCGCCGCAGACCACGGCGGCCTTCTGGCACGACCTGACCAGCAACATCATCAACTCGCCGGCAAAGTATCCGCCGGAACTGATCAACCAGCTCCAGGCCCTGCTCGGCCACGATTGGCAGGGCAAGCTGCCGCTGGTCGGCTTCCATGGTACGGTCAATCCCGAGCAGATCCTGCCCGCCGTGCTCATGAACATGATCCCGACGGGACTGAAGGGCCTGATTGTCGTGGCCATGTTCGCCGCGATGATGTCCTGCAAGAACGGCTTTGTGAACATGTCCAGCGGTTATTTCGTGAAGGACATCTACCAGAACTTCCTCCGTCCCAAAGCCGGCAACCGGGAACTGATCGTCGCCTCCTACGCCTCGACCCTTGGGATCGTCATCGTGGGCTTCTACTTCGGCGTCGCGGCCACCAGCATCAACAATCTGTGGGGATGGATCGCCATGAGCCTGACGGCGGGCCAGCTCGCGCCGCAAATGCTGCGGCTCTATTGGTGGCGCTGCAACGCCTGGGGCTGCATCGGCGGGATCGTGCTCGGCGGCGTGGGGGCGGTGCTGCAGCGTGCTATGTATCCCCAGATGTCCGAAGCGATGCAATTTACGATCATGACCGCGTTGTCCTTCGGCGGCACCATCGGCGGTTCGCTGCTCACGCAGCCCACACCGATGCCCGTGCTGCAGCATTTTTACCGGACGACACGGCCGTTCGGCTGGTGGAGGCCGCTGCGCCAGGTGTTTCAGGGCGCCGAGCGGGCAACAGTTGACCGCGAGAACCGCCGGGACATCCTCACCGTGCCGTTCGCGCTCTTGTGGCAGGTCACGCTGTTCCTGCTGCCGATGCAGCTGGTCATCAAATCCTACCAAGCGTTCTGGTGCACGCTGCCGCTCTTCCTGATCGGGCTGACCGGCATGTATTTCTTCTGGTGGAAGCCGCTCATGCGCAAAGAGGCGTTTACTCCGGCCGCCACCTGACCGGGTTGAGCGGCGGCTTTGCGTTCTCCAAATACGCCACATGCCCACCGCCCAGCAGCGCGACCGTCCGGACCAGAATTTCGAAGTACCGGACCTATACGCGTTCTGCGCACCCTGCTGACAACCCAAAGAATGATGAGCAGAGCAAGATAGCCCATCAGGAGGTTTTATCCGTCTTAGTATACCTTAAGATTCTGCCAGCAACGTCACATCCTCCCTTGGCAACACCCCTCCAACCTGCCCTTCTCAGCGGCGGAGTTGGTTGCGCCGCGACCGCCCAGGCACCCTCATGCATTCCCTCGCCCCCCTCGACTACGCCATCATCATCGGCTACCTCGGCCTGAGCCTGATCATGGGCGTCCTCATGACGCGCAAGGCCAGCTCCGGCCTGGATCATTACTTCCTCGGGGGACGCACCCTGCCGTGGTATCTGCTCGGCGTCGCCGGCATGGCCAACTGGTTCGATCTCACCGGAACGATGATCATCACCTCGTTCCTCTACATGCTCGGACCCCGCGGCCTCTACATCGAATTCCGCGGCGGAGCGGTGCTGATCCTGGCGTTCATGCTGGCCTACACCGGCAAATGGCACCGCCGCTCCGGCTGCATGACCGGGGCCGAATGGATGACCTACCGCTTCGGCGAAGGCAAGGCGGCGGAAGGCGTGCGGCTGCTGTCGGCCGCGGTCAATATCCTCATCACGATCATGGGCCTGGCTTATCTCATCCGGGGAGCGAGTTTGTTTCTCGGCATGTTCTTCCCCTGGCCGCCGCTCTACACCACGCTGGTGCTGATCACGGTGACGACGCTCTACACGATGAGTGCGGGCTTCTACGGCGTGGTCCTGACCGACCTCGTGCAGGGAGCCATCGTCATGGCCTCGTGCATCATCATCGCCTTGATGGCGTGGCATCTGGTGCCCGACACCGCCAGCCTGGCGGCCACGGCCGCGCACGTCACCGGCAATGCCGAGTGGACCAACTCCCACCCCGCCTGGTACACGCCCATGCCCGCCGGTTACGAACCCTATTCGCTGCTGATGATGATGATGACGTTCTATTTCGTGCGGAACGTCATCGGCGGTTTTGGGACGGGCGCCGAACCGCGCTACTTCGGCGCGCGCAGCGACCGCGATTGCGGGCTGCAGTCGCTGCTGCAAGGCGTGATGGTGATGTTCCGCTGGCCCTTGATGATCGGCTTCGCCGTGATGGGGATTTATCTGGTGCACGCCCTGTATCCCGACCCGGCGATCGTGCAGCGCGCGGCAGAGTTGATCCACGCCTATTCGCCGCAGACCACGGCGGCGTTCTGGCACGATTTGACCAGCAGCATCATCAACTCGCCGGCCAAATACCCGCCAGAACTGATCAACCAGCTCCAGGCCCTGCTCGGCCACGATTGGCAGGGCAAGCTGCCGCTGGTCGGCTTCCAAGGCACGGTCAACCCTGAGCAGATCCTGCCCGCCGTGTTGATGAACATGGTGCCCACGGGCCTGAAGGGCATGCTCGTCGTGGCGATGTTCGCCGCCATGATGTCCTGCAAAAACGGCATGGTGAACATGTCCAGCGGCTATTTCGTGAAGGACATCTATCAGAATTTCCTCCGTCCGAAGGCCGCCAACCGCGAATTGATCGTCGCCTCCTACGCCTCGACGCTGGGGATTGTCATCGTCGGCTTCTACTTCGGCGTCGCGGCCACGAGCATCAACAATATCTGGGGGTGGAGCATCATGAGCCTGACGGCGGGCCAGCTCGCACCGCAGATGTTGCGGCTCTACTGGTGGCGCTGCAACGCCTGGGGTGTCATCGGCGGGATCCTGCTCGGCGCCGTGGGGGCGGTGCTGCAACGTGCCGTGTATCCACAGATGCCCGAGACGACGCAGTTTCTGCTCATGACCGGGGTGTCGTTCGCCGGCACCATCGGCGGTTCGCTGCTCACCTCGCCCACGCCGATGCCGGTGCTGAGGCATTTTTACCGGACGACACGGCCGTTCGGCTGGTGGAGGCCGCTGCGCCAGGAGTTTCAGGGCGCCGAACGGGCGGCCATTGACCGCGAGAACCGCCGGGACATCGCCACCGTGCCCTTCGCGCTGCTGTGGCAGGTCACGCTGTTCCTGCTGCCGATGCAGCTGGTGATCAAATCCTACCAGTCGTTCTGGTGCACGCTGCCGCTCTTCCTGATCGGGCTGACCGGCATGTACTTCTTCTGGTGGAAGCCGCTCCAGCGAAAAGATGCATTCACTCTGACAGGCGTAGGCGCTACGCTACCGGCAACGACCAAATAAAATGAGTACCGTCCGCAACGTGAAAGAATCCCGCGACCTTGAGCCGAAGCTGGATCGTCCGTGGACCGTTTGTCTGATCCAGCACGCCCACACCGACATCGGCTACACCGATACACAGAACCGTATTGCGCGCCATCATGTACAGTTCATCGACCAGGCGCTGGACATCGCCCGGCGGGCGAAGGCCGGCGACGCCGGACTGCAAGGGTTCGTCTGGAACTCGGAATGCTTCTGGTCGATCGAGCAATGGCTCAAAGCGACGCCGGCGGCGCGGCACGGTGAGCTGGCGGCGGCCATCCGGGACGGCACGTTCGGCCTTTCCGGCACCTACCTGCATTTCACCGAATTGGTGGACGACCACACCCTGCGCCGCATGCTGGCCAAAGGGACGGACTACGCCCGGGCTCTCGGAGTGCCGCTGGACACCGCCATGTCGGCGGACGTCAATGGCTTCAGTTGGGGCTACGCGCAGGCCTTGCACGATGCCGGCATCAAGAATCTGCTGGTCTGCCTGCACTCGCTTCACGGCATGGCCCCCATCGGCAAGCGCCAGGGGCCATTCTTCTGGGAGACGCCCCAAGGCGATGAGATCCTGGTCTGGCTCAACGAGCATTATAATCTAGGCAACATCCTGGGTCTCGCGCCCGGCGCGCTCCTCACCTATTCCTTCGCGGACGAGTTGCACCCCAAGCCCATGACGCCTGATCACTGGGGTGTGGCCGAAATCCGCCTGCCGCGCTACCTGCGTCGGCTGGAAGAGGACGGTTACCCGGCCGATTTCGTGCCGATTCACATTGCCGGCGTGATGACCGACAATTCGCCGCCGAGCGAAGCGCTTATCCGGTTCATCCATCAGTGGAATGCCCGCCATGGCGGGCAAATCCGCATCGAGATGTCCACGCCTTCCGCCGTAGGCGCCCGGGTGCGGAAGGCATTCAATCATATCCCGCACTATCGGGGCGACTGGCCCGACTGGTGGTCGGATGGCGTGGCGGCCACGCCCGACCAGACGCGCCTCTGCCGTCACGCCCAACGCGAATACCGCTACCTGCGGGCCCTGGCGGAGAAATTCGCCACGCCGATCCCGGCGGAAGACCAGCACCGGATCGAGGATGCCATCGCGCTCTATACCGAGCATACCTTCAATCATTCCGATGCGATGCACACGCCGTGGGACCTGTCCTGCAAGGCCATCGGCGCTGGCAAGGGCGCGTACGCCGCCGCGGCTTACGCCCGCACCGCCGAAGCGATGGACACCGCCTTCGAGGCGTTGGGCGAAGCCCCGCTGGCGGCGGGCCGGCCGTTTTTCTATCAGGCCGTCAATCCGTTGCCGACGAAGGTCCGGGATGTGGCCAAGCTCTACCTTGAATTTTGCGATTTCAACATTCGTGACCTGGCCGCGACCGTGGTGGACACGGCGACGGGCAAGGTGCTGCCGCATCAGAAGACGCCGGCTCCGCGCGGGTTCACCTTTGACGTGCGGCTGGACCTGGCCCCGGGCGCGACCGCGCGACTGGAACTGCGCGAGGGGCTGCCAACGCTCTCGCACACCGCGCGCAGCTTCTGCGACGCGGCGGCCATACAACCGGAAGGATCTTGCGACGTCATCGGCGCGGAAAAACCACGGGTGCTGACGGCCTCGACCCAGGCGCTCGAGACGCCGTTTGTCCGCATCGCGTTTGCGCCGGAGCGGGGCATCGTCTCGTGGTTCGACAAGGGCGCCGGCTGCGAGCTGCTGCGCGCCGACGCGGACCACGCGCCGTTTATGCCGGTTTACGATGTGACACCGGTGACGCCCAAGCACGACGACACTCCTCACATGATGAAGAGTTCCAACATCCTGACCCGCGGCCGGATGGGGCGCAACCGCAAGGGTGCCGATGCCCGGTATTTCGCGGGCCGGCTGGAGTCGGTGAAAGTGACCGAGGTCGGCCCGCTGCGCGCGACCGTGCAGCTGGATTACGCGATCGAGGGCTGCACGCTGTATCGCGTGCTCCTCTCCGCCTGGGCGGATTTGCCGCGGGTCGACGTTTCCATCCGGCTCAACAAGCAATCCGTCTGGGAGCCGGAAAATCTTTATGTGGCGCTGCCGTTCACCAGCGGCGGGGATGCGGAGCCGGAGCTCTGGGTGGAAAAGGCGGGCGCGCTGGTGCGTCCGCGCCAGGACCAGCTGCCCGACTCACTCGCCGATTTTTACTGCCTGCAGGACGGCCTGGTGTTCCTCGGCCGCGGCCGGGGGCTGGCGCTGGCGACACCGGACACGCCCCTGCTGCAACTCGGCGACCTGACGCATGGCCAGCGGCATGTGATGGGCAGTCCGCAGCTGCCCGGGCGGCCCCTCAAGCCTTACAGCTGGGTGATGACGAATTATTGGGAGACGAATTTCGAGGCCAGCCTGGGCGGTTTTCATGAATTCACCTACCGCCTCGAATGGGGCCCGCACATCCAGACCCCGCAGCAGGGCATCGACCTCTGTCACGCGCTGAACCACGGCATCAAAAACTTTCGCGTGGCCGCCGATGCACGATAATTTGGCCGCCGGGGAGGAAGGCAGAATCATACCTTGAAAAGCGAGCGAACAGGGAAATGAAAAAATCCATTCCCAAGCTGCGAGGCATCGTCGAGGCGGTTTCAGCCCATCAGCCGACTCCCGCCCTGACGCCGCGCGAGCGTTTTATCGCCGCGTTGGAACGCCGGCCGCGGCCGGGTCGCGTCCCGCATTTTGAACTGGTGTTCTTTCTGACCATGGAGGCCTTCGGCAAGGTCCATCCCGGCCAGCGCAACTACGCGCAATGGGACCAGATGTCCGACCGGGAGCGCAGGCTGCACATCGACGATCTGGCGGACGTCTATTTGCGCACAGCCGAGCGTTACGACCACGACGCCATCTTCCTGCATACCGATCCGCGCGCGCCGAACCAGATGCGGCCGCTGATTGATGCCATTCGCGAGCGGACCGGCGATCGCTATTTCCTCATGTGTCACGGCGACCCGACGTTTGCCATCCCCGATGGCGCCGGGATGGAGCAGCTATCGATCCGGCTCTACGAGGACCAGGAAGGGCTGCAGCGCGAGGCGCGCGAACGGCTGCAGCAAAGCCTGGCGCTGGCCGAGACTTATCGGGCGCATGGCGGATTGGACGCTTTTGCGCTATGCTCCGACTACTGTTTCAACACCGGGCCCTTCATGCCGCCGGCCATGTTCGCCGAATTCGTCGCCCCCTATCTGGCCGAAGTCATTGCCGGTTACCGGGCGCTCGGTTTCTATACGATCAAGCATACCGACGGGAATATCCTGCCGATCGTGGACCAGCTCGTGCAGTGCCACCCGCACGCCCTGCACTCGCTCGACCCGCAAGCAGGCGTCGATATCGCCCAGATCGTGGACCGCTACGCCGATCAGGTCTGCCTGTGCGGCAACGTCAACTGCGGCCTGCTGCAGACGGGGACGGAGGCGGAAGCGATTGCATCCGCTCGTTACGCCTTGAAGCACGGCCGGCGCGCCCCCGGTTACATTTTCTGCACCAGCAACTGCATCTACACCGGCATGCCACTGGAACGCTATGAACTGATTCTGGATATCTGGCGCAAGGAAGGCATGCGGGCCAATTGATCTCCACTGCCACCGCCCATTATGAAACGCTCTGAAATCAACACCATCCTGCGCCAGGCGAAAGGGTTTCTGGCGGAACACCGGTTTCATCTGCCACCCTTCGCGGCGTGGACGCCGGAACAGTGGCGGACCAAGGGCCCGGAAGCGCAGGAAATTGCCGAATGCCAGCTGGGCTGGGATATCACGGATTTCGGCTCGGGCAACTTCCGCCAATGCGGCCTGTTCCTGTTTACGGTGCGCAACGGACGCCCGGCCAACTTTCGCCCCATGCAGGGAAAGGTTTATGCAGAGAAGATCATGATCGTCGAGGTCGGCCAGGTGACGCCGCTCCATTTTCACTGGCAGAAGACCGAGGACATCATCAACCGCGGTGGAGGCAAACTGGTAGTCCAGTTGTACAACTCCACCCGCGATGAACAGCTGGCCGGCGATGAAATTACGGTCAGTCTCGATGGCGTGACCCGCCAGGTTCCGGCGGGGGGCAAGGTCACCCTGGGGCCGGGCGAAAGCATCACTCTGCCGCCCCGATTGTATCACGCGTTCTGGGGCGAAGGCAGTCGCGTCCTGGTCGGCGAGGTCTCGATGGTGAACGATGACCGGTCCGACAATCGCTTTCACAAACCCGTCGGGCGTTTTCCGCAGATCACCGAGGACGAGCCGCCGCTGCACCTGCTGACGGTAGACTATCCGAATTATTACCGCCGGGCCGGGTAACATCGAATGGCAGCAGGAAGAACCCATCGCCGTGAAAATGAAAACCAAGATTACAAAATACGGCCAGCCCTCCTGGCGCATCGCCAACGCAGCGGTTGAAGCCTTTGTCACTGAGACCGGCGGGCACCTGGGTCCGGTGACGTTTCAAATTGGCGGAAAAAAGATCCAGCCGTATGCCGTTGCGCCTTGGGCGGAGGAAAAACTGGAGGTCCCCCTGCCGCCGATGCTGAAGGTATTGCGCGGCGATTTCTTCTGCCTGCCGTTCGGCGGCAACGAGACTCCGTTCCGGGACGAACGCCATCCGCCCCACGGCGAAACCGCCAATGCCCGCTGGCGCTGCACCGCCGCCGGCGAAGGCCGTGTGCACTTGAGTCTGGTAACCAAGGCGCGACCCGGACGGGTGGACAAATTCATTTCGCTGCACGCCGGCCATGCCGCCGTTTATCAGCGGCACGTCATCAGCGGCATGCGCGGGCCGATGAATCCCGGTCATCATGCCATCCTGAAGTTCCCCGACTCGCCCGGCAGCGGGTTGCTTGCCACCAGCCCGTTTGTGTGGGGCCAGGTATCGCCAACGCCCTTGGAAAACCCCGCGCAACGCGGCTATTCCTGCCTGCAGCCCGGCACGGTCTTCCAGTCGCTGGAGAAAGTCCGCACCCGCGACGGCGGGTGGACGGATTTGAGCGCGTATCCGGCGCGACGCGGTTTTGAGGACATCGCCATGGTGGTGGGCGACGCGCGGCAGCCGTTCGCCTGGACGGCGGTTTCATTTCCGGTGGAAGGCTATGTCTGGTTCGCACTGAAAGACCCGCGCGTGCTGCGGCAGACGATTTTCTGGCTGTCCAATGGCGGACGGCATTACGCGCCGTGGAACGGCCGGCATGTCAATGTGATGGGCCTCGAAGAAGTGACCTCGTATTTTCATTACGGGCTGGCCGAATCGGCGAAAAAAAATCCGCTCACCGCCAAAGGCCACGTGACCTGCCACCGGCTGGATCCGAAAAAGCCGCTGGTGGTCAATTACATCATGGCGGTCGCACCGATCCCGAAAGGGTTCGACCATGTCGCCGCGATTGTGCCGGGAGCGGGCCGCCAGTCCGTCCGGCTGACTTCGCGCAGCGGACGGACGGTGGTCGCGCCGCTGGATTTGGATTTTATCGGTCGCGAAGATTGAAGCCGCAACGTGTCCTCTGATTCTTGCTGCCAGCCCTGTTTTCTTACGGAGGCAGGGCGGTCAGGCTTTAATCATATGTTTGAACATCGCCATGACCCGCTTCTGCCCCGGCGTGAATACTACCGCCGCCTCACCCGTCACGGCCTGATCGCCCTCGGCCTCCTGTCGGCGGGCCTGGGTGTCGGCATGTGCGGTTATCACTATATCGAAAACCTGGGCTGGATCGACGCATTCGCCAACGCCGCCATGATCATCTCCGGCATGGGGCCGCTCGATCCCGTCAAAACCGCCGGGGGTAGGATCTTTGCCGGCTGTTATGCGGTTTTCAGCGGGGTTGCCTTTCTGACCACGGTGGGCGTGCTGCTGGTCCCGGTGGTGCACCGCTTCCTCCACCGCTTCCACCTCGAGTCCAGCTCCCGCGAGTGAGCTGCCGCGGACCGCCCGGGTCCGGCCGGCGTTCGTGAACCGCCCATGAAAACGCCGGCCGGGTGAAACTTCGTTTGCACCCGGTGCTTCCACCGCTAGCGTTGCTGTTTCCACATTGCAGTGACCATCGCCACCTCTCCCGCGCCCCCCGTCGCCAAGCCGCTCTCGCTGGGTGTCATCTTCCTGACGCTCATCATCGACCTCGTCGGCTTCTCCATCATCTTCCCGCTGTTTCCGGCGATGCTCGACTATTACCTCGGCCGGGAGGGGCATGCCGGTCTGCTGGGGTGGCTGCTCGGCCAAGTTGAGGCCTTTGCCGCCCTGGCTGGCGCCGACCACCGGTTTACGCCGGTGCTGTTCGGCGGGCTGCTCGGCTCGCTCTATTCGTTCCTGCAATTTCTCACCGCGCCGGCCTGGGGCCGGCTCTCCGATCGCATCGGCCGCCGGCCCGTGCTGCTGCTGAGCGTCGCCGGCACCGCCGTCAGCTACCTGCTGTGGTTCTTTGCGGGTTCGTTCTGGCTGCTGCTCGTGGCCCGCCTGGCCGGCGGCGTGATGAGCGGCAACCTGGCGGTGGCCACCGCCGCCGTGGCCGACGTGACCTCGCGCGAAAACCGGGCCCGGGGCATGGGCCTGATCGGCGTGGCGTTTGGCCTCGGCTTCATCATCGGCCCCGGCTTGGGCGGTCTCGCCTCGGCCTACGATTTTCCCTCCCGCCACCCCCACCTGGCCGGCTATGGCGTGAATCCGTTCTCCACCGCGGCGCTGATCGCCTTTCTTTGCTGTCTGGGCAACCTCGGCTGGATCTACGGCCGTTTCCGCGAGACCCTCACCCCGGCGGCACGGGCCGCGGCCGCCGCGACTCCGCGCGTGCGGCATCCCCTCAAGGCCCTCTTTGCCATCGTGGATGGACGCGTCCGCCGCGCGAATCTGCTCTATTACTTCTTCGCCCTGTCCTTCAGCGCCGTGGAATTCTCCCTGACCTTTGTCGCCGCCGAGCGTTTTGCCTACACCCCGCGGCAGATGACCGCCATTTTTCTCTTCCTGGGCGCCGGCTCCATCGTCACGCAGGGTATGCTGGTGCGCCGGTTGGTGCCGCGGCTGGGCGAGCGCCGCGTGCTGCTGGCGGGGCTCGGCTTCATGCTGGCGGCGCTCTTCACGCTGGGCTTTGCCACGACGCAGCCGGTCTTCTATGCCGGGCTGGTGGCCCTGTCGCTGGGCTCGGGCTTCACCAACGCCACGATCTCCGCGCTGATTTCGCTCTACAGCGGCGCCGGCGAACAAGGCCAGGTGCTCGGCGTCTTCCGCTCCCTCGGCTCGCTGGCGCGGGCCGTCGGTCCGATCGGCGGCGGATTGTTTTACTGGTGGCTGGGCTCGCAATTCCTTTATGCTCTTGGCGGCGCGCTCCTGCTGGCGCCCCTCGCGCTCGGCCTGCGTCTGCCGCAACCGGAAAAATGAACGCCTTCTTGAGATTCCCGCTTCCCCGCCGGGACCGCGCCCTGCCCCGGATTCTGGCCGCCGGGCTGGGATTGCTGCTGGCCGGCTGCACGACCTTCCGCCGGCCGCCGCGCAAAACCAGCGTCGAATCGGCCCAGAGCGTCCTGAAGGCATCGCTGGTCTCCAACTTCCTCGTCGTCGAGACGCAGGGGGACAAGCATGGTCCCTGCCACTTCATCATCGACACCGGCTCCTCGACCACGCTCGTGACCCCGGACTTCGCCAAGCGTTACGGCGGCCGGCCGCGCGCCAACCAGATGCCGGTGCGCGTGCTGGGCTCCAACGGCCAGGTGCAGCTGCTCAATCCCATCATCCTGAAACGCCTGGACCTCGGGTCCGCCCGTTTCGAGGGCGTCCAGGCGCTCGTATACGACCTGGCCGACTTCTCGAACCACCTCGGTGTGCAGATCGACGGTGTGCTCGGCTTCCCCCTGTTTCGCGAGACGCTCCTCACCCTCGACTACCTGCACGCCCGGGTCGCGATCACCCCCCACAGCGTGCCCATGGCGCTGCCCGGCGTCACGATTCCCTTCAATAACGAGCAGAACACGCCGCTCATTCCGATCCAGCTCGGCGCCGAGTCCTTCATCGCCCTGGTGGACACGGGCAGCGACGCGGCGCTCAGCCTCAACACCGTGGGCCTGCACCCCGCCTTTCAGTTCGGGCCGAAGCCGGGCACCCTCGTGGCCACCCTCGCGGGCGACCGCCTGCGCATGGCCGGCCGGCTGGTCGAGCCGCTCATCATCGGCGCCTACGTCGTGGACAACCCCATTGTCGACGTGACCGACGAACTGTCATCCATCGGCGGCGGCCTGCTGCGGAACTTCACCGTGACCTTCGACCAAAAACGCAACCAGGTGACCTTTTTCCGGCCCAGCTATGACGCGATCAGGTCCCCCCCCATGCGCAGCACGGGGCTGAGTTTCACCAAGACCGCCGCTTACTGGCGGGTGGCGGCGGTGGTGGCCGAGTCGGCGTCGGAGCTGCTCGGCGTGCAGGCGGGCGATCTGTGTACGCGCATCAACGACGAGCCGGTGTCCGCCTGGTCCTTCCAGCGTTATATGGAGCTGATCCGTTCGGCCTCGCGCGTCACCTACACGTTCATCAACGGCAACGAGGAGCAGCAGGTGACGCTGCCGGTGTTCGAACTCGTTCCCTGAGGTGAACGCAAACAATTGGATGGTAGCAACCGACGTCAGGAGGCTGGCAGAGCGGCGAATTGCAGAACAGCCTCATTACCTCGGCTGCTACGCGGCGAGGAGGGCAATCTGAACGAGTTCGGCCCTGCCGTTTCAAGGCCGGGACGCGCGATCCTGACGTGACACGAGATCAGGGCCGGCCGTTCTCCAAGCAGGCTACGGGTTTTTTGCGCAGCAAAAACACGCCGGCTCCGTCGCATCCCGCCTCCCAGGGCCGACCGTGCCGCGTCTGCTCGAGTCGGAAGCGGTTCCCGGACGCCTGTCGAAACGCCCCGACTACGCCCTCGTTTTCCTCGGCCTCGAGGCTGCAGGTGCTATAGACTAGCCGGCCGCCGGGCGCGACAAACCGCGCGGCGGCGGTGAGCAGCGCCAGCTGCTGCCCGGCATGCTTCGCAATGTCGCCCTCCTGGAGCCGCCATTTCACATCCACGCGATGGCGCATGACCCCGGTATTGGAACAGGGAGCGTCGAGGAGCACGGCGGTATATTCCACCGGCAGGCCGTGCTCCCGGAGCAGCCGGGGCGAAAGTTTGAGGATATCGGCCTGCACCAGGGCGATGGCGGTCGTGCGCACCTTCGCCAGGTTCTCCTTGAGGCGGCCGAGGCGACGGTTGTCGGGCAGGTCGACCGCGACCACCCGGCCCGCCGGCACGCCAGCACCGCCCTGGCGGGTCCGCGCCTCCAGCAGGTCCGCCAGCAGCAGACTCTTGCCGCCCGGCGCCGCGCAAAGGTCGAGCACGGTTTCGCCCGGCTGCGGATCGAGCAGCTCCACCGCCATCAGGGTGGCCGGATCCTGCAGATACAGCGCGCCGTCCGTCAGCAACCGTTCGACTTCCGGCCAGTGACCGGCGGGCACGACAAAAAATCCCGCCCACGGAGTCGCCTGCAGCCACCCGGGCGGCTTGGCCGGACCGCGCCAGCGGCCGTAAACGGGCGGAGGCGTCTGGTTCCACTGCAGCAGGCTGCGCGTGGCTTTGGCGCCGAATTGGGCCTGCCAGCGCCGCACCAACCATTCGGGATGCGAAAAAAACAACGCCTGCTCCGCCGCGCCAGCTGCCGCGTCCGGGGCCGGGCAGTGGAGACCGGGCGCCACGGCAAGCTTGCGCAGCACGGCGTTGACGAACCGCACCTCGGCCGGACTGAGCAGTCGCTTGGCCTGCCCGACGGCATGATGCACGATCCGGGCCGCCGGCCCCTCTCCGTCCGGCATCGTAGCCGCCTCGAACAGCTCAAAACCGGCCACCAGCAAAGCCGCCCGCAGTCGCGCCCGGGGCGTTCGCGCCATCAGGGTTCTGAGGACCGCGTTGAGCCGGTCCAGGTTGCGCAAGGTTCCGAACAACAGGTGCTGGCAACGGGCACGCTCCTCGCCCGACAGCGCGCCCGGCCCCTTGCGTCCCGCCTCCTCCAGCAGGGCATCTACGCGGGTGCCCCGTCCCAGCCAGCGCTCGAGCAGGGCCACGGTGACCGGCCAGGCACCGGCGGCTGGCTCGTTCGGCAAGGACTTCATTCAGGGTACGTTAAGATGCACAGTTTGACATTCCATCCCATTTTCGACTCAACTGGTTGTTTACGCCCGCCACACCGCCATTATGAATTCCGAAGCCGTTCAAGCGCTCATCACCAAAAATCCGTCACTCAAGGCGGCCAAAGCCAAACTCGAAGCCATGGAGCCCGGCGCCTACTGCGTTCATCGGAGCTGGGGATTCGGGCTGATCAAGAGCTATGATGAGGCGGAACAGAAACTGGTCATCGATTTCAAGGGCAAGAAAAAGCACCGGATGGATCCGGCCTTTTGCGTCGGCACGCTCGATGTCCTGCCGCCCCGGCATCTGCTGGTGCGCAAGGAAATCGAGCCGGAGAAGGTCGCCGAGTTGGTCGAGGAAAACCCCGTCCAGCTCATCGTGGAAACGCTCGCCGCTTTCCCCAACAAGGCCACCACGGCCATCGACCTGGAAATCATCCTGCAGCAGGCCCTCGGCGAGGAGAAATTCAAGAAATGGTGGTCCACCACCAAGAAGCACGTCGCCAAGGATCCGCGGATCGCCGTTCCGGCCAAGAAAACCGAGTGCTATGTGCTGCGCGACGAGCCCGTGTCGGTGGAAGACGAGATTCTCGATCAATTCAACAACACCCGCTCGGCGCGGCGGCGCATCCAGCTGGCCGAGGAGCTGCTCGGCCCGGCTTCCCGGAAGGAGTGCCGGGGCGACCTGACGCCGGTGCTCACCGGCATCACCGAGGCGGTGAAAGACAGCAACCAGCTGCATGCCGCCGAGCGGCTATACGGCGCCGCCGTGCGCGACGACCTGGCCAAGGCGCTGGGCGTCGACATCGCCACGCTCAGTCCGGCCCTCGGCGAACTTGTCGCCGACACCCGCCGCCTGACGGACATCGCCGAGAAAATTCCCGTTCATTTCCAATCCCATTTCCTCGATCTGATCAAGGACGCGCACCCGGTCGAGTGGAAGGACTTGGCCTTCGCCCTCCTCAAGGCCAGCCAGGGCAAATTCACCACCGAATGCATCAACTTCCTCGTGGAGAACGGCTTTGCCGAGGAGCTGGCGGCGGTGCTCAAGCGCTGGCAGACCGAGCAAAACCTGCGTTCGCCGGTGCTGCTGTGGATCGTCAAGAACCGTCAGTCGAAGAAATTTGCCAAGCTGCTCAACGACCTCATCACGCCGCGCCTGTTCAGCGCGATCTTCTTCGCCATCGACTACGAGGCGCTGCAGTCCGCCGGCACCCGCCGCATCCCCCTGGCCGAGATCCTGAGCGATGACCCGGATCTTATCCCCGACCTGCTGGCCACGGCCGACCCCGAGACCGCGCGTGATCTCGCCAACACCCTCCTCCTCAACCAGGGTTTCGAAGAGCTCACGAAAAAATCGCTGCTCGCCCGCTTCATCAAGACTTTTCCCTCCATCCAGTCGCTGGTCTCCGGCGACAACGAGACCAAGGACGAGCAGCTATACGTCTCGCGCGAGAGCTACGAGCGCAAGCACCAGGAGTACGACCTCATCGTCACGAAGCGGATCCCGGAAAACTCCCGCGCCATCGCCGCCGCACGCGAGCACGGCGACCTGCGGGAAAACGCCGAGTACAAGATGGCCAAACAGGACCAGCAGCTGCTCATGGCCCAGAAGTCCCAGCTGGAGCGCGACCTGGCCCGGGTGCGCATCACCGATTTCACGGACGCCGGCACCGACCAGATCAGCGTGGGCAGTGTCGTCGAATTGCAGGAAGGGGCCAGCGGCCAGCCCGTGCGGTACACCCTGCTGGGATACTGGGATGGCGATCCCGACAAGCATCTCATTTCCTACAAAACGCCGCTCGGCCTGGCATTGCTTTCGAAGAAGATCGGCGACCACGTGAAGGTGAAGTCCGGCGGCAGCGAACACGATTACGTTGTGACGGGCATCAAGCGCTACGTCGACGCAGCGGCCGCCGGGCGCTGAGGAGGACCGTGCCGAGCTGAGGCGGAGCCGCCTTCACCGTCCATGCCCAAGGTCCGGCCAGCGGGCAAAATCCATTTTCCCAGACGCCACGCATGGAGCATCTGCTGA
>JAQTYQ010000022.1:41798-66935 GCA_028688225.1 Opitutaceae bacterium | reverse complement strand
GGCGGCTCATGTAATCGTACTTGAACTCGAGCTTCTTGCGCTCGCTCACCGGCAGCGGGCCGTTGGGAGTGACGACCGCGGTCCTGGTCTCCATGGCCACCAATCTATTCTCGGCGTCCCAAGTGTTCGTCCATCTTCCGTCGGCCGTCAGGTTGCCGTCGTAGTCATACGTGAACACCTCGGGATTGGCCGCGAGGAAGCCGTGGCGGGTCTCGCTGCCGCCAAAATCGCAGTTCACCGTCAGGTCCTGCCAAGTAGGCATGGTCCCAAACGTGAGACTTTTATAGAAGTAATCCCCCTGGCGGCTCGCCGTCTGGCTGCCCACCGTCACGACGGAAGCCGCGGGCGCCCAGCCCGTGACGTCCACGTAGCCCGGCGTGGATCGCTGGCCGTATTGGTTCACGTTGTGGGTGGGGTCCGCGCTGTGGTTGTTGGTATAAGTTGAGGCCCGGCCGTCGACCGAGGCCTGCGTGCGGTTGCCGGTGTAGTCGAAGCTATAGCCGTACTGCCGGCCCGACAAGCGCTTCGTGTCGTCGTCCGGATTCGAGCCGTGGCTCGTGGCCGCGGAGGTGAGCTGGGAGCGGCTGTCGTAGCCGTAGCGCGTGGCCAAAGTCCCGGCCGGATAGCGGGCGAAGATGGAGCCCGTCTGCACGGCGGAGGAGCGCCGGCCCACGTTGTCATAGGTATAGTCGAACCGCGCCACCGCGGCCGAACTCCAGGTCGTGTTCACGTACTGCAGGAAGTTGCCGTTCGCCTGGTACTGGAAGCCCTGCTGGTAGCTGCCGGAAGTGACGCTGGAGAGCAGATTGGAGCCCGTGGCGTAGGCGTAGGTGAAGACCGCGCCCGTGGGATTGCCCGTGAGCGTGGCGATCCGGCCGGTCGTGGCATCGAAGGCCGCGGCGGTGCCCGTTTCCACCGTGGTGCTCAAGCGCGCCTCGAAGCCTTTGGCCCGGCCGGCCACGGTCGAGCCGGAGCCGTCCTCGTAGGTGGACACCAGCGTACGGCTGGTCCCGTAGAAGTTGCTGTCCAAGCTTTCGGTGTCCGGCTGCAGGTCCGCCCGGTAGGAGAAGGCGCGCGTGCCCGTGGCGTCGCTCACCTGGTTCGGCTGGCCCGTGCGCGTGTAGGTGAAGGAGACGGTCGGAGTCACGCCGCCATCACCATAGCTCACCTGGCGCAGCTCCTGGGTGCGGTGGCTCACGTCGCCTGAGCCCGTGGTGGAGCCGTCGTAGTAGGCGTAACTCGTCACGACCCCGCGGGCCCAGGTGCGCGTGGCCGGCTGCCCCAGGGCCGTGTACGTGTAGGCCACCTGCCGGGAGTCGGCATAGGTCCTGGTGTTGACCAGGCCCGTGGCGGAATCGCTGGCCCAGGTGGTCGCGGCCCCGCCCGAGGGGCTGGCCGGCCAGGTGCTGCCCGAGAACGAGCCGCTCGGCCAGGTGGTGAGCCCCGTGCGCCGGCCCCAGGCGTCATAGGCCGTTTCCGAGGGCGTGACGGCGCTGCCCCACCCGCGCCAGGGCAGGTCCATCGCGTTGTAGAGCGTGGAGGCGACATTGCCCGCGGCATCGGTCACCGAGACCTGGCGGGTGCCGCCCGGGCTGTTCCAGGCGTAGGCGTAGGTGGAGGCGATGCCCGCATACGAAACCTGGTACACATACGAAGTGTTGCCATGGTAGCTGTAGCTCGTGGCGGCCGCGTAGCTCGAGCCGTTCCAGCGCTCCCGCAGGTATTGCAGGCGGCCCAGGCTGTCGTACTCGTAGCCCGTTTTCACGCCGGTGGCGGCCACGGTCTCGGCCTGGTAGCCGTTGAGGCGGGTGGTGGTGGCCCCGTTGCCCACCCCGGTCGTGGTGGCGAGCGACCAGCGCTTGCGCTCGGAGGGCTTGATGAGCTCGCGCTGCGACATCGCGCGGCCGTTGTGGTCCACGGTGGAGACGTCGCCCACGACGATGCTGCCGTCGCCCCAGAGCGAGCCGCCGTTGAAGCCGGTGTAGCGGGTATGGGTTTCCTGGAGGAGGGAGGAGGCGCCCGAGTTCAGGCCGGGGAAGGTGCCCGCCTGGTCGTACCGGCACCAGCCGAGCCCGTCGGTGGCGAACCAGGTGTCCCGGGTCGTGATGCGGTCGTTGGAGGCGTCGTCGAGCGTGCCGTTGGCGTTGAGGTCGAGGCCGGAGCGGATGAGCAGGCCCTGGCTATTGTAGACATGGAGCTGGTCCGGGGCCACGAGGGCGCCCGTGGCGCGGGAGGTGGTCCGCTCGCGCGTCAACTGGCCGGAGCTGTTGTAGGTATAGGCGGTGTCGAGGAGGTTGCTCGGGTGGGCGCTGGCATTGTACTGCCAGGCGGGCACGGTGTGGGTGACCACCCGGCCGAGCCGGTCGTACTGGTCCTGCCGGCCGCCGTAGTTGAGGTTGGTGTCGCGGCGGACGGTCACGAGGAGCCCGGTGGCGTTGACCGCGTAGTCGTAATACACCGTGGGCTGGGCCGTGCCGGTGACCGACAGCGCCCGGCCGTCGAGGTAATTGACGGTGGAGGTCGTGGCGCCGGAGGGCAGCGTGACGTTCACGGTCTGCGCATTGGGGTAGGAATAGGTGGTGTAGAGGCTGCCGGTGGGCCCGGGCTCGATCCTGGCGCTCACCCGGCCGGCGGTGTCGTAGGTGTAGGTGGTGGGCGCGGTGCCGCAGGAACAGGAGTAGGCCTGGACGAGGCGGTTGGCGCCGTCGTAGGCGAACTGCTGCGTCTGGCCCGGATAGGCCCCGGAGCCGCCGAAGCCGATGATCTTGGAGGTGGGCCGCAGGAGCGCGTCGTAGCCGTACTTGGTCACGACGCCGTCGGCGGCCATTTCGGAGTCGAGCAGATTGTTCGCAAAAGCGCGGGTGGTCTTCACCTCGGTGCCGCCCACGCTGCGGATCGGGTCCACGATCTCGGTGACGCGGCCGTGGGTGTCATAGCGCACGAGGGTGCCCGTGAGCCGCACCAGGGTGCCGGAAGTCGTATAGATATTCTCAGCCGAGAAGACGGAGCGGCCGGTGCTATCGATCACGCTCTCGGTGACGGTGGAGCGGCCGCCGACCATGCCCACCGCATCCATCGCCCAGGTGATGCCGTTATTGGCCCAGGAGCTGACGGTGGTGCCGCCGCTCGCCTGGCCGTGGAAGACGAGCACCAGGCGGTCGTTGCCGTTTTCCGAGGCGGTGAAGGTGCGGCCGCTGGCATCCCACGTGCCGTCGAAGTAGGCGTAGGCCTCCTTGGTGCCGTTGGGGTAGGCCACGGAAACGGGCCGGTCGGCCAGCCACGCCGGGATAAACCCGCCTCCGGTCCAGTAGGCCTTGGTGGTGGTGGTGAGGCAATTGGTCGCATCCGCATAATCGGCGCGGGTGATGGTGCGGTAGTGGTAGGTGTTGAGCGTCCCGGTGGGGAAGGCGTAGCTCCACTCGGTGCGCGCGAGTTCCGTGCCGCCGGGGGCGGTGGTCACCGCGCTCACGGGCCACGAGGGATCGCCCGGGGTGGCGCTGCCCCGGTAGGTGTAGGTCGTGCGCACGCAGGTCGCGGGGTCGGCGGCCGGCGTGGTCGGCCCGGAAAGCCAGGGCTGGAACTCGCTTTTCACCAGGCCCCGGGTGCCGTCGTAGAAGCTGCCGTCGTAATAGAGATACCTGGACCAGGAACCGTCGGGGCTGATGATGGTGCTGATTTTGCCGGCGAACGCGCCCGAATCGTCCGTCGAGGTGCTCGCGTAGTAGCTGTACTGGGTGACGAGGGGGGTCGTTCCCCCGGCGCCAAAGGTCGTGCTGGTCAATTCCTTGCTGAAGCCGTAGTCGGCGAACGTCTTGGTCCAGGTGAGCGGCGTCTCCGAGCCGGAGCCCGAGGCGGGGGGGCCGGTGCGCGAGACGGTGGCCTGGTAGGATGTGGAGTACGCCGTGGTGATGTGGCTGTCGGGCGCGCCGGAGGCGTGCCAGTCGACCAGGGTCCAGGTCGTGCCGTTGATGACCAGGCTCGTGTCCCAGGTGACGCCGTCCTCCAGGCGGGTGATGTCCACGCCGTTGCCGTCGTTGATCCGGGAAACCGTGTAGGTGACGAAGGGCGAGCCGGAGAACGTGTAGAGGTTGTTCTCCAGGCCGGTGACCTGGGCGTGGGGGTAGACGTCGAGCTTGTAGCTCGTGGAGCTCAGGGTCTGGACGTCGACCAGCACTTCGGGGGCCAGGACCTGGCGGATGTTGCCCCCGACGCGGACCACGCGCACATCGTCCGTATCCGGGGAATCGTACTCGAGCATGGCCGGGTTGAAAAAATACTGGTCGAACTCCGGCCGGCGGAAGCCGACCGCCCCGGCCGGATCGCCGTTGCGCAGGCGGCCCAGGCCCACGTACCAGATGGGCTTGTCGGCCACGATCGGGGAGCAGTCGCCCGCGCGCAGGTTGCTCGGGGCGCCCGCCAGGGGGTAGTTGCCGGGCAGGCTCACCCGCACGGTGAAGGTGGTGTTCAGGCCCGTGTCGCTCGCGCTATTGTCAAAATACGCCCGGGTGCCCCGGTTGCCATCGATCTGGAGGTCCAGGCCCGAGGGGCCGAGCACCGCCAGGTTGCACGTGGCGGTCGCCCGGGCGGGGACCGTGATGGCGACGGTGTAGTTTTTGTTGGGATAGAACTTGGGCGTGATCGGGGTGGCCTGGTAAGTCGCCGGCGGATAATACGGCGGGGGATAGGCCCCAAGGGCGGAACCGAGGCAGTATTGCCCGGTTTCGTCGGTTGTGCTGACGGGCATGAGCGTGTTGCCCGAGCCGGGGCCGATCAGCGTCATCGCGCCCGCAATCGAGACGCTGTAATAGACGGGGTTGTCCAGCTGCTGTCCCCGCAGGGGGGAAACGAGCGTCGCGGACAGGAGGACCAGACCGAGCCAAAGCCGGAGCGAGGGTTGCATGGGGGAAGGGGTTGGCGGGTCACTGGCCGGGGAACGATTGGAGCGAGGCCTGCACGCGCGCGCGCAGGGGCGCGGCGGCCGCCGGGTCGGCCGGGCCGGCCTCGCCCAGCGCCTGCAGCGCCCGGCTCCGGTCGCCCAAGCCCTCGAGCGCGATCCAGGCGGTCCAGTAGCGCACCCCGGCATCGGTTGCCGCCGCGCACCAGGGCTGGCTCAAGGCCACCTTGGCGAACTGTTCGGCTTCGGCGTACCGGCTCTGGTTTTTCAAAAAACCCACCACGGTCGCCGCCCGCCAGCCGGCTTCCGCCGCCGCTTTGGCCGAGGGGTCGGGGTTCTCCTGCAGCGCGGCCCAGGCGGCGTCAAATTTGCCGATGAGGCTCAATCGCATCGCCCGCTGGAGCCGCGCCTGCTGCTGCTGCGCCGCCTCCAGCGCGGGATCGGATTTTGCCGCTTCCGCCGTGGCCGGAGCGGACTCCGACAGAGCCGCGCCGCCCGACCGCGTCGAGGCCTTGGCCGGCGGCGGGGTGAACTCGAGCTCCAGGGCGGCGATGCGCAGGTCGGAGTTGGTCCCGGTGGACAGGGCGAATTCGGCGGGGGGTTGCTGGTTCGCGCCTGCGGGCAGGGCGACGGTCCGGCCGAGGGCGCTCGCCGAATACACCCGGTGGTCCGGATCGTAGCCGAGTTGCACGGTCAAGAGATCGGCGCTGCGGCCGGAGGCATCGAGCGGGACCAGGCCCGGCAGGGAACTGGAGACTTTGCCGCCGGCGAAGAGCAGCAGCTGCCCGCCGGCATCGGTGCGCAGGAACATGAGCGCCTCGTCGCCGAGTTCGAGCACGGTGGTCTCCTCCGCCTGGACGGCGAACCGGGGCTGCGCGCGCAGGGTCACGGCCACGGCGGAGGCGGACTCTGCCGGCGTGAGCATCCGGAAGATCTGCGCCCCGGCCGGCAGGGTCCAGCCGTCGGCGCCGGCCTTGAGCGCGCCGCCCGGCGCCCCGAGTACATGCCAGCCGGATCCGCCCAGGCTGTCGGGCGTCACTTGAATGGTCGTTTGCGCGAAAAGGCCCGGCAGCCCCAGGCTGCCGGCGGTCAGTAACACTAGGAATATGCGCATGGCGGAGGAGAGGTAAAAGTTAGGGTGAGGGTGATCCTCCTTCGCACGAGGCTACGGAGGACGGGGGGGAGGAAGGGAGGGGGCAGGGAGCCCGTCTGCGCTCCTGTCGGAGCTGCAACGCGGCGCCTGCGGCGGAGGGTTCAGGACAGGGGGTTGAAGACTTCGAGGGGGGGCGTGGTGGTCAGGACGAGGGTGCTCTCGGCCGAGAGCGCGCCGTAGTTGTCCACCGCGCGCACGGTGTAGGTGTAGGTGGTGTCGGGCTGGGCCGTGTCGTCCGTGTACGTGAGCACGCCGGAGCCCACGGTGGCGATGAGGGCTCCGTTGCGGTAGATCTCATAATGGTTGATCCCGCCGCTGGAGCTGGACGCGCCCCATTCCAGGACCGCGAAGGTCGAGCAGGTGGCGGTGGACTGGAAGCCGGGGGGCGCCGTGGGCGGCTGGGCAATCACCGCATGGAAATAGCCCCCGGTCGCGTGGAAGCCGGGCCGCAAGGTGATGCTCGTGTCCGCCACGTAGGTGACGCTGGCCGTGCCGGGCACGATGACGGTGGCGGAGGGCGCGGTCTCGATCGTGTTGGCGGCCGACACGGTCGTGGGGCCCGCGGGATAGGTCGTGCTCTGGATCACCACCTGGGCAAAAGCGCTGGCCGACGTCAGCAGACCCAGGAGAAGAAGTGCGGGAAGGCTCGGTTTCATGGCGGAATTATTGGTTTTCCAGCGCGGCCACCCGCGCCTGCAAGCCGTCGTTTTCCTTTTTGAGTTCGATCGTGTACAGCGTCAGCTCCTCGATCTTGGCCAGAAGCCGGGATTGCATCTCGCCGAGGCTGACACCCTCCTTCGCGACTTGCGCTTCGGAGGGCACGCCGGGAAGCGTACCGTGTTTCTTAATGTGCGCTTCGACTTCGCTCAGGGAAGCCAGCCGGTAATCCGCCTTGAACACGTAGTCCGACCAGCCGGTGTCCACGATCACCTCCTTGGCCCGCACCGTGCCGTTGACCGTCAGGGGATAAGTCGGATTGGTCGTCCCGATGCCCACGTTGCCGGAACCATCAATGCGCGCTCTTTCTGTCATATTGGTTCCGTTCGAGGTAAAAAATGAGATGGTACGAGTCGTATAAACGTCCGGTGCACCTATTCCCGCGCCTGCTGTCGCAGGCGTCACAGCGGTCCCCCCGGTATTCCAATAGATCCCCCCTCCCAAGGTGCCGGTGCCACCGGGTATATTCTGATCAATTGCCACTCTCGGATTTGCATCGCCAGTGGATGACCACCAGGCTTCCACCGCGCCACCATAGCCAGCAGCATTCTTACCGATGCGGACGAATCCGTTGTCATTATTGACCTGCAGGGGGGTCTGTGGAGCGGTCGTCCCGATGCCGACGTTGCCGTCGCCCGATTGAAGGATGAGATTACCCCAAGCCGTGTCGCCGCCCGTCAACACGTTTAACCCGGCATAGGTGTCTCCGCTGTTTGCCCCAAAGCTGGTTTCAACGCTGGTGCCGGACGTGCCTATCACCCAGTTTCCGTTAGTGGCTCTGATGGCGGTGCTTGAACTCCCGCCGTTGACTTGCAGGGGTACTTCCGGCTCTATCGTCCCGATGCCGACGCTGCCGATAGTGTTAATAAATACTTGAGGAGTTCCAGTTGTACTACCGTTAGCGAAAAGCCCCAAGCCGTACCCCAATCCATTGTAGGACGGTCCCATTCCATACAGATTGGATGGGCCACCATCATATACGGCTATTTTGGATGACGCAGTGTCGGCAGTACCAGCACCAAGGCTTAAACGGACGTTTGGTCCCGTCGTCCCGATGCCGACGTTGCCGCCGGCAGCTCCGGCATGCATTCCATAAATGGTGAGCAATGGATAGTTGTCCGCCCCATTATAGTCGCTGATCACAAACATATTATTATTGTGAGCCGTTGGATCGGAGGCGCCGATCCAGTACTGCCGTGCGCCGCCCCCGCCGGTGCCACTCGCAATCAGAATGCCTCCTTTATTATCAACGCCTGGATCGTTGATGCCAAAACGCCCCACGCCCATCACATGCAGCTTACTGAGGGGATTGGTCGTCCCGATGCCGACGTTGCCGTCGGCGGGAAAGATGTTGGTCTGGGCGGCGGCTGGCGGCACAGCAAGGACGCACAGCAAAACGAGGCCGAGGACGGGGAGTATTTTCATGGGAGCAGGATTAAGAGCTGGAATTTTACAAGGCCGCCGGGGTAACAAGGAATTTTCCGGCCAAGTCTTGGGGTTTCTTTTTCTGAGCCTGATGCGCCTTTTGTGGCCATTCCTCCTGGAGCAGTGCCCTACCCCAAGCGCGGGATACGATCCGAACGGGCGGCGCCGATGATCTCGCAGTGAGTCATTTGAAGATGAAGGAGCAGTACCTCCTTTAGCAGAGCGTCCCCCAGGTTGGCACGCCTCCAGAACACTTAAATTGTGGTAGGGGTATCTACCATTTTTTAGGTATTTTCCCTTGTTGGCAAAAGCGGCCGGAACGCACCTGCGGCAGGTGCCGTTTCGATGAACTCCAGACCCTGGAACAAAGCGGAAGCACGGATGCGCTTCCCGGCGCGCCCGGCGGTCACGCCCTACCCCGCCGCCGCGGCGCGGGCTGTCCATATCAAACCGAGTATCCGCCGCGATCACAGGCATGCCGGGCCGCCTTCCGGCGCAGCGCGATGGTGTTGGGCGGCGTCCACGCCAGCAGCCGGCGCACGGTCTGCACTTGTGCGCCGAATTCCCGCCGTTCGACCGAGGCCTCCAGAACCCGGCGCGCGCCGGCTTCCATCCGGGCCACCGCGTCATGGGTGTAAAGCACCGCCAGGTCCGCCTGGATGGAGTCCTTGGCGCCGCCGGCCCGGGTTTTCAGCGCGCGTAAGACGGCGCTTTCGGCGAGGTAGATTTCCGCGATGACATCCGCAAGGGCGGCCAGCACTTCCTGCTCGTCGTTCAGCTTCGCGCCGAATTTCCTTCCCATCAGGCCGCTGAGAAAAAAGACCAACCGCTTCGCCCCGCCGAGCAGGGCCCGCGTGCTTTGCAGGTCGTCGCCGCCGTCCGCCGGCGGCGCATCGGCGCGGGCCAGCTCCATGAAGGTGCTCGCGATGGTCTGCGCCAGCGGGAAACGCCCGCGTTGCTCGCGGCGCGTCAGCAGGCTCGGAATGAAGAGGCGGTTGATCTCGTTCGTGCCCTCGAAGATGCGGTTGATCCGCGAATCGCGCAGCGCCCGCGCCGGGGAGAATTCCTCGGTGAAGCCGTAGCCGCCGTGAATCTGGAGCGATTCGTCGGCGACCTCGAAGAGGATCTCCGAGCAGCGCACCTTCACGATGGAGCACTCGAGCGCGAACTCGTCGAGCGAACGGAGGAAGGGCGGCCGCATCGCGTCGAGCTTCTCGCCGGTGGCGGCGACGGCGTCGATCAGCCCGGCGGTGCGGTGGGTGGCGCTTTCCCCGGCAAAGACCTTGGCCATCATGTCCCCGAGTTTTTGCTGGATGAGCCCGAACGCGGCGAGCGGCTTGCCGAACTGCTGGCGCTCCAGGGCGTACTTCGCGGCGACGCGGATCTGGTCCTTGGCCGCACCGAGGATGCCGGCGCCCAGGCTGTAGCGTCCGAAATTCAGGATGTTGAAGGCGATGTAGGCGCCCTTCCCCACCTCGCCGAGGACGTTTTCGACGGGCACCTTTACGTCCTCGAGGATCAGCCGCCGGGTGGATGAGGACTTGATGCCGAGCTTGTGCTCCTCCTTGCCGGTCGAAACGCCGGGGAACGTGCGCTCGACGAGGAACGCGGTCACGTGCTGGCCGTCGACCTTCGCGAACACCGTGAACAGGTCGGCCCACCCGGCATTGGTGATCCACATCTTCACGCCGTTCAGGAGGTAGTGTTTGCCGTCCGGCGTGAGCACGGCCCTGGCTTTCATGCCCAGCGCATCGGACCCGGAGCCGGTCTCGCTCAGGCAGTAGGCCCCCATCCATTCGCCGGTGGCGAGGCGCGGCAGGTACTGCTGCTTCTGCGCGTCGGTGCCGAAATAGATCAGCGGTTGCGATCCGATCCCGGTCTGGACGCCGCAGGTGATGCCGAAGCCGCCGAGGCGCGACAATTGCTCGTTCACGCCGATGGCGGTGGTCTTGCCGAGGCCGAGGCCGCCGCAGTCCTCCGGCATCTCGATGCCGAGAAAACCGAGCTCGCCGGCCTGCTCGAACAGCTTGCGCGCCAGTCCGGGCTCCTGGTGTTCGAGCGCGTCCAGCTGTGGAAACACCTCCTTGTCCATGAACTTCGCCGCCGTGCCGGCCATCTGCCGGTCCTCGGGCGTGAGGTCCTCGGGCGTGAAAATCTCGGCGGGCGCGGCCTCACGGAGCAGGAAGCTGGCGCCGGTCAGATGCGGAGGGAGCGGGGCGATTTCGGACATGGGCGTGCTGGGGATAATTTCCGGCGTAGTCAGCTATTTTGTGGAGACGCGACGCCTTCGTCGCGTGTTCCCGCTAGAAACGGCGACGGGGCGTCGCCGCTCCAGTTTGCAGACTGTCCATGGAGTACGTTATGAGTGTGCATGATTCGGCCTAGAGGTTCAGCCGTTCGGCAAGAATTTCCGCGACGTCGGCCACCCGGGCCTGTCCGCCGCAGGCGGCCACGCCGTCGCTCATCATCGTGAGGCAGAAGGGACACCCGACCGCCACGGTCGCCGCCCCGGTGGCGAGCGCCTCCCGGGCCCGTTCCGTGGAAACGCGCTGCTGGGGATTCTCCTCCATCCACATCCGCCCTCCCCCGGCGCCGCAGCAGAAGGTCTTCTCCTCGCGGCGATCCATCTCGCGCAGCGCGCCGGGCTTCGCGCCGGTGAGGGCGGAGCGCAAAACCTCGCGCGGCGCGGCGTGAATGCCGTTCACGCGGGCCAGATAGCAGGGATCATGGTAAGTCAGCGATTCGGGCGTGCCGCCGCCGTCCGCCGGCAGCTTCAATCGTCCGTCGCGCAACAGCTGCGCAAGGAACTGCGTATGATGCTGGACCTCGAACTGCCCGCCGAACTGCGGATAGTCCTTCAAGAAGACGTTCACGCAATGCGGGCAGTGGGCGATGATCCTCCGGACGCCGTAGCGCTGCAGCGTGGCGATGTTGGCCCGGGCGAGCTCCTGGAAGAGGAATTCGTCGCCGAGCCGGCGGGCGGAGTCGCCGGTGCATTTCTCCTCGGTGCCGAGGATGGCGAAGTTCACGCCGGCGGTGTTGAGGAGCTTCACCATGGCGCGCGCCACGCGCTGGGCGCGCGGGTCGTAGGAGCCGGCGCAGCCGATCCAGTAGAGCACCTCGAAGCCGGGGTTCTCCCTGACGGTGGGGGCGTGAAAAGTGGCGGGACCGGTTTTCATGCGTTCAAAGCCTCCGTCCACCGGGCGCGTTCGTCCGCGGGCAGGCCCCACGGATTGGCGGCGGACTGCATCCGGCGCAGCGCCGTGGCGGCGGTCCCGCTCAAGCCGCCTTCGGCGACCAGGTGCCGGCGCAGGTCGAGGATCAGCGTCAGTTGGTCGATGCGCACGGGACAGACGTCCACGCACGCGCTGCAGGCGGTGCAGGCCCAGAGCGTTTCCGCCCCGATGGTGTCGTCGTGCAGGGCGCGCGGCGCGGGTGCGCCCGGAGGCAGCGTGAGGACGTCCTCCATCAACCGCTTCAGATCCTGCACGACTTTCTTCGGCGAGAGCGGCTTGCCCGTGGTAAAAGCCGGGCACGCGTCCTCGCAGCGGCCGCACTCCATGCAGGCATCCAGACTGAGCAGCTGCCGCGGCGTGAGATGGCGGATCTCGCTCACGCCGATCCGCCCGGTCGCCTCGACCGATTCCATCGTCACGGGGAGCAGCTGGCCGAGCCCGGGCCGGGCGAAAAACAGGTGCAGCGGGCCGGCCACGATGTGCAACAGCCGCGTGAAAGGAATCGCCGCGAAGAATCCGAACACGAGCCCGGCGTGCAGCCACCACCCGGCAAAGTGGGCGGCCCGGGCGCCGGGTTCATCGAGCCCGGAGAACAATCCCTGCGCCAACCACAGCCCGACGGGCGAACAATGCGCGCCGGCTCCCGCCGGCCGCTGCCAGACGATCCGCAGGCCTTCGACCAGGTAGCCGGTCACGCCGATGGCGATGAACATGCCGAGCACCCACCAGTCGGTGGCGCGATGGCCCACGCTCGCGGGCCGGCGCGTGCGCCGCCACAGGAAATAACCGCAGCCGGCGAGAAAAAGCAGGCCGAAGACGTCGAGCGTGAACTCGTAGACGACGTAGTACGTGCCGTGGTGAAACGAGAAGTTTGGCGAGATCATCGCCGCCAGGTGATCGATCTCGAGCAGCGTGGTGCCGAGCAGCAGCATCATGAAACCGGCGAACAGGACGATATGCATCCGGCCCGCCGCGCCGCGGCCGCGCACCCGCTTCTGCCCCAGCCCGTCGATCAGCAGGCGGCGCAGGCCGGGCTTGAGCCGGGCCATTCTGCTGGCCAGCAGAACGCGGACGCCGCCGACGCCGCCCAGGCCCTGCCGCCAGAGCCGGAACCGCCGCCACAGGCCGTAGAGGAAGACCAGCCCCGCGACCACGGCGAGCGCGTAGAAGAGGTGCTGCGACGAGGGCGGAATGTTGCCGAAGGTCTCGCGGGTCGGTTCCATGCGGGCGATCCGGATCAGGGTTTCAGCTTCGCGAGCAGCTCGGGCACCGCGGCATAGACGTCGGCCACGAGGCCGTAGTCGGCGATTTCAAAGATGGGCGCATCGGCGTCCTTGTTGATGGCGGCGATCACTTTGGCGTCCTTCATGCCCGCCAGATGCTGGATCGCGCCGGAGATGCCGACCGCAAGGTAAAGATCCGGCGCGACGATCTTCCCCGTCTGGCCGATTTGCAGCGAGTTCGGCGTGATACCGGCATCGACCAGCGCGCGGGAGGAGCCGACCGCGGCCCCCAGCCGGTCGGCGAGTCCGCCGACGAGCCGCTCGAAATCCTCGCTCGTCTTGAGCGCCCGCCCGCCGGAAACGACGATGCGCGCCTCGGTCGGATCGGGCCGGGTGGCGGCCTTTTCCTCCCGGCTGACAAAAGCCGCCCGCGACGGCAGCGCGCCGGGATTGACCGGGACCGGGGTCAGGTTCGATGCGATTTCCGCTTTCGGCGGAATGGCGAAGGCGCCGCTGCGCACCGACACCGCTTTGATTGCGCCCGCCAGTCTGACGGTCGCGATCACGTTGCCGGCGAAGATCGGCCGGCGAAACACGAGTTCACCGGCTTCCGCCTGCACGCCGACGACATCGCTCACCATGCCGGCGTCGAGGAGCGCGGCCGCGCGCGGCAGCACGTCTTTGCTGAAGGTGGATGACGCCGCGACGATCAGCGTTGCCGTGCGCGCCCGGGCGACCTCGGCGATGAGGTGCGCGTAATTGTCGGCCAGGGGCTCCTGCAGGGCGGGCGCATCCGCCACCAGCACCGCGGCGGCGCCGTAGTGCGCGGCCGCGGCCGCCACCGGCCCGACCCCCGCCCCCAGCACGAGGATTTCAAAGGCCCCGCCGGCAGCGGCGCAGACCTGGCGGGCGAAACCGGCGGCGGCGCCGGTCGCGGGTTTCAGCACGCCGTGGGCGTGCTCGGCCAGGACGAGGATTTGCGGCATGAAAGCAGGCGGTTAGCTCGGATATTTTAGGGGGACGCGACGCCCTCGTCGCGTATTCCCTCGAAAAACGGCGACGGGGGCGTCGCCGCTCCAGTTTGCTGATTGTCCACGATGTGCACTCTGGGTGTGAAATGACCGGGTTAGATGACCTTGGCTTCCTCGCGCAGCCGGCTGATCAATTCATCCACCGTCTTGACGCGCATCCCGGCCTTCCGGCGCGGGGGCAGCTCCAGCTTCAGCACGGTCGTGCGGGAGGCGGCCTCCACCCCGAGCTCCGCCAGCGTAACCTCCTCGATGGGCTTTTTCTTCGCCTTCATGATGCCGGGCAGCGAGACGTAGCGCGGCTCGTTGAGCCGCAGGTCGGTGGTGATCACCGCCGGGAATCCCACCTCGATGGTCTCGATGCCGGCGTCGGTTTCGCGGCTGCACCGGGCCCGGGTCCCGCCCGCGAGCAATTCCAGCCGCGAGACGAACGTGGCCTGCGCCACCCCGAGCAGCGCGGCGAGCATCTGCCCGGCCTGGTTCGAATCATCGTCGATCGCCTGCTTGCCCATGAGCACGGCGTCGGGCCGCTCGCGGCGGCAGCAGGCGGCCAGCACCTTGGCGACCGCGAGCGCATCGAGCGCGGGGGCGGCGCGGATGAGTACCGCGCGATCGGCGCCCATCGCCAGCCCGGTGCGCAACTGCTCGACGCATTCCTCGCCGCCGATGGTCACGGCGACGATCTCGAGGCCGGCGCTCTTTTCCCTCTGGCGCAGCGCCTCCTCGAGGGCGATGGCGTCGAACGGATTCACGGCGAACTTGACGCCATCGGTCTCGATCCCGGAGCCGTCCGGTTTCAGCCGGATGCGGGTGTCGGCGTCGGGCACGCGTTTCAGGGGGACGAGGATCTTCATGCGCAAAAAATCAGTGGAGGACCTCGACGATGCCGGCCCCGCCCATGCCGCCGCCGACGCACATGGTCACGAGTCCGTAGCGGCCGCCGCGACGGCGCAGCTCGGCCAGGATCGAGACAGTGAGCTTCGCGCCGGTCGCGCCGAGCGGATGACCGAGGGCGATCGCGCCGCCGTTTACGTTGACCTTGTCCGGTGGTAGCCCGCAGGCGCGGATGACCGCCAGCGCCTGGGCCGCGAAGGCCTCGTTGAGCTCGATCAGGTCGATGTCGGCCAGGGTGAGGCCGGCGCACTGCAGCACCTTGGGGATGCCGGCGATGGGGCCGATGCCCATGACCCCGGGCGCCACGCCGCCCACCGCGTAGGCGACGAAACGCGCGAGCGGTTTCAGGCCGAGCGACCGCACCCGGTCGCCGGAGACGAGCAGCACGGCGGCGGCCCCGTCGCTGCGCTGGGAGGTGTTGCCGGCGGTGACAGTGCCGCCCGGCCTGAAGGCGGGCTTCAGGGCTGAGAGTTTTTCCAGCGTCGTGTCGCGGCGCGGACCTTCATCCGTCGTGAAGATCGATTCGCTGACCCGGCGTCGCTGGCCGGCGTCGAGGGAGACGTCGCGCACGGGCACGCCCACGCACTCGCCGGCGAAGCGCCCGGCGTCGATCGCGGCGGCGGCCTTGCGGTGGCTCTCGTAGGCAAAGACGTCCTGGTCGGCGCGGGAGACCGCGTACTGGGTCGCCACGTTCTCGGCGGTGAGGCCCATCGGCAGGTAGGCATCGGGTTTGGTCTCGACCAGCGCCGGGTTGAACGTCGTGCGGTGGCCGAACATCGGCACCTGGCTCATGTTCTCGGCCCCGCCGGCGATGATCACGTCGGCCATGCCGCTGAGGATGCGTTGCGCGCCGATGGCGATGGCCTCGAGCCCGGAGGAGCAGCAACGGTTGACGGTGAAGCCGGGCACGATGTCGGGCAGGCCGGCGCGCTGGGCGACGACGCGCCCGAGATTGTAGCCCTGCGCCCCCTCGGGCATGGCGCAGCCGAGGATCACGTCCTCGACCTCCGCATCCGCCACGCCCGGGGCACGGGCCAGCACCTCGCGCACGACGAGCGCGCCGAGATCATCGCCACGGACGGTGCGGAGCCGGCCGTTCGGCGCCTTGCCGACGGGGGTGCGGACCGCGGAAACGATGTAGGCCTCGCGCATGATCAGTTCTTCAGGGGTTTGCCCGTCTTGAGCGTGTGCCGGATGCGCTCCAGGGTCTTGGCCTCGCCGCAAAGACTGAGGAAGGCCGCGTGCTCGAGTTCGAGGATGTAGCTTTCCGGCACGAAGTGCAGGCTGGAGAGATCGCCGCCGCAGAGGACGTGCGCGAGCTTCAGGCCGACTGTCTGGTCGTGCTCGCTGATCTGGCCGGCCATCCGCTGGGTGTGCAGGCCGGACTTGAAGAGCGCCAGGCCGGTCTGACCCACGGCCGGAATATCGGTGCGCGGCGGACGCGGCCGGTAGCCGTCGGCGAGTTGCAGGACTTTCGCCTTCGCCTCGCCGATCAACCAGTCGCGGTTGAAGACGGGCGTCCATTCACCGGGGCGCAGGTACCGCAGCTTCTCCGCCCCGGCCGCGCTCGTGGAGATCTTCGCCTGGAAAATCGTCTCCCAGGCCAGGCGCACGCCGGCCAGGTAATCGGGATCGTCGTTGCGCAGGACGCCGTCGGTGCAGCGGACGAGCATCTCTTTTGTGCCGTGCGCGCCGGGAATGAGGCCCACGCCCGCCTCCGGCAGCCCCATGCTGGTCTCCGCCGCGGCGACGACGTGATCGCAGCCCAGCGCAAACTCGCAGCCGCCGCCCAGCGTGTAGCCGTGCACGGCCGCGACGACGGGTTTTTCGAACCGGCGGAGTGTGCTGGTCGCTTCCAGGAACCGGCGGAGCATGCGATCCAGCTCGTCCCAGCGGCCGGCTTCGATGAGGGCGGCGAACTCCTTGAGGTTGGCCCCGGCGGAAAAATGCGGCCCCTGGTTGCCGATCACGAGTCCGGCGAAATTCCGGCGTACGGCGGCGAGCGCGTCCTGGAGGAGCCCGAGCGTTTCCTCGCCGATCACGTTCATCTTGGTGCGGAATTCGAGGCAGGCGACACCGTCACCCAGATCGAGCAGGCTGGCCGCGGCGTTTTCCCGCACGATGCCCCCGGTCTCGCGCCGCTGCGACAGCGCGATGGCCTTGGGCGCCGGGCGGCTCTCCACGTCGTCGCGCCGTCCGACCGCGTAGTGAAAGAGTTTCCCATCCTGCCGGCGGTAGAAACTCGCGCGGCCGCCGGCGAGCAGGCTCGCCACCAGCGCGGGAACGCGGCGGCCCTCGGTCTCGAGGCGGCGCGCCACTGCGGCCACCCCCAGTGCATCCCAGATTTCAAACGGACCAAGCTGCCAGTTGAAGCCCCACTTCAAGGCATTATCGACCGTGGCCACGTCGTCGGCGATCTCCGGGATGCGATCGGCCGTGTAGCACAGCACGGCGCTGAGATGCTTCCAGACAAAGCGGCCGGCCGGACCGTCCAGAGCGCAAAGGTCGCGGAGACGGGCGCCAAGGTCCGGGATCTTGGCCACGGCCGCCAGCTCCGCCCAGGCGGGCGGCTGTGGCGGGCGATAATCCAGGGTGCGCAGATCGAGCACCTGGATCTCCCTGCCCTTTTCGGTCTGCACACGCCGGTAGAAGCCCTGCCCTTTCTTCTCCCCCCACCAGCCGCGCTGGAGCATCTCGCCGATGAAGGACGGTGCCGCGAAGATCGCTTTCTCGGCGGGGTCGGACAGCAGTTCCTGCAGGTTGCGGCCGAGTTGCGCCATGAGGTCGATGCCCACGAGATCGAACAGGCGGAACGTGGCGCTCGACGGGCGGCCGATGAGCGGCCCGGTGAGGGCGTCGACCTCATCGACCGTCAAGCCCTCGGTCTGCGCCAGCCAGAGGACCGTCTGCAGGTCGTAGCAGCCGATGCGATTGCCGATGAAGCAGGGCGTGTCCTTGGCCACGACCACCCCCTTGCCCAAGACCGCCTCGGCGAAGGCGGCGAACGCGCGCAGCCGGTCGGGATCCGTGTCCGGTGTCGGCACCAGCTCCAGCAGGCGCATGTAGCGCGGCGGGTTGAAGAAATGCGCGGCAAAGAAACGGCGGCGGTATTCCAGGGGCAGGCCTGCGACCATGCGCTGGATCGGCAGGCCGGAGGTGTTGGTGGTGACGAGCGCGTCGGGCCGCGCCCGGGCCGCGATCTTCGCGTGCAGCGCCTGCTTGAGGTCCATGCGCTCGAGCACGGCCTCGACGACCCAGTCGGCGGTCGCGATATCAGCGAGGTTGTCCTCGACATTGCCCAGCGTGACAAGCCCGGCGGTCTCCGGCGTGAAGAACGGCGGCGGCGAGAGCTTCTTCATCCGCTCGAAGAGCGCGCGCACCGGGCGGTTGCGCACTGCCGGCGAGGCGAGCGTGAGGCCGCGGGCCTGCTCGTCGGGCGTGAGTTCGGTGG
The DNA here is from genome assembly GCA_028688225.1 of Opitutaceae bacterium. Taxonomy (GTDB): domain Bacteria; phylum Verrucomicrobiota; class Verrucomicrobiia; order Opitutales; family Opitutaceae; genus Fen-1467. The sequence continues at coordinate 48,914 of JAQTYQ010000022.1, read as the reverse complement.
GAACGACGTCGAGGAGGAGGACGGGGAGGCCGACGTTGGCCAGGTGCGCCGCGATCTGCGCCCCCATGGTGCCGGCCCCGATGACGGCGGCTTTGCTGGGAAAAAACGGAGTCAAGTCGTTGTCAGCGTCGCCCGGAGCGCGCGTTTGTTGAGTTTGCCGACACTGGTTTTGGGCAGTTCGGCCACGATGCGGATCTCATCGGGCACGGCCCAGCGTTGCAGCACCCCCCTGCCGACAAAGGTCTGCAGGTGCTCGCGCAGCGTCGCGCCGGCGGTTGCCGCCGCGGCGCCGGCGCGCAGGACCACGAAGGCCACGGGCCGCTCGCCCCAGCGCTCGTCCTTGGTGCCGACGACGGCGACCTCGCTCACGAGCGCGTGCTGGCTGAGCAGGTTCTCCAGTTCGAGCGAGGAGACCCATTCGCCGCCGGATTTGATCACGTCCTTGAGCCGGTCGGTGAGGTGCACGTAGCCGGCCTCATCGCGATAGGCCACGTCGCCGGTGTGCAGCCAGCCGCCGCGCCAGAGCTCGCGCGACCGTTCCTCGTTGCGCGCATAACCGCCGGTCAGCCAGGGTCCGCGCACGACCAGCTCGCCCACGTGCTCCGGACCGGGAGGCAGGGCCGCGCCGTTTTCATCGAGGATGCGGGTTTCGACCAGCGGCAGGGGGAAACCCGTGACGGTGAAGAGGCCGAGACGCTCATCGGCGCTCGCCCGGGCCTGGGCGGGCTTGAGGTGGCTGACGGTGAGGAGAGGGCAGGTTTCCGACATGCCGTAGGCGGTGGTGGCCTGAATACCGCACTCGCGCGCCCGCTCGCACAGGCCGCGCGAAAGCGCCGAACCGGCCACGAGCATTTTCAGGCCGTCGAGGCGCACGCCGGCGTTCGTGGCCTGGGTGATCACCATGTGCAGCAAGGTGGGCACGCCATGAGTCACCGTGACGCGGTGCTCCAGCAGCAGGCGCAGCAGGCGCTCCGGTTCATAGCGGCCGGGGTAAACCTGCTTCACGCCGAGCAGCGTGGCGATGTAGGGCATGCCCCACGAATGCACGTGGAACATGGGGGTCAGCGGCATGTACACGTCGTCCTGCCGGAACGAGAACGGATCGCCGAAGGCCGCCAGCCCCAGGCCCACACCCAGCGTGTGCAGCATCAACTGCCGGTGGGTGAAAAAAACGCCCTTGGGGTCCCCGGTCGTGCCCGTGGTGTAGAACGTGGTGGCGACGGTGTTCTCGTCGAGATCCGGGAAATCGTAGGTGGTGGACTCCGCCGCCAGGCGCGGCTCATAGCTGTCCGCCGGTTGGGCCGCGCCCGGGTCGCACAGGCGGACGATGGAGCGCACGCTGGTCAGGGATGGACGCATCTTCTCGATCAGCGCCTGAAAATCGTCATGCACAAAAAGCACGACGTCCTCCGCGTGATTGATGGTGTAGAGGATCTGCTCCGGCGAGAGCCGGATGTTGACCGTGTGCAGGACGGCGCCGCACATCGGCACCGCAAAGAAAAGCTCGAAATAACGGTGGCTGTCCCAATCCAGCACGCCGATCGCATCGCCGGGTTTAACCCCCAACCGGTCCAGGAGATGGGCGAGCTGGGCCACGCGCTTGAAGAACTCCGCGTAGGTATGCGAATAGTCACCACGGTAGTGAATGCGCTGCTCCGGACTCCAGTACCGGGGGCGCAACAGCAGGCTCTTGATATTCAGGGGACTGGGGTGGGCGTAGTCAGGGTAGCGTTTCATGGGATAGGAAAGGGGGCGTTCATGGTAGCGCTTGGGAAAAAACAAACCCGGCAGCTATCCGGCCAAGATAGCCACCAGTACTGGGAAAACAAAAAAGGCGTTTTGCAAACGCCTCCGGCAGAATTGTTCAGCGCACCCTCCGCCCCGCCTCTGTTGCCTCACGCAACGGGCGCGAAGTTCGCCACGGTTTGGCGGGGTTGATTCACCCACCCTCTCGTGGTGTCCTTGGCGAACCTGGCGTGAGGCTCGTATCCGGAGTTTCACCGCCCCGCGCCAATTTTCGCGCCATGGCCAGCAGCACTAGCACCCCGACGAACCCTGCTTCCATGGTGCCACCGCCCGACGGAGTTCCGCCGGCAGCAGTGCTGACGGTCAGCGTTGCCCGGTCGCTGGTCACACGGCCCAGGGCGTTCTCCGCCGTCAGGGTATAATCGCCGGCATCGGACGCTTGGATGCCGGTCAAGGTCAGCGTACTTCCGGTCGCGCCGCTGATCGCGGAACCGTTGCGGGACCATTGGAGGGTTGGCTCGGGACTCCCGGAAACCGTGACGGAGAATTGGACGTTGGCGCCGATGGACACGGTCCGGCTTTGCGGTTGGGACAGGATGACCGGCGCGCTGGCTACCACACCCAGGCGGATGGTGTGGCTGTCGGTGTCGGCCACCGTGAGACGTCCGGTGCTGTCCACGGCGATGCCAGTGGGTGCGTTGAAGCGGGCGGCACTGCCCGTGCCGTCGGCGCTGCCAAAGAGTTTGCTCACGCCGGCCAGGGTCGTCACGGCGCCGTCCGGCCCGATCCGGCGGATCGCGTGGCAGTCCGCCACGTAGACATTGCCGGCCGCGTCGGCCGCAACGCCTGCCGGGGCCGTGAAGCGGGACGCGGCCGCCGGGCCATCCACGCTGTCACCTCCGCAATCGGCCGGTGCGCCCGCGATGATGGCCGCAGGTTCACCCGGAGCGACTTTCCAGATGACCGAGGAGTAAAGATCGGCGGCGAACAGATTGCCCGCGCCGTCGATCGTGATCGCCAGGGGCACATGGCTGCGCTTCGCGGGAGCACGGGAATCGGGCACCTGGGCCACGGTCGTCACCTGGCCGCCGGGTGCGATCCGCCGGATCTCCCGGTACGTGTCGAAGGTCCAGGTGCTCCGGTAGTCCGCCACCCAGACATTGCCCTCGCGGTCCGCGGCGATGCTGTGCGGGCTGACGAAACGCGCCGCGCTGCCGGTGGCATCGACATAGTCGCTTGATCCGGCCGCGCCCGCCAGCGTCGACACCACGCCGGCCGGGGTGATCTTCCGGATCGTGTAATTCCCCGTGTCGGCCACGTACACGGTGCCCGCCGGGTCCACGGCCACGGCACTGGGAGCATTGAAGCGCGCGTCGCCGCGCACGCCGTCGGCGTCCCCGGCGGTTCCCGCCAGTCCCGCCAGCGTGGTCACGATCCCGCCGGATGTGATTTTGCGAATCGTGTGGTTGGCGGTATCGGCCACATAAACATTACCGGCCTCATCCGCCGCCATCCCCAAGGGATAGAAAAACCGGGCGGCACTGCCCGCGCCATCCGCGCTGCCGTAGGCCGGCCCAAATCCAGCCACAGTGGTCGCCGTCCCCGACGGCGAAAGCTTCCGGATCGCGGAATTGGCCGTGTCGGCCACATAGAGGCTGCCCAACTGATCCATTGCCAGGCCGTCGGCATAACCGGCGTCGCCGTACCCCGTCGGAGTGGCCAGCGTCATCAGCTTCGTCAACTCTCCCGACGGCCCAAACCTCCAGATCAAATTCCAGGAATCGACGACGATGAAATTCCCGGCGGCATCGGTCACCAGGCTCTTGGGCATGTAGAAACCGTCCGGCAGATCGTTGGGCCCGGCGAGCGTCGTCACGACGCCCGCAAGCGTGACCTTGCGGATGGCATTGTTGGCGGTGTCGGCCACATAGATGTCGCCCGTGGGGCCCAACACCAGTCCCCGGGGTCGGGCAAAGCGAGCGGCGCTGCCCGTGCCGTCGGCGTCTCCACCGAAGATTCCCGGCGACCCTGCCAGGGTCGTGACCGTCCCGTCCGGAGTGATCTTCAAAATCGCGTTTTGGAGGGCATTGGTGGCGTACAGGTTGCCGTCCGTGTCGACCGCGAGGTCGTGGGCCGGTCCATATCCGGTGGCGCTGCCGGGGAACGCCGCCGGATCACTCGAGCCGGGAAACCTGGCCACGGTTGTCACCACTCCGGCCGGGGTGATTTTCCGGATCGTTCCGGACCAAAGCTCCGACACAAAAACATTGCCCGCGGCATCCACCGCCACGCTTTCCGGCGCGCTAAACCGCGCGGCGCTGCCGGCGCCATCGGCGAACCCGGATACTCCCGCCAACCCCGCCAGGGTGGTGACCATTCCGCCGGGCGCGATCTTCCGGACGGTGTGATTATCGGTGTCGGCCACGTAGAGATTGCCGGCGCCGTCGACGGCAACGTCAAAAGGAGACGAGAAGCGTGCCACCTCGCCCGCGCCGTCGGCGGTGCCGATGCTCGCCTGACCGGCCAGCGTGGTAAAAGTGTACGGCGTGTAGGTCACCTGCCCTTCCGCCAACGCGGACAGCAAACTCATCGCTAGCACTAGCACCCCCACCGGGTGCACGAGGCGCGCCCTGGCGCCGGACCAACGGACCAACGGCCGGCAGGTTTTCATGGGATGTTTCCTCCAATCAAATCGGGATGCAGCGATCGCCCGGCGCTCAGTCCCAGCCTCCGGTTTGCGATGTTTTGGACGCCGGCCCGGGCAGGCCGCACAGCTTGCACGTGAGAAGTTGCCGGAGGTCGCCCAGGGTGCGCAGCCGGCCCAACTCTTCACTGCTGATCGACACCCGGAACACGTCCTCCGTGAGGGCCACGACCTCCATCATTGTCAGTGAGTCGAGGCCCAGATCCTCGGCCAGCCGGAGATCATCGCCGACGTCCTTGAGCCTGGCCCGCAGATCCGGCGGCACATGTCGCTCGATGATGCCGCGGACGATGGCCGGGAGATGCTGGGTGTTTCCGGTCTGGCGGAAGCGGCAGGCGGCCGGATAAATGGAGGCCGGATAGTGCTTCAGCGCTTCGCGCAGGTAGGCGTCGTCCGCGGGCGGAAGGGTCTTCGCGGAGCCCGGCAGCGATCCGGGAGCTCCCCAGGTGGTGTTGGCGGCTTCGGCCATTGCATGCTCCTGAAACTTATGACCATCCACCGGGCCCAACCCGCTACTCGCGCGGACAAGTTCAGGGTTTTCGTAGCCAAAGCCGTGAGGCTTTGGACAGACCACTCGATCCAAACTCTCACGAGTTTGGCTACGTGATTTCATGCTCTCACCAGCCGCCGCTCTTCGAGTTATGCGGGCAAGTGAGTTTGGCTACGGGTCAGCCCCGCCGCTGCGACGCGGCAAGCAGGCTCCTGCAGTTTCCACCAAACAGTCGGGAGGCTTCGGGTGAGAGCATGATTCGCTTGCCTGCTCCCGGCTCAGAATGTGGCGGTCAGCGACAGCGAGCAGGTGCGCCCGCGCCAGTCGCCGTAGGGCTGCACCCCGGCGCCCGATGGATCGTTGGCATATTTCGGAAAGTGGGCGCCGAAGACATTGTTGACGCGCACCTGGCCGCGCAGGCCGAAGCGGGAGCTTTGCCACGGCAGCCACCGGCCCAGGTCGCCTTGCAGGTAGGCGTCGAACTGCCAGCAGCGATCGATCTGGTCGCCGCCCTGGCTCGGCCACTCGATGACCGGCAGGATGCGCGAGCCAAAGTAGTGTCCGTCCAGGCCGAAGCCGTAATCGTGGTTGGACCAGCCGGCGCCGAAATTGGCGCGCTCCCGGAGCAGCCCCGAGACCGACCCGTCGGGCAGCCGCAGTTCGTCTACCACCGGCGAATCCGGGAAGACCTGCCGGTCGAAGCGCTGGAACCAGACCAGCCGGCCGTACAGGCTCAGGGTGCCGCCCAGGCACTTTTCCCACGCGTAATCGAGGGTCGCGTTCCAGTTCTGGGAATGCCGCCACGCGGCGTTGACCCGGCCGGTGAGGACCGAGGTGACATAGCCGGCCGTGCGTTCGTCGCCCGGTGTCAGCGGCGCCCGGATCACCCGTCCGGGAAACAACGACTCCAGGTCCAGCAACGTTTGTGCTCCCAGCCAGATGAGCTCATTGGTCTTCCGGGTGTCCACGAAGTCCAGCGCCGCCCGGAAGCGATGCTCCCGGCCCCGCTGGAAAATCATGCCCGCCGTCTGGGTGACGGCCGATTCCGGCCGCAAGTCGGGATTGAGCGCCTCCCGGGTCTGGACGTTGTAGTTCTGGCTCCGCACCGGGTCGGTGATCCACTCGTAGCTGACCTCCCCCGAGCCGACGTCGGATGGCGTTGCCGCCTGCCGGCTCATGTACGGCGTCGGATAACGACTTGAGACCGTAAAGCTGCCGCGCAGGGAAACCCCTCCCGCCAGGTCCACCTTCAGGCCGCCCGTCGGGGCCACGTAGGCTTCCTTGCTCGTGTCGGCCGCGACATACCGCACCGCCACGTCGCTCTCGATCTTGCGGAGCCAGCGCGGCAGCCGGCGCGGCGGCAGCACCGGCGCCTGCAGCTCGCCGAAGACGCTGTAGCGTTGCAGGACGCGCCCCTGCCACTCGATCGGATCCGCCGCCAGCGAGCCGTCGCCAAAGCGCTGCACATTCGTGTAATCGGCCAGATGCATGCGCCGGTAGTCGACGCCGAAGTTCACCGCCCCCAGGCCGGTCGGCAGCACCAGCGATTGATTGGTGATCCGCACCGAGGCGTCGATCGTGTCGTAGTTGCCGAGCGTCACGAAATGCCCGCGGTCGCCGTAATAGACCAGCACGTGATCGTAGAACTCCGGCGGCGGGCCGTGGACCTGGGTGTCGCGCAGCGGGTTGTAGACGCCCGCGTCGACCAGTTGCTGCCAGCGGATGGCGTCCGCGCCGGCCAGGCCCCGGTACTTGGAGAGGTTGTGGGCGTATTGCACATCGAGCGCCATCCGCCAGTCGCCCGGCAGCTTGAGCAGCAGGCCGAGCACCGCCGACGCGAACTCGATTCGTGCCTCGCTGTAGTTTTCGCCGAGCAGCGGCGCCGTCTCGTTCATGGAGGTCCGCACCTCCTGCTGGAACGGGTTGAGCGGTGAATCCGCCCGCAGCGTCAGGTCGGCGGTCTGCACGTCATAACCGCGATGGACCACGGTGCTCGAATAGGTGCCGTCCAGTCCGAGCTGCAGCCAGGGGAGCACGTCGTAGGTGGCGGAGGCAAAATAAGTGGCGCGCTGCTGCCGCCGGCCGTAGGGGTAATCCGCGCTGTCGGGTGATGCCGCCAGGCCGCCGGGCGAGTCGAACAAGTCCAGGTTGCGCATGCCCTGCCGGTCGGCGAAGG
>JAQTYQ010000022.1:0-41788 GCA_028688225.1 Opitutaceae bacterium | reverse complement strand
GCGAGTCCCCCCGTGCCGTCCGCGCCCGGCGCCACCGAGGTCACCGGGGACGAGCCCGGCCCGAAGAGCGGGGTGAGATTCGCGCTGCGGATGTTCGGGGTCGCACGGTAGATCGGATCGCCCGGCGCGACGGAGGGATGGATGTTGGCCTGGATATAACGCAACTCCGCCTCCGTGGGCGGCATCGTCCGGGTGAGGCTGGCGTTCAACCGTACGCGCAGCGCTCCGCCGAGCAGGGTCCGGCCGTGCAGCAGCGAGACGGAGGATTGGGGCGCATCGAATCCGTGCAGCGCATTCGTATAGGTGGTGGTCACCTCGGTCGCCTCCCCCTCCGCGTCCGGCCGCAGCACGATGTTGATCACGCCGCCGACGGGATTGCCGGTGTAGAGCGCAGCCGCGGACGCCGGCAGCACTTCGATCTGCTGCACCAGACTGAGCGGGATGAAATTCACGTCCGGAGGCAGCGTCTGGTCATGACTGCTGGTCACGACTTCCGGCAGGCGCCGGCCGTTCACGAGCACGACCGTCTCGTCGGCATCATAGCCCCGCAGGTTCAGATTCGTGCTGCCGGCGGCATAACTGGGCCTCTGCCCGCTCTCTTCCGGCGGACGCGTCGTCGCGTCGCTGTCGAGCAGTTCCCGCTGGAGAAACTCGTTTACGTTCACCACGCCGCTGCGGACGATCTGGCTGCGCGTGTAGACGGTATAGGGCAGCGCGTCGTCCGCTGTGCGGGGCAAATCCAGGTTGCCCGCAGCCACCCGCGGACCGAGGTAGGCCTCGCTGCCGTCGAAGAGCCGCCGGCCGGATTCGCTGGTCACGATATACGGCTCGAGCCGGGTCACCTCATCCGCCGCCAGCATCTCCTCCGTGTCGAGGACCGACATCCGGCCGGCCAGCACCCGCACGCCGTCGATCGCCCGGGGCAGGTAACCGGCCCCGGCCGCCACCAGCCGGTGAATGCCGGGCGCAACGGCGTCGAAGGTGAATTCGCCGCGCTCGTCGGTCACCGCCGACTGCCCCGCCTCGAGCACGGTGATCCGCACCCCGCGGGCGGGAGCGCCGTCAGAGCCGAGCAGCCGTCCCTTGATCGCACCCGTGAGCCGGGTGGCACGCGTGACCACGAACTTCCCCTTGTCATCCCGCCGCGCGATGAAGCCGGTGCCACGGAGGAGACGGCTGAGCGCGTCGGCCGGCTCATAGCGGCCGATGACCTCGGTGGATCGCACCGCTTGTAGTTCGTCGAAGGAATAGAGCACTTCGATTTTTGCCTGCTGGGAAAAGCCCAGCAGGGCGGCGGCGGCCGGGCGGGCGGGCAGATCGAAGTCTACCGGCTCGGCCCGACCCGGCAGGGATAGCAGGCCCGCCAGGCTCAACAGGAACACGCGTCGCAGCACGCCGGCAAAGCATGAGCGGCCCGCACCCGATGGCGAGCTGGGACCCGGCGGTGGATCCTCACAGGAGTTTTCACAGGAGCAGGTCACAGAGGTAGCGGAGCGAGTCCCTGCGGGTGGAAATCGCCTCCGGATCAAGCAAACGGACGCCTTCGATCACCGCCGAGCAAAAAACCCGGAAATCACTCGGCCCTTCCGGGTTCAGCCAAAATGGCGCAGCCATTTTGTTTAGCAGCGTGGAGGACGAAGTCCGACACGCTGCTAGGGCTCGGTGCGCAGGCTCACCTGCACCGTACCGTTCAGGCTGCGGGTCACGCGGACTGGCAGCACTTCTTCGAGAGCCGCAAAAAAACCGTCGAGATCGTCCAGGCTGTAGCGGCCGCCGACGCGCAGTTCCGCGGCGCCCGGGGTGGCCGTGATGCCGCGCCCGTGGTAGCGGGCAAAGCGCGCGAGCGCCTCGCGCAGCGGCACGCCGGCAAACACGATCTGCCCCTGGCGCCAGGCGAGCGCGTCGGCGAGGGCGGCGGGCGGCAGCGCGCGGACGGTGACGCCGGCGGGGCCGGCGGAGAGCTGGTCGCCGGCGGCGAGCGCCACCGGGGCGCCGGGCCGGCCGGCCGCATCGCCCGGACGCGCCTGCACCGCGCCTTCGACCACCGTCACTTCGAGCATGGATGCGGTTTCGGCGCGGACGTCGAACTGGGTCCCCGTCGCCTGCACCGACCCGGCCGGGGTTTCCACGATGAACAGCCGGCGGGCGTCCTTGTGGACGGCAAAGAACGCCTCGCCCGAGGCGAGGCGCACGCGCCGCTCCCGCCGGTCGATGTCGATCCGGAGGCTGGTCTGGGCGTTGAGCTCGATCCGGGTGCCGTCGGCGAGCGTGAGGGTCTGGCGCTGCGCCATCGGCGTGGCCAGATTCTCCGATTGGAGCTGCGGACGGTTCAGCCAGAGCCCGAGGACGACAGCCGCGGCGGCCGCCGCCATGACGCCGGCGCCCCAGATGAGCCACGGCCGCGCCCGGCGGGAGGCGGACTCCGGCGGCAACTCCACCGCGCCGGATGCCACCAGGGCCGGCAGTTGTTGTTCGAGATTGGCGGAAAACTGGCAGTAACGCGCGAGCAGCGGGCGATGGGCGGGGCTTTCGCCCAGCCATGCTTCCAGTGCGGCGCGGTCGGCGGCGGTCAGGGTGGAGCCGTCGAGCCGGGCGGCCCAGAGCGCGGCCTGCTCCTCGGCGGCGGGATCGAGGCATGAGGGAGAACGGTTCATGGGCGGGCCTCCTTGCTGGTCGGGATGGCGGGACTGGTGGCGGTGTGGGCGGGTTCGGTTGGCAGCAGCGCGCGCAACAGGCGCAGGGCCCGGGCGTGCTGTTTCTCCACCGTGCTGATAGCGATGCCGAGCCGGTCCGCGATTTCGCGGTGCGAGAGCAGCTCGACCTTGCGCAGCAGCAACACGGTGCGACAGCCTTCGGGCAACTGACCGATCGCTTGCTCGAGTTGCTGCAATTCCTGGCGCGCCATCACCTGCTGCACCACGCCGGGTGCGGACGAAGCGGTGGTTTCGGGCTCCCAGGCGTCGCCGACGAAAGGCGCGATGCGGCGGCGATGCAGGCGGTTGAGCGCCAGCCGGCGGGCCGTGGTGTAAAGCAGGGCCTCGGGTTTCTCCGCCCGCTGCTTGGTGATGATCGGCTGCACCCGCAGATAGGCGTCGTGCGCCACGTCCTGCGCCTCACTCGCATCGCCCAGCAACCGCGCCAGATAGCGCCGCAGCGGGTCGATCGTGGCGCGGTAGAGCGCGGCGAAATCCCGGCGGTTCTCGGGTGCGTCAGGCATGGGACTGAGAGAGTGAAAGTGAAGGTGAGAGTGAAAGTGAGGGAGACGGCCGGAAGTCAGATATATCAGACGTCAGATGGCAGAGATCAGAAGTCGGATGGCAGATGGGATTTCCAAATGAAAAGGCGGCGGGCTTGGTGGCACGCTATCATCAATGACAGGCCGGCGGGGCAAACCCGCTACTCTGTGGTCGAGATCCTATCTGAGGATGCGCTTCCGCCCGCGGTTTGTCCATCCCGGCGGGTCGGTCCTCACGCAAAGGTCGCCACGGCTTGGATGTACCAACCTTCCTTTGCGTCCTTCGTGTGAGATACCACGTCGGCGACGAGGGCGTCGCCGCTCCAATGACGGACGGCCGTTTCCCTCCTCCACTCTTTCGCCCTTCGCCTTCCCTTTTCCCCCGTCTTGCTCCCTGCCCCTTTGCCCTTCCCACCGACGCAGCCGCAGGCCGCTCCCACCCGACGCCACTGCACATCGGCTTAATCGTTCGCCTTTTCACAAACGACTAAACAATTGCTCGGTGAGAAAAATCGGCGTAGGCATTCCTGCGTCTACCCCCCTCTTATGTTTACCAAAACTGATGAAAGATTCGCGGCCTTCGCCGCTGACGCATCGAGACGGCCGGGGATGATTTCCAGCAGACAGAAGGTCAGGACGATTCTCTTCTGGTGCGCATTGTCCACGACCGGCAGCGCCTTGGTCGCGATGCTGTCTAGCCATCATGGAGAATCAGCGCTGACCGTTGGCGCGCTGATACAATGGGTGCTCGTCTTGAAATTCGACTCGGATGTACGGCTTCTAGCCGTGCTCGATAAGATGCCTGGTGCATCCCGGGATGGAAGAACTGCCGACCAAGCCACCAGAGCGAGCGGCTGATCGATACGAAAACGGCGTACATGCCCTTCCCTGTACAGAATTGGAATTGGCCTAATATACAAAAGATGAAAGAAGGGGCAATGAAACTGACGAAAGCGGAGCAGCAGGAATGGCTGCGGCAGCATATTCCGCATCGGGTGGGCGGCTCTATCGCCTGCACTGAGGTGCTTGACGAAAAAATTGCGGCGTCTGGCGCAGTGATTGATCAGGGCGCGGTCAGAAACAGATGCGCGAATCACGCAATCTGGGAGGGCCGATTTGCGGCGACCCGGTGGTTAATTGAATTCGTGGGCGTGAGCATGGACAAGCACGGAGAGCCCACGAGGCCGCACCACGGGGATTTCAGTGCGAGAATCGATAATTTCGAAGGAGGCATGTTGTTCGACTTGAGCACGCCCGAGGCCAAGAAGCTAGCGAAGATTTGGCTGGGTTGCACCCAAGCAACATCTCATGCGACACATGGGTCGAATCACCCTTCAATTCGAGATCCCGAACGGAACGAGGCCTTGCGGATCATCTGGTCTCATCTTGAAAACACGATCTACAGGGGCACAGGGGTATCGATGATTTGAGCCCGCAGGGTGTTCCCAGAAACGCTCCCAAGTTACGTACGCAACGGGTCAAGTGCAGTCATCTGGTGTCGCGACGTGTCGCGGAGGGATTTCCTTGCAGGCAGCGCCACGGGATCGCGCGTGTTTCACTCGACCATTTTCTGGCCACGCATGTGACTAACGTCATGAACATGCTCACTGTCTCCAAGGCCAAAGCCGGATTCAGCGGGATCGCGCGCCGGGTGGTCCGTTCCAAGCAGCCGGTGATTGTCCGCGTCCCCGACGGATTCATTCAAATCGCCCCCTACGAACTCCCGGCCGAAGTCCCTCCCCTCCCCAAAGGCGCGCTCAAACTGCTCGCCCGCGAGACCGAGTTGCACAACACCTTCGGTGACCGTGCATCGCCGCCAGCAAATGCAAAGCACCGTCCGCGCTTGCCTTGAAGTAGGCTGATCTGCCCCAACCACGCCCTACCCAATCTTTGGTACGGGCTCATCTTATTCCTCCGCGTCCTTTGCGGCCTTCGTGTGAGATGTCCGCCTTCGCCGCACCGCAAGTTGGCCTGCCAGCCGTTCTTGTCCGCCTTCGCCCTATGGGCTACGGCGCGACAACTCCGACGAGGAGAAACGCGAGACTCAGGCTCTTCCTACTTAATCAGTGGGTTCGCTGTACCGAGGGTAATGCCCTCCTTCGCCGAAGCTTCGGAGGGCATCCTTCGCCTCAACGACCCCCGCTTGTATCCCGTATCTCGGCTCTACTGCGAGCTGGCCGGCCATCCGTAGCCCGCAGGGCGAAGGATGGTGGACCCGATCAGGTTCGAACTGACGACCTCCGCAATGCCATTGCGGCGCTCTTCCAACTGAGCTACGAGCCCATGCAATCCAGCAAGGGCGTGTAACATCAAAGTTTGGCCCCTGATGGCAAGGACTTTTTCGGCGGCGCGGCCCGTTCGCAAGGTGCCGAGGGGCAAGGGCAAAGGGGCAAGGATGAGGAACTAAAAGCCAAGCGCGCAAGCGTGCCGCAGTGCTTTGCACGAATTCGTGCTTACCCGCGTGATCCGTGGTTCAGATTCGCCTCACGCAACGGTCTCAACGGCTTGGATGCAGCAGTCTTCCTCGTCTCCCTCCGCGTCCTTTGCGATCTTCGTGTAAGATATTACTTCGCCGACGAGGGCGTCGCCGCTCCAGCGCTGCCTTCCCTTTTCTCCGCGCTCTTTGCACTGCTGTAATGCCAAATCCTCGCGTGCCGCGATGATTTACCCAGATCCTCTCAATCCCAAACCAACCACAGATCACACGGATGACACGGATTAATACGGAATGCCGCGCCTTGGTTTTATCCGTGCCCATCCGCGGAATCGGTGGTCAAAAAAGTCCTTCCGGGTTTGGTTGCGGCTCCGCCGCGCTGTGAGCTTCGTGTGAGATATTGCGTCGGCGACGAGGGCGTCGCCGCTCCAATGCCGGTTTCCGCTTTCCGCCTTTGCCCTTTCTCTCCGCGCTCCTTGCGATCTTCGGGTGAAATATCTTTTCCCCGTCCTGCGCCCTGCCCCTTGGCCCTCCCCGCCGGTCGCGGCCTTTGGCCGGCTATTCGTCCTTCATCCGGAACGTCAATACCCAGGTGTCGGACTTGCCGTCGGGCTTGGGGCCGACCGAGCCCATCCGCTTGAAGGCCTCGAGGCAGGACAGGTCAAAGTCGGTGTTGCCGGACGAACGAACGATCTGCACCCGCGAGATCGTGCCGTCGGCGGCGATCAGAAACTCGACGTCGGCCGAGAGCAGATCGGATAGCCCCGGCGGCTTCTCGTGGTTCTGCCGGAGGGCCGTGACGAGGCGCGCGATGTAGCCCTCCAGCGCGGAACGTTGCGCCGCGGTCAGGGCCCGCCCTCCTCCTCCGCCCTTGGAATTCGCCGAGCCGCCCAGCACGCCCTCGGCAATGCCCCGGGCGTTGATCTTGGGCACCGGCCCCGACCTCGGCGCCGCGGTGCTCCCCGGCTTCGCAGGCGCGGGCTTGCCGTGCTTCTTCACGTATTGATCGTAGCTGATGCGATCCGTGTCCTTCTGGGCCGGCGCCTTCGCGGTTTTTGTCTCGGTCCGCGGTGCCGGCTTGACCGGGGCCGGTTTTTGCACCACGGGCGCGGGTTCCACCGCCGCCGGTTCCGGCGCGGGCACGGCGTCGGGCCGGGCCGGCGGCTCGGGGATCTTGACGTCCACCGTGCCGTCCGGACTGCCCAGGGCCGGAGCCTCGGTGGCCGTGAGATCCGTGGGCGGGCCGGCCACCAGTTCGAAGATCTGCACCGGCGGCGGGGTGCGCCGCTGCACGACGAAGGCCAGCACCACGATGGACATGACTGCGGCCACATGGAACAGCAGCGAAAGGAAGAACGCACTGGGCGCCCGCGCGTGCATGAGTCAGTCCGCCTGCGTGTCGAAGGTGATTTTGCCGAGATTATTCTTCATCAGCAGGTTCATCAGGCGGATCACCTGCTGGTATTGCAGCGACTGGTCGGCCCGGATGCGGATCACGGGCTGGGTCTTCCGGCTCCCGAGGCCGGCCACCAGCGTCTCCAATTCCGGGAAACTGACCGACTTCGCGCCGAAATAATACTTACCGTTGCGATCAATGCTGATGGGCTGGAATTCGGTTTCCGACGGCGCCTTGGGCTGCCCGCGCTTCGATTCCGTGGGCAGGTTGACCGGAATTGTCTGCTCCTGCTGGATCAGCGGCGTCGCGATCATGAAGATGATCAGGAGCGTGAACCCCAGATCGATGAGGTTCGTGAGATTCAGATCCGAGATCGGATGGGCGGTGCGCTGGCGGCGAAAGGTCCGGGCCATGGGGGAGAATGGTCGAGGTTTAAGGTGTAAGGTTTAGAGCGAGGGTGCGGACATTGTAGGGCGGCATCGCCGAATGCCGACTTCTCGATGCCGGCGGGGTGCGGTGACCCCGCCCGACAATGGCCGATGGAATCCCGCAGCTCCGCCCGACAAAGAAGGCCTTGGATTTGGCATGCGCTTCCGTGGTCATGACCATTGAGCAATAGGCAATCACCAATAACCAATTCCACCCCTACATCTGCATTTCGAGTTCGATGCGGTCGGCCAGGCTGCTGGCGTAATTTTCCGTCTCGGTGACGAGCAGGCGGCTGCGCGCGAGGAGGATGTTGTAGCCGAACACCGAGGGGATGGCCACGATCAGCCCGGCAATGGTGGTGAGCAGCGCGGCGGAGACGCCGGGGGCGAGCGTCTGGATGCTGGCGGTCTGCTGCACCGACACCGAGCTGAACGCCTCCATCACGCCCCACACCGTGCCGAGCAGGCCGAGGAAGGGCGCGCCGGAGACGATGCTGGCGAGGAAGATCATGCTCGACTCGTAGCGGAGCACCTGCCGGGCCAGCGCCCGCTGGAGGGCATTCTCCGCGTGCTCGAGGCGGGCCCGGAGCGTGTCTTCGCCCTTTTCCTTGCCGATGGCCGCGGCGCGCCAGTAGGCCTCGATCGCGTCGGCGAACAGGTCGGCATAGGGGATGGCGCGGCGGTTGCGGAACGATTCCGGCAGGTCGAGCAGTGTGCGCTGCTCGCGCAGGCGGCGCTCAAAGTCGTGGTTGAGCCGGCTGAGGCTTCTCAGCTCCATGTGCTTGCCGAACATGATCGTCCACGCGATCAGGCTGAACACGGCCAGAAGCACGGTGATGACCTGGCCGACGGGATCGCAGCGGACGAAGAGCTGCCAGGGATTGGTGGTCGCAAGGACGGGCAGGAACATGGCGTCGAGTGATGGCGCGATTGCCGGAGACGCGCAACGAAAATGGGGGAAACCGGTTCGGAGTAGCGCAGGCTTCCAGCCTGCAAAAACCTGCCGTCAGGGAGGCTGTGCTACACTGGTGGTCGCGCCCTGGCCGCGCGAATCTGATTGCGACCGCCTGCCGTCCCTTTTTTCCTCGGGGGTCCGCCACTCGTCATGAATTTCCAAACCCGCACCCTTGAGGAACTCCGCACGCGGCGGGGCTCGGTCTCCAGCAAGTTCGCCGTGGTCGGCCTCGACGGTTTCGTCGACCGGATCGTCCATCCCGTGGCCACCCGCCACGGCCAAGGCGAGGCTTTCGAGCCGATGAACATGATCGAGGAGTTCGGCCGGCGCGTGCTCGCGGCGGCGGGCAAGAGCACCAACATCGAGCTCTATCCCGTCCTGGAAAAACTGGGCGGCAACGGCCCGATCATGGCCAACGCCCTGCTGGCGGCCGGCCTGCGCCTGAAATATGTCGGCGCGCTCGGCACGCCCGCCATCCACCCCGTCTTCCAGGAGATGGCCCACCGGGCCGAGGCCGTGTCGCTGTGCGATCCGGGCTTCACCACCGCCCTCGAATTCACCGACGGCAAGGTCATGCTCGGGCTGATGAAGAGCCTCGACGAGGTCACCTATGCCCAACTCGCCAAGGTCATGGGTGAAGGCGCCCTGTTCGACTGCCTGTCGCGGGCCGACCTCGTGGCGCTGGTCAACTGGACGATGATCCCGAACATGACGGCCATCCTCGAGGAGCTGGCCGGGCGCGTCTTCCCGATCCTGCCGCCGCATGAGCGGCTGTTTTTCTTCGATCTCGCCGACCCCGAGAAACGCTCGCCCGCCGATCTGGCGCAGGTGCTGCAGGCCATCGCGCGCTTCCAGGCCTTCGGCCGGGTGACGCTGGGCCTCAACCTCAAGGAGGCGCAGCAGGTGTTTGCGGTGCTGGGCCTGGGCCGGGAAGGCGAGGATGAAAAGAGCCTGCGCTCAATGGCGCGCCAGATCCGCCAGCAGCTCGCCATCGCCACCGTGGTCGTGCACCCGACCAAGTCCGCCGCCTGCGCCACCAAGGACGACACCTGGTGGGTGCCGGGGCCCTTTGCCGAGAAGCCGCTCATCACCACCGGCGCGGGCGACCATTTCAACGCCGGCTTCGTCACCGGCCAGCTCCTCGGGCTCGGCCCCGAGTCCTGCCTCGGGCTTGGGGTCAGCACCTCGGGATTTTACGTGCGCATCGCGCGCAGCCCCTCGCTCGGCGACCTCGAAACCTTTCTCGCCCAGTGGCGCTGAACCGCTAGCATCCTATCGCAATGAAAAAGAAAACCTCGCCCGCCCGGTCCTCCTCCCGGCGCAAAGCCGCCGCCCGCCGCGGCATCCTCATCTCCTTCGAGGGATCCGAGGGCAGCGGCAAGTCCACCCAGATCGCCTACCTGGCCGGGCAGCTGCAGCAGATCGGCCGCGAGGTTTTGTCCACCCGCGAGCCCGGCGGCACCGAGATCGGCGAGCAGGTGCGCAACCTCATCGTCCACAACTCCAAGGGCGACGAGATGTGCGCCGAGACGGAGCTGCTGCTCTTTGCCGCCTCCCGGGCCCAGCTCGTGCGGGAGGTCATCGCGCCCAACCTCATGAAGGGCGTGGTCGTGCTCTGCGACCGCTACATCGACTCCAGCACCGTCTACCAGGGCGTGGCCCGCAACCTGTCGCTCGATCCCATCCAGCAAATCAACCGCTTCGCCGTCGGCGACGTCCTGCCCGACCTGACCATCGTGCTGGACGTGCCCACCTCGGTGAGCCTCGCCCGCATCCGGCAGCGGGCCTCCGATCTGCCCGATCGCATGGAGCGGGAAAACATCCAATTCTACAAGAAGGTGCGGGATGGCTACCTCGTGCTCGCCCGCTCGCTACCCCGGCGGTTTTTTGTGGTCGACGGCACGCTGCCGGAGGAAAAGGTGCGGAAACTCATCTGGGATGAGGTGAGGAAGCGGCTCGGCGTCTGAGCCGCCGCCTTGCGTCACGCCGGCCGGCAACGATTCCGATGTCCACCGTCTCCTGGCCCGAAGCGCTCGCCGGCACGCCGGCCGTCGTCGTCATCGAGCAGGCCCTGCGGCGCGACCGGCTCGGGCACAGCCTCCTCCTGCACGGCGACGACCCCGACACGCTGGTGCTCGTCGCCCACGCCATCGCCGACCGGCTGCTGAACGAGGCGGCGGGAGCGCGGCATTTCCCGCCGGACCGGCATCCCGACTGCTTCGCCCTGCGCCCCGCCGGCAAGATGCGGCAGATCTCCGCCGAGGCCACGCGCGAGCTCATCGGCCGGATCCAGGTTTCGCCCACCGTCGGCCGCCGCAAGGTCGCCATCATCCACGAGGCCGACCGGATGAACGCCTCCGCGGCCAACATCTTTCTGAAGACGCTGGAGGAGCCGCCCGGCCAGACGACGATCCTGCTGCTGACGTCGCGTCCCTACGCCCTCCTGCCGACGATCCGCAGCCGCTGCCTGCATTTTCGCTTCGCCGCCTCGGCCGCGCCGCTGGCCCACCCCGACCTGCCCGGCTGGAAGGCCGACTACCAGGCATGGCTGGCGCGGCTGACGGAAGGCGTCGCCGACCGGCAGGCCGTCGCCGGACAGATCTTCGCCCTGTACGGTCTCGTGGTCCGTTTCAACGGCATCCTGGCCGGCGCCACGGCGGAGGTCTGGAAGAGCCAGCAGGAGAAGCTGCCGGCCGAGCTGCCCGAGGACGAGCAGGTCGCCATCGAGACCGGCATCGCCAACGGCATCCGGCAGAAGCTGTTCGGGGAAATCGAACGGGCCACCCTCGCCTTTGCGCGTCCGCGTCTCGCTGCCAGCGACGGCGTCATCCGCCGCGCCCTGGCCGCGGCCGTGGCCGAGCTCGAGCGTTGTGCCGGGCTGCTCCGCCTCAACCTGAACGAGTCCGCCGCGCTGGAACAATTTTTCCTCGTTTCGCTGCGGGTCTGGAGCAAGCGCGCGGGCTGAAAAGTTCCTTTTGCCTCCGGCCGGCTCCTGCGCACAGTCACCGGCGCATGACCTGGACTGAAGCCATCCTGCTGGCGGTCGCGGCCGCGGCGGCGGGCCTGATCAACGCCGTGGCCGGCGGCGGCACGGTGATCACGTTTCCCACCCTGCTGCTGGCGCGCACGCCCGCGGTCGTCGCCAACGCGACCAGCACGCTGGCCCTGGTGGTGGGAACCTTCGGCAGCGTCTTCGGCTATCGCCGGCAGCTGCCCTCCGTGCGTCCCTGGCTCCGGCGCTTCATCCCCGTCAGCCTTCTCGGCGGCCTGATCGGCGCGGTCCTGCTGACGGCCACGGGCGAGAAAATCTTTTCCAAGCTGGTGCCGTTCCTGCTGCTGTTCGCGACCGTGCTGTTCCTGGGCCAGGGCGCCTTCAAGCGTTTTGCCGGATTCGACCAGGCCGCCCCGCACCCGCACAGCCGGATGGTGTGGGCGGCGGTCGGCTTCCAGTTTCTGGTCGCAGTCTACGGAGGCTATTTCGGCGCCGGCATCGGCATCCTCATGCTCGCGTCGCTCGGGTTCATCGGTCTGACCGACATTCACGAGATGAACGCGCTCAAGACCGTGCTGGGCGCGCTCATCAACCTCGTCGCCGCCGCTTATTTCATCTTTGCGGGGCTGATCAACTGGCCCAAGGCCGGAATCATGACCGTCGGCGCGCTGGCCGGTTATTATCTTGGCTCGCACTATTCCCAGCGGATTTCCCAGCAGCGCGTCCGGCAGATCATCACTGCCATCGGCTTCACCATTTCCGCGGTATTGTTTTACGGGCAGTTCCTGCGGTAAAAGCTGAGTTGTGGCAGCCGACGCGAGGGGCCGGCTGTCGTGGCGCAGAGCTTTAGTCTGCGCACCTGTGAAAAAAAAGCGCAGGTTAAAACACCGCGCTACGGGCTACGACGGACAGGAAAAAACCGCGCTTCCGGCCCGCCTCGCCCCGCCGCTCAGCAAATCATCGGCTTTTTCGCCCCCCGCCCGTGACCGACGGGATGCTCGCCGATCCAGCGTTCATCAATGGGGTCAGAGGCCGGTTGATAGCGCGAGTCCGTGGAAAGCCGGAAATAAGGCGTCTGATTATCCAGGCTGGCATGCACGGTCTTCATCCCGAAGATCAGGATGTCCCCCATGCGATACTCCGCGCTCAGCCAGCGTCCGCCGAGATTTGCGCGCAGGGTGCACGGATTGCTCGAGAGCACGCCCCCCCACGTCCAGGGAATCTCACCGGACTTGATCTTCTCGGCCTCCGGACGATTTTCGCAGTACTTGTCGACGTCGCGATTGAGGTAGTTCTTCAGCACCTGATCCTGCCGGTGCGATCCTTCCAGGATCATCAGCCCGCCGATTTCATACGAGATGTCCCCGTAGGGCACCCACAGGGTGCACAGGCGGGAGCTGCCGCGGCTCATATAAACGTTATCGCAGTGGGAATCCGTGCCGAAGCCCTTGCCCATCGTGCGCACCCAGGTGAAATCAAAGTGCCGGACCTTGTCTTCAAAGAAGCCTTCAAAAAGCCGGATGATCCGGCCCGTATACAGGAGCCGCTGCATGGCCTTGTTCTGCTTTGCGATGGAATTCATGTATTCCATGGCGTGCCAGGGGTCTGCGAGAAATCCCATGTCCGCCCCCTCCTTTTTGACCATGTCGATCACGGGATAGGCGGGGTCCAGCAATCCCTTTTGCGCCAGCGTCTCCGCCACGTGCTCGCGGACGGTGTGCACCTCCGCCCGATCGAGGAAACCGGGGACGTACAGATAGCCATCCTCGGCGAATCGCCCGCGCAATGCCGCCATGTCGGTCATGACGTCATCCGAGCGCCGCAATTCACCGAAGGAGTCCTCGGTGGCGTTCAATTCGTATCCGTGGGCCAGGATTCTTGGAAGGGTAGCGTTCATGCGAGGGATTGGTGGGGTTCGATCGCTGGGGTATATCTCCCAAGAGAGCGTTGAAAAAAATCTCACGATTTCTCCCCTTGTCAAACGGGAGGCTCATTTTTCCCCGTCCGCACCGGCGCGTGGGAGGCGGGCGATGTGAAATCCCGCCTCGACCGGGCTTCAGCGTGGCCTTTGGTCTGATCCCGCCACCAGTCGCACAAACTCCTCCCGCAGCTCGATGTGCGGATTGTGGCCTGACGTCGGCAACACATCCAGGCGGACGGCCGGAAAATGCCGGCGGATGGCGGCGTGATCCCCGGGCGACACGAAGCGGGATTTGCCGCCGAGGATGAATTGCGCGGGACCGGCGAAATGGTCGTCGGGCGCCAGCGGATTTTTCACCAGCTCCGGCAGCGCCGCGGTCAGCACGGGCAGATTGACGATCCAGCGCCATCGGCCTTCGGACTCCCGTTCGAGATTCGTGGCCAGAAACTTGCGCATCGCCCAGTCGTCCACGCGGGCGGCGAACCGGTGTTCGGCCTCGGTCCGCGAGCGCAGGCCGGCCAGCGGCAGCTCGTTCATCGCCGCCAGCTCCGCCCGCTGGGTCTGGCCGGTATAGTCCTTGGGCGCGATGTCCACGACGATCAGCCGCGCGACGCGCTGCGGCTGGCGGCAGGCCAGGCGCATGGCCACCTTGCCTCCCATGCTGTGTCCCAGCAGCGCCGCCCGCGGCAGGTTTTGCGCGTCCATCCACGCCAGCACGTCCTCCCCGATGGCCGCATAGGTCATCTCCGGCGCATGCGGCGAGCGGCCGTGGTTCCGGAGATCGAGCGCGCAGACGTGAAAACGGGAGGCCAGGCCGGCCCCCGTCGTCTGCCAGTTGCGCGAGGACCCGAGAAAGCCATGCAGGATCACCAGGGGCGGCCGGCCCGCGCCGCCCAAGTCGCGATGAGATAGATTAACCACGAAGGCACGGAGAGCACAGAGCCAACCAAGGCTCAACCCCAAAGGCATCCGGCGCATAATCTACTCGCCAAAAACCCCCGTGTTCTCTGTTTCTCTGGGAGTTCACCCATGACCTCCGCGCGCCAGACCCCGATGATGCAGCAGTATTTCGAGGTCAAACGCGGCCTGCCGCCCGGCACGCTGCTGCTCTTCCGCCTCGGCGATTTCTTCGAGATGTTTTACGCGGACGCCGAGGCCGGCTCGCGCCTGCTCGGCCTCACGCTCACCAAGCGGCAGGACGCACCGATGGCCGGCATTCCCTATCACGCGGTCGACACCTATGTGAGCCGGCTGCTGGCCGCGGGCCGCAAGGTGGCCATCTGCGACCAGCAGGAACCCGCGCGGCCCGGCCGGCTGGTGCGGCGCTCCCTCGTCCGGATTCTCAGCCCGGGCACCACCCTGGCCGCCAACCATCTCGAAGCCGCGCGCAATCACTACCTCTGCGCGCTCGCCCTCGACAAAGGCGTCCTGCGCGCCGCCTGGCTCGACCTTTCCACCGGGGAATTCAAGATCGCCGCCGATCCGCATCCGGAAAACCTGCTGCCGGTGCTGGCGGCGCTCGCGCCGCGCGAGGTGCTGGTGGCCGAGGGGTCGCTCGAGGCGTGGCGGACGTCGCCGCACGAACAGACCGCGGTGCACGCCCTGCACGCGTTCTGCACCGGCCGCGCCTGCACGGAGCTGCCCGCCTACCACTTCGACACGGCGGCGGGGGCGCGGTCGGTCATGGAAACGCTCGGCGTCCTGAACCTGGAGGGATTCGGCCTCAACCACACGCACCGCGGGCTGGGCCCGGCGGGCGCGCTCGTCCACTACGCCACGGAAAACCTCTGCGCCAAGCCGGAGAACCTGCGGACGCTGCAGGAGTACCGCAGCGCGCACACGCTCCTGATCGACCCGGCCACGCTGCGCAATCTCGAGATCTTCCAGTCGGCCCGCGGCACCCGGGAGGGTTCGCTCGTGGCCGCCATCAGCCGCACCGTCACCGCCGCGGGGGCGCGGCTGCTCGAGCGCTGGCTGGCCTCGCCCACATTGGAGCTGGCCGAGATCCGCCGCCGGCAGTCCGTCGTGGGCGAGCTGCTCGCCCAGCCGCCGCGCCTGGCCGAGCTGCATGACCGGCTGCGCGACGTCCGCGACATTCCCCGGATCCTCGGACGCCTGCAGAACCGGCTGCGCCATCCGCGCGAACTCGGCGGCATCCGGGACACGCTCGCCCAATTGCCCGCGATCATCCAGTGCACCGCCGCCTTCGAGGCCGGACCGGTGCCGCCGGTTGAACTCAGCGGCAATCCGCCGCCGGCCGTGGCGGAGCTGAAGTCCCGGCTGGCCGATCTGCCCGCGCTGCGCGAGCTGCTCAACCGGGCGCTGGCCGACGAGCTGCCGGGCGACCTGCAGGAGGGCGGCTACATCCGCGGCGGCTACGATGCCGGGGTCGACCGGCTCCGGGCGCTCAATCGCGAGAGCAAGACCTGGCTTTCCGACCTCGAGCGCACCGAGCAGGAACGCACGGGCATCAAGAGCCTCAAGGTCCGTTTCAATTCGGTTTTCGGGTATTACATCGAGGTGACCAAGGCCAACCTGCACCTCGTGCCGGCCGATTACATCCGGCGGCAGACCACCGTGGGTGGCGAGCGCTACGTGACCGAGGCCTTGAAGCAGAAGGAGAAGGAGATCCTCCATGCCGAGGAGAAGGCCGTCGCCCGCGAGCTGGAATTGTTCAACGTCCTCGTGGCCGCCGTCATCGCCGAGGCCGCCGCGCTCCGGCAGACGGCCGACGCCCTGGCCGAGCTCGACGTGCTGGCCGGCTGGGCGGCGCTCGTGCGGGAATGGGACTACTGCCGCCCCGAACTTGATGAAGGCGAGGTGCTCGAGATCACGGAGGGCCGGCATCCGGTGGTGGAGCAGATGCTCAAGGCACCGGACGCCTCCCCCGCCCTGGGCGGCCAGGCCTTCGTGCCCAACGACACCGTGATGGCCTGCGCCGAAGCACAGATTCTCGTCGTGACCGGGCCCAACATGGCCGGCAAGTCGACCTACATCCGGCAGGTGGCGCTCATCACGCTGCTGGCGCAGATCGGCTGCTGGGTGCCGGCGAAACGGTGCCGCATCGGCCTGGTCGACCGCATCTTCTCCCGGGTCGGCGCCAGCGACGACCTCGCCCGGGGCAACTCGACGTTCATGGTCGAGATGAACGAGACGGCCAACATCCTGAACAACTACACCGCGCGCAGCCTCATCATCCTCGACGAGATCGGCCGCGGCACCTCGACCTACGACGGGCTCAGCATCGCCTGGGCCGTGGTCGAACACCTGCACCGCAATCCCGATCGCGGTCCGCGCACGCTCTTCGCCACGCACTACCAGGAGCTCACGCAGCTCGAGCAGCACCTGCCGCGGCTAAGGAACTACTCCGTCGCGGTCAAGGAATGGAACGACGACATCGTCTTTGTCCGCCGCGTCGTGCCCGGCGCCGCCGACCGCAGCTACGGCATCCAGGTCGCGCGGCTGGCCGGTCTGCCGGCGGGCGTCATCGACCGGGCCAAGCTGATCCTCGGGAAACTGGAGTCCGACGACACCGAGGTCGCCCTGCCCTCGCCCAACGCCCGCCCGAAAAAGAAGCTCACCGTCCGGCCCGGAGACGAAGACCAGCTGGACCTGCTCTGACCGGCCGGCGGCGCACTCCCGCGCTTTTTCTTCTGTTCATTCGCCCTGAAGTTCAGGATGAACATCCGGATCCTCTCGCTTCAACCTGCTGGCACCTTCCATGAAAACCCCGAAAATCAAAGACACCGCGACCGGCCGCTGGCTTTCCTACCGGTCCGAAATCAAAGTGTTCGATTGCACCATCCGCGACGGCGGTTTGATGAACAACCACCATTTTGAGGACCAGATCGTGCGGGCGGTTTATGACGCCTGCGTGGCGGGCGGCGTGGACTATATGGAACTGGGTTACAAGGCTTCGCGCCGTGGCATCAAGGCTGGCGAGTACGGCAACTGGAAGTATTGCCTCGAGGAAGACCTGCGTCGCATCGTGGGCGACAACCAGACGGATTTGAAGCTCAGCGTCATGGCCGACGCCGAGCGTTGCGATTACCGGGAAGACATTCCACCCAAGAAGGAATCCATCGTGGATATGATTCGCGTAGCCACGTACATCAATCAGATCCCGACCGCGCTGGACATGGTCAAGGACGCGCACGACAAGGGCTACGAAACGACCGTCAACCTCATGGCGGTCTCGATCGTGCCTGATCACGAGCTGGACGAAGGATTGGGCATGCTCGCCAAGTCCGAGGCCAAGGTCATTTATGTCGTGGACAGCTTTGGCGCGCTGTACAGCGAGCAGGTGCACTATCTGGTCAGGAAATACCTGCACCACTGCAAGGCGGCGGGCAAGGAGGTGGGGGTCCACATGCACGACAACCAGCACCTGGCCTTTGCCAACACCATCGAGGGCATCATCACGGGCGCGAACTTTCTCGACGGCACCATGGCCGGCCTGGGGCGCGGCGCGGGCAATTGCCCGATGGAACTGCTCATCTCCTTTCTGCACAATCCGAAATACGATCTCCGCCCCGTCCTGGAATGTGTGCAGCGCAGCATCACGCCGCTGCGCTCAAAACTGCGGTGGGGCTACGATCTGCCGTATTTGCTCACCGGCATGTTGAACCAGCACCCGCGCGCCGCCATCAAGTTCAAGCAGGCTGCACTCGATGGGGCGAAGGGTGACATCCTGGAGTTCTACGACGCCATGACGGAAGAAGCGGAGTAAGCCGCTTGGATACGTTCCTTCGCTTCTTCCATCGTAGGCAGTGTAGCGTGGTCAATTGGATGGGTGGGTTTCATGATTCTGCCGAACGGCAGCGGTGAGGGTCGGCGAGCTTGCGGGCTGTACCCTCCGCCGCTTGGTTCGACCTCTTCATGGTTCTCAGTGACGAGTTTGATCCGGGGAATTTAGGTTAATCCCCGATTTTCCGCCCGGCCCTACTTCACCGCCCGGCGCAGCTTCCAGACTTCGCGCGCCAAGCGGATGGTCACGGCCAGCATCGCCGGCGTGAGGGCCTGTTTGGGATCATCGCCAATGCCCTTGCTGGGCTGCACGTGGGACTCGATGCACAGGCCGTCCGCGCCGTAGGCCACCGCCGCCAGCGCGCAGGCCGGGACGTACGCGGCCTTGCCGACCGAGTGCGAGGGATCGACCACCACCGGCGCCCAAGTGCGCTCCTTGAGCAGCGGCACGATCGATTCGTCGGGATGATTGCGGTAGCCGTCGAGCGCCGGCGCCGTTCCGCGCGGGCAGAGGATGATGTTGGGGTTCCCGAAATTGGCGATGTACTCGGCGGCGGAGATGAATTCGTGGAGCGTGCCCATGTGCAGGCTGCGCTTGAGCAGCACGATGGTCGGACGCCCGGCCACCGCGGCGCCGATCCGGCGGAGGAGCGAATAGTTCAGGGCGTTGCGCGCTCCGACCTGGAGCATCGGCACGCCGGCATCGAGGGCGAGCTTGAGCTGGTCCTCGTCCATCACCTCGGTATCCACCGGCAGACCGGTGCGGCGCGAGGCTTCCAGAAGAATGTCGAGCGACTTGTCGTCGCCTTGGAACGCGTAGGGATTGGTGCGCGGCTTCCAGACTCCACCCCGCAGGACCTGGGCCCCGGCCTCTTTCACCGCCTGCGCCGTCTCGTAAAAATAGTTGGGATTTTTGGGATCGATCGTGCACTGGCCGGCGATGACGAGCAGCTTGCGGCCCAAGGTCACCCCGCCGATCGTGATCCGGTGCGTCGCGAGGTCCGAACGGATGTCCATCAGCTTGAACGGCGACTGGATGCGGTCGATCCGCTCGACGTACGGCAGGCCCTCGAGCCGGTTGATCATCAGCTCGTCGCGCTCGTCGCCCACGATGGCGTAGATCGTGCGCACCGCCCCGACGATCGGCTGGATGCGGCAGCCGAAGGATTCCGCGATGGCGGTGATTTCGCGGACCTGGGCGGGGGTGAGCCGATTGGCCTTGGGCAGGATCATGGCGGAGGGCGTCAGCCTAGCCCGGGATTGCGCCGCCGTGCAACTGGAGAAAGACCGCCCGCCCCGGGGCGCGGCCAATTTTCGCTGGCATTTTCGAGCCGGACGGGACAAAGAGGGGCAACTCCTTTCCTCCCATGGGCAGAACTTTCGCAGCCTGGCCTACGGCGCAGGGTGGATCCCGCCCTGCCATCGAATATGCTTCCGAGGCGCTCCAGATGACGCGCCGCTTTGAGGACGTCCTGACCAAGGAGCAGAAGGGGTCGCCCTACGAATTCAAACAGATGCTCACCACCGAGGGCTGGCGGGCCCGCCGGCGTTCGCGCAAACGGTTCCGGCTGCTCAAGGCGGTCGATCCGCGTCTGATCCGCATCCTGCAGCCGGGCGAACGGGTCCATTTCCTCACCCACGGTTCGCCGCTCAGCACGACCGAGGGTTTCTTCACCGACTGGGCGGCGTACTTCCTGAACCGGCGCGCCCTCGTCTTCACCAACGTCCGGCTGCTGCTCATCCAGATCAACGTCCGGAAGCATCCCCTCGACCTCGTCTCCCAGATCGCCTATTCCGCCATCGCCGGGGTGGAAGCCACGCCGAAAGGTTACTGCCGGCTGGCCCTGCGCGACGGCCGCCAGCTGGACTTCACCTACATGCCGCGGGCGGATCGCAAATTTTTGCACACCCTGCTGACCGATCTGGTCAAGCTCCCCTGCCCCGCCGGCGCGCCGGAGGCCACCGGCGCAGAAAACCTCTGCCCGCAGTGCTTCAGTGTGGTGAAAGACTTCCCGCGCAAGTGCCCCGAATGCGGGGTGGCCCTGAAATCGTCGCTGGTGGCCGGAATCCTATCCTTTCTCTTCCCCGGCTGGGGCAATTGGTACCTGGGTTTCAAAGGCTTTGCCGTGGTGGAGCTGCTGGGTGCGGCCTACCTCTGGCTGACCCTGGTATTGTGGCCCCTCTTCCACCTGCTCCTGGGCCGGGGCGTGCCGCACACCCGGCGGTACTGGATCCTGATCGCCCTCGGGCTGGTGGTCCTGCACGGTCTCGATGCGGCGATGACCCGCCATTATGCCCGGAAGGGGTTGCACGCGCGGAGCGATTGACCGGAGGCCGGCGGCGCAGCTCACCGCGGCGGCGTGCGTTCAGCCGGATTCCAGGAGCCGAAATTCGCCAGACCGCGTAGCAGCCAAGGTCATGAGGCTGAGGGTTGGCGGCGATTCACCTCCCGACAGCCTGCTGACGTCGGCTGCTACACTCGACTGCATGGATCCCGCTCAGTGCACCGCGGCGGCGAACTCCGGGGGGGGCGGCGCGGTCGCGGCAAACTCGAAGGTTCGGCCGCCCAGTTCGTAGCGGAAGCGCGTCTCCAGCGAGTGCAGGAAAAGGCGCCTGCAACCGGTGGTCCGGGCAAATTGCCGGTTGAGCCGGAAGTCGCCGTAGGTCTGGTCGCCCACGATCGGCAGCCCCCGCCGGGCGCATTGCACCCGCAGTTGATGGCTGCGGCCGGTCTGCGGATCGAGCTGCACGAGCGCGAGCGGCGGCGGCCCCGGGCGCTGCCGGAGCACCCTGAACTGCGCCTCCGCCGGCAGCGATCCGGCCGGACTGGTGCGGATGGTGCCGCGGCGCTTTTCGACGGCCAGCCGGTCGCGCCAGCGGCCCCGGACCGCGCGCGGCACGCCGAAGACCAGCGCCAGGTAAGCCTTGTGCACCTGCCGGCGGACAAACTGTTCTTTGATTCTCCGGGCGGCGGTTTCCCGCGCGGCGGCGAGGATGACGCCGGACGTCGCCGAATCGAGGCGGTTCAGCAGCCAGAGTCGGTGCGCGCTGCCGTCCGGCCCGGTCCAGCCGAAGCATTCCTGCGCCGGATCGTAGGCGCAGGTCAGCAGCGCACGCGGCTCATCCTTGGGCGAGTTGGGGTGCGAGAGCACGCCCGCCGGCTTGGCGAAAGCCGCGACGCCGTTTTCGTCCCGGGTGATCAGGCGCACGCCGCCCCCCAGGGGCAGCCGGTCCCAAAACTCCGCGGAGGGTGCGCTCACCAGTAATGAAAATTGAAAGTGATCACCTGGTCGTTTCCGAGCACGGCGACCATCTCCTTGGTCCAGGGCCGGTAGGGCGCCGGCTCGCGGATGGCGCTCAGCGCCGCGTTGGTGCCGTAGTCGCCGGCGTCGCCCTCGACCTTGAGGATCTCGGCGATCTCCCCCTGCGAGTTGAGGCGGAAACTGATCAGCACATGGCTGCGCGCCGGCGAGACCCGGCTGCTGCCGAGGATGCCGTCCCACTTGATCTGGACGATGTCGATCAGCTCCTGCAGATAATCGCCGAACTGGCTGAAGTGCGCGTCGACGCCGATGACGCCCGCGTTGGACACGCCGGTCTGGCGCTCCTGCAGGATGCCGGGGCGGACTTGGGTGAGTCGCGGGCGCGGCATGGGCTCCGGGCGCACTTCCGGCGAGGCCTGAACGCCACTGCCGGCGGGACTCTGCGCGTTCTTGTCGCCCTGGACATACGTGTCGGCGCCGGTCGAGGGTTCGGGCAGTTTCACGGCTTCCGTGCCAAAGGCGTCCTGATTGCTGCCCGAGGATTTGAGGTAGCCCGGCAGGGGCACTTCCTGCTTCCGCTGCGCCTCGCCTGGCCGCGCCTCGACGGCCTGCTGTTGTTGCATGGGCGGGCTGGGCTTGTTGAGTTCGGGCTTTTGCAGCTGGCCGGTGACGATCTGCGAGTCGTTCTGGACGTCCTTCTGCCCCTCCGTCTTGGGCATGTGCAGGGTGCTGTTCTTGTCGGGCTCCGGCTGCGCGGCCTGCTGGTTTTGCGCGGCGAAGTTCGTGGTGTTGTCCGGAATGTTGTTGTTGGCGTCGGGATTGGTCTCGACAAACCGGTCGGGGGTCGGGGCGGCCTTGGGCTGGAACAGGTCGGGCGAGATTTCGATGTCAAACGTGCGCGCACTGGTCCCGGGCCGTACAAACCGTCCGGGGGAGAATTCCTCGCGCAGCAGCTCGGGGGCCAGCAGGAGCAACAGCAGGTGCACCAGCACGGTCCAGATCAGGCCGACCTGGATGGAGCGCGTGTCCGGATTCTGCGAAAGCCCGGGCACCCAGTAACGTCGCCGGGTGGCGACCGGACGGTTTTCCGCCAAGGTGGGCATGTCAGTTTGGTTCAAAGGAGTCTTGGCAGAGACCGCAACGAGTCAAAATTTGTTTCGTTTCTTCCACGGGCAGCCCCACGATGTTGGTGTACGAGCCGCGCCAGCCGGCGATGATGAGGTCGGTGCCTTCCTGGATCGCGTAGGCGCCGGCCTTGTCGAGGGGGTTCACCAGCGACAGATAACGGTCGATGATCGTGTCGTCCAACGGCTTGAAGGTCACCTCGCTGGCGACGCCGGCGTCCAGGGCCAGCCGGGGACGGCACCGGCGGATGGCGAGGCCGGTGTAAACCGTATGGGTCCGCCCGGACAGGCGCCGGAGCATGGTCCGCGCCTCGGCGAGGTCGCGGGGTTTGTTGAGCGCGGTCCGGTCGATGAACACGGTCGTATCGGCGCCCAGCACCACGGCGTCGGGGCGGCGCGCGGCCACCCAGTCGGCCTTGAGCGCGGCGTTGTGCCGCACCATCTCGCGCGGATCCGTGGCGGGCTCCTCGTGCTCCGTCACTTCGGCGGGCAGCACCTCGAATGGCCACCCCAATCCGGTGAGCAGTTCCTTGCGCCGGGGGGAGGCGGAGGCGAGAATCAGGACGGGCGGTGAGGACGTCATGGGACGAAGCGCGGGACGGTAGAGCCTTTGATTCGTGATGACTAGTCCGGATATTTCCTAGCGCGGCAGAAACGCAACCAAAGGCAGGGTGGCTTATCCTTAAGCCGCCGAGTCGTTTGCATCCACCACCTGACTCTGGAATCCCGGCGCGTTAAGGATGACGCGCCCCACCTCCAAATCGCCGTGGAAATGAACGATTCGTACAGATAATAGCATGGGGACGCGACGCGGTCGTGGGCGGGGTCGGGCGACCCCGCCCTACAACCAACACCTGCCCAAACCTTCGTCACGATGCTCGGGCGCTCCGAATTTCCCGCCTTGCGGATTGTCAGACGGGGCAATCGTCCCCACAGTCATTCCTCCCTGTTTCATGCGCCTCGGCCTCGCCCAGATCAATTCGACCGTCGGCGACCTTGCCGGCAACTGCCGGCGGATCATCGACGCCTATCGCACCCTCACCGCCCGGGGGACCGAACTCGTGCTTTTTCCCGAGCTGGCGGTCTCCGGCTATCCGCCGCGCGACCTGCTGTTCAAGCGCCGCTTCGTGCCCGATGTGGAGTCGACCCTGGCGGAAATCGCGGCGGCCACGGGCGAAGTGCCGGCGCTGGTCGGATTCGTGGAGACCAACGCCGGCGGCCAGGGTCGGTCGTTTTTCAACGCCGCCGCCTGGTGTCACCGGGGCGAGGTCGCGTTCGTCGCCCGCAAGTGCCTGCTGCCCACCTACGATGTGTTCGACGAGGACCGCTACTTCGAGCCGGCGCCGGCTCCGCGGGTCATCGACTTCGCCGGCCGGCGCATCGGCGTGACCATCTGCGAGGATATCTGGACCCATCCGATGCTCTCCACGCGCCGGCTCTACCACGGCCTGGATCCGGTCCGGCAGCTCGCGGAGCAGCGCTGCGACGTGGTGGTCAACCTTTCGGCCAGCCCCTGGAACCACGGCAAGGGCAACGTGCGCGAAGCCCTCGTGACCGACGCGGCAAAAAAACTGGGCTGCCCGCTGGTCTACTGCAATGCGGTCGGCGGCAACGACGAGCTGATTTTCGACGGCCGTTCGGTCGTGGCGTCGGCCGGCGGCCGCGTGGTCGCCGGACTGGCCGCCTTTCGCGAAGAGCTGCGGGTCATCAGCCTCGGCGCGGCGCTCCAGGCCCGCGATCCGCAGGCGGAAATCGCCCAATCCTATGCGCAGCCGGAAATGCAGGACATCTTCGAGGCCCTGGTGCTCGGCCTGCGCGATTACGCGCACAAAAGCGGCTTCCAAAAGGGCCTGGTGGCTTTGAGCGGCGGCATCGACTCGGCCGTCGTGGGCGTGCTGGCCGCGGCGGCCTTCGGACCCGGGAATGTCACCGGCGTCAGCCTGCCCTCGGCGATTTCGAGCGGCCACAGCCGGGACGACGCCCGCGCGCTCGCCCGGAATCTCGGCATCGCTTTCCAGACCATTCCCATCGCCGAAGTGGTCGCCGCCACCGAGGTCGCGCTCGGCCCGGCCTTTGCCGGCCGGCCGCGCGACGTCACCGAGGAAAACATCCAGGCCCGGGTGCGCGGGGTGATCATGATGGCGCTCTCCAACAAATTCAACGCCCTCCTGCTCACGACCGGCAACAAGAGCGAGATGGCGGTGGGTTATTGCACGCTCTACGGCGACATGGCCGGCGGTCTGGCCGTGATCTCCGACGTTTTCAAGACGCAGATCTATGCCCTGGCCCGCTGGATCAACGACGACGCGCGCCGGGCCGGCCGCCCGCCGCCGATCCCGCAAAGCTCCATCGACAAGCCGCCGTCCGCCGAGCTGCGCCCGGGACAGACCGACCAGGACAGCCTGCCGCCCTACGACCTGCTGGATGTCATCCTGCGCGGCTACGTCGAGGAGGGCCTCTCCCGCCGGGACCTGGTCGCCCAGGGTTATCCCGCGGCGGTGGTCAACGACGTCGCGCGCAAGGTCGACCTCAACGAGTACAAGCGCAAGCAGGCCGCGCCCGGCCTGAAGATCACGCCCCTCGCCTTCGGCGTCGGCCGCCGCATCCCCATCGTGCAGAAATACGTGAGCTAGAGTGGTTAATAAAGATGTCCGTCTCCGAACAACTTTTTGCCCGGGCCCTGCAGCTCATGCCCGGCGGCGTCAACTCGCCGGTGCGCGCCTTCCGTTCGGTCGGCGGGGCGCCGTTCTTCGTCAAGGCCGCGCGCGGCGCCACGCTGGTCACCGCCGACGACCGCGAGCTGATCGACTTCGTCTGCACGTGGGGTCCGGCCATCCACGGCCACAATCACCCGCGGATCAAGTCGGCCATCGCCGCGGCGCTCGAGAACGGCACCAGCTTCGGCACGCCGAATCCCTCTGAGGTCGAGATGGCCGAGCTCATCGTGCGCTTCGTGCCGTCGATCCGAAAGGTGCGGATGTGCAACAGCGGCACCGAGGCCACCATGTCGGCCGTCCGGCTGGCCCGCGGCTTCACGCAGCGCGACAAGATCATCAAGTTCGCCGGGTGCTACCACGGCCACTCCGACTCGCTCCTGATCAAGGCCGGCTCCGGCGCGCTGACGCACGGCCATCCCGACAGCGCCGGCGTGCCCGCCGCCTTCGCGCAGGAGACCATCGTGCTGCCGTTCAACGACACCGCGGCGCTCGAGGCCGCCTTCGCCGCCAATCCGGAAAAAATTGCCGGCGTCATTCTTGAGCCCTACCCCGCCAACGTCGGTTTGATTCTACCCGGCCCCGGCTTCCTGCAGTATCTGCGCACGCTCTGCACGGCCCACGGCGCGGTGCTCATCTTCGACGAGGTCATGACCGGCTTCCGGCTGGCCCGCGGCGGCGTGCAGGAGCTGGAGCAGATCAGGCCCGATCTGACCACCCTCGGCAAGATCATCGGCGGCGGCCTGCCGGTGGGCGCGCTGGGCGGCCGGGCCGACATCATGGACTGCCTGGCGCCGCTCGGTCCCGTGTACCAGGCCGGAACCCTCAGCGGCCATCCGCGCGCCATGGCCTCCGGCATCGCCGCGCTCAGGCTTCTGGAGGAGATCAACCCCTATCCGCGGCTCGACGCCCTCGGCCGGCAGGTGCGCGACGCGCTGCTGGCCGCCGCCCGGCGAAAGGGCCTGCCCCTGCAGGTGCCGCAGGTCGGCTCCATGTTGGCTGTGTTTTTCACCGCCACCCCGGTGCGCGACTATGCCACCGCCCTCAAGAGTGATGCCAAGCTCTTCGCGAAATTCTTCCATGCCTGCCTGGACCGCGGCGTCTACCTGCCGCCCAGTGCCTACGAGACCGCCTTCCTCAGCACCGCGCACGAAGGCGCCGCCATCACCCGCGCCTGCGAAGTCATGACCACGGCGATCAACGCCCTCTAAACCCGCCCGCCCGGCCTACTTCGAGATCGCACCCGCCGGGGCCAGCCGCACGTACGGTTCCTCGCGCAGATCCGCGGCCCGGCGGCCGGCGAGCAGCTGGACCCACACCCGGGCCGAGGACAAGACCACGAGCGCGACGAGCACGAGAAAGATGCCGGTGACCGCCGCGTTCACGTGATTGCTGAATACCAGTCGCTGCCACGTGGCGAGATCCGCGGCCGGACCGCCGGCGGCGATCTTCCGCTCCAGGCCGGCCGCGGCGCTGAGAAAGCCGAGCCGCGGATCGGTGGCGAAGATTTTCATCCAACCCGCGGTCATGGTGACGGCGAGCAGCCATCCGAGCGGCAGCATCGGCACCCAGAGGTAACGAACGCGGCCCATCTTGATCAGGACGGTGACGCCGAGTGAAAGCGCGATGACGGCCAGCAGCTGGTTGGCCACGCCGAAGATCGGCCAGAGCGAGTTGATGCCGCCGAGCGGGTCGACCACGCCTTGATAGAGGAACCAGCCCCAGGCGGCGACAAACCCGGCGCTGGCGAGCCAGTTGCCGGCGGTCGAATGCGTCTCCCCCAGCGGTCGCCAGACATAGCCGAGCAGATCCTGCACGAGGAAGCGCCCCACCCGCGTGCCGGCGTCGATGGTCGTGAGGATGAACAGCGCCTCGAACATGATCGCGAAGTGGTACCAGAGGGCGAGCGCGGCCTTGCTGCCCAGCACGCCGGCAAACATGTGGGCCATGCCGACGGCGAACGTGGGCGCGCCGCCCATGCGGCCGACCATCGTGATCTCGCCCACCGAGGCGGCGAGTTCCCGCATCTGGTCCGCGGTCACGGGAAAGCCCAGGGCGGTGACCCGGGCGGTCACGGTGGCGGCGTCGCCCGGCATGTTGATGGCGAAGTATTGGCCCGGCTCCAGCGCCGCCGCGGCGATGAGCGCCATGATGCCCACGATCATCTCGGTGATCATGCCGCCGTAGGCGACCATGCGGATGTCGCTCTCGCGGGCGAGCAGCTTCGGGGTCGTGCCGGAGGCCACGATCGAATGGAAGCCCGAGACCGCGGCGCAGGCGATGGTGATGAAGCAGAAGGGAAAGACCGGGCCGGCGAAGACCGGGCCGCTGCCATCGATGAACCGCGTCAGCGGCGGCATCCGCAGCACCGGCGCGAGCAGAACGATGGCCACGCCCAGCAGGGCCACCGTGCCGAGCTTCATGAAGGTGCTGAGATAGTCGCGCGGCGCCAGCAGCAGCCAGACCGGCAGCACCGAGGCCACAAAACCGTAACCCATGATCCACCAGGCAAGCGTCGGTCCCCGGAGCGTCAGCCAGCCCCCGAGCGCGGTGCCGTGCAGCCATTGGCCGGCGACGACGGCGAGCAGCAGTCCGGCCACGCCGAACGCGCTGACCGGGCCGATCCGGCCGGGCGCCCAGTAGCGCAGCCCCAGGCCCATGAGCACCGCGATGGGCATGGTCGCCGTGATGGTGAACAGGCCCCACGGGCTCTCCGCCAGCGCCTTGACCACGACCAGCGCCAGCACCGCCAGCAGGATGATCATGATCGCAATGATGCTGATCAGGGCGAGGAAACCCGTGAACGGACCCACCTCCTCGCGCACCATCTGGCCCAGCGACTTGCCGCCGCGGCGGATCGAGCAAAAGAGAATGATCGAATCGTGCACCGCGCCGCCGAGGGTGGCGCCGATCAGAATCCACAGCATGCCCGGCAGGTAGCCGAACTGCGCGGCGAGCACCGGCCCCACCAGCGGCCCCGGTCCGGCGATGGCCGCGAAGTGGTGGCCGAACACGATCCAGCGGTTGGTCCGTACGTAATCCCGCCCGTCCTCGCGCACGACGGCGGGCGTGGCCCGCAGTTCGTCAACCGTCAGCACCTTGGCGGTCAGCCAGGCGCTGTGAAACCGCCAGGCGACGGCAAACACGCACACCGCCGCGACCACCAGCCAGAGCGCGCTGACCGGTTCCTTGCGGGCCAGGGCCAGCACGGCCAGGGAGCCGGTGCCGAGGGCCACGACCAGCGTCCAGAGCAGGATGCGCGACCAGCGGGAAAGTTTCAGACCACTCATGGCGGGGGGTGAGCGAAAAACGTTTCTACCATGGCTGTCCCCCGTCCTTTTTCCATGAAAAAGTCCGGCGGACTTACCGGAGCGGCGTCGCCCCCGCCAGCCTCTGCCAAGGCTTCGGCCAGGTCCGTCGCTGAAATGCAGTCGCGCCGCAGCCCGGAGGGCGAAGGCGGATCGCCGATTTCCAAAAGGACGCGCGACGAGGGCGTCGCGCCTCCATGCTTTGAGTTCCGATCCCGCCAAAAGGTGACAACGCGTGGCGGCCTCGGCAGATGCCGCCCGACAGCGCGTCCGGATGGTAGGGCGCTCTGGCCAGCAGAGCTAATCCGCCGCGCAATTCACTACGTTGCCGAACCAGCACCTGGCTGCATGGCCGCGTGCACGGCGGGGAGAAATTGCCCGATCGTGAACGGCTTCGCCAGCAGGGCCGACAGCGCCAGCGCCCGCAGCCGGCTCATGGTCGCGGTGTCGGAAACGCCGGTGATGCCGACAATCGGCACGCCGGGCGCGATGGCCCGCAGTGCCTTGACCAGGGTCGGCCCATCCATTTCCGGCATCATCATGTCGGTCACCACCAGCCGCACTTTGCTCTGCGAGGCGCGGAACTGCACGATCGCCTCCGCGCCGCCGGCGCAGCTGATCACCCGATAGCCAAATTCCGTCAAGGCCTGGCATGCCACCTCGCGCACCGCACTTTCGTCATCCACCAGCAGCACCAGCTCGCCGGCGGCCAGCGGCCAGGGCGGCATTGAGCGCGCGTCGGCCGGCTGCTCCCCCGCCGGGGCCGCGGGAAGGTACACCGCGAACGTCGTGCCTTTGCCAACCTGGCTGCAGAAGCGGACGAACCCGCCGTGGCCCTTCGCAATGCCCATGGCCGTGGACAAGCCCAGACCGGTGCCCTTGCCCAGTCCCTTGGTCGTGAAGAACGGCTCGAACATCCGGTTCTGCACCTCGGGCGGAATCCCGCCGCCGGTGTCGCTGACGCGCAGCCGGACATACCGGCCGGCGTGCGCTCCGGGCATTTGCGCGGCCGCGGCCTCGTCGAGGGTCACATTCTCGGCGGCCACGGTCAGCCGGCCGCCATCCGGCATGGCGTCGCGGGCGTTGACGCAGAAGTTCATCAGCGCCTGGTGCAGTTGCGTGGCGTCGCCTTCGACCAGCCGGACCTCGGCCGCCGATTCGTCCTCCACCTGGATGTTCTTGGGAAACGTCTCGGCGGTGATCTTGAGCATGTCGCGGACCAGATGCTTTGGCTGCAGCGACACGCGCTGGCCCTCCGTTCCGCGCGCAAAGGTGAGCACTTGTTTGACGATGTCGGCCCCGCGTCGTGCGCTCGTCTCAATCAAGGCGAGCAGCTTTCGGGCGTTCTCTTCTTTCACCGAATCGCGCAGCAGGGGCGCGCCCATGATGATGGGCGCCAGAACGTTGTTCAGATCGTGAGCGATGCCGCTGGCCAGCGCGCCGACGCTCTCGAGGCGCTGCGCACGCAGGAACCGGGCTTCCAGTTCCTTTTTTTCCGTGATATCGGTATTGATCACCAGGATCGCCCGCGGCCGGCCCCGGTCGTCGTGCAGCAGCGTCAGGCGGCTGAACACCTCCACCGGGCGGCCGACCTTGGTCGTTTGTCGCCGTTCTCCGGAGCACTCCCCTTTCTCGATGACGTTCGCGCGCACACTGGCGACCAAAGGGTCGCTGCAGGAAATCAATTCCGTGGTTTTGCGCCCGATCGCCTCCGCCGCCGGCCAGCCATAGATCCGCTCGGCGGCCCGGTTCCAATTCAGGATGGTGCAATCCAGGTCCGTCACGTAGATGGCGTCGCTCGCCTGATCCAGCATGGCCGCCTGCTCGCGGATGCGTTCCTCCGCCTGCTTGCGCTCCGTGATGTCGCGCGAGATGCCGACCAGTCCGTTGATGGTGCCGTCCGCATCGCGCAACGGCACCTTGGTGGTGGAGGCCCAGGTGACATGGCCATCGGGCCAGATTTCCTTCTCCTCCAGGTCGATGAGCGCTTCGCCGGTGCGCATGAGTCGCTGCTCGTACTCATAAGCCCGCCGGGCGTGCTCCTCGCCGAAGAAATTAAAGTCGGTCTTGCCGGCCGCCTCGTCGGGACTGTGCAATCCGAAATGGCGCGCCAGGCTGGCATTGATGCGGACAAAGCGGCTTTGCCGGTCCTTGAAATAGATGTGGTCGGGGATCGTGCTGGTCAGGCTGTTGAACATCGCCTGCTCCTCCCGCAGTGCCGCCTCAGCTTGCTTGCGTTCCGTGACGTCCCGGTAGTTGACGACGATACCTTTTACGCTCGCTACGTGCATCAGATTGGTCGCAACCACATCGAACCATCGGACCGCACCGTCCCGGCGCACACAGCGCAACTCCCGGGTGAGGTCGTCGCCAATGCGCTGCTTCAGATCCGCAAAATCTGCCTGGACCATGGCCAAATCTTCGGGATAGACGAATTCGAACGCGGTGCGACCGATGATTTCTTCGGCGCGGTAGCCCAGAATCTGCTCAGTGGAAGGGCTCGCGTAATTGGTCCGCCCCTCGCCATCTAGTACGCAGACAGCCTCGTGCGATTTTTCCACCAGGGCGCGATAGCGCGCCTCCTCTTCGCGCATCCGCGCCTCGAGCGCGAGCCGCTGGCGCCGCAGCTCGGCCTCGCGCAGCTCCCGCGCCACCGCCGGCGCCAGCCGGGCCAGCCGGTCCTTCATCACATAGTCATGCGCGCCGGCCCGCATCGCCTCGACGGCGGTCTCCTCGCCGACGGAACCAGAGACGAGAATGAGCGGCGTATCCAACCGGCTGGACTTTGCGATCCGCAGCGCCTCGAGTCCGCTGAACTTGGGCAGGTTATAGTCGACAAGAATGACTTCCCACGGCTGCCGGGCCAGCGCTCCCTGCATCGCCTCCGCGGTCTCCGTCCGCTCCCACGTCACGTCGTAGCCGGCCTTTTGCAAGGTGCGCACCATCAGGCGGGCATCGTCCGCCGAATCCTCGACCATCAGTACCCGCAGCGGTGAGCTCATGGCATGCCCGGAACGCCGGGCGGCGGCTCGTTGAGCAGCAGCCAGTAGAGCCCGAGCTGGCGCACCGCCTCGATGAATTGGTCGAAATCCACCGGCTTGCGGATGTAGCTGTTGGCCCCGAGGTCGTAGCTGGCCACGACATCCTGCTCCTCCCTGGAACTGGTGAGCACCACGACCGGCAGGCGCCGCGTGCGCGGGTCGGCCCGCAATCGGCGCAAAACTTCAAGGCCGTCGATCTTCGGCAGCTTGAGGTCGAGCAGCACGACAGCGGGTTGGGCGCGGGGGTCGCGGCCGGCGTGGATGCCGGTGGCGAACAGATAGTCCAGCGCCTCCGCGCCGTCGCCGGCTGTCACGACTGCATTGGCAATGTTGCTCTTTTTTAGCGCGCGCAACGTGAGTTTCACGTCGTCCGGGTTGTCCTCCACGAGGAGGATGATTTTATCTTTCATGAGTATGGGAGAGGTTGGGAGGTTCAGCGGTTCAGCGGTTCAAGGGTTCACCGGCTGGGGTTGACGGAGCACGGTTGGAGGGCCGCAGGTTTGCGGTTCAACGGTTCAGGGTGACGGTGTACTTGGTAGTCCTTGAGGTAGTTGATGAATCCGCGAACGGCAGCCCGCGCCCGCCGGGCCTGCTCGTAGACATCCTGAAATTCCGCCGTGGTAATGTATTTCATGTGCCTTGAGTTTTTGAACCTCTGAACCGTTAAACCTTTGAACCGTGAACCTCGGTGCCCTTCAACTCCCCGGCAGCGTGAAGAAGAACGTCGCCCCGCGATTGATCTTCCCCTCGGCCCATACCCGGCCGCCGTGGCGGCAGATGATGCGCTGCACCGTGGCCAAGCCAATGCCGGTGCCGGGAAACTCCGCCGCCCGGTGCAGCCGCTGAAAGGCGCCGAAGAGTTTGCCGGCATAGGCCATGTCGAAGCCCACGCCGTTGTCGCGGACGAAGAACGCCAGGCCGGCCTCCGTCGGCGCCGTCCCGAACTCGATGCAGGCGTCGGGCCGCGGGCCGGTGAATTTCCAGGCGTTGTTCAGCAGATTCTCCAGCGCCACGCGGAGCAGACGGGGATCGCCGGTGGCGGTGAGCCCCGGCGCGATCAACCAGCGCACCGGCCGCGCCGGCTCGGTCCGCTGCAGCTCCGCCCCGATCTCGCCGGCCAGCGCGGTGAGGTTGACCGCCGTGCGCCGCATCTCCGTCCGCGCGGCGCGGGACAGCTTGAGCAGGTCGTCGATGAGCTCGGCCATGCGCTGGCTGGCCGCGCGCACGCGCCCGAGGTTGTCCCTGCCCTCGTCGTCCAGCTTGTCCGCGTAATCCTCCAGCAAAATCCGGCTGAAGCCGTCGATGCTGCGCAGCGGCGCCCGCAGGTCGTGGGACACGGAGTAACTGAACGCCTCCAGCTCCCGGTTGGCGGCCTCCAGCTCCGCCGTGCGCTCCTGCACGCGCCGCTCCAGCTCCTCGTTGAGCCGGCGAATCTCCGCCTCGGCCTGCTTGCGCTCGGTGATGTCATGCGCGAGGGTCGCGGCGCCGATGACGCGGCCGTCCGCGTCGTGCAGCGGAGAGACCGTGACCGCGACGTGGATCTCCCGCCCATCCTTGCGCCGCCGCACCGTCTCGAAGGACGGGACCGGCTCGCCCCGGCTCAGGCGCTCGTTGATGCCGTCCAATTCCTGTTCCCGGCCCGGCGGCACGAGCAGGCTGATCGGGCGGCCCACGAGTTCGGCGGCGGTGTAGCCATAGATTTTTTCGGCGCCACGATTCCAACTAATGATGGAGCCGTCGAGCGCGCGACTGACAATCGCGTCGTCGGAGGCGTCCACGATGGCGGCGAGCTGCTGATTGCGCGCCTCGAGCTGCCGGCGGCGGGCGTCCAGCTCCAGGCGATCGAGGGCGTAGGACACATCGGCGGCGGCTTCCTCCAGCAGGCTGACCTCCTTGTCGGCGAAAAATCCCGGAGTGGTGGCATAAACCACCAGCGCGCCGGCCACGCCGCCGCCGGCGCGCACCGGCAGCGCGATGGAGGCGCGGAAGCCCCGCCGGACGGCCGCGTGCCGCCGGGGAAGCGTGTGCGGATCGGCCAGAATGTCGTTGCAGACATAGGTCCGGCCCTCGCGGAGGCAGATGCCAACGGGGCTTTGCCCCTCGGACCGGTCATCGGTGCGGATCTGAATCTCCTGGAGAAAGCCGTCCGCATCGCCAAAGTCAGCCACCGGCGCCACGGTTTCCGTGTCGGAATTCCGCCAGCCGATCCACGCCATCTTGAATCCGCCATACTCGACCAGGACCCGGCAGACTTCGCTGAACAACTCCCGCCGGTCCTTCGTCCGGACGATCACCTGATTGACCTGGCTCAGGGCGGCGTAGAGACGATTGAGCCGCTCGATTTCCCGCTCATGGGCCTTGCGCTGGGTGACATCGCGGATGATCCCGAGCTTGCATTTCCGTCCGCCGATTTCGACCAGGCGTGCGCTCACCTCGACGGGCAAGGTGCTGCCGTCCCGACGCCGGTGCGTCGTCTCGAATACCGCCCCGTCCGCGGACTGCAACAAGCCGATGTCGTGTTCAAACCCGGCCCGCGACTCGGGCGCCCGCAGCTCGGGCAGCGTTTTTTTTCGCAGTTCATCCAGCGTGTAGCCGTAGATTTGCACCGCGCGGTCGTTCGCCTCGACGATTTTCCCCTCGGTATCGGTCAGCAGGATGATGTCGTTGGCGTGCCGGGTCACCAGCGCCAGCCGTTCCATCAAGATCGCGCGCTCGCGCTCCGCCGCCAGCTCGCGGCGCAGAAACGCCGCCGTCCTTTGCCGCCACAGGAAACCGGCCGCGAGCGCCGTGGCGAGCACCAGCAAAATCGCGAGCAAGCCGACCGACCACGCCTGCCGGCGCAAGGGGGCATAAATCTCCGCCTGATCCACCTTGGCCACCATCACCCACGGCGTCCCCGGGATGCCGCGATAAGCCGCGAGCACGGGCACGCCTCGATAGTCGAAGCCTTCCAGGGGTCCTGGCAGCCCCCGCACCGCCTTGGCGGCGGGCAGGTTTTCTTCCGCGACCGCCATGCGCAGCGTCAGGGCGGCGTTCCGGCGATGGCGCAGCTCGCTCAGAAAAACCACCTGATCGCCCTCCCGCCGCACCAGCAGCGTCTCAGCGGTCGCGCTCGGCACCGGCCAGGTCCGGAGCAGGGGGAAAAGAAACCGGTGGGGATCCAGCCGCAGGAGAATCAAACCCACCAGCTTCGATCCCGCAGATTCCTGGTCCGAAGCGGATCGGACAGCCGGGGGTTCCGACCCGACCACCGGAGCAATGATGTCCAGCCGGATGCCGCCGGCACCGGACGCTTCGATATCCCCCGCCACCACGTCGCGGCTCTGCGCCGCCTCCTTCAACTGCTCCCGCAAATGCGGATCCACCACCGGTCCCGATTCCGAGGTGGACAGCCGCGGGTCGAACCGTTGGTCGAAGAACGCCAGAAGTTCATAGCGGTCCCCGCCCTTCATCTGGTTCAGCCAACCCAGCGCGGCGGCGCGCTGGTCCGGCGAATCCGGATAAGCCAGAAAGAGCGCCAGGTCGCGGGCCACGGCGGGCGCCTGCATCAGGAACCGGGCGTCGCTGATTCGCTCCTGCCGCCAATTGACGATCTGACCGGCCTTCAGATCGGCGATCGCACTCAACTCAGCCCAGATCCTGTCACGCAACGCCTTTTGTTGATGGTGGAGATAAAAGAAACCGGCCAGGGCAATACCCAGCGCCACCAGCGCGATCAACACGGCAGGACGCCAGACCAGTCGTGACAGCGCCGCCGGGTCCGTCGGCCACGTTTCCTGCTCCGGACCCAGGCGGCGCACTTCGACACTGCTTGTGAGCAAGAGCGCGAAATTGAGGGCGGCGAAGGCCACCGCCGTCAGGAACGCCATGGGGACGATGCCCAAACCATAAAAAATCGGCGTCGCCGCGGCATAAGCCAGGGCGCTTGTCACCCCAAAGAGAAAACCAAGGCCGGCCAGCAAAAAGCCGGCATAACGCAGCAGCCGCAACCCGACCAGGGGAGGCCATTGCGCACCAAGGCTGATCGCGGCGGCCAGAAGCATCCCGGCCGTGAGCACCGACATCCGCCCCACCGGCATCCCCGCCACGCTCGCGCTCGTGCCGGAAAGCCAGCGTTCCCAGGACAAGTCGACCCTCAGGAAAAATTCCACCCCCACGAGGGTGCTCACCAGCACCGTGGCGCCGATCAACACAAACCCAAGCCTCCGCGCGATCCGCCGGGCCGGCCACAGGCACCGGCTGATGGCTGCCAAGCTGAGGCTCACAAAGGCCAGAGCGGTGCTGGGCGCCATCGGCACGTACCAAGCGCCGAAGGTGGCCCGCTGCCAGGTGTCAAACCACCAGGTACCGAGGGCGAAGCACGCGATGCCGGCGGCAATGCTCACCCCGGCGCAGGCCGTCCATTTCACCACCGACGGCAACGAATAAGCGTCCGGGACAGTTGGTGCTGAAGCTTGGAGATATCGCATCGCCATTTGCCAGGGTTGGCTACGTCACTCCTTTTCTGAAATTATGAACTGGGGGGGAAAAATTGGCAACTCCACAAAAGCCCGGGGGGCGTGGGTCAGTTTGCCAGGACTGGGTTGTACTGTCGATTGCCACAGGAGACGAACCGATGGCGGCATCGGGAGATGCCGCCCTACAACCGATCGAATCCGGTGCCCATTCACCGTGATCGTGCTTGAGCTCAGCGCCTCCGGCGGCAAAATAGCGACCTCAAGCGCCAGCCTTGCAACCGGGGCGCAGCGTCGTGTCAGCGGGTCATCCGCGCGATCATCCTGCCATGAATAAAAACTCCAGCCCGCAGGCCAAGCCGGTTGGCCGCAACGGCGAAGACATCCGCACCGGTCTCACCCCGCACGCCATCGCGCGCGATTTTTGCGACAATCTGTTCTACGTGCAGGGACGCTTCCCGCAAGTGGCGAGTCCCTACGACCGCTTCATGGCGCTCGCCTACACCGTCCGGGACCGCCTGCTGCAGCGCTGGATTCGCACCGCGGAGACCTACTACGAACGCCGCAGCCGCACCGTCTGCTATCTCTCGGCGGAATTCCTTCTCGGCCCGCAGCTGGGAAAGAACCTGATCAACCTCGGCATCTACGATGCGGCCGCCGAGGCC
Organism: Opitutaceae bacterium; assembly: GCA_028688225.1. Lineage (GTDB taxonomy): Bacteria > Verrucomicrobiota > Verrucomicrobiia > Opitutales > Opitutaceae > Fen-1467. The sequence goes on along the minus strand of JAQTYQ010000022.1, from coordinate 5,112 downwards.
ATGAAAAGCCTGGGACTCGATCTGGAGGAGATCATCGAGCAGGAGGAGGAGCCGGGGCTGGGCAACGGCGGTCTCGGCCGCCTGGCCGCCTGTTATCTCGAGAGCATGGCCACGCTGGAGATTCCCTCCATCGCCTACGGCATCCGCTATGAATTCGGCATCTTCGATCAGGCGATCCGCGACGGCTGGCAGGTGGAAGCCACCGACCAGTGGCTGCGCCTCGGCAATCCGTGGGAACTGCCCCGCCCGCAACTGACTTTCGAGGTAAAATTCGGCGGGCATACCGAGGCCACCAACGAGAACGGCGAGTACCGGGTGCGCTGGATTCCGCATCATGTGGTGCGCGGCATGGCCTACGACACGCCCGTGGTGGGCTACCGGGTCAATACCGCCAACTTCCTCCGCCTCTGGCGCGCGGTGGCCACCGAATCGTTCGATTTCCGGACGTTCAACACGGGCGACTATTACGGGGCGGTGATGGAGAAGATCGTCTCCGAAAACATCACCAAGGTGCTGTACCCGAACGACGATCTGCCCCAGGGCAAGCAACTGCGCCTGCAGCAACAGTACTTCTTCGCTTCCTGCGCGCTGCAGGACATGATCCGCGTGCACCTGCAGACGGCCCCCAACCTGGAGGATTTTCACCGGAAATATTCCGTCCAGCTCAACGACACCCACCCCGCCATCGCCGTCGCCGAGCTGATGCGGCTGCTGGTCGACGAGCACCACGTCGGTTGGGAGAAGGCCTGGGAGGTCACCCGGAACACGTTCGGGTACACCAACCACACGCTGCTGCCCGAGGCGCTGGAGCGGTGGCCGATCCCGCTGTTCGGCAGCCTGCTGCCGCGGCATCTGGAAATCATCTACGAAATCAACCGCCGCTTCCTCGATGAGGTGCGGCTGCGCCACCCGGGTGATGAGGAGCGCGTCCGCCGGCTTTCGCTCATCGACGAAACCGGCGTGCGCTCTGTCCGCATGGCCCATCTGGCCACCGTGGGCAGCAAGACCGTCAACGGCGTCGCCAAGCTCCACAGCGAGCTGCTCCGGCAGGGCGTGCTCCGCGACTTTCACGACCTCGCGCCGGAAAAATTCACCAACGTCACCAACGGCGTCACCCCGCGCCGGTTCATGCTCCTGAGCAACCCGCGGCTGTCGGCCCTGATCACCGGGCGCATCGGCGACACCTGGATCCGGAACCTCGACGAGCTGCGGCGGCTCGAGCCGCTGGCGGAAGAGGCGGCCTTTCGCCAGGCCTGGCGCGAGGTCAAGCGGCACAACAAGCTGGCCCTGGCGCAGCTGATCGAAAAACGCACCGGCGTCGCCGTCGATCCCGACACGCTGTTCGACATCCAGGTCAAGCGCCTGCACGAGTACAAGCGGCAGCACCTGAACGTGCTGCACGTCATCACGCTCTACAACCGGCTGCGGCGCGAGCCGGAGGCCGCCGCGACTCCGCGCACGGTCATCTTCGGCGGCAAGGCGGCGCCGGGCTACTACGTGGCCAAGCTGATCATCAAGCTCATCCATGCGGTGGCCGCGCAGGTGAACGCCGATCCCCTCGTCAATGCCCGCCTGCGCGTGGCCTTTCTGCCGGACTTCAACGTCCAGAGCGCCCAGCGGGTGTATCCCGCGGCGGATCTCTCGGAGCAGATTTCCACCGCCGGCATGGAGGCTTCCGGCACCGGCAATATGAAATTTGCCCTCAACGGCGCCGTGACCATCGGCACGCTGGACGGCGCCAACGTTGAAATCCGCGACGAAGTCGGGGCCAAAAACTTCTTCCTGTTCGGCCTGACGGCGGCGGAAGTGAGGCAGCTCAAGGCGGAAGGCTACCGGCCCCGCGACTATTACGAGGCCAATCCGCACCTCCGGGAAGCCATCGATCAAATCGCCACGGGATTCTTCTCCCCCGAACAACCGGATCTTTTCCAGCCGCTGGTGAACAGCCTGCTGGGATGCGACCCCTACCTGCTGCTGGCGGATTACGCCGCCTACGTGGAATGCCAGGAAAAGGTCGGCCGGGCCTACCGGGACCGGGAAAATTGGACGCGCATGTCCATCCTGAACACCGCGCGGATCGGGTATTTTTCGTCGGATCGGGCCATCCGCGACTATTGCGAGCGGATCTGGCAGGTGCGGAAGGAACCCATCGACCTGCAGCCACCGGCCGGGTGAACCCAGGAAACGCTGCCGGACGCGGAGCCCATCGAGGAAGGCAGAGAGAGCACAGAGTACCCGAATCGTTACGACGATTTGGGCTTGTGTTAGTTGTTGTAGCCGGGGTCGCCGGCCGTGAGCCGGTCGAACCGGCCGACCCCGGATGACCGGCCTCACCGAGGCCGGCTGCAGGACCGGCCCAACGGCGCCTCTCCCGTCCGGGTGCGGGCCGTTTTTGCGACCGTGCACCGCCGGGACGGCAGTTGGACGCGCACGCGGGTGCCCCGCCCCGGTTCGCTGTCGATCAGCACCTCCCCGCCCATTTGCCGGACGTACCGGGCAACCGACACGAGCCCCAGGCCGGTGCCGAAGCCATAAGGCTTGGTCGTGAAATAGGTCTTGAATAGTTTCTGCAGCACGGCGCGGGGTATCCCCACCCCGTTGTCGGCGACCTCAAAGAAGTAGCGGCGCTGCCGGCCACGGCCGCCCGGCATGCACCCTACCTTGAGGGAGATGGTCCCGTCCGGTTTGGTCGCATCGCGGGCATTGAGGACCAGATTGATCAGCACCAGGTCCAATTGCGCCGGATCGACCCAGACCATCATGGTTTCAGCGTCCCCGCTTTCGAACTGGAGTTGGCGCGGCACCACGCATTCCAACACCTCGAACGCCTGACGCAGTTTCTCGACCAGGTCGACTTCCTGGGGGAACGTCTTTCCCGACCAGGTGAGCGTGCGGAACTGATGGCAAATCCGGCCGGCCAGGCCGGCCGCGTGCAGGAGGGGTGTGAGCATTGCCTGCACTTCCGGATCGTCTTTGCGCAGATCGCGCAGCAGCTCCGCCCGTCCGAGCACAATGCCAAGGCAGTTGCCGATCTCATGGGCGGACATGGCCGCAAGCTTGCCCTGCGCCGCCAGCCGCTGCCCCCGGCGCAACTGGTCCTCGAGTACACCCATCTCCGAGACGTCGTGCACGATCTGGACCGCGCCGGTCACACGTCCGGCCGCACCGCAATACGGCCGCGTGCGCACGTCGACCGGCACGGCAGTGCCATCCTTGCGGAGACGTTCGCTCCTGCCGGCCGCAGGCTCGGCACCGGTAAGGGCGGCCTGAAGTGACTCCATCTCCCGCCCCTGCAGGGCAGCCGGCACGAAGTCCAGGAGGGAGCGGCCCAAAGCTTCATCAGCGTTGAATCCCAGCAGCGCGGCGGCACCCGGATTCCAAGCCGTGATGATGCCGTCCGGCGACACGGCGACAACGCCGTCCGCGATCGACTCGATGCCGGCTTCCAACCGGCGCCGGCTGGTCAAGGCGGCCTTGGCCGCGGTGATATCCGCGCTCAGGATCAGAAAACCCCGGCCTTCATCCGGATCATCGAGAATGGAGATGCGGAGGCGATACCAACGCGCATCCGGCGCCGACGCCTGACATTCCAGGGTGATGGGACATCCCATGATGTGGACCTGCGTGCAGACGGAGCGCACGAGCTGGTGGTGCCTCGACGCAATCAACTCCCATGCGGATTGCCCGGGCTGCAAACCCGCGAGCATGTCCCGGGGTGCGCAATGGACCCGCCGAATCGTGCCGTGCTCGTCGACCGTCAGCACAAATGATCCGGTCCGTGAGAGTAGTTCGTCCAGAATCTCCCGGCCAAGGGCTGATCCGGTGAGATCCGCGTCGGCGCCGGTTTGGCCGGCGGCGCGGCTCTCTCCCGAACGGCTGGGCCAGACCGGCCAGCCGACCTGGGGCGCGAGCCTTCCCCGGATACTCAATCCCAAGGTCCGGCCGAGCCCGTCCCGCAGGGGATGCAATGCCAGTTCCAGCCGCAGGCGCTGCGCTGCCGGCCCCTGCCATGACACCTGCGCTTGCAGTCCTTCGCCCAGCATCAGTGCCCGGTGAATCAGTCCGGCCAGATCGGCCCAGGCCCGGCTTCCCTCGGGCGCCGGTGTCACCTCCGTCAATTGGGAGCCCTCGCGCCAATGCCACCACCCGGCGAAAAACTGATGCCAGCGCGCATTGGCGCCGATCAGCCGCTGGGCCGAATCGAGCACGATGACAAACGCATCGCTGGCGTCGCGCGTGAATTCATGGAACCACTGCGCCCAGGGCGGCAGCTGGCGGAAGGCGCTTTCCTGATCGAGGGTCTTCATCAGTCGCGGCTCCGGGAGCATAGGTTCGCCGGTGGTTCCATGCGTCCGATCAGGCCGATTTCCGCCGCATAAACGGACAATTGGCCGTCAACAATCACAACGCGGTTCTTGGGTGGGATTCGCGAGGGGGAAATCATGAGGCCCCAAATCCCCATACAATTTTGTTACAAATGACTATCAAATAGATGCGGCGGCGTGCAAAATGAGGGAAACCCCCGCCAGATGAGGTAGTGCGTTCTACCGATAGACGAAGGTTTATTCCCCACAGAGGGATTTCCCTCCAGGCCGACTGATGGGAACCACTCCGGGCAAATTCCGTGACGGCACGGATTCGATTGCCGCGTGGAGATGATCCCGCTGGGAGAACACCCTACTCGCTTCGGCTCGGAACCGGTCGGACTTCATCCTCCAGGCTCCTGCCAGGCTGCTGCGCGTTTACGCCCGCGGGTGGGCCTTTTCGTAGATCTTTTTCAGGCGGGCGACACTGACATGGGTGTAGATCTGCGTCGTCGCCAGATTCGCGTGGCCGAGCAGTTCCTGCACCAGGCGGAGATCGGCGCCCGCGTTGAGCAGATTCGTGGCGTAACTGTGCCGCAGCTTATGGGGCGTCATATCCATCGGCAGGCCGGCCAGCGCCAGGTAGCGCTTCAGGCGCAACTGCACCTGCCGCACCGGCAGGCGCTGGTGGCGGGCGTTGACGACGACCGGCGCCTCCGGCGAGGTGTCGCGGGCAAACTCGCCCCGCCATTTGCTGAGCACCGACATGGCCACCCGTCCCAGCGGACACAGGCGCTCTTTCTGTCCC
>JAQTYQ010000096.1 GCA_028688225.1 Opitutaceae bacterium | reverse complement strand
GCATCCCGCCAACGCAGACCGTTGCGATTGACGAAGATGATCCCACTCAACACCCGCCGATCATTAACTCGAGGCTTGCCATGGCTCTTCGGAAAATACGGCTCAAGCCGAGCCATCTGCTCCTCCGGCAGCCAATACAGGTCGCTCATCGTCAATCTCCTCGCGGAGCTTGAATCAGCTCAGCTCAATCAAATCAATGGGTCCTGAGCCTAGCGCCAGAAGGGGCGCTCAGCCGGCCGATGGGCGGTACGGGCTTCTTTAATCTGCGTCGAGGCGATGGTATCCTCGCAATATGTCAATTAGTCGCCCTATCGACAGCATAGCCGAGTCAGACCTTGTCGCTCTGATAGACGGCGCTATTCCAGAGTCCACCACCCTGGACTTCAAGCGGGTAACCTATGGAAAAGCGGATGCGGACAAGCGCGAGTTCCTTGCGGACATTTCGGCGTTTGCGAACACCCTGGGTGGCGATCTCATCATCGGGCTCGATGAAGCGGGCGGCGTTGCGACGGCGATCGTCCCCTTCACCGGCAATGCCGATAACGAAAGCCGGCGTCTGGAAGACATGGCCCGAACCGGTCTTGAGCCGCGATTGACTAGCCTGCGGATCCGCGCCGTTCCCGTGAGCGGCGGGGCTGTCTTCGTCATTCGGGTTCCCCGTAGCTTCAGCGCACCGCATCGAGTGATCGCACAGAACAGCAACAGATTCTTCGCGCGCGGGGGCACGCAGAAATACGAGCCGAACGTCGACCAGCTCCGGCACCTTTTCCTCGATACGCCCGTGATACTAGACCGAATCCGTGCCTTTCACGCCGACCGCCTAGTCAAGATCACCGCCGGGGAAACCCCAGCCAGTCTCACCCGCATTGGCAAGCTTGTGCTTCACGTCGTTCCTGTGCCGTCGTTTATAGATGGTAGAATGGCAGATCTCGTCACGCGGGTGGCGGGCGGAACGCATTCCCCCGTCCCACTCGATATCGTCAACTTTGGCACCAACTGGAAGGTCAACCTCGACGGGTATCTTTCGCATGCGGTCATGTCACCCGGCCAAACCGGCGGCGCCTATGCCCAGTTCTTCAGAAATGGCGCAATCGAAGGTGTTGGCGCGTTGCGAAGTGACGATAGTGTGAGGTCGCGCTTTATCACGAGGGATCTGACCAACGTAGTCGTTTCGCGGACCCGTCAGTATCTCGACGTCCTGAAAGCCTATGATCTCGGAACCCCCGTTTATGTGTTCCTCGCCATCTGCAATGCCACTGACGTCGTGTATCGCTATGTCGACGGTTCCGGGATGGGGTGGAACGAGACTCTGCCATTAGGTCGCGAAATCATAGCGCTGCCGGAGACCTACATCGATGACCTTGCTGTCGACGTCATCGACGTGATGAAGCCGGCACTGACCGCACTCTGGAACGCCTTCGGTTTTATCGGGTGCGAGCGTTATAACGATGTAGCCAAGTGGAAGGCGGGAAACCCATACTCCCTCTTTTGGTAAACCCAGCACGCTGGGGAGGGCTTTGATTGCGCCTCCTTCGGATCGGCTTCCGAGACTGAAGAGACTGCTTTAGGTCGAGTGCTGCCGCCAGCGCCGCAGGCCGAGTACGGTGAGCAGCCTGTTGGCGGGCATGAGGGCCATCATCACCCCGAGGCAGGTGACACCGACCAGCAGCGCCGCCGGCGGGATCACGCCGGCCCGCAGCACCCGCGCCTCCACCCCGAACCTGTCCCGGTCTTCACAATCATGGGTCCATTATGCGTGGAATAATAGGCCTTCGCAATATGTGGTCCGCCGACCATGGACGCGCGGGAGAGAGTGGCGGTGAACATCAGGCGGCTTCGCGTCGAGCGCGGGGTGTCGCAGGAGGCGTTCGCGGTCGACGCCGGGGTGGACCGGACCTACATGAGCCGGATCGAGCGGCGGCTGGAGAACCCGACGGTGACCGTGCTGGAGAAGATCGCGGCGGCGCTGGGGGTGGAGATCGCGGCGCTGTTCGCCGATCCCGGCCCGGATGATGGCGCGCCGCCCTCGCTGCCGGCGGGGCGGAAGCGGCGGAAGCCCGGCTGAGAGGCCGTGCCGCGCTTGCTGGGCAGGACGGCGAGGCGCGAAAGCGGCCTCAACTCCCCCGCTTGATTGCATACCTCAGGCAGGGTTCGTCTCTTCCACGGGCTGAGGCGAAGATCGTGCACTCCCCGGCGGGTTCCATGCCGCAAGCGCGGAGAACGGCGAAGGAGGCGGCATTTTCCGGTTGCGCGGCGGCCTCGATCGCATCGAGGCCCAGCCGCTCGAAGGCTGCGGCCACTGCCGCGGGCGCTGCCTCGTGCATGTAGCCGCAGCCCTGGTGAGCTTCGCCCAGCCAGTATCCCAGGGCGCCCGCTCCATTTGGCGGCTGGCTCTTCACCACGCCGATCCATCCAATCGGCAGGCCATCCACGTGGCGCTCGATCAAGAAAAGAAGAGCTGTGCCGGTGGAGGCAGCCCGCCGTGCGGCGGCGATCCGTTCGGAGGCCATGGCTATCGTGAAGGGAACGGGCCAGGATGCAAGCCAGCGGCTGACGGCCGGGGTCATCATCTCAGAGATTGAGATGGCGTCCTCTGGCCGAGGGCAGCGCAGCCGCAGCCTGGGTGTCTCGACCGGGGCAGAAAGGTCAGGCAGGTTGTCCATAGCGTGCGACCTATAGTGACCGGGCGATCCGCATTGTCAACACGCGCGGAACTGCAGGGCTGCTGGCTCAGTGCGCGGGCCTATCTGGTGGGCCGCTCGCCGATGTCCTCGGCCAGCCGGAGGAGGTACCCGTCCGGGTCCATTACCAGGAACTGGCGCTGGCCAACCTCGACCTCGCCAGCGCGATACCATGCCTCCTCGGGCTCCATGAACAACGGCCAGCTGGCCCCGGCCAGGCGGTCAAGGATTGGCTGGAGCGTCGGAACCTCGATCTGGAAATTGACACCGCGGCCCAGCGGTGTCTCAAGCGGCCCCGTCTCCCACTGGCGCTCCGCCGCCCCGCGTTGCTCGAGCATGACCTGCGCCCCGTCCAGGTCCAGGTAGGCGAAGCCGGCCTCCGGCCGATCGTAAGCCACGGAGAAGCCGATCAGGTCGCGCCAGAAGCGCAGGCTCGCCTCCAGGTCCGCGACCACAAGCTCCGGCACCAGCTTCGCCCAGCTCTCCATGCGCTCCTCCCGCGTTCGGCGGCACGGTCGCACGGCGGTTCGGTGGGGACAAGACGGCGGGCTCAGTCCGGCGCCGCGCGTCCTTCCCACCGGGCGACCTGCGGCGTTCCGCGACCATTGAGGGGATAGTGGTGGGCGGCCCCAAAACGCAAACGGGCCAGTCGCTGCCGACTGGCCCGTTTTCGCTTGATTTTCAAGGAATTTTGTGGCGCACCCGAAGAGACTCGAACTCCTAACCCCCAGATTCGTAGTAGGTTCGAAACGAAATTTCGAGACCCCTTGCTCGCCTCTGCGGGCCGCGCATGACCCCGTTTGGCCATGCTGGCGATCATGTTGGATGCGGGCTGCACCCCTTGTTGGCCCCAATCCGCCGCTCATTACCGTCCCACGCCCGAGGGGATTGTGAGGGGAAGTTGGTGGGAAGATGCGGTGCGAA
>JAQTYQ010000053.1 GCA_028688225.1 Opitutaceae bacterium | reverse complement strand
GTCGGCGGGAAAAGTTCTCCATCACAAAGCGCTCCAGATTCTGCTGCTCTTCCAGGGTCCGGACCGAGTCCGCGCGGGAAGCCAGCCAGCGCATCTGCTGGAGCCGCTCCTCCGGCGACATCGCCTGCTCCACGGTTTCCCTCGTGGCCGGGCCCTCCCAATCCTCAACCAACCGCTTCATGCTGGCGCGGCTGACCACCAGGTGGGTCTTTTCCATGCATCGCTTCGGGTCCCGGGCCCACGGAGTCTGGGGCTCCGCCGCGTCGACCGCGTAGCCCGCCGCCTCGGCCAGACGCCAAAGGTCGCGCACCTCCCACAAATGCACGCTGATCGTTTCCACGATGATGCGCGGCGTCGCGGCCGCGACCTGCGCCGCCACCGCTTGATAGAGTTCGGCCCACGCATACCCGATGTGCCCCGAGGTGAAGATATCGGATCCCGGGGGCGGTTGCTTGAGATATTGGTCGAGGGAAAGCACCATCCCGCCCTGCGCCAGTTGCTGCGCCAGGGTGGACCTGCCACTGCCGGGGAGTCCTCGGATCACCAGGAATTTCATGAGGGGGGTAGTGGTCGAACGCCGGTCAGCCCGCGGCCGCCACTGTGCCCAGCCGGCTGAGCGCGGGGATCAAAACTAGGCTGTAATGCCAGCTGTGCAAGTCTCCAATCAGATCGTGGTCGTAGGCGCGGGCCGCGGCGAGCAGATAGCAGCGGCGGACTTCCCCCCGCGGCTGCCGGGTGTCCACCAGCCACTCGACCAGCCAGCCGGGATCGGTCAGGAGCAGGTCCTCCAAACGGGCGCGCTGCGCATCGAGGAACGGACGCACCGCGAGTCCGCCCGCCAGGCAGTGGTACGCCCAGCGGGGCGTGACCACCTTCTCCAGCAGGCCGCGCCAGACCACCGGATCGAGCACGCTGTTGCGGAGCATCCGGGCCGCCAGGAAAACATATCCCTCATCGCCGGACAGGGCTTCGACCAGGCGCGGATCGAGGGGTTCATCCGGGCGCGGAATGTTGCGCGAAAGCCATTCGAGCGCCCAGGCCGGGCTTTCGTATTTGCGGGCCGCCACCTGGGCGTCGACCGTCGCGATGTCCCGGGCGCAAGCCGCCTCGTCGATCGCGGCGAGCAGCCGTTGCCGCCGGTTGGGCTCGGCATCGAGCAGCTGCAGGAACAGGCTGTCTTCCAAACCGAGATTGTCGCCGATCTTCCAGCGCAAGGCGCACAACTGTTCGGCTGACTCCGGGACCCCCAGGATCAACTCCTGGAAATACGGGAGCTGATAGGGCTTGCGGGCCACGAGTTCCAGCGCGTGAAAGGGCGAGCGAATGATGCGGTGGATCTCCTCCGGGGGCAGGCAGTTCGTGTCGATCAGATCCGCCAGCAGGTCGGGATGCCAGGCCAGCCGGCGCCGGAGCACATCGTCGAAGGGCTGCTGCAGCGTGGTCATGGATACCAGCAGGTCATACATCTGCTTCATGACCAGACCCTGGCCCGGCGAGTCCATGATCTGCTCGGGGAGGGCCTTGATCCGGTAGGGCAGCAGGCGATTGCCAAGGAAGGAATTCATGGGGGTGAGGGTGGAGCAGTGGTACCGGCCGGGCTGGTTTTAGTCGAAACTGATCTGGCCCTGTTTTACCGGGGCGGAGGGGGCGGCCACCATGGCGGAGGCGGTTTCGGCGGGATGGTCCTGCGTCCGGCCGACCACGGCCAGGCACGCCACCCGCAGGGGTTGGAGCAGGAATTGTTCGCCAGGATTCCATTTGGCCATCGCCCGGCCGAGTTCCTCCCATCTGGGGTTGTGCGTGCGCTGCCAAAGACGCGTGAGATATTCCGCCAGCAGGACCCGCATCTCGTGATGCAACTCCTCGCCCTCCAACCGGGCGGGCTGGCTGCCGGCGGCAAGCGCCAGCCACAGGTAATCCGGGCGGCCGGCATGATCCAGGTCGGGTCCGACCAGATCCGCACTGACCAGGTCGTCCAGGCGCACCTGATCATAAGCCCGCTCCAAGCTGCCTGCCAGGGTGGGGGCCCGGCCGACGTCCGCACCCGAATCCGGGCCGTTCACACCCGCCATGAATTCAAAAAGCAGGTTCTCCGCCGTTCCCGGCGTTGCCATCGCCTTCGTGACGGCCGAAGGCGCGGCCTCAGGCCCGCGGCTTTCCAGCGGTTCCTCCACGCCCGCCAAGACGTAGCGGTGGGTCCAGGCCGCGTCGAAGAGCTCCGGCATGTGCTCGGAGAGCGGCTTCACCCCGTCCCATTCATCCAGCAAGCCGAGCAGCGTGGCCCGGTCCGTGGCCATATCCCGGTCGTGCTCCGCCAAACGCCCCAGAAGCGCGCGGCAGGACTGCTTGACCCCCTCCACTCCGCCGGTCCGCGCCGGGTCGAAGTCGGCATCGAACACGCACAGGGGCCAGCAGTCGAAAGTCCCGGGCCGGGGTGAATTCGGGGTCGCCGGCCCGCGGTAATGATCGATCCGCGCGTCCACCTGCTCGCGGCCCAGGCGCCGGATTTCATCCAGCTCCGCCTGGACGGCGGGGGGCCCCGGCCGGGCCATGGCCGTGGTCGCGTAGACCCGGTCCACCAGCTGGTCCAGTTCCTCCTGGGTCCGGACGGACGGCGGAGCCTCCTCATCTTCCGGCGCCGCGGAGCGCGCCTTCACGAAATCACCCGTGGTGGAAAGCTCCATCTCGTATTGATCCTTGTACTGATCAAGGGAAACCATCGGCATGTGGATTTTCTCGGTGTCCAGCTGGTGGTAATACTCCAGCAGGATATGGAGGGTGCGCGCCCGCAGGTACGGGATCACCCCGCAGCGTTCGGGCAGCCAGGCCTTGATCGGCTCGTTGGTCGAGGTATCGAGTTCGCGATAGGCCTCGGCCCGGGCGATCGTTTTTGCGCCGGAGCCCATGGACCACCAGCGGCTGAAGATGTAATTGATCGCCGAGCGCCAGACCGGATCCGCCAGGAGATCCCGGCAATCCGGATGATCGGCCGAGGACAACATGCGAGTGTCGACATCCTTGCCTTCCGCGCGCATGCTTTCCACCAAGGCCGCAACCCGGCCGCGCAAATTACCCTTGCCGTCGCCCATCAGGGCCATGCGCAGCAATTTGTACCCTCGCTCCTGATAGGCCTCCTGGAGCAGCACCCGCAGCCGGTTGCGGGCCTCCATACGGTCCGCCGGCGGATGCTCCACGCGTCCGAGCACGTCGCCCAGGAATGCCCAGCAAGGCCGGGCCGGATCTTCCGGAGGCAGGAGCACGAACTCTTGGACAGGGGTTTCGGTGGCCATGCTCTCATGATAGCCGCCTGCCGGACAGGCGGGGTGGGGGACGGAGGACCCACCCGGTTCCCTCCCATCCCGGCTCGTTTTAGCAATCCCCTAGGGTGATAACTTCATGCGGGCGACAGCCGAACCGCAAACCTCCCGCTCAGCCTTTTTCACTCGTGGAGATCATTTCTCCGGAAAAAAGCAAGCCTGCAAACCTACCCAATAAATGGTAGTTCCGGTCACTTTACTCATAGCTGCAAATAATTGGTAATAGATGTGTGATTTCCTTGGGATCGCTTGGGGTTTCCCGCCTAGTGCTTCCTTTCGCAATTTCTTTAAACTGATGTGTCTTTCATCGTCCCATAATTTCCGTCGCGCTTGAAATCCGCATCGCTTCGACCGTAATATAGGATACCCCATGCCTGCCACCATCGATGCCCCCGATCCCGCCACCCTTGGTGTTCCGTTAGGTTTCAGCCCGGACAGCATACCCTCGGATGAGCGGCGGGCCGCCACGACCCGGTTCCTCCGCGATGCCGCTTTTCTCCAGATCGAGATCCTGACCCTGGCCATCCAGACCCGGCGGCCATTCGAGAAGTGGGCCGGACTCCTCCTCAACCGTCACTGGCAACAGGCACTGCTCCGCTGGCAAAAGGGCCTGCCGCCCGCGCCCGGCGGCGGCAGGAAATCCTCGATCGCACCCGAGAAGTTCAAGTGGAACAAAACCGTGGCCTGCCAGCGCACCTCGGACCTGTACATGACCAAGGGCGAGGAGGGCCCGGCCCGCCGCAATACGAAACTCTCGGTTCGCGCCTGCCATCTCGAAACCTGGATCTGCCGGTATCTCGCCTCTTCCTATCCCCAGCCCAGGCGCCAGACCGGGGTCCGCGCCCTGGCCGAAGCGGCGGGGATTACCGGCCCCGCGGCCGATTTCCTAACCGAGCGCCTGCTGCTCGGCTCCGAACAGGAAAGCAGCGATTATGATCCGGCGGCGATCGCGGACGGACTCTACAATCTGCTCGACTGGAACTATATCGCCCGGGCCGTTGAATTCTGCGACGAACCTGAGCGTCGCACCGCCAAAACCTACTGCCGCAAGGTGCTCGACCTGTTTGACGCGGTGATCCGGCTCACCCGGCCGGGTGCCCTCAAGATCACGAAGGCCTGGCACGACTCGATCCGCGTCCACCGGGTGCACATCCCGCTCGACGACCTGATTGACACGGCTTCGATCGCCACCAGCCACGCCGCCGCCCGCTACAACTACCACACGGACTATACCTTTACCGGGATCGCGAAGGCGGCCATCAATTCCCACCTCCGCCGGGCCGTCGTGGACGAGCGCTGCATCCGCATCCCGGAAGAGACAGCCATGGCCCTGCACAAGCACAGCCGGTGGAAGCGCCAGTGGTTGCTCGACCACCCCGGCGAAGCCCTGCCCCCGCTGGAAGGCCAGCTGCGGCTCGCGGGCGTGCGGCGGGAATACAACCAATGGCGGCAGCAATGGATGCAGGAACACGCCGGCGAAGCCCTGCCCCCGCTGGAACGCCAGCTGGAGCTGGCGGGTGTGAGCGAGCCGCTCGGCGTCTGGCGGGCCCTCTGGGTGATCGATCACCCCGACACCCCCCTGCCGCCCCTTGAGGGCCAGATGGAACTGGCCGGAGTCGAAGGCTCGGCCCGGCCATTTGCCGAGGCCCTGCAGACCGCCAACTCCACGCGCACCCTGTCGCTGCAGGCGCTCACCGAGGATGCGGACCACCGCGAGAATTTCGCCAATGAGGTGCTGCTATCCGACGGCGGGGCCGGCGCCCGGCAGGTGCGCGGCGACCACGACAATCCCGGACTCGTCCGCCTGCGGCGCGTCTTTCGCCAGCTGCCGCCGCTTTACCAGGGCGCGCTCAATTGCCTGGCCCCCTGTGCGGTCACCGACGACGGCGATCTGGCCTGGACCGACCACGTGATCGAAATGGCGGAAGCGGTCATCAAATCGGCGGCCGCGCGGGCGCGGCGCGGGGTCGAGACCCGGGTCGCCGCCGGCATCGTCATCAGCCATACCTGATGCGGGCTCCATGACCCATGGGCGCCGCTCCCGGATTGGAGCGCGGGCGTTCCCCCCGGCCGGGGTTTCGACCCGATCCCGGGCCGCTATCATGGTTCATCCATGAAGACCCGAATCGGGCCCAATGCCCTGTACATGAGCCTGTGGTTCATCCTGTACTCACCCGTCACCTGGGGCTGCGCCCTGGTGATCGCCGCCATGCTGCTGCCGCTTTTCATGAATCTTTCCGGCTGGCCCGACCTGGCCGTGAGCCTGTTCATCCTCGCCGCCCGCACCCATCTCGGTACGATCGGCTTCGGCCTCTTGCTGCTGCATACCGGAGCCGCCTTCATCCGGAGCTATACCACGAACTACGAGATGAGCGAAGATGCGCTCGTGATCGCCCACGGCTATCTCTCGCCGTACTCGCGGGCGGGCTGGCTCCACCGGGATGTGAACACGATCCCGCTCAATTTCGTCGACGACGCCGATTTCACCCAGACCATCGTGCAGCAGGCCGCCAAGGTCGGCTGCGTCACCATCAAGACGGTCCAGGGCGAGAATGCCTATCTCCCATTCGTGGAGGATCCGGATGGCGTGCGCGCCGCCATCATGCAACGTTCCGGCGTCGCCAAGACCCGGGTGTTCGCCCGGGTGGAACCCTAAACCCAAACCATACCCGGGGTTTGGCGGGGGGAAAATCGTCCCTTCAAATACCCGGCTGGCCGGCGCGAATATGCCGGAGCGACCGGCCGTCCGGCCAGAAGGTCCAGCCTGGTCCGTAGATTTTGAGCCCGCGGGATCTCGCCTCGGCGGCCATCTGGTCCGGGTCAGAGGTCAGGGCCGGCACCGCGGTTGGATCCAGCACTTCCGGGGCCCGGACTGCTTCCGCCACGGGCGCCCGGTCCGCCGCCTTCGACTCCGCGGGAGCCGCCGAGGCGATGGCCCGAGCCGTCTCCATGAGCCGCTGCTGACCCTTGGGGTCCTGCGGCTTGACGGCGGGCACCTCCGAGCGCACCGCCGACTCCCGCAGCGAGGCGGGCAGATCGACCACCTGGTCGCCCAGCATCACCTGGTTGACCACCACATGCCGACCATCGCTTTCGATGTCGCAGACGCGCAGAGTCAAGTCGCTGCCCACGGTCAGCAGCGCGAGCGTCTGCAAAGCATGGTAGGCGGAATCGCTCACCAGCCGCGGCTGATTATCCAGCAGGATCAGGGGAAACACGCTCAAGCGCAGGACGGGCGCGGTGTCCCGGGCATAACGAAAATGCCTGCTCGAGGTCAGCGGCGTGACTGGCTGGACGCGCGGGCGCGCCTTCGCCCGGGGAACGTCCTGGCCGACCGCAGGGGCGTCCACCTTCACCGGAGGCGCAGGAGCGGCGGCCGCGGGAGCGGTCTGGAAAACTATCTCCGTCGATTTTCGCGGGGCTGAACTGGGCACGCTTTTCTTCTTCCGCGAAGAGGCGGCGACCGGTTTCGAGCCGGGCGCGGGTGCTGCCGCCGGAGTCGGATGAGGCTTTGCCGGAGTCTCGGGAGTCGCCGGGGATCCATCCCCGGCTGTCGGCGAGGGTGCCGGAGCTGCGTCCGGCTTCACCGCTGGCATTTCCTGGTCGACTTGGCATGCGGCGGAGGGCGCCAAGGTCTCTGCGGATTTCTCCTGAGGCCTTTGGGCATTCTCAGCCACCGCGGCAGCCTTTGCCGCCGGGGGCTCGGATTCCGGACCCACCGCATCCTGCGGCTTGGGGGGTGGAGGAGGGGAAGGCGGCGGTTGCGCGACCGGGGCCGCCTGAGCTGATTCCGCCGGCCCGGATTCCTCAAAGGTTCCGTGATCGGAGGCGCCCAATGAAGTCAATTCCAGATTGCCGTTTTCCAACGCCGCGTCATCCGCCGGGGCCGGCGGATCCTTCGGCACCTGACTCGATGGCTGGGCCGGCGGCGGCACGGGCGGACGCACCACCCGAAACCAGGGCGAGTCCTTCGGTATGAGCACGGCCGCCGGGTCCAAACCCTGCGATCGCATCACCTCACCAAGCTCAGCCACCGTCCGGGCGGCGGAATGAGCCGGGCCCAGGGTCCGCACTTCGCCCCCAAGATCGACTGCCAGCCCGCGCGCACTCAGATGAATCTCCCTCGCGAAGGGAGCGAAACCCATTTCCACCCCCGAAGCGCCCGGCGGCGCGGGCAGCAGGGTGGTGCGATATTCTTGACCGACCCGGCGGCCCAGGTAAACCGAACGGGCGCGGCGCATCATGGTCAGGTCCGACCAGCTGATTCCCGCCCGCAGCCTCACCTTCGCCTCCACCATGCGATAACCCTTCATCAAATCACCGGCCGGGACATTCGGACCGGCCGGCGGGGCAGGGGAGGCGGGCATCCATTCATGATCGAGGATACGCTGCACGGCCTCGAAGGCCTGATACAGCTTATCGTTGCGTTCCGGCTCCACGACAATGACTTCAGCGGAGTCGAGCCGCGGACTGAAGAAATGACCGGACAGGTTCCTTCCCCAGTACGCGAAACGCACTTCAACGCCAGGGGCCGAAGCAGGAGGTTCTGAAGCGGTTGCCATGTCCAACATGATAGCCGCCCGCCCAGGACGCCGGGGTGGCAGGCGGCTATCATGAGACCGTGCAGTGGCACCATTATCCCCTGAATCAGCTTTGCCTGGCCCGGCCCCAGCCGCGGACAGCCCCCGGTTCTCTGGCCTTGGAAAAGTCCATCAGCCAGAACGGGATCACTTTCCCCGTGATCGTGCATTCCCTGACCCCACATCTGCACGAGGTGATCGACGGGGAAATCCGCGTCTTCACCGCCAAGCTCCTGCATGAGCGGGGCCGGCTCAGCGGAGTGCTGCTCACCATCCCGTGCCTGGTGGTTGAAGCTCCCCAAAGCCAGGACCGCGCCCTCTGGCGCCTGATGGCCAACATGCATCACGGGCTGCCGGAGGAGGAGATCGAAGAGCTTTGCGCCGCGGTCGGCGTCAAGGTCGGTCCCCGGGCACCCAGTCCGCCCCCAGTGGCCGGGACCCAGGCACCCAGGATCGACGACCTGCTTTTTGAAATGGGCATTCGGCGCCATTCCATCCGCTCCGCCCAGCGCGTGATCGGCATCATCGAGGTCATCCGCGACTTTTGCGCCGCTCAAATCCCCCTGCCCGACGCGGTCGAGGCGCTGCGACGCTCCTGCAACGCCGGGGATTAACCGGCCGAGCGCCCCCCTGCGGGCCGCTATCATGGGCCATGTCGATCCATTTTACATCCAACCAGTCACCACGAAAATGAAAAATAACCAGACCTCCCCCAAAACCATCCGGGCCTTCACGCTCATTGAAGTCCTGATTGTCATCGGCCTGATTGCCGCCCTCGCCTCCGGCGTGGTGATGGCGGTCGGAAATACCGGGCCCAAGGGCCGCGCGGTCGCCGACCTGAACTCCCTGCGTTCCCTCCAGGCTTCCGCCGACCGATTCGTCGCGGAGTATGGATCGGTGCCGGTGCTCACGGCCGGCTTTTCCAGCACGGCGGACAAAACGACCATGGTCCAGATGCTGACGGGCACCTACACGACCGCCACTCCGGCCGGGCTCGCCACTTGGTGCCAGAGCAATCCGGTGATGGCCCCCGGCCAGGATGCCGCCACGCTGGCCGCCCTGTTCACCTCCTATGTGATCACCAGTCCGACGCCGCGCATCGTCATCCTGCAATACCGGACCCGGACCACGGATCAGGTCGTCAATGCCAATCAGACCGTCCAGGCCGCCTTCTCGGTCACCGCCGATATCACCGACGCGGTCAATCCGCTCGCGGCGTATTCGGCCGCCACGTGGCCCTACTGAAGCAGCGCGCGTTCACCGCCTCGACCAATTCCCGCCCGGTCCCCGGTCCTTGGGACCGGGGACTTTTTATTCCGCGCCACAGCCCCATGCCGGCCGGGGGCGGAGCGGGCGGCTATCATGGCTCCCATGGCCCTGGATTTCACCCGCAGCCTGTATCGTTTTGCCGTCCCGCTCCGGCATGGCCGCTCCCGGCTGGTTGAACTGCCCATCCCGAACGAGGAGTTCCTCCTGCTCATGAGCGAACGCCTGGGCTGCCTCGACGGCCCGCAGGCCATCTCCGGCGCCGCCGCCGCCCTGCGCTGGCAATTGTCCGGCCGGCCGACGAAGCGCGACCTGCTCAACACCTTCCGCTCCCTGGAAGCACTGCTGCTGATGGGCGTCAAGCTCTCGGAGGCGCTGCTCAAGACCTACGAGGTCACCGGCAACCGCCAGCTGCAATACGCGCTCGCCTGCATCGCGGCCGAGCACAAGTTCTCCGGGCTTTCCCCGGCCGAGGCCTTCGGCCACCACCCTGAAGTCTTCGACGGCGCGACCGTGGGCCAGATCGGCGCCGGCCAGCAGACCAATTCCCTGGCCCCCACCTTCCAGCGCCTGGCCGAGCACCTGGAAATGTCCGAGAAGGTCCGGTCGCTCGCGATGGTGCAGCTGATCTATCCGGCGGGGGTCGTCATCGTCCTCTACGGCATCCTCTCGGCCATTTTCGCCCTCGTGGTCCCCAAATTGTCGCAGACCTTCACCAGCCTGCACATGCAGCTGCCGCTCTTCACGAAGATCCTGCTGTCGATCGGCGACTTCATCGCCGCGCGGCCCTACGTGCTGGCCGCGGGGCCGCTGCTGCTCGTCCTCGGCTATGTCGTGCGCAAGCAGCTGATGCCGCTCTTGCTCGCCGGCCTGCGGTTGATGCCGTATTTCGGCAGCCACTATCGCCGGGCCATGCTCGCGCAGAATGTCGCCACCCTGTCCACCCTCCTGCGCGGCGGCATCCAACTCCATCTCGCCATCGGGCTGGTGGCCGAGACCCTGGTCGATCCCGCCGCCCGCCGCGCCTACGCCGAGGCCCAGGCCGCCCTTGAGGAGGGCGACGATCCCACCCAGGCCTTCCAGGCGGTCTATGAATTCTTCGGCCCCCTGGCCAAGGACTTCAAGGCCGCGGTCGAAGTGGGCAACGCCGCCGGCGCCATGTCGGACACGCTCGACCGGGCCTGCCGGATCTACCAGACCGACTTCGTCCGCGCGAGCGAGGCGGTGGGCAAGATCATCGAACCGGTGATGATGACCGTCGTCGGCCTGGTCGTCGGCGCGATCGTCCTGGGCCTCTGGTATCCCCTGACCCGCATCAGCTCAATGGTCAGCTGACCCATGCGCCCCGGCCCGCACGGTTTTTCGGTCATCATCGTCGCGCTCGTCATCGGTGCGACCGCGCTCGTGGCTTCGACCCTGATTGTCTGGCAGTTGAACGTCCGCGCGGCCGTCCACCGGCATGTCGAAGCCCGGGAATTCCGCCAGGAGCAGCGGCGCCTGCAAACCGCCGCCCTGGCCCTGGTCCGGCAGGCGCTCGCCACCAACCAGCGGGCGCTTTTTTCCGGGGTGACCCGCGACACCCTGAATCCGCTGCTCTCCTCCGACCCGCGCTTCCCCAATCACCCGGCCGGCGGGGCCACCACCCCCGGCTTCACCCTGCTTACCCTCGATCCGCCGGCGCCGCCGGCCTGCTTCAGTCTCGCGCCAGCCTTCAGCGTTCCCGGCGGGGGCTCCCCGGTGGACGGGTTGCGCCAGACCATCCATGACGCCGTCTTTTCCTATACCCTGGCCCGCCGGTACCAGCCCGCCGACGATCCGGCCCGGCTGGCCGCCCAGACCGGCGCCTTCCACCTGCGCCTGCGCGAGGTTCCCGCCACCCAGTTCGGCCTGATCGCCTTCGAGGAGCTCGACCTTGACTCCGGCCTGCAATTTCACGGCCCGTCGCTGATCCTGGGACCCGTCGTCCAAACCAGTTCTCCCATCGACCTGTGGATCACGCCCCGGCTGGTCAACCTGACCCAGATTGGCGTCTCCGACCGGGTCTGGATGGCTCCCGCCTTGAGCGCCTCCGTCATGACCCAACCGGGGACGCTCTGCGATCCGAGCGCCGCAGGGGGAGCCCAGAACCTCGCGGTCCGGGGCCAGGCTTTGAATTTCGACGGCCGCAGCTTGAGCAGCGGCGATGCCCCGGTGCCGGCCGGCATCAGCGTCGCCACCTATCGCGGCGTGCCCCGGGTCGTCGTCGACTTGAAGGCGTTGCCCCAATGGAACCTCCTGATCGATAGCGGCGCCCCCGGCGACCCCGCCAACCAGATCAGCGCCTACCACATCCATTGCGCCAATCCCCTGGCCCGCGACCGCGGGATCGTGATCCTCGGCACCGACGCGGCCCGGGCCGCCGATCAGATCACAACGGACGGAGCGTTGATCCTGGCGGGGGCGCATACCGGCGGACCGCTGCTGTGCGGCTCCACCTTCGGCGGCGCGTATTTTGACAACACGGGCGACGTCTCCTGGAACGCCTATCTGGTCCTGCCGGCGCCTTCGCCATGGCTCTCCGCCACGACCGCCGCCGCTGCGCCCGCCCGCGCCCGCGGTCTCGTCCTTGCGAGCGGCGCGGCCAATCTCAGCTTGAGCGAACAGGCCTTCGACACGATCACCCTCAAACTCACGCCCACGAGCGGAGTCTTCACGGCGGCGCTGGGATCGGTCAGCCTCACCCAAAATCTCGCCTGGGTCGAAAGCGATGGCAGCACGCTGCGCCTGGGCGTCTACACCCCCGCCGGCAATCTCTACAGCGGCTCGGTGCCGCGCGGGGCGGGCGAAGTCGATCTGACCCTCTCGCGCACCCAGTCCTCCCTCAAGCTCAGCTATCCGGGGGGCGTCCTCTATTGGAACCTCCCGGCGGGCCGACCCCGGATCGAGACCACCATCGTTCGCTGGTCCGGCGGCCTGAACGCGGTGGAAGTGTGGTCCAGCGGCGGCGGCACGACGCTGGGCAGCGCCAGCACCGGCACCATCTCCCTGCGGGGCCTGCTGACGCTCGGCAAGGTTTCCGCCTTCGGTGCCGCCAGTTTTGTCTTCACCCCGGCGCCCGGCGGCGACCCGGTCGAAACCATCGCGCCCCGGTTGCTCCTCCTGCAGCCCTGAGCGGGGACGGGTGGGGGGGCGGGCCGCTATCATAGAAGCATGACGCTTCGCCGCCTTTTACTTTTCGCCGTCCTTTCCGGGGCGGTCGCATCCGTCCGGGCCCAGCTGCCGCAGTTCCAGGGATACACCGCCGGCACCCTGCCACACAATCTGCCGCTCCCTGTGGAAGTCGTAGGCGGCGGGCTCAGCGAACAGGCCTGCCCCGTCATCCTGTACCTGCCCGAAGCCGGGGCCGGGCCGATCGAGGGCGCCCATCCGGCGGCCGCTTTGCCGGAATTACCGGCCAACGCCGCCGGCTACCGCCTGATGGTCCTGGACCAAACGATCGAAACCCCGCTCGCCTTGCGCGACGGCGGCCTGAAGAACGCGCGCATCCCCGTCTTCGCCTATTGCCCGCAGACCGGGCAGAATCCCGACCCTGAGATGCTCCGGGCCAGATTGCAGGCCGCCCTGACCCCGCCGGGGGCAAATGATCCGGGGCCGGCGGCCGACGCCGGCGCCTTTTCCCTCGAACGCGTGATCACAGCCCTGCCCCCCGCAACGGCCGGCGTCCCGCCGGCTCCGCGCAAGCTCGTCCTCGCAGAACTGCCCCCGGCGAGACAACCTCCGCCGGCAAACGGCAACGACAAGACTGATGCCCCCCTGCCGAAAACGACGGGCCGGACCGACTTCACGGGCACGAACGATGCGCCGACACCCGGGAAGCCCCCGGCGAGCGTCATCCCGCCAACTCCCGCCGCGAACTGGGATGACGTCCTCGCCAATCCGACCGGCTCCGATCTGAAGAACTCGATGACGGTCGGGGCGGTGATCGGCGATGAACGCCAGCGGCTCCGCAGCCGGCTCCCGGTCCACGGGGAATTCATCGCCCGGCCGCTTTCCGAGGTCCTGCTGCAACTGGCCACCGCCTCCGGCATCGATTTCTCCATCGGCGCCCTGCCGGCGGCGGATCCGATCGTCACGACCCGGTTCACCGCCGCCCCCTTCTGCGCCATGGAGCAGATCGGCCGGCAATACGGCATCGGCATCTATCATGACGACAATGACCCGCTCTGGGTCATCCGCCGGGTCGACCCCGAAACCCTGATCGCCCGCACCTACCAGCTGAAGGAAATCCACCTGGGTGACAGTTCGGGGGCCTCCGGCAACGAATCCATCGGGGCCACGTTCGACATGATCAACACGAACATGGGCGGCAGCGGCGGCAATCAGAACGGGGGCTATGGCGCCGGTTCCCGCCGCAACGGCCTGAACGGCAACTCGGGCAGCACCGCCTACAATAATTCGAGCACCTCGCTCGCCAGCACCTCGGGTCTCAACGGGGGCGCGGCCACCAGCGCGACCCAGCTCGCCGCGCAGAATTTCGAGGACCGCTTCACCCAGCCCTCCGACGTGCTCTTCACCATCAAGTCGATCCTCGGCCTGGTGGAAAAGACCCCGCTCGTGAGCGAACTCAACAACTCGCCCGACAATCCGGACGCCCCGCGCCTGCGCACCGAGCCGGCCGCGAACAACGCCACTCGGGTGAACGGACTCGTCTCCTACAACGCCGATGCGAACAGCCTCTTCGTCGTCGGCACCGAGCGCCAGCACCAGTGGGTCGGCGAATACCTCCGCCTGGTCGACCGGGCCCCGGTCACGATCGCGATCGACGCCCTCTTCGTCGAAAGCGACGTCAATCCGAACGAACAGCTCGGGATCGACTGGTCCGAAAGCGCGCTCAACTGGCATCTGGGCGCGACCCCCGCCAATGCCACCACCACGGACGCGGGCGGCAATACCGTCACCACGACGACGCTGCCCTTCGGGACGCTGGCCCATCCCAAGCTGCCCGGCGGGGCGATCCTTTCCGGCGACACGCTCGGGGCCAAGCTCTCCGCCCTGGTGAGCGAGTCCAACTCCCATGTCGCCCGCTATCCGCGGGTGGTGACGAGCAACAACCGCGAGGTGCGCATCGCCACCACGAGCAACATCCCGATCATCACCGCGGCCTCGACGGTCGCCGGGGCGGTCGCCCTCAACACCAACCCCGCCGGCGGGACCTCCTCCTCGGGCACGGTCCAGACCAATTTCTCCGCCGGCACCCAGGAGATCGGCACCATCATCACGCTGCTCCCGGCCCGGATCGACGACAACAAGATCTACCTCAAGATCGCCATCGAGATCTCCTCGGGCGAATCGGCTTCGAGCGGCGAGAAACTCACCGGCCGCATCCCCACCACCAGCACCACCTACGAGGGCGAGGTCGTGGTCGAGGACGGCAAGACCCTCGCGATCGGCGGGCTGGAGCGCATCGCCGAAACGAGCGGCATCACCCGGCTGCCCGGCATCTCGCAGATCCCGCTCTTCGGCTTTCTCTTCAAGAAAAAGGACATGGATTTCCGCCGCACCAACATCTCGCTTTTCCTCACCCCCCGGCTGCTGCACCCCGACGCCCAGGCCGCGGGTTCGCAGCGGCACAGCCAGACCGCCGTGCGCGCGCTGCGGGAAAGCGCCCATCTCGAGGACCTCGCGAACAAACAGCCGGAGTGACCCGTCATGACCCCCGATCTGCGCGCCGCCAATGTCCGTTTCGCCCCGCCCCTGCCCGGGTGGCTGAAGTACCTTTACCTGGGCAGCGCGATCGGCGCCGCCGTGATCTTCCTCGGCTTCGGCTTCTCGCTGCGCTCGTACCGGCAATGCCGGACCGACGTCCAGATGCAGGCCCTCCAGATCGAACAGGCCCGGGCCACGATCATGCGGGTCGACCAGGCCCTGGGCGGCCAGCAGGCCGCGCGCGTCCTCCAGG
>JAQTYQ010000095.1 GCA_028688225.1 Opitutaceae bacterium | reverse complement strand
CCCAAATGACTAACAAGACCGCTAACCTAAAGCGAGGCTTCTGATGAGAGACATAGCGATCAAACTGTCCACCGTGCGCATGTTGCTGCCGGGCCTGAATGCCGTCTTCCCGCCGGGTTCGGCGCTGTCCCCGGCACAGGCGCGGGAGGCCCGCTTGCGCCGTGCCACCCCGCCATCTGCCGAGCCACCCCCGCCCAAGGTCATCACCGTCCGCATGGCGAAGGGCGGCGTCGGCAAGACCACGCTGGTTGGCAACCTGGGTGCCGCCCTGGCGATGATGGGCCATAAAATCCTGTTGATCGACGGCGATCCGCAGGCCTCGCTGACCCTGTTGATGGGCCTTGACCCTTGGGCCGAGGGGTTTTCCCACATCGGCGAGCTAATGCACCGCGCTTACCGCCGCGAACCGGCCCGCCTTGACGATGCGGTCGTTCCCGTCTGGCCGGACGGCCACCTCGACATCATACCTGCCGACCTTTCGCTGACGGCGGCCGATCACTGGATGATGGGCGCAGTCAGCCGGGAATATGCCTTCGCGCGCCTGTTGCGCGAGAACGCGGGGTTCTTCGCACGCTACGACGCCGTGCTTGTCGATACCGCTCCCGCCACCTCGTTGCTGACCAATGCCTTGATGATGGCTTCGCCCGAAGCGCTGGCGGTCGCTATGCTGGACGGCTCGTCGGTGAAGGCAATGGAAGTGTTGGAGGCAAACATTGATGAGATCAACGCGGCGATTCCCGGCCTGGACATGGGCTTCCATGTAGTCGCCAATGGCTGGCACGGCAGCTACGCCTCCTACCGCAAATCGCTGGAATCGCTGTTGCGGATTTACCCTGGCCGAATCAACTCGACCGTGCTGCCCTGGTCGGCGGCGTTCAAGCGGCAGATCGACCCTGACGACCCGCTGTGTTCCGGCACGGTGATGGAGCGCGAGCCTAGTTCCGACAGTGCGCAGGCTGTCGCCGAGCTGGCGCGGTCGTTGGCGTCGCGTTACGCCATCCTGCTGGGCGGCACAGTCCCGTCGCCCCTCGATTTCGACAGCCAGGCTGAAGCCGGGGAGGCCGCATGAGCGCATCCACCAAGCGTTGGTCGAAAGCCAGCGGGCTAGTCGCCGCCGCCGGTGAGACCGCGCCGCCGCCGACTGCCGGTGTCTTCGCCGGTGGCTTGCCGCCCCTGCCGGAGGATGCGAGTGCGCCCGAGTCCCCGCTGATGGTTCCATTGGACAAGATTGACCGCAGTCCCTACCAGAACCGCGTGCCGCCCGCGCCGGATGCGGTGGCCGCGTTGGCGGCGGATCTCAAGGCCAACGGGCTTAACAGCCCGGTAGTCGTCCGCCCCAAGGCCGACGGGCGCTACGAGCTGGTGGCCGGCGAGACGCGCACGGCGGCGTTCCGCCTCAATGGCGAGGCGGCGATACCGGCGTTCGTGCGTCCGATGGCCGACGGCGAGGCGGCAAGGCGGCTGGTCGCTGACAATTTCTTCCATGCGGAGATGTCCGATTACGAGATATACCAGGGGCTGGTGACGGCCAAGAGGGCGCTGGAAGCCGACGGTCTTCCTTCGGGGCTGTCCGACCTGGCGGCGCTGACACCGTGGGGCAAGTCCCAAGTTCACCGGTTGCTGTCTTTCGGTCGATTGCCGACGGAAGCCTTGGTAGCACTGGCAGATGCCGCCAGCGTCGGCCCGCCCGCGCTGCGGGCGCGTGCCGCCGCCGACCTTGCCGCGCTGGCGGAATCCGGCTGCCCGCCCGAGGTCATTACCCAGGCTGTGCGCGACGCGCTGTCCGGCGAATGCGAACCAGCCAAAGCGGCGGAGCGGGCCAAGGCGATCATGGCCGGTGCCGCCGCACCCAGACCGAAGAAACCCGCCCCTCCAACCGTCCGCGCCGTTTCCGCGCCGGACGGGCGGCTGGCTTACACGCTCCAGCGGATGCCCAAAGGTGTCGCCATTAAAGGTGCCAAGAGCGAGGATTGGGACACGCTGGCCGCCGATCTGCTGGCTTGGCTGGAGGCGCGGGCCGGCGGGGGCGCAGGCGGTGGTCAATAGTGCCGTAAGAGGATTTTGTGCAGGCGGATGTTTAAATGGAACATTAAATCGGCGGCCACGCAAAAATGGGCAGGGACACGCAACACAACAGCGGCAAGGGGGGGCGGCCATGCGAGGCTATGCTTTCTTCAAAATCGCTCCACATTCCGAGAAAACGATGCCTTTGCACACTGATGCGACCGAAATCAGCGTCACCCGCGCCGACGGGACGCCCATGCGGTTTTCGTCTAGCCTCTTGAGCTTTTTGGCGAACCGGAAAAAAACGCGCCCCTTCCATCTCGGTGATTGGCTCCAATCCCTGGACAGCGAAACGCTCGGCTACTTGCGCCAGCTTGCCAAAAACGCCCTGCACGATCCACCATCGGTCGGCACCGTCCTGGAAGACCTGCTGTCGGTCATCATCCACGTCCTCGCCGCCGAGCGCCAAACCGAGACGGTCAGCTTCAGCGAAGCGCAGATTGGCGAATACCTCGGCATGTTGCACCTGTTGGCGACGCTGGAGCGCCTTCGCCGCCAGGGGCTTCTGTCCTATGAAAGCTTTATGAGCATCGAGCCGGACGCGGCCAACGCGGTGATCCTGAGCCAAGAGGCTTTCGCCTTGGCGGATGAAATTAAAGGGCAGATGATGCGGGGATTGCATTGATGGCTTTGCAAAAGGGAAGGGTGGGCAGGGTCAAGCCACTGACTGTCCAAAGCGGATGCCCTAAAGAGCGTTGACCCCCCACAGCCCCTAACCCATAATGATCATTACGGTCATAACAACGGGGGTATCATGATTACCGAAACCAGCGCGGTCACTTTCCGCCAGAACCTGGGCGAAATGCTCAACCAAGTGCAATATCGGCACGATAGCGTCATCATCAATAAAGACGGCAAGCCGGTGGCTGCTTTGGTTGACGCCCGGTTGTTTGAGCGCATTCGTCGGATGCAAGGCCGCTTCGACGCGCTCTGCCAACGCATTGAGGCGGGCTTTGCGGAGGTGCCGGAGGCGGAAGGCATCGCCGAAATCGAGGCGGCGATTGAGCTTGAGCGAGCGCAGGCACGTTTGACTGCCAAGCAAGCCTGATCCGTTATGGCGACTTTGCGCGTGGTACTGGATACGAACGTGCTGCTTTCCGGCTTGGCCTATCCGACCAGTGTGCCGGGCAAGATTCTGGCGGCTTGGCGTCACGGCTCCGTCGATGTGCTGCTTTCGGATTACATCTTGGAGGAATTGCGCCGCGTATTGCCTCGCTTGGCGAATCGCCATGGTTTATCTGCGGCGGAGATTGATGATTTGGTGGATGCCCTTTCCATCCAAGCCGAAACCGTCGAACCGTTGCCCGGCGTAGACTCAGACTTACGCGATGCCGCCGACCAGCCCGTTCTGGGAACCTTGCTGGCGGCGCTTCAAGGTTCAGGCGTCGATTACCTCATCACCGGAGACAAAGACTTGCTGGCCTTGGCCGGCCGCTATCCCATCGTGACTCCGGCGACGTTTTGGGAAAGACATGCGGGGCATTAAGAAAACAAAGTGTTGATGAGCATCGGATTCTGACCACCTATTTGCATTGGATTTTGACTGAGGAATTAGATCGATGAGACTTATTGAAGTCAAAATAGAAAACTTTCGCGG
>JAQTYQ010000094.1 GCA_028688225.1 Opitutaceae bacterium | reverse complement strand
CATGATACCACCTTCGATTGGCTGCGCCTAGTCGTAGGAATGGAGATCAACGGAGAGAGGAGACAGGAGACAGGAGACAGCAGACAGAAAACAGAAAACAGTGGCTGGGCCCCCCTCTTCGTTGCTGCATGCCCAAATGAAACAGGGGTAGGCCCCGTGTCTTGGGCATACCCCTGTTCACTTACTGAGAATCCCGGTCTGGGCCTACGGGCACGTTCCCGCGTCCAGCAGGCAGCTTACGAAGGCGGAGACGCTCAGGTTCGCGCAGCCGCAGCCGTCACCGCCGCCGACCGTGCAGGTCACGAAGACCTGGATGTCCTCGCCGTCCACAACCCCGTCAGCGGTCAAGTCCCCCTGGTCGCCGGTCGTGCTCAACGAGGCCCCCGCCCCGAAAGCCGTCTCCACCGACTCGCTGTTGCGGGCCTTGACCGCAAAGGTGTAACTGGTGCAACTCTCCAGGCCGGTCACGGTCGTCGTGCCCCACTGGGCGTCGGTCCGCCAGACGGCGCTGGCGCTGGGCGTGCCGGTGGCACTGACGTACTTGCCCACCCAGGCCGAATCGCTGGGCGCGGCGGCGGTGCATTGCACGGCGAATACCGTCGCCGTCGGGTTGCCGTTGGCGTTCACGTTGAGGCCGAGCGTCGTCCGCGTGGCGCCGCTCAGCGTCGGGGCTGTCGGCACATTGGCCAGCGTCACCTTGGAGGCCGTGGAACCATAGGCCGTCTCCACGCTGTTCTGGTTGCGGGCCTTGACCTGGAACGTGTAGCTGGTGTCGGGGCTGAGGCTGGTGGCCGTGTCCGTGGTGGTCTGCACCCAGGCGTTGATCCCGCCGTCACCGCCGGTGGTGGTCGAGTCGAAGTAGAGACCCGAGGAGTCGGTGGTCAGGTTGGTGAAGGCGCCGCCGGCATTTAGCACGATGGAGCTGTTGGTGACCGTGCCGAAGGTGACGCCGGTGGGGGTCTCGATGAGCGTGGCGGTCTCGTTGTTGGCGGAGTAGCTGGTCTCGTTGGGGGTGGCGGCGCTGTCGCGGGCCTTGACCGCGTAGGTGTAGCTGGTGTTGGCGGCGAGGCCGGAGTCGGTGTAGGTGGTGCTGGATTGCCAACTGCTGTCGGTTCCGCCGGAACCGCCGGTGACGAAATCGAAGTAGTAGGAGACTGGCGGGGTGGTGGCATCCGTGGCGGTGGTGGCGGTCATGGTGATGCTGCCGGTGCCGGCCGGCGCCGGGGCGGAGGCGAAGGTCATCGGATTCGGCGTGGGAGGGTCAGTGTCGGAGCTTTGGCACGCCGGGCCGGTGATGGTGAGGCTGTACGCGCCGGTTCGGCCGTTGTAGCCCGAAACGCGGATCAAGTAGGTGGTTCCGGCCGTCACGGTCGCGGTGACCGTGGATGGTCCGCCGGTGGTGCCGCAGCCGTCGTCGTCGCAGCCGAGCTGGGTGGAGCTGGCGCATGTGCCGCTACGAACGGACAGCACGGAGTCGTAGGTCGTGCCCGATCCGCATAGGCTGAAGGTTGCGGAGCCTCCGGTGGCGGGCGTGTACTTGTACCAAACGTCCGGCGTAGTCGTGGAAGACCCGCAG
This sequence comes from Opitutaceae bacterium, assembly GCA_028688225.1. Taxonomy (GTDB): domain Bacteria; phylum Verrucomicrobiota; class Verrucomicrobiia; order Opitutales; family Opitutaceae; genus Fen-1467. Next base: position 2,098 of record JAQTYQ010000094.1, on the reverse strand, counting down.
GTGGCCGTGCCGTCCTGGGCCATACCGACCGTGGTGCCCGTGTAGGTGGTGCCCGGACAAGCGACGAAGGCGTTGGCGCAGAGATCGTTGCTGAGCGGGTTGACGGTGAGGCTGACGGCGCGAGTCGTATCGCCCTGATGGTTGGTGGTGTTGGTGAAGGTCACGGTGTCGCTGTACGAGCCGACCGCGAGACTGTTGGCGTTGGAGTTGATCGACACTGTCACCGTGGTCGACGCACCGGCGGCAAGCGACCCGCCCGCGCCGCTCAGCGAAACCCAGCTTGCCGTCTTGCCTACGGTGTAGTTGATGCTGGAGGCGCTCGCGTTCAAGACCGTGTAGACCTTGCTGCTCGGGGAGAACGGTCCGCCGATGCTGCCCGAGGAAGTCAGCCCGTCCGTCGGAGTGACCGACATGGCCGGCAAGACCTGCAACGTCACCGATCGCGTCGTGTCGCCCTGGTGGTTGGTTGTGTTTGTGAAGGTTACCGTGTCATTGTACGTTCCGGCTGAGAGGGAATTGGCATTGGAGTTGACGGACACGGTAACCGTGGTGTTTGCTCCGGCCGCCAGCGTTCCGCCCGTGCTGCTGAGCGTCAGCCAACTCGCGGTCTTGCTCACCGTGTAGTTGATGCTCGACGATCCCTGGTTGGTCAGCGTATAGACCTTGCTGCTTGGTGAGAACGGTCCGCCGACGGCACCCGAGGAAGCCAGTCCATCCGATGGCGTGACGGCCATCCCGGCGCTGGGATTCAAAGTGTCGACGTAGGTCGCGCCAGTACCGGTCGGATCGAGCCAGTTGCTCAAGCGTGTGGAATCGGTCCCGTTGCCGGTCCAGGACTTGAAGATCCGGCCGTACCAGTCGCGCATATCGCTGGCCCCGCAGGCGGATTGACCGCCCCACAATTGCCCGACAATACGGTGACTCTGATTGAACAGCGGCGAGCCGGAGGAACCGGGCTCGGTGACGCCCTGGTTGGTGGCCGGCGGCAGCCACGTGACCTTGAGGTACATGGCGGTGCCGGGGCTTGTGTCGCTGTTCTGGCTGGTGATCGCCGTCGAGTAGGTCGTGAAGCTGATGCTCTTCTCCGCGCAGTCGGGATGGTGAATGCCGACGGGATTCGCGAAGTTGGCATCCGAGCGGTCCCAGCCGGCGAAGGTGATGCCCCAGGCCGAGCTGGGAGCGGCGTTCAGTTGGAGCAGGCAGAAGTCCGACGAGCTCCATCTTGCCCTGAAGGTCGATCCGCTTTGGGATTGGCTCAATGACCCGCCGCCGTGCGCGCCGCACGTCGGGCTGTAGTAGTTCCAATACACCACAACCGCGCTCGCGTTGCTGGAGGTGACTCCACAATGGTATGCCGTCAGGAAGTAAGGCGTTTGGTTCTGCGAGGTGTTGTTGATCATGGACCCCGTGCAGGTCCAGATTCCGCTGACGGTGTAGACTCCGATTGCTGGGATCTCGGTCCGCCAGCCGTCGGCCGCCGGGCAGATGATGTCGATCTCGCAGTACCCAGGGGCCCGCGGCCCGCCGTCGTCCTTGCTGGGCTTATGGAAGAACCGATAGCCGTGGTTGATGGCCCCCAGTTCCAGTTGCAGGTCCCCCAGCTCCGACTCCGGGATGGTCAGTTCCACCACGATGTCGTCCGACAACACCACCGGCGTCCACAGCTCGCCGTGGTCAAAGTTGTCGATGCTGGTGAAGGCCCGGGTCCGCTCGCTGCCGTCCACTGAGTAAACCATGAGCTGCCCGCCGGGCGGCATGAAGTAACGGGTGAAGCCGAGGTTGATCGATTGGGCGTCGGGACAGGTGATCCGCAGCCGCCAAAGCTGGGTGTGCTCGTCCACCGCCTCCCAGGTGCCGGCCGTGCTCGGGGTGATGAGAACGGGATTCGGCACGGCGAAGCGCGGCGGTTCGCCCGCTGAATCGCGAACCGCATCCTCCGCGAGAACCGCGTCCAGATCGGGCGCCGGCGTGATGACCCGGGCCACCGCGTCGATGCTCTGGACCGCTCGGCTCCACGCGGTCGGCTCCATCACCTCGGTCGCCGGGTCCGGAGCGATCGGCCGGTACTGTTCCTGGGCCGCGACCGGCATGATCCAGA
>JAQTYQ010000093.1 GCA_028688225.1 Opitutaceae bacterium | reverse complement strand
CGAAGAGGTCACGGACATGCAGCGCACGGTCAAGGGTGAGGTCATTGCCTCGACCTTCGACCGTCCCGCGGACGATCACACGACCGTGGCCGAACTGGCCATCGAGCGTGCCAAGCGTCTGGTGGAAATGGGTATGGACGTGGTGGTCCTGCTGGATTCCATGACCCGCCTGGGCCGTGCCTACAACCTGTCCGCACCCGCGTCCGGACGCATCCTGTCCGGTGGTGTGGACTCGGCCGCGCTGTACCCGCCCAAGAAGTTCTTCGGTGCCGCACGCAATATTGAGAACGGTGGCTCACTCACCATCCTGGCCACCGCTCTCGTGGAGACCGGCTCCAAGATGGACGAGGTCATCTTCGAAGAGTTCAAGGGCACCGGCAACATGGAACTGCGCCTGTCCCGCCAGCTCGCGGACCGCCGGATCTTCCCGGCCGTGGACGTCAACTCTTCCGGCACCCGCCGCGAGGAGAACTTGCTGTCCACGGACGAGATCAAGATCATGTGGAAGCTGCGCCGTGTGCTGTCCGGTCTGGAACAGCAGCAGGCCCTGGAACTGCTCACCAACAAGTTGCGTGACACGCAGTCCAACACGGAGTTCCTGCTGCAGGTCCAGAAGACCACGCTGGCCAACGGAAAGGACTAGCGAGAAGCCCTCGCTGTCCCGTTCCACCCGTCGATAGGAGACCCTTCAATGTCCGATCCCGTTCAACCGCTGCTGGATGAGCACGCTCAGCTGCAGCGCGAACTGGCGGATCCCGCCGTGCACGCAGACGCGGGTAAGGCCCGCAAGCTGGGCCGGCGGTACTCCGAACTCAACGGCATTGTGGAAGCCCATCGACGGGTGGAACAACTTTCCGAGGATCTGGAGGCGACCCGCGAGCTCGGCAGCATGGATCCCGAACTCGCGGCGGAAATCGAACCGCTCGAGGCCGCATTGGAATCCGCGCAGGAAGCGCTGCGCCGCAAACTGATCCCCAGGGACCCGGATGACGGGCGCAACGTGATCCTGGAGATCAAGGCCGGCGAAGGCGGGGACGAGTCCGCATTGTTCGCCGGGGATCTGCTGCGCATGTACATGCGTTACGCGGAGTCACTCAAGTTCAAGACCGAGGTGCTCTCCTCCACGCCCACAGAGTTGGGCGGTTACAAGGATGTCCAGCTCGCGGTGAAATCCAGCTCCAACGATCCCGCACACGGGGCCTGGGCGCGGCTGAAATATGAAGGCGGCGTGCATCGCGTGCAGCGCGTGCCCGCCACGGAATCCCAGGGCCGCGTGCACACCTCCGCCGCCGGCGTGTTGGTGTTCCCGGAGGTCGACGAGCCGGACGAGATCGAGATCAGCCAGAACGACCTTAAGATCGATGTCTACCGGTCCTCCGGTCCCGGTGGCCAGTCCGTGAACACCACGGACTCCGCTGTGCGCATCACTCACCTTCCCACGGGCATCGTGGTGGCCATGCAGAACGAGAAGTCTCAACTGCAGAACCGCGAAGCGGCAATGCGCGTGCTGCGGGCACGTATCCTCGCGCATCAGCAAGAGCAGATCGATGCCGATAATGCCGCCGTGCGGAAGTCCCAGGTGCGCACCGTGGACCGTTCCGAACGCATCCGCACCTACAACTACCCCGAGAACCGGATTGCGGATCACCGCACGGGGTACAAGTCCTACAACCTGGACCAGGTTCTGGACGGCGCCCTCGAACCGGTCGTGAACTCCGCGATCGAGCTCGACGAGAAGACCCGGCTGGAACAGCTCGGTCAAGACCCGGCCGGAAAGCGAGACTGACCTCCGGTGGGAGCTACCCTGGCCCAGGCACTGCGCTGGGCGCGCGGTGAGCTTGCGGAGGCGGGCGTTGCCTCGCCCGACACGGACGCCGTGCTACTGGCAGCACACCTCATGGGGCTGAGCAGGGGAGAGGTCGAGGCCAAAGCCATTCTGGGGGCCGCCGAACCCGCCGGTTACCGTGACCTGGTGGCCCAGCGGGCCACGCGCATTCCCCTGCAGCATTTGACGGGCAAGGCCCCGTTCCGGCAGCTCGAACTGGCGGTGGGGCCGGGAGTTTTCGTTCCCCGCCCGGAAACCGAATTACTGGTCCAGCTGAGTCTGGACGAGGCCCGGTTGTGGCGCGAGGCCGGTGTGCCCCACCCGCGCATCGTGGATCTGGGAACGGGCACCGGCGCCATCGCGCTGGCCATAGCCACCGAGGATCCCACCACGCGCGTGTCCGCGGTCGAGAAGGAGGACCAAGCATTCGCCTGGGCGCAGCAGAACCTCCGCGGTTCCAAGGTCACCCTCACGCAAGCCGACTTCCGTGACTACTCTCCTGAGAATGCCGGGACGTTCTGCGTGGTGGTGACCAACCCGCCCTACGTCCCTCCCGACGAGATCCCCGCCGCACCGGAAGTCCGGGACTTCGATCCCCCCACCGCTCTGTACGGGGGAGCGGGCCACGGGATGGCATTGCCGTGCGCGGCCATGGACACAGCCGTTCGGCTGCTCCGGCCCGGAGGCGCAGTGTTCATGGAACACGCGGAGTCCCAGGTGCAGGCCATGGAGCGTGAACTTGCGGCCCGCGGTTTCATGGAGATCCATTTGCATCGTGATCTCGCGGGCAAGCCCCGCGCCACGGGAGCGCGCCGCCCCGCGGTGGCCGCCGATGACCCCACAGATCCGCACCGGACATTGAGCTAAGGAGCTGCTCGTGAGTGCAACGTACAAGTGCGCAGACCAGGACGGCATGAGCGCCGCGATCGATCACGCGGCGCGTGTCTTGGCGGACGGTGAATGCATCGTCATGCCCACGGACACCGTGTACGGCATTGGGTGTGACGCGTTTTCCCCCATCGGTGTCCAAACCCTCCTGGGCGCCAAGGGCCGCACCCGTCAGATGCCACCACCCGTACTGATAGCGAACCCCGGTGTCATGGCCGGTCTCGCCGACCAGATTTCCGGCGCCGCCCGGACCCTCGCCGAAACCTTCTGGCCCGGCGCGCTCACCCTCGTGTGCTGGGCCCAGCCGACCCTGGGGTGGGATCTGGGCGAAACGCACGGCACGGTGGCGCTGCGGGTGCCCGACGACCGCGTGGCTCGCCAGTTGCTCGAACGCGTGGGGCCCATGGCGGTGTCTTCGGCGAACCTCACCGGGATGTCGGCGGCACTCACGGCCCAGGATGCCCAAGAGATGCTCCGGGACCGTGTGGCGCTCTACCTCGACGACGGCGCCCGGCCCACGGCCGAGCACGAGGCGGACAATCCCAGCGGGCTTCCCTCGACCATTGTCGACTGCACCGGTGAGGTGCCCGTTGTGCTGCGCCTGGGCGCCATCGGACTCGCCGAACTGCGAGCCGTCGTACCCGGCGTGGACGCCGGGGACTTCGCACCGACCAACCAGACCGGCGACCACAACGCACACGAGGACGAGCAGAGCGCGGGAGCGACACGTCCCGCGGGGGCGACCGACGCGGGCTCGTCACCCGCGGAGCCGGAGGAGGCCCCGGCGGAACGCACCGTCGACCGCTCGCGGCCACACAACGACGTCGGCGGCCGGTCGACACGCCGCTCAACGGCCGAGCCGCTGGTCGAGCCGGGGGCTTCCGAGGCCGAGGTGGCCAGGGCACTCGTGCAGCATGCGGCTGCGGGGCCCGGCGCGCGCGTGGACCAGAATCGGCACCGCCCGAACGCATCCCAGCCGG
>JAQTYQ010000021.1:68171-68519 GCA_028688225.1 Opitutaceae bacterium | reverse complement strand
ATCAATTTTCGCGGTCTTTTGGCTCTGCCTCAATCCGCAGCGTCTTGATCTGCCATGGGGTGAGCGATAGCCGGATTGCCCCCTCGGCCGTCGGTTGCAACGGCGCCAGCGTCTGGCCCAGCAGATCGCAGGGCGCGTAGCGCTTTACCGGCAAATCGAAACTCAGCTGGTCGCTGGCCGGTCGCCCATCCTGTTCGACGACCCGCGCTTCGTACGCGCCCTGGCCGACTCCGCGAAAAGCAGAGAGCAGGAGGTCCGTGGAAGAGAGAGAGATGAACTGGCGCTGGCGGGCCAACGGCCCCGCGTGGAGCGCTTCGAGCAGGCAGATGGGTGGCTGGTCGAAATTCT
>JAQTYQ010000021.1:0-68071 GCA_028688225.1 Opitutaceae bacterium | reverse complement strand
CGACACAGCGGAGCCGGTCGGCGTTGGTGAAGTCCGGACCGTGGGGCACCAGCGCAAACCGGTATTCCGCGAGCCGGGGCCATCCCGGCTTCTTCATGAAGATGCCGTGCCACTCTCTCATCGCCAGGTTCGAGAAGACGACGTCCCCGCTGCGCTTGAAGTATTGCGCTCCGCTGTGCACGAGCAGCAGGCCGCCCCGCGGTCCAATCAGGTCGAGGAAGTTCAGCGCATCGATCGCATCCTTGCCGCAGGGCTCGACGCCAAACGGGAAATCGCGGATCACCGCCGCCGGCTTGAAGGCGGAGGCGAACGAGAGCCAGTAGCCGTCGGGGATGTGCAGGGGAGGTTGCCACCCGTTGACCCGTTCCGGCGTCATCGCCGGCGGCACGTCGGCCGCCACGCGGATGCGCACGTCCACCTGCGGCGAACCGGCGTGCAGGGTGATCCAGTATTCCAGCCGCATCATCGGCCAGGCATGGGCCACCCTCACCACCGCCCGCACCGGCCCGCGCTCCACCCAACTGATTTCGGCCCTGGACGGCGCGCTGTCGTATTCCTCCGGCGCCTCCTTGCCGTAAGGATCTTTCCGGTTGGGCCGGCCGCTGAAGATCGGGAACGCCCGCTGTTTGCCGTCGATCAGGTCGAGGCCCGACCGCCGGTCGACCAGGCGGGCGATGGCGCCGTTCACGGGATCCAGGTCGACGGTGACACAGGCGTTCTCCAGCCTCCATCCGGTGTCGGAAGTCCGCAGGTCGCTCGCGGGCGCGACCGGATCGACTTTCGCCTGGTCCAGGTAATAGGTGGCGTATCCGAACGAAGGCAACTGGCGGGCCTGAAACAGCACGTCCGCCGTGGCCGCGCCGCCGGGGTGTTCGGCCGCCAGCACTTGGGAGGGAACCGGCTGTCCGGCGGCGTCGCGGACAATCACCCTGGCGCCGGCCGGCAGCGGCACTCCGCGGGCCGTGACGATGGCGTCCCGGCCGGAACCGCCGGGGTTGAACACGATGGCCGCCGTCTGGCCGTGACTCGTCGTGGCCGTGTCGACCGCGGCGCCGATCGCGCGCAGCGCCGACGCCAGGACCGTGTGGCCCGTCTGCTTCGCCACCGCCAGATAGCGGAATCCAATATCTCCCCAGGTCTTCACGTTCGCGTTCTCCTCGGTGGAGCCGGTGGCCGCCAAAAATTGCTTGGCTGTGGGATCGCTGATCCCAGCGTAGTCGAGTCCATCGTCGAGGTATTCGCAGAGGGAAACGTCGTGGCTCTGGGCGATGAGCAGGTGCTTCCAGGCGGCGTCCAAATCCGTTTCCCGGCCCGGCGTCAATCCCAGCAGGGAGGCTGCCGCGTCGACGCGCTCCGCCGCGGTCAGTATCGCCTCGACCTCCCGTCCCTCGCGCCGCATCTGGTCGCCGCCGCAACCCCAGGGCTCGAGTTTGCGAAAATCATCCATCCGCCACTGGATCCGTTCCTTTGCCTGGGCTCCGTACTGATCGAGGTATTCCGTCAGCGTGGTGTGCCGCACGGCAAATTTCTCGGATAGTTCGCGATACTTGGAGGCGAAAAACTTGTTGGCCGTCCTGCCTTCCAGTTCGCCGGGGCCCCACCCGAACTCGACCCACTTGATGGCCAGCGGCATGCCCAGCCGTCCCAATTCCTCCACCCGCTGGCGGCCCTCCGGCGACCAGAGCCACTCGATGTCGTGCGTCACCACCGGCGGATGAAACACCAATCCGTTGATCGGGGTGGTCAGGATGCAGGTGCCGTCGAGCCCCTGCCATTGGAAGACGTTCAAGTCGAGAGGAGGGCTGCCGTGTTTGCCCCAGGTGTTGCACTGGGCGGCGCTGGCGAAACGGAAACCGGCGCCCTTGAGCAATTGCGGCATCTGGGGGTGGGTGAACTCCTCCTCCTCGAGAAAAGCGGAAACGGTGACCCCCAGCGTCTGCCGGATCGTCTGCTGGCCCGCGACCAACTGGCGGATGTTGGATTCGCCGGAGACCATCGTCCCCATGGCCTGACCGTAGGTGCCGCCGATAATCTCGACCTTGCCCTCGGCCAGATAGCGTTTCAGGCGCTCGATGACCTCCGGATTGGAGGCCGCAATCAGGGGATAGGCGGCGGCGTCGAGGTTGATGCCAGTCTTCACGCTGGGGGCGTAGTCGGCCATGTCCAGGCTGTCGGCGACGGATTGCACAACCGACTTGAGGCCATAGGACCAGCCGACGCCGGTGTAGCTCCAGTGGTTGCCCAGGAACATGCAGAAGTCCGGCTTCGCCGCGACCGCCGCCGGCCCCTCCGCCGCCTGCTCCGCTGCTGTCGCCGACATCAGCGGCCCCATCAGAACGAGCCTCGTCGCCAGGTTTTTCATGATCTTCGCCATCCTGTATGGTCGGATTTTTGTCATCGCAGGCCACATCACGCCAAAACGGACCGGCGGTCAAATCCTTCTCCGGACCGGGCCGGCCGCGACGGCGGCGACACAACGTTATTTCGTCCGGACGCTGCCGGCCGACTGGTGCGCGATCAAAAGTGAGCCGGTAATAAGTGCGCTCTGCGAAGCTGCCCCTCGGTGGGACCAGGCGATGCCGCCCTACAACCGAGCCGGCGCAGATTGCCGCCATGATTCAGATCTGCCAAACGATCTCCCGGCCGCTCTGACGTAAAAAGCGGTCGGTAGATCCGGAAGTGGTGCCGGCGCCGTCAATTTCCGCGGCTTTTCGAATCTGCCTCAATCCACAACGTCCTGATCTGCCATGAGGTAAGCGAGAGCGGGATTGCCCCCTGGGCCGGCGGTTGCAACGGCGCCAGCGTTTTGCCCAGCAGGTCGCAGGGCGCGTAACGCCCCACCGGCAGATCGAAGCTCAATTGGCCGCTGGCCGGTCGTCCCTCCTGCTCGACGACCCGCGCTTCGTATGCGCCCTGGCCGACTCCGCGAAACGCGGAGAGCAGGAGGCCCGCGGAATCGAGGGAGACGAACCGGCGCTGACGGGCCAGCCGCCCCACGTGAAGCGCTTCGAGCACGCAGATGGGCGACTGGTCGAAATTCTCGACACAGCGGAGCCGGTCGGCGTTGGTGAAGTCCGGACCGTGGGGCACCAGCGCAAACCGGTATTCCGCGAGCCGGGGCCATCCCGGCTTCTTCATGAAGATGCCGTGCCACTCTCTCATCGCCAGATTCGAGAAGACGACGTCCCCGCTGCGCTTGAAGTATTGCGTTCCGCTGTGCACGAGCAGCAGCCCGCCCTGCGGCCCGACCAAGTCGACAAAGTTCAGCGCATCGATCGCGTCCTTGCCGCAGGGCTCGACGCCAAACGGAAAATCGCGGATCACCGCCGTTGGCTGGAAGGCGGAGGCGAACGAGAACCAGTAGCCGTCGGGAATGTGGAGGGGAGGCTGCCAGACGTTGACCCGCTCTTGGAGCGTCTCCGGGGGCACGTCGGCCGCCACACGAATGCGCACGTCCACCTCCGGCGAACCGGAGTGCAGGGTGATCCAGTATTCCAGCCGCATCTGCGGCCAGGTGTGGGCGACCCTCACCACCGCCCGCACCGGCCCGCGCTCCACCCAACTGATTTCGGCCTGGGACGGCGCGCTGTCGTATTCCTCCGGCGCATCCTTTCCAAAAGGATCCTTCCGGTTGGGCCGGCCGCTGAAGATCGGGAACGCCCGCTGTTTGCCGTCGATCAGGTCGAGGCCCGACCGCCGGTCGACCAGGTGGGTGATGGCGCCGTTCACGGGATCCAGCTCGACGGAGACGCAGGCATTCTCAAGTCTCCATCCAGTATCGGAAGTCCGCAGGTCGCTCGCGGGCGCGACCGGATCGGGCTTCACCTGGTCCAGGTAGTACGTGGCATACCCGAACGGCGGCAGTTCGTGGGCCTGAAACAGCACGTCCGCCGTGGCTGCCTCGCCGGAGCGTTCGGCCGCCAGCACTTGGGAGGGAACCGGCCGGCCGTCGGCATCGCGGACCACCACCCGGGCTCCGGCGCCGGCCGGCAGCGGCACTCCGCGGGCCGTGACGATGGCGTCCCGGCCGGAACCGCCGGGGTTGAACACGATGGCCGCCGTCTGGCCGCGACTCATCGCGGCGGTGTCGACGGCGGCGCCGATCGCGTGCAGCGCCGACTCCAGAATTGCGTGGCCCGTCTGCTTCGCTACTGCCAGATAACGGAAGCCCATGTCCCCCCAGCTTTTCACTTTCGCATTTTCTTCGGCGGAGCCGGTGGCCGCCAGAAATTGCCGGGCCGCGGGATCATTGATCCCGTTGTAGTCGAGTCCATCGTCGAGGTATTCGCAGAGGGAAACGCCGTGGCCCTGGGCGGTGAGCAGGTGCTCCCAGGCGGTGTCCAGCTCCGCCTCCCGGCCCTGCGTCAATCCCAGCAGGGAGGCCGCCGCGTCGAAGCGTTCCGCCGCGGTGAGCACCGCCTCGACCTCCCGTTCTTCGCGCCGCAGCTGGTCGCCCCCGCAACCCCAGGGCTCGAGCTTGTGGAAATCATCCATCCGCCACTGGATCCGTTCCTTCGCCTGGGCTCCGTAGCGATCGAGGTATTCCGTCAGCGTAGTGTACTGTACGTTGTATTTCGCGGTGAGTTCGCGAAATTTGGCGGCAAAGAATTTGTTGGCCGTCTTGCCCTCCAGTTCGTCGGGACCCCATCCGAACTCGACCCACTTGATGGCCAGCGGCATGCCCAGTCGTCCCAATTCCTCCACCCGCCGACGGCCCTCCGGCGACCAGAGCCACTCGATGTCGTGCGTCACCACCGGGGGATGGAACACCAAGCCGTTGATCGGCGCGACCAGGATGCAGGTGCCGTCGAGCCCCTGCCATTGGAAGACGTTCAGGTCGAGGGGCGGGCTGCCGTGTTTGCCCCAGGTGTTGCACTGGGCGGCGCTGGCGTAGCGGTAGCCGGCGCCTTTGAGCAATTGCGGCATCTGGGGATGGGTGAACTCTTCCTCTTCGAGGAAAGCGGAAACGGTGACGCCCAGCGTCTGCCGGATCGTCTGCTGGCCCGCGACCAACTGGCGGATATTGGACTCCCCGGAGACCATCGACCCCATCGGTTGGCCATAGGTGCCGCCGATGATCTCGACCTTGCCCTCGGCCAGATAGCGTTTCAGGCGCTCGATGACCTCCGGATTGGCTGCCGCCATCAGGGGAAAGGCGGCGGCGTCGAGGTTGATACCGGTTTTCACGCTGGGGGCGTAGTCGGCCATGTCCAGGCTGTCGGTGACGGATTGCACGCACGACTTCAGCCCGTAGGACCATCCGATGTCGCTGTAGGTCCAGTGGTTGGCCAGGAACATGCAGAAATCCGGCTTCGCCACGACCGCCGCCGGCCCCTCCGCCGCCTGCTCCGCTGCTGTCGCCGACATCAGCGGCCCAAGCAGGGCCAGTCTCGACGCCAGATTTATCATGAGCTTCGCCAACCCGTACAAACGGATTTTTGTCATCGCGGGCCACACCAAGCCAAAACGAACCTGCGGTCAAATTCTTCTCCGAGACGAGCAGGCCGCGACGGCCGCGCAGCGCTATTGCGTCCGGGTGTTTCCGGCCAGCCCTTCGACCGTTACGATGCGGCAAGAGGCATGCACCAAAAATGCGGCAACGCCGTCGCTGTAGCCGACCTCGCTGAGGCCGGTGGTCCGGGGTCGGACGTGAATGGCGCCAAGTTAAGCGCCTGTATCGTCCTTGGGATCGACAAACTGTAGGACAGGGTCGCCTTGGCTCGCCATAGCCCGCAGGGCGAAGGCGACCGGACCCCGCCGGATTCCGGATTGGCGGCATCAGGCGATGCCGCCCTACAATCAAAGCCGGCTCCAATCGTCGTAATGATTCGGGGGTGGTTTCCCCCCCGCCAGACCCGGGTTGAAATTTTGCCAGAACCGAGACCTAATCAGACGGAATGACTTCCGCTGAGGCCAGGCAACGCATCGCCGACCTGCGCGCCCAAGTGGCGCGCCATGACGAGCTGTATCACCGGCAGGCGAAGCCGGAGATCACGGATCTCGAGTACGACCGCCTGAAACGCAAGCTGGCCGACCTCGAGACGCAGTTTCCGCAGTTCAAGACCGCCGGGTCCCCGACCGAGCGTGTCGGCGACGACCGGATCGAGGGGTTCGCCGCCTACCGGCACCGCCAGCCGATGCAAAGCCTCGACAACACCTATTCGGAGGATGAGCTGCGCGCGTTTCACCAGCGGCTGGTGAAGCTTTTCGGCCGCGAAGACCTAGCCTACGTGGTCGAGCCGAAGATCGACGGCATCGCCGTGAGCCTGACCTACGAGAAGGGCGCGCTGGTGCGGGCCGTCACCCGGGGCGATGGCATCGAGGGCGACGACATCACGGTCAACGCCCAGACCATCAAGGCGCTGCCGCCGCGGCTCAAGGCCGCCCGCGGCGCCCGCCTGCCGGAGGTCATCGAGATCCGGGGCGAGATTTACATGACGCTCGTGGAGTTCCAGCGCATCAACCGCGAGCGGGAGGAGGCCGGCGAGGCGCTGTTCGCCAACCCGCGCAACCTCACCGCGGGCACGATCAAGCAGCTCGACTCGCGCGAGGTCGCCCGCCGGCGGCTCGAGATCGTCCTCTACGGGCTCGGCTTCTGCGAGCCGGCGGCGGTTGAGACCCAGAGCGGCTTCCACGGCCTGGTGCGGGCCTGGGGCCTGCCGACGGTGGAGAAATTTTGGACCACCCACGGCATCGACGAGACCTGGCGGGCCGTGCAGGAGCTCGGCGGGCTGCGGCACGCCTTTGCCTACGCCACCGACGGCGCAGTGGTGAAGCTCGACGCGCTCGCCCAGCAGCGCGAGGCCGGCAGCACCGCGAAGGCGCCGCGCTGGGCCATCGCCTACAAGTTTGCCGCCGAGCGCGCCGAGACGCGCCTGAACGCCATCACCGTGCAGGTCGGCCGCACGGGCGTGCTCACGCCCGTGGCCGAACTCGAGCCGGTGGTCCTGGCCGGCACGACCGTCGCGCGCGCCACGCTGCACAACCGGGACGAGATCATGCGCAAGGACATCCGCGTCGGCGATTTCGTCCGGGTCGAGAAGGCCGGCGAGGTCATTCCGGCCGTGGTGGGCGTCGACCTCGCGCGCCGACCGGCCGACGCCGCGCCCTACGTTTTTCCCGACCGGTGCCCGGTGTGCGGCACCCGGGTCGTACAGTACGAGGGCGAGGTCGCCCTGCGTTGCCCCAATCCCGACTGCCCCGCGCAGGTGCGCCGCCGGGTGCAGCACTTCGCCTCGAAGGCGGGCGTCGACATCGAGGGCCTGGGCGAGGCCATGGTCGACACGCTGGTGGAAAAAGGGTGGGTGAAGAGCCTCGCCGACATCTACCGCCTGCGGCGCGACGATCTGCTGACGCTGGGCAAGAGCGTCGAGAAATCGACCGACAACCTGCTCGCGGCCATTGCGGCGAGCAAGCGCGCCGAGCTGTGGCGCGTCATCAACGGCCTCGGCATCCAGCACGTGGGCGCGGCGGCGGCCAAGGACCTCGCCCGCAAGTTCGGCAGCCTCGAGGCGCTGGCCGAGGCGAAGCGCGACGACCTGCTGGCCATCGCCGGCATCGGCGAGACCATGGCCGAGGCGATCACCGCGCATTTCAACGAGCCGCGGAACCGCGCGCTCGTCAGCCGCCTGCTCGCGCTCGGCCTGGCCCCGACCGCGCCGGCGCGCCCTGCCGGCGGGACGACCCGGCTGGCGGGCCGGACCTTCGTGCTCACCGGCACGCTGCCCGTGCTGACCCGCGAGGAGGCCACGGCCAGGATCGAGGCCGCGGGCGGCAAGGTGAGCGGCAGTGTCAGCCGGAAGACCAGCTACGTGCTCGCCGGCGCCGAGGCCGGCTCGAAGCTCGACAAGGCGAAGGCCCTCGGCGTGCCCGTCATCGGCGAGGCGGAATTCCTGCGGATGCTCGGGGGGTGAGCGGCGGGTCTTTGTCCTCAAAATGGCGGCGCGTTAGGGATAACGCGCCCTACCATCGGATCGGTGTATCGGGGTAGGGCGGCTTATCCTTAAGCCGCCGCCGTTCGTCGTTGTAGGGCGGCATTGCCAAATGCCGCCTTTTCTGGATCGGACGGCGAGGTCTGGCGACCCCGCCCTACAAAAACCGACGACATGGCAATGCCCGGACGGAAAGAGCAGCGCGGCGCATCCCAGCATTGCGCGGCGCGGGTCAGCCTGCATGCTCAGGCGGATTGGCCGAGAAACCGCTCACTGTCGCATATCTGTTCACGACCTTCCCGAAGACGTCCGAGGCGTTCCTGCAGCGTGATGTCGCGGCGATGCAGGCGCGCGGGCTCAACCTGCGGCTGTATTCACTCTGGGGCGGCGGCGGCGAATTCCGCGGCCTGCCGGTGCACGCCCAGCTGCGCTGGTGGTTCTTCGTGGCGCTGCTCTGGTGGATCCCGTACGAGTCGGCCCGGCGCCCCGGCCTGCTTTGGGAGCTCATTGTGAACACGCTGCGGCGGCGCGCGCCGTCGACGTTCAATTTCTGGGAGAACATGCTCGGCGCGGGCTTCACCGCCAACTTCGTCCACCGTTTCCGCTGCGATCCGCCCGACCTGGTGTATGCGGCCTGGACCGGCGCGCCCGCCACGGCGGCGTGGCTGATGTGGCGGCTGACGGGCATCCCCTATGGCACCGGCGCGCACGCCTATGACCTCTACGAACACGGCGGCGACTGGTGGCTGCGGGAAAAAGTGGCGCTGGCCGCCTTTGTGGGCACGTCGACCGAGATGGGGCGCTGCACGCTCCTCGATCGCGGCGCCGACCCGGCCCGGGTGCAGCTCATCCGCCGCGGGCTCGACGTTTTTCCCGCCTGCAAGCCGCTGCGGGCGCCGCGCCGGCCGCTGCGGCTGGTGGGCGTGGCGCGGCTGGTGCCGAAAAAGGGCGTGCGCGCCCAGCTCCGGATCTACGCGGCGTTGCGCGCGGCCGGCCTGGACTTCGAAGCCCGCATCGTGGGGCGGGGCCACCTGCGCGAGGAGCTGGAACGCGAAACCGCCGCGCTCGGGCTGGCCCGGCAGGTGACGTTCACCGGCGAGGTGCCGCCCGCCGGGGTGTGGGAGCACCTGCGCTGGGCCGACGTGCTGCTGCACACGGGCGTGGTGGCGCCGACCGGCGACCGCGACGGCCTGCCCAATGTCATCCCCGAGGCGATGGCCACCGGCACCCTCGTGCTGACCTCGGCTTCCGCCGCCACGACCGAGGCGGTCGCACATGAGGCGACGGGCCTGGTGGCCGACGTCAGCCGGCCCGAGGAATGGGTGGCGGCGCTGCGGCGGCTCGCGGAGGACGACGCGCTGGCGGAGCGGCTGCGCCTGGCGGCGCGGCGCTGGACGGAGGAGAACTACGACGCGCACAAAAACGCGGCCCGGCTCCACGCCTGTTTCGTGCAGGCGGCGAAAACGCGGCCGCCATCGGCCTGAAGTCGTGAAGCAGAGGGGAACCCGGTTGAGCCACAAAAAATCCTAGGGAGCGGAACCAACATGTTTGTTTTCACAAGAGGAAACGGAGACAACAGAGAGCAGTGCGAAGATCGTGGTTCTCGATTCTCTTCATTGCCTCCTAGAAAGAATCGGTTGGTTATTTCAGTTCCTTGCCATCCGCTAACCCCTTTCTCCCCCAATCAGTGTTTATCAGTGTCCATCAGTGGTTCAAAAAAGTCTGCCTCCTTTCACATATTTCGTGGTTCAGCCATGCTCTTGTGGCCAGTAAACTTCTTCCGTTCTCTGCCTTGAGCATTTTTTCAGCTGGCTCAGAACCATGATCTATTTCGACATCACCAAATCCGGCCCGGCGCGGCACCAGTCGGGGCTGATGCGGGTGAGCGCACGGCTGCGCCAGGAACTCGGCGCCGCCGTGACGCCGGTGCAGTGGGACGGGCGCAAGGGCGGCTGGCGGCGGGCCGGGGAGAAGACGCCGGTGGTGTTTGCACCGGCCGACTGGCTGTTCACGGCCGAGCTGTTCAGCGAGCCGGAGCGGCCGGGTTTCTGGAGCTTCCTGCGCGCCCGGCCGTGCCGGCTCGCGGCCATGTTCGCCGATGCGATCCCCCTGCGGCATCCGCACATCACCTGGCCGCAGAGCGTGGCGCGGCATCCCGAGTACCTGAAGATGCTCGCGGCCTTCGACCGGGTCTGGGCGATCTCCGAGGCCAGCCGCCGCGAGCTCGTGGAATTCTGGCGCTGGCAGGGCGGAGAGGTGCGCGCCACCACGGAGACCATCATGCTGGGCGCGGACTTTGACCGGAGCCCCCGCACGGCCCCGGGTCTTCCGCGCCCCGCCTCCGGCCTGCTGTTCTGCGTCGGCATCCTCGAGCCGCGCAAAAACCAGATGTTCCTGCTCGATGTGTGCGAGGAACTCTGGGCCGGGGGCACCGACTTCGAGCTGCATCTGGTCGGTCGGGTGAACCCGCATTTCGGCGGGCCGCTCGCGGCGCGGCTGCAGGCGCTGCGCAAGACCCAGCCGCGGGTGCATCATCATGCGGCGGGGTCCGATGCGCTGGTGAACCGGCTTTACGCGGCGGCGACGGCGACGGCGTTTCCCACGATCGCGGAAGGCTGCGGCCTGCCGGTGCTGGAGTCGCTGTGGAAGGGGCGGCCGTGCGTGTGCAGCGACCTGCCGGTGCTGCGCGAAATCACGGCCGGCGGCGGATGCATGACGGCGCCGCTCAACGACCGGGCCGCTTGGACGGCCGCGCTGCGCGCCGTGCTGCTGGATGCCGCGGTGTGGCAAAAGCTCGCGGCCGAGGCTGCAGCGCGGCCGCTGCCCACCTGGGCGGACACCGCCCAAACCCTGCTCGCGGGGTTGGGTATCGATGCCTCTCGGTTGTCTGATGGGTAGGGACGGACCGCTGGGCCGTCCCTACCGGCGCGGCCTACAGCTTCTTGACCGCGTAGGCCATGGCCTCGGCGATCCGGTCGAGATCCTCGTCGCTGTGCATGGCCGAGACGGCGGTGCGCACGAGATCCTTGCCCGGCGGGACGGCGGGGGCGATGGACATGACCGTGAACACGTCTCGTTCGAGCAGGGCCTGCCAGAAGCGGTAGACGAGCTCCTTCGAGCCGAGCACGATGGGGACGGCCGGCGTCTCGCTGCCCCAGGTGTCGAGGCCGAGGCCCTTGAGCATCTCGCGGTAACGGCGGGTGTTCCGCCAGAGCCGTTCGAGGTGTTGCGGTTCGCTCTGCATGACATCGAGCGCGGCGGCGGCGCAGGCGGTCTGGCCCGGGCTGATGGCGGCGCTGAAGATGGTCTGCCGCGAGTGGGTGCGGAGGTATTCGATGAGCTCGCGCGAACCGGCCACGAAGCCGCCGGTGCTGGCGAGCGATTTCGACATGCTGCCGCAGATGAGGTCGACCTTGTCGTTGAGATGGAAATGGTCGACGGTGCCGCGCCCCTGCCGGCCGAGCACGCCCAGGCCGTGCGCGTCGTCGAGCACGAGGAAGCAGCCCTGCTCGTCGGCGATGTCCGCGATCTCGGGCAGGTGCACGATGTGGCCCTCCATCGAATAGATACCCTCGACCACGATCATTTTCGGCGTCTGGTGGGGGATGGTCTTGAGGAGCTGGCGCAGGTCCCCGGGGTTGTTGTGCGAAAAGCGTTCGACGGTCGCCATCGAGAGACGGATGCCGTCCCACACGCAGGAATGGATGTTCTTGTCGGCGAGGATGAGGTCGCCCTTTTGTGCGAAGGCGGCCACGCTCGACATGCACGAGATATAGCCGGCGATGCTGACGTGGCAGGCTTCGCGGTTGAGAAAGGTCGCGAGTTTCTGCTCGAGTTCGAGGTGGTAGACGCGCGAACCGTTGGAGGGTCGGGCGCCGGTGGTGCTCGCGCCCCACTGGAGCAGGGCGGCGCGGCCGGCCTCGATCACCTTCGGGTGGAAGGAGAGCCCGAGGTAGTCGTTGCTCGAGAGCATGATCATCTCGCGGCCGTTCAGCCGGACGTGGGGGCCGCTCTGCGCCTCCATGGCGTGATAGAACGGCGCGTACTTCAGCCGCATCTTGGTGGAATAATCGTCGCCGCAACGCTCCAAAATCGGCTTCTTGGTTCGGGTCAAAAGGGTCAGCGCCATGGATTGAGTGCGGCCACGTTGGGCAAGGCGGCGGGGGTTGGCAAACTGAAAGGCCGGGGCGGCTTGTCCTGAACCTGCATTTATCCCATCGCGCTCGCCGCCAATGATCCCATCTATTTTTACAGGAGGTAACAGAGAGAACAGAGTGATACGAATCTCGCCCTCTGTTGCCTCCGTTTCCTCCTGTTAAAACAAACAAGCAGGGTTCTGCGTGCGAATCGTGAGATCAATCATCTCCGCAGATCGTTCGCCGGACCCGTGAACCAGCCGGCGAGCGCACGGCCCGCGTCGGCATAGGTCACCGCCGCCTCGGGCGGAATGCGGCGCGTGAGAAACAGCGTGCCCAAGACGAGGTTCCACGCCACGGCCAGCGTCACGACAGCGGTGAGCGCGCGCCGCCATGCCGGCCGCGCCGCCGCCGCGCGCCACAGCACGGCCAGGCCGAGCAGGGCAAAGAACGTCGCCACCTCGAAGCCGCGGTGCCCGAACGACGATCCCAGCCACCAGGCCGGCCAGGCGGCGTTCAGCAGGAGGATGGCGCCGAGCGCCGCCAGCCCGGCCCGGCCCTCGCGCCGCCGCCAGGCCCAGACGGCAAACGCCGCGACGCCCACGAGCAGCAGCGGGTGCCAGTAGAACCAGCCGTGCCGCGGCGAGAAGAGCACGTCGGCCACGTGCAGGTGTGCAAAATCGAACCGTTCCCCGCCGTAGGAATAGACCAGCCATGAGCCGAACAGGAGCTTCCACGCGACCAGCTGCACGGCCACCGGCCCGGCGGCGCCCAGCGCGAGCCACGCCGCCGCCTTCAGCGAACGCAGCCGGGGCGCCAGCACGACCGCCGGAAACACTAGGTAGACGACGACGACGTTGCGGGTGACGACCAGCAGCGCGCCGCAGAAACCGAGCGCCACCCACACGTGCGCCCGCCGGTCGCCGTCGGCAATGCGCAACGCGAGCCAGAATACCGACATGGCGAGCGTGAAGACTAGGCTGTGGCACATCGCGACGCGGGCCGTCTGGTAATAGATGAGCGGGCTGGCCAGCCACCCCGCGAGCACGACGGCGGCCGCGGGGGCGCCCGGGACCAGCCGCGCGACCAGCTTCACCGTGAGCCACAATCCCGCCGCGGCGTAGAGCAGCTGCCCGGCCCACACGGTCAGCAGGTATCCCGGCTCGAAGCCGGTTGCGCCGGCCGGTGTCGCGGCGTGGGCGGCGAGGAAAAATGGCAAGCTGGCCAGCGCCCAGCCCGGCGGATATTTGTTCGGCAGCAGGCCGGTGGCGGTGCGGGGCTGCGCCAGCCCGGCGTCGCGCGCCGCCGCGTCCACCGTGCCGCTGTGCGCGAGCTGGTTGGAGAAATCGAGATCGTGGTCGATCACGACCGACGGCAGCCAGAAGTAGTAGAAACTGTCGTCCCAGCCTTGCAGCATCGGCCGGTGCTTCGGGCCGAACATGTCCCACGCCTGCCAGGCCACCCCTGTGGCGGCCACGGCGGCGCAGAGCAAGGCCAGCCCCGCCGCCACGGCGCGGGCCGGCCGCGGGGAGGCCCTCAACGACGCGGCAGGCTTTGCATCCATGTGACAAGCTCGCGGGCGTAGGCGGGCCAGGCCCGGAACGTGCGACCGACCGCGGCCGCCGTGAGTACCTCGAGACACTCCGGATCGGTGAGCAAACGTTCGATGGCTCCGGCCAGGTCGGGCGCGTCGACGCATTCGAGCGGAAACGCCCCGCCGCCGCGGGCGGACTCGCCAAGCGGCCCATGCGCGGAGCAGATGCACGGCTTGCCGTAGCTGAGGCTTTCGAGCACGGGCAGTCCGAAGCCCTCCATCAGCGACGGGTAGACGGTAAAGCGGCAGGTGCGGTAAGCGGCCTGAACCACGGCATCGGCGACGGCGCCGTCGTAGCGCAACGGCCGTCCGGCGGCCTGGAGCGCCCGGATCCGCGCGAGCGCGGTGCGTCCGGTCTGCGGATGGGCCAGGCCGATGAGACGCAGCTCAAAGCGCAGGCCGCGGCTCCAGAGCAGCTCACACGCGTCCAGCAGCGCCCCGTGGTTCTTGCGGCCTTCGATCGAGCCGAGGCACAGCACGACCGGCACGGCGTCCGGCGCGCTGGCCTGACCGTAGGGTGACGGCACCGGCGCGTCGATGCCCGGCGGCAGGACGACGACCGGCGGCGGGTTGGCGGCACCCAGCCACCGCCAGTAGTCGACGAGCGCCTGCCGGGAATCCTCCGACACCGCCGCCACGCCATCGAAAGCCAGCAGCTCCTGCAAGTAGGCGGGAAACCGGGCGACGTTTTTCGGCGGCGACAGCTCGGGCAGCCGCAGGACGATGGCATCGTGAAAGATCGCGACGCGCGGACCGGGAACCCGGGCCAGCAGGGCGGGCAGCGCCCGGCCCACCGGCGGGGAGAAAACCTCGGGGACGACAAGACCGCCGGAGAAGTCCGACGTCCGAAGCGAAAATTGCGAACGGCGGCCGGTGGAGCGCCGCAGCCGGCCGGCGAGCCGCGCCCACCACGGCCAGCGCGCGCCGCGAGCCGCCGCCACGGTCGTGCCGGCGCCGGCCAGATTGCGCCGCTCCCAGCCGCGCAGGGACCGCCAGGCGCCTTCATAAGGATCGTAACAGACCGCCCGCACGCCCTCCATCCGTCCCGCCAGGGCCGTGTACAGCGAGCGGCAGACGCGCTGGATGCCGGTCCGGGCGCGCGTATGGCTGGTGTGCGAGAGATCGAGCAGGAGCGGGCTCATGGTGCGGTGGACGGATCATAGCGCCAGATGCTCACGTGCCGCACGGCGCCGATCCGGGTCCAACGGCCGGTCAGATGTTTCTCAAAGGCAGCCCACTCCTTCTCCTCGATCTCAAACGGATAGAGCGTGGCATAGATCGGCCGGCCGGCTGCAGCGCAGGCGGCGGCAATCCGCTGGAACGACTCGGGTGGCATCATATCCCAGCGGAAGAATGTGAATTTGGTGTAGTAGAGCAGGGCCCCGGTGGTCTGCATCGAGGCTATCACCGCATTGGGCGGAAGGTGCGTCCGCAGCCAGGCGGTGGTCTCCGGATAGACCTTCTCTCCATGGCCGATGGTGAAGACATCGAAATGGCGGGACCACGAAATCCCGTAGGCCAGAATTGCCGCCCCGGCGGCCGCCAGCCACCAGGGCCGAGGCGTGAGGCGGAAGCGCCCGAGTAGTGTGCGAGCCACCAGCAGGGTAGCGACGATCAAGGAGGGAAAAGCCGGGAGCAGGAACCTCAGGTATCCCCACGCTTGGTGCGTGTGCAGATAGAAGAGATAGAAGACGAGAAAGACGAGTACCCAAGCAGCCAGCACCGCCATGGCGCGGGGCTGACGACGCCAGAGCGCGGGCAGACCCAGGGCCAGCAGGCAGAGCGGAGTCAGCACCACCGGCAGCCAAACGGCGTAATGGAGGAGCGTGGCCGGCACATTCGCCAGGCTGAAACTCGGACTAATATAGCCGTAACCGGTGGTGAAGATCTGGCCGTAGGCGATCAGGTTGAAGCCGCCCTGAAAACAGGCACCGGGCAGCGCGCCCAGGGCCAGCAGAACCCAGCGGCGCCAGGACAGGCCGGTGACCATGGCCACCGGCACGAGGGCCAGCAGATCGGTCGGGCGCACGAGCACGGCCATCGCCAGGGCCATGCCGGCGGGCAGGGCCAGCCAGGTCCGCTCCCGGCTGATCCAGGCGAAATAGACGGCGGCGGTCACCCACACCAGGGCGGGCACATCGCTCATCACCTGCAGCGACATGAGGAGGTAAAGCGGGCTGGTCGCCAGCATCAAGGCCCCCAGCCAGGCCCAGCCGGTTTCCAAACCCGCGGCGTGCGCCAACCGGAGGACCAGCCAGAGACCGAGCAGGGCATGGAGCCCCAGCACCAGGCCGGGCGCATGCTCCCAGCCGGTGATCTGGGCCATGCCCATGATCAGCAGCGGCAGGCCCATGGGGTAGGTGGGAATCAGGATTTGCCGGTCGCGGTCAGGAATGAACCCGAGCGGGACGTACGTGTAGAGCGGCAGCGTCTTTGCCTCGAGGCCGGGCAAAATCCGCATCGGGGCTGTGACGTGTCCCTTTGCCAGCAGCCGGGCGTTGTTGAGGTAGCCCGACTGGTCGGAGCCGCCGGCGTAAGCGCCCATGTAACAGGCCAGCAGCAGGGCGTAGAGGAGAAAGGCCGCCGCGGGCAGCCAACGCTTCCAGCCCGGCAGCGACACCCGCGCGCGGAACCGAGGGGCTGCGGGTGTGAGCATGGAATCCATTCTTGCGTTGCGATCCGGAAGCATGTCGTTTGTCCATTTTCCGTGCACCGGTTCAATCCATTTCGCTGGCTCCGGCCGCAGACCGGGTACCGGCTCGCCTACGCCGCCGCGGTGGGATTTTTCCTCTGGACGGCCGCGCAGTTCTACATTCCAGGGAAGGGCTTCACCTCCTTGATTCTGTTTGGCGGCAAGCCGGAGATGCGGCGCATCAATGAACTCAAGCCGGTCAATTACTACGTGGAGGAGGATTCCTACGGCTATGATGCCCAGTATTACGCGCAGATCGCGGTCAAGCCTCTCCTAAAAAGCCGGGATCTGAAGGCGGCGATGGACAACCTGCCGTACCGGGCGCGGCGCATCCTGTTCTGCTGGACGGCTTATGTGCTGGGCTTGGGCCAGCCAAGTTGGATCCTTCAGGCTTACGCGCTGCAGAATGTCCTCTGTTGGCTGCTGCTGGCCTGGCTGCTGCTGCGCTGGTTCCCGCCCACCGGCTTGGGCAACACCGTGCGCTGGGCGGGGACGCTGTTTGCGTGGGGCATGACGATGAGCGTGCGCGAGGCGCTGATGGACGGCCCCAGTCTGCTGCTGATCGCCGCAGGGGTGGCGCTCGCCGAGCAGGGCCGCCGCTGGTGGTCGGCGGGCGTGCTGGGCCTGGCGGGGCTCGGCCGGGAGACCAATCTGCTCGCCGCCTCCGTCCATGTCCCCGGGCGCGATTGGCACTGGCGTGAAGTGGGGAGTTCCGTGGGGCGTGGTCTTGTGATCGCCGCTCCGCTGGCGCTTTGGGTGGCCTGCATCTGGCATGTCTGCGGTGAACCGAGCAACGCTGGATTGAGAAATTTTGCACCGCCGTTCGAGGCTTACTTCGCCAAGTGGGCCGACACGATGCGGGAGCTGCGCGCGAACGGCTGGGATTTCGTGTCCAAATGGACGCTGCTGATGCTGATCTCGCTCACGGTTCAGTTTCTCATGATCCTGTTGCGCCCACAATGGGCCAATCCGTGGTGGCGGATCGGTGTGTCCTATGCCGTGTTGATGCTTTTCCTCGGTGAAGCGGTCTGGGAGGGATATCCGGGAGCGGCGGCGCGCGTCGTCCTGCCCATGACGCTGGCGTTCAACATTCTGGTGCCGCGCGGACGCTGGTGGTGGCCGGTCCTGCTCCTGGGTAACCTCTCGGCGTTGAGCGCGGTCAGCCAGTTGAAAAGCCCCGGATATGAAAGCTTCCTCCTCGAGGGACCGCAGGCTGTCTGGCGGGCTCCGACGAATCATAACATCAATGTCACCTTCAGCAATCAGTGGTATGCGGTCGAACAGTCCCAGTTCGAGTATTGGCGCTGGAGTCGCGGTTCCGCTGGCATCGTGATTCACAATCCCCAGAATGTCCCGGTGGAGGTCAATTTAAGCTTCGATCTGCGCACGTATGCGGCACGGACCGTTCGGGTTTTCCAGGGCCGGACCCTGCGGTGGGAGGGGCGCGTCGGCCGGGAGAGCGCGCACGTGCGCCTGCAGCAGATCCGGCTGGAGCCCGGCAACAATCCGTGGCGCTTCGAAACCGACGGGCCGCCGAGCATGCCTGCCGGCGACGTCCTGCGGCCCGTGACGTTCAATCTCCGCAACCTGGTCGTCCGCGCGGTGCGGAAGCTGGATGGAGCGGCTCCGCTGAACCACTGAACAGCCAAACTCCCGGCATTTTTTACAGGAGCAGCGGAGAGAACAGAGATGGCGAATTCTTTTCTTCACCACGGATTCCACGGATCGTCACGGATGGGAAGAGTGAATCCGTGCTTATCCGTATGATCCGTGGTTAAGAGGGATACTCGGTTGCCTCCGCTTGCGCCTGCGGAAGATGAGTTGCCGGCCTTTCGATTGCGCGTCAGCCGCGGTAAAGGTTAATCGGCAAATTCCCGCGCCGGTCGTGCTTGTCAGGCACCGGCGGCGCGCTTTGATGGGCCGTGCAGCGGTTTTTGCGGCGCCTCAGTCGAACTCATGCCGTTGGCCGGTAGCAGCCGACGTCAGGAGGCTGGACTAAAGGGGTGCCGACAGGAACAGCCTCGTCACCTCGGCTGCTACTTGGCAGAGCTATCCCCAATCTGAATAATTCCGCCTCAGTCCACTTTCCGCTTCAACCCCCCTTGTCCTTCGTTCCCCTCATTTCCAAGGCGCTTCGCCCTGGCGCCGGGCGCATGCTGGCCTTGTGCCTGCTGACAGCGGCGATCTGGTGCTGGCAGCATGACCGCCTGACATGGGCCAGCTGGTCCGTGCCGCTCGACTACACGGGCGATTCGCTGGAGAATCTGGCACGGATCAAGGCGGCGGCGGAGGGCGATCTGGCGCCCTTCCGGTCCCATGTCGTTCGACGGCTGGGGGCACCGTTCGGTGCCGACTGGAACGAATATCCCGGGTCCGACGATCTGGCCAACCATGGACTCGGGCTGCTGGCGCGGATGGTCGGCGTGCCGGCCGCGAGCAACCTGGCGTTGCTGCTGGCGGTGGTGACGTCCGCGCTGTCGTTCTATCTCTGCGCCCGGCTGCTGCGCCTGCGGTGGGAATGGGCCTTCGCCGGGGCGCTCCTGTTTGCCTTTTCGTTTTTCAACCTCACCCGCGGCCTGCCGCACCTCTGGCTGACGTTCACCTACACGATTCCGCTGGCGCTGCTGACCTGCGGGCTCATCGCCGGCGCGCGCCGGGCGACGGCGCGGCCGGCGTGGCGCTGGCTCTGCTACGGCACGGCGGCGGTGCTCGGGGCGAGCAATCCCTACAACCTTTTTCTCTACCTGCAGCTGCTGGCGTGGGCAGTGCTGGCCCGGTGGCTGCACTCGCGCGGACCCGCGCCGCACCGGCGTGACCGGTCGGCCGGGGTGCGGCTCGGACTCGCCTGCGGCGTGCTGGCGGTCCTCGTTTTTGCGGCGATCCACGCCCACGTCTGGCTCGCCGCGGGCGGCAAGGGAGGCCTGCCGCTGCTGGCGCGCAATTACGCGGGCACGGAAATCTATGCCCTCAAGCCCATCGAGCTGTTTCTGCCCTCGAACCGGCACCACGGGGCCTGGCTGGCGGCGATCGGCAATCGCTACGTGCGCTGGTCGGACTGGCGCGGGGAGACCTTCTCCCCTTATCTCGGTCTGGTCGGGGCGGCCGGGCTGCTCTGGCTGGCGGTCGTGTTTGCCCGGGGCCTGCTCGAACGGCGCCGGCGGCTGCCGGGCCCGGCCCTGCCGGCGTTGTGGATCCTGCTGTTCTCGGTCATCGGCGGTGTGAACAGCATGCTGGCGTTTTATTTTGGACTGGGGATTTTCCGCGCCTCCAACCGCAACAGCGTCTTTCTGCTCGCGCTGGCCCTGCTGTTCGTGGTGGCGCGACTGTCGCGTCTCACCCGGACGTGGCGGCCGGCGGCCCGGTTGGGCGCGGCCGGGCTGCTGGTGACGGGCGGCTTGTGGGACCAGCTGCCGGTGCGCATGAATCCGGAGGCCGGCCGGCACATCGCGGAACAGGTCGGCGCCGACCGCCGGCTCGGCGAGGAGATGGAAAAACGCCTTGGTGCGGGCGCCCTGGTGTTCCAGCTGCCGGTGCTGGATTTTCCGGAAGGCCGGCCGCGGCACCGGCTCAACGAGTACGATCATTTCCGTCCGTATCTCGTCACGCGCACCCTGCGGTTTTCCTACGGCACCGGCAAGAACCGGGCGGCGGGCGCCTGGCAGCATGAGTACGCGCAACTGGCGCCGGCGGCCCTGGTGCGCGCCCTGGAGGATCACGGCTTTGCCGCGCTCTACATCAACCGGCAGGGGTATCCCGACGGCGCCGGCGGGTTGCTGGCCGGACTGGCCGCGGCCGGGCGGGCGGAGACCATCGGCGGACCGGATCACGATGCGGTCATCGTGCTGCTGCATCCGGCGGAGCACCCGCCGCCGCCCCTGGCCCGCTCCTTCACCTTTGGCCGGGGCTGGAATCCCCGGCCGCCGCGGGAAGAAGGCCTGGAGCCGCGCTGGACCTTCGGCACCGCCTCCCTGTGCTACGACAATCCGTTGTCGCGGCCGCTGCCGGTGACCGTGCGGTTCGTCGTGAGCGGCGAGGGCGGGCGGACGCTGCGCATCCTGGTCAATGGCCGGGAGCAGGCCAACGCGCGTCTCGATGCGGAGCCGAGGGAGATCACGCTGCCGGCGATGGAATTGCAGCCGGGAGCGAACTGCATCGATCTGGTCACGCCGGAACCCGCCATCCGCGTGACCGAGCAGCGCTGGAGTCTGCGCGCCGTCGGCCTGCACCAGCTGCAGCTGGAGATCATGGCTGGACCGGCGTCGGTGCCGGGCGACGAGTCGGAGACCGCGGGCAAAGCCGACGACCCCTGATCCGGCACGGCCCTTCATGATTGCCCGGACGACGTGAAGCAAACCCGGCGGGCTAAGGATAGCCCGCCCTACCCGGGTAGCAGGTTGCGATGGTAGGGCGCGTTATCCTTAACGCGCCGTGCACCCCGGCATGACGAAGATGCGTCGCAGGTTGGCGGCACCCCGGCTACAATATACGCAAGCGCTGACCATCGTGACGTAGAGGAGATCCGGGCAATGGCCGAAAATTTCGTCGCCACGATTCACCGGCCGCCGCATCTGTTCCGCATGGAGGAAGCCGAGTACTACAAGATGGCCGGGGTGGAGGACCGGATGTGGTATTACCGGTCGCTGCATGGCCATTGCCACCGCCTCCTCCGGCAGCGTTGCGGCACCGGTCCCTGCGACCTGCTCGACGCCGGTTGCGGTTCAGGCGGATTGATCCGCCGGCTGCAAGGCCTGGAGCCGGCCTGGCGGATCACGGGCCTCGACGTTTCGCCCCTGGCCTGCACGCTGGCGCGGCGCCGGTGCCGCGCGCCCGTCGTCGAAGGATCGGTGACCGGGCTGCCGTTCGCCGGCGCGGCGTTCGACGCGATCGTGTCGGCGGACGTGCTGTACGAGCTGGACGAGCCGGCGGCGGCGCTGCGCGAGTTCCACCGGTGCCTGCGCCCGGGCGGGTGGATCGTGGTCAACGTCCCGGCGTACCGCTGGCTGTGGTCGTATCATGACGTCGCCGTGCGCTCGAAGCATCGCTTCATGCGCCAGGAGGTTGCGGATCTGCTGACGGCGGCCGGATTCGCGATGGAGGTCAACACACACTGGAATGCGCTGCCGTTTCCGTTGATCGTGGCGAAGCGCAAGCTTTTCCGGAAGGCCGGCGACACGAGCGATGTGAAGCTGTACCCGGCGCCGGTCGAAGCCGGTTTTCGCGGATTGATGGCGGTCGAGCACGCCTGGCTGCGGCTCGGCGGACGCTGGGCGTGGGGCAGCTCGATCCTGGCGGTGGGGCAGAAGTTGGAGGGTAGAGCGGCTTATCATGATTGATGCCCGCCCGATGGTCTGACGGGTAGGGACGGACCGCTGGGCCGTCCTTGCTTCTCGGCGCGCCCGGCGGTCGCGCCCTACCTGCAGAGACATTAGTCCAATCTGCGAGCCGTCATAAGCCGCTGCCAAGCCTCCCAGCGGGGTGGCTTCCCACGCTTTACATGCGTCGGTTTTTTGCTGTTGTGGGGCCACATCCCCAGGCGGGCCGACCGGTCAGCGGATTTTCTGCATGAAGCACCTGTTTATCCGGAAAAGCATCGCGCAACTCCACGAGGAGGTCGCAGGCGACAACCGTCTGCGCCGGGCGCTCGGTCCGGTGCAACTGACCAGCCTGGGCATCGGCTGCATCATCGGGGCGGGAATTTTCGTCGTGACCGGGCAGGCGGCCCACGACAAGGCCGGGCCGGCGATCATGCTTTCCTTTGTGGTGGCCGGGCTGGCCTGTGTCTTTGCCGCCCTCTGTTACGCCGAGTTTGCCTCGATGGTGCCCGTGGCCGGATCCGCCTACACCTATGCCTACGCCACCCTGGGCGAGCTGGCCGCCTGGATCATCGGCTGGGATCTGCTCTTGGAATACACCATCGCTTCGTCGGCCGTGGCCCATGGCTGGTCGCAGTACTGCCAGGAATTCTTCGGCACCTTCCTGCCGCGACTGCCTCTGGCGCTGGCGCGAACGCCGTTTGACTACAATCCGGCCCTGGGCCGGTTCATGGCGACCGGCTCGGTCCTGGACTTGCCGGCGATGCTGGTTACCGCCGCGCTGACCGTGATCCTGGTCCGCGGCATCCGCGAGAGCGCCCGTTTCAACACCGTCATGGTCATCATCAAGCTGGCGGTCGTCCTGTTCGTGATCGGGGTGGGGGCCTTTTATGTCGACCCGGCCAACTGGCATCCGTTCGCGCCCTACGGCTATTCCGGCCTCAGCGTGTTTGGCAAAACCATCCACGGCCTGACCGGGGCCGGCGGGGAGCCGCTCGGCATGCTGGCGGGATCGGCGATCATTTTCTTCGCCTACATCGGCTTCGATTCGGTCTCCACCCAGGCCGAGGAGGCCAGGAATCCCAGCCGGGACATTCCGATCGGAATCCTGGCCTCGCTGATCGTCTGCACGATCCTCTACATCGCCGTCGCCGCCGTGCTCACCGGCATGATCCCCTACGACCAGATCAACATCGACGCGCCCGTGGCCGACGCCTTCCGGCAGAAGGGACTGCCCTGGGCCCATTTCATCATTTCCGGCGGAGCCGTGGTGGGCATTACTTCCGTGCTCCTAGTGCTCATGCTCAGCCAGCCGCGGGTGATGCTGGCCATGGCCCGTGACGGCCTGGTGCCCCCGGGCTTTTTCGGGGCCGTCCACCCCCGCTTCCGGACCCCGTGGCTGTCCCAGATCGTGATGGGATGTTTTGTCGCCGCCATGGCGGGATTCCTGCCCCTGCGCATCCTGGCGGAGCTGGTCAACATCGGCACGCTGCTGGCCTTTGCGGTGGTCTGCGCCGCGGTGCTGGTCCTCCGCAAAACCCATCCCCACGCCCGCCGGCCCTTCCGGGTCAAGTTCGTTCCGCTGGTTCCGCTCCTGGGCATCGGCAGCGCGCTGCTGCTGATGTTCTCCCTGCCCAAGGAGAACTGGTGGCGGCTCTTCATCTGGCTGCTGGCGGGCTTCGTCATCTATTTCCTCTACGGGCGCAGGCACAGCCAGTTGCGGTCGTCCCTCCAGGAACCGGCGCTGCCGGGCGAGGAACAGGATCGGCCGGCCGGATCTTGAACCGGCCCGTCCGCGAGGAGTCGGAGTTCCACGCGCGGAACCTGCGCATCGAACCGGTCAGGCGAGACTCCGGGTTTGGGTTCGATGGCGCCGTTCCAAGTCAGGCGCAAGCTTCCGCCTTGATGATCCGTTCGTCATGCGAGGCGACGATTCTCTGCCCCGGCTCCACGATCAGGAAATCCTCCGCATCCCATTCCCCCGCCACGAAGCGTTGCAGCAGCCGGGGGTCTCCCTGTAACTCATCATACTTCCACCCGAGCCATTGGGCGCAGTCGCGCGTGTACTGCTTGTAATGCTCGTTGGCGCCGAAGCCGAGATCCACGTAGGCCGCATTGGAGTACTCCTTGAACCACCCCTGTTCCGCCTCCATGAGGTACCGGGCGTTGTCCTCGCCGTACTTCTCGACGTACGCTTGATAAGTCAGCTCGTAGCGCTCCTTGCCGGGCTGGGTGCTGGTGTCGATCCAGCCGGGGGAATACCAGTAGGTTCCCGGGTGGGCGTCGAAATACCGCCGGTAGCGCTCCTTGGATCCCAGCAGATGCGTGATGCAGTCATGCCCCCGCGCCACGACCAGCCGGGAGCCACGGGCCCGGATGCCCACCACGCCGTTGCTGCACAGGCCGTAGCCGATGAGCACCGCCGCGACCTCGCCGTCCACGGCGTCGATGGCGGCTTGCAGCTCCGTCCGCAGCACATCCGGGGTGCAGTGCAACCCCTGCTGGAGAAACTGGAAGTCAAAGACGTTTCGGGACTGGGCGGCGTAGTGACACAGCTCGCGCCAGAGGACGTGACAGGCGATGATTTTGTAGCGGGCCATGATGGTTTCCCGCCGAATTGGTAGGACAACATCTGCTGCGGGGCAAGGACCGCCATGCTGTCAACGCCTCGCAGCCCAAGCCCAAGGCGGTGAACCGGGCAGAAAGGAAAGGGAGGAATAGGTTGCAGAACGCGGCAGGTGTTTCCTTATTTCCTAATCTCCGCCTCCACTTTCACTCTCACTCTCACTCTCACTCTCACTTTCACCCTTCATCATGCCCTGGGCCCAAGTTCACTGGCGAAGCGACGTCCTCGATAAGCAGACCACGATGCAGGTCATCCTGCCATCCGTGGGCCGGCCGCCCTATGCGACTTTCTATCTGCTGCACGGCCTGAGCGACGACTCGACGATCTGGCTCCGCCGCTCGCGCATCGAGGTCTATGTGCGCGAGCGGCCGTTGATCGTGGTGATGCCCGACGGCTACCGGGGTTTCTACACCGACAACGAGCAGGGGCCCGCCTACGCCCGGCATTTCGGGGAGGAGATTCCCGACTTCGTGGAGCGCAATTTTCCCGCCCGGCCGACGCGCGGCGCCCGCGCCATCGGCGGCCTCTCGATGGGCGGCTACGGTGCCCTGCGGCTCGCGCTCGGCTATCCGGACAAATTCTGCTCGGTCAACAGCCATTCCGGC
This sequence comes from Opitutaceae bacterium, assembly GCA_028688225.1. Classification (GTDB taxonomy): domain Bacteria; phylum Verrucomicrobiota; class Verrucomicrobiia; order Opitutales; family Opitutaceae; genus Fen-1467. The sequence goes on along the minus strand of JAQTYQ010000021.1, from coordinate 43,175 downwards.
GCACTGCTTCGTCTCAGCCTGGTCGGGCGGACCGCAGCCCGTGATGCCGTGTTGAAGGATCGGCCGGCGGAATTCATCGACGAGCTGCGCCGCATCTTCGGCCGCAGTCCGATCGGCTCCCGGCACGACCTGCTGGCGCTCATCCGGCGCGCACGCCGCCACCACCAGCGCCTGCCCCGCATCCTGCTCGACTGCGGGACCGAGGATTCCCTCCTGGGGTACAACCGGAGGTTTCACCAGGAGCTGCAGGGCCTGCAGGTGCCGCATGTCTACCGGGAATTTCCCGGGGAGCACGATTGGGATTACTGGGATCTGCACGTCCGCGAGGCGTTGGAGTTCCACGCGCGGAATCTGCGTCTGCCGCCCGTGAACGACAACGGATGATTCTTACAAGGAGGTCGCGGAGAAAGCAGAGGGATGGCGGGGCGCTGGGGACGTGGTCCCGGTTGTTACGATTCCTCGGGAGGCGCGCCCCAATGGTGAAGCCGATTGGTATCTGTGGCTGGCCTCGCCGAGGCCGGTTTTCCGGGGTCGGCGACCCCGGCTACAGCACCGGCAAACCTAGGCTTTCGCCATGATCCACCTAGCCGCGATCAAGCGGGAACAGGCTTGCGTGGCGGTCGCCCCGGCGCTGAATCATTTCCCCGATGAAAAAAATCGTCGTCACGGGAGGCAGCGGCAAGGCGGGTCGGGCGGTGGTGCGGGAACTGCTGGCCCATGGCTACGAGGTGCTCAACGTCGATCAGGCGCCGCCCGCCGAGCCGGCGTGTCCGTTTCTGCGCGCAGATCTCACGAATTTCGGGGAGGCCGTCGAATCCTTGAGCGGCGCGTGGGGCGTCGTGCACCTCGCGGCGATTCCGGGGCCGGGGATGTTTCCACCAGAGCATACGTTTCGCGTCAATGCATCGAGCACGTTCAATGTTTTTCAGGCCGTGGCGCTACACAAGCCGGCGCGAGTCGTATGGGCGTCGAGCGAGACCACGCTCGGCGTGCCGTTCGACCACGTGAAACCAACGACCGCGCCGATCGACGAGAGCCATTTCCCGTTTCCTGAATCGACGTATGCGCTGTCGAAGGTCATGGGCGAGGCGCTCGCCGCGCAGTATGCGCGCTGGAGCGGCATCCCGTTCGTCGGCCTGCGCTTTTCCAACATCATGGAGCCGCCGCACGATTATGCGCACATCGCTGCGGCGCAGGACGACCCGCGGAAGCGCAAATGGAATCTGTGGGGCTATATCGATGCGCGCGACGCCGCGCAGGCCTGCCGGCTCGGCTTGGAGGCGCGTATTTCAGGGAGCGAGCACTGTATCATCGCCGCGGCCGACACGTGCATGCCGCAAACCAATCGCGAGCTGCTGGCCGCAGTCTTTCCCCGCTGCCAACTCGCACCTGGCACGGGGCTGCATGACACGCTGCTCTCGATCGCCAAGGCCCAACGCCTGCTGGGTTTCGTCCCGAAATATTCGTGGCGCACGGAAGTGAAGTGAGGCGTCAGCGGGTCCTTTTCACAGGAGCGCGCGGAGGCAGCAGAGGAGTAATCTCCATCTGGTACAACAAAAAGGGCCGGCAAACCTGCCGGCCCTGCGAGTGACTTGGCGTCCTTGGCGACCTTCGGGTGAGCTCTCGGTCCTACAGCTTGCCGCCGTAGATGGCGCTCGCGCCTAATTCCTCCTCGATGCGGAGGAGCTGGTTGTACTTGCAGACGCGGTCGGTGCGGCAGAGCGAGCCGGTCTTGATCTGGCCGGCGTTGGTCGCCACCGCGATGTCGGCGATGGTGGCGTCCTCGGTCTCGCCCGAGCGATGCGAGATCACCGCCGTGTAGCCGGCCTCCTTGGCCATCTCCACGGCATCGAAGGTCTCGGTGAGCGAGCCGATCTGGTTGACCTTGACGAGGATCGAGTTCGCCACGCCTTCCTTGATACCGCGAGCGAGGATTTCCGTGTTGGTCACGAAAATGTCATCGCCGACGAGCTGCACCTGCTTGCCGAGGGCGTCGGTGAGCTTCTTCCATGTCGCCCAGTCATTCTCGCCGCAGCCATCCTCGATCGAGGCGATCGGGTACTTGGCGACCAGCTGCCGGTAGAACTCGACCATCTCGTCGCCCGAGAGCTTGCGGCCGTCGGACTTCTTGAAGACGTATTTTTTGGCTGCGGCGTCGTAGAACTCCGAGGCGGCGGAATCGAGGGCGAGCTGGACGTCCTGGCCGAGCTTGTAGCCGGCATTCTTCACCGCGAGGGCGATGGCATCGAGCGCGGCCTCGGTGGAGGCGAGCTTGGGGGCGAAGCCGCCCTCGTCGCCGACGGCGGTGGAGAGCCCCTTCTCCTTGAGCACCTTCTTGAGGGAATGGAACACCTCGGCGCCCATGCGCAGGCCTTCACGGAAGCTGCCGGCGCCGACCGGCATGATCATGAATTCCTGGAAATCGATGGGAGCGTCGGAATGCGCGCCGCCGTTCATGATGTTCATCATGGGCACGGGCAGCACCTTGGCGTTGGGGCCGCCGAGGTACTTGTAGAGCGGCTGGCCGAGCGCGGCGGCGGCGGCGTGGGCCGTGGCCAGCGAGACGCCGAGGATGGCGTTGGCGCCGAGCTTCGACTTGGTGGGCGTGCCGTCGAGCTTGAGCATGGCGCGGTCGACGCCGACCTGGTCGGTCGCTTCCATGCCGGTGAGCGCGGGCGCGATCACGGACTTCACGTTGGCGACGGCTTTGAGCACGCCCTTGCCGAGATAGCGCTTTTTGTCGCCGTCGCGGAGTTCGAGGGCCTCATGCTCGCCGGTGGAAGCCCCGGAGGGCACGGCGGCGCGGCCGAGGTGACCGGAGGCGAGGCAGACGTCGACTTCAACCGTGGGGTTGCCGCGGGAGTCGAGGATTTCGCGGGCGGTGATGGTGGTGATGGTGGTGTTCATGACGGAAAGGCGAAAGACCCAAGGCAATAGGTTGTCGGCGCGATGAGGGGAAGGCAAAATCCGCGGCGATGGCACTGCGCAGCCGGGCTTATGGCGGGCATGCAGAATGGAGATCGAAGGGCAGGGAGGTCACCACCGCAGCCAAATTCGGCGGGGCGCAGCCGGATTCAACCCTGCCGCGGCCAAATTCGTGAGAATTTGGACCGCCATGGCTAAACTCGGAAGAATCTGGACGCATCCCGGGCGGCAAAGGCTGCCCACCGAGCCCAAATTCTCACGAATTTGGCTACCAATGCTGCGCAGCCGAGCCTTAGCAGCGGGCAGACGAAGCCCGACACGCTCCTAGCCCGCATCTTTCACAGTCTCCGCCGCCGCAATGGCTATGGCCAGCCCTCGATCAAAGCGCCGCCAGGAGCCCCACGCCATGCGGGCTATAAGCAAAACCGCCCTTTCAAAAAGAGCAAGGCACCTCAATTCACTCCCGATGAAAAGATTGTCCCTCAAATCATTCTCCGAAGGATCGTCCTGGCATCTGCCCTTGCAAAGGGCGGTTTTGCCCTTAGCCCGGATGCCCTGGAGTCGAGCCGGCAGCCAGGGGTTTCGCACAGACTGTGCTCTCTTCTGCGTGCAGAGTGTGAAACATCCGGGCTAGCCCCAAGGCGTCCGGGTGTCGCCGATGCGCTTGAAGAAGCTCTTCAGGCGGCCGGGCGGCTTGGGCCGAAACGCTTCGGGCACCGTTTCGAGGTGGCCGCTGCGCTCGGCGGTGCGGATGGGCGTGATGCCGTCGTAATTGCGGACGTGGAGCAGCTCGGCCGTCAGCAATGCGGCCGGGATCTGCCTGAGGTGGCCGGCAAAGGCAGCGGCGTGGACGGCGGTGTCGCCATGATCGTTGCGCGTCAGCAGCAGGTCGGCCGTGAGTTGCGCGGGGGGGATCTGGTTGAGCTGGCCGGTCTCGGCGGCGGCGTGGATGGGCGTGTAGCCCGATTTGCTGGCAATGATGAGATTGTCATGCACCAGCAATCCGGGCGGAATCTGCCCCAGATGACCGGCGATGGCGGCGGCATGCAGCACGGTGTCGCCGGCGGTGGTCTGCAGGAGGAGGTTTTCCCGGGTGAGGAACGGGCGCGGAATCTGATCGAGATGGCCGTTGAGCGCCGCGACGTGGTAGACGGTCTCGCCGCTGATGTTGTGCTCGTTGAGCAGGGAGGCGGTGAGGAGCGCCGGCGGCACCTGGTCGAGCGTGCCGTTCTCGGCGGCCTCGTGGAGCAGGGTGTTGCCCAGCTCGGTCTTGAGCGTGATCACATCGCCGGTCAGCAGACCAGCCGGGATCTGTCCGAGATGGCCGTGGGCCGCGGCCACGTGGAAGACCGTGTAGCCGCTGTTGCTGCGGGTGAGCAGGATTTCGCGCGTGAGCAGGGCGGGCGGCACCTGGTCGAGGTGCCCGGCCTCGGCAGCATGATGCAGCGGGGTGTAGCCCGACTCGTTCTTGCGCAGCAGCGTCGCCTCGCTCAGCACCGCGGCCGGCAGTTCGCGCAACCGCCCGTAGCGCGCGGCGGAGTGCAGCGGCGTATTGCCCGCGGCGTTGGGGGCGGTGAGGTTCTCGACGGTGAGCTGGCTGACCGGCACCTGAAAAAGCGTCCCGTCGCGGACGGCGGCATGCAGGTTGATTAGCTCCATGCTTCGAATGACGAGGATGATAGAACGGCCAACGATCCCTTGAATCAACCCAAATTGCCGCGGGTCCATCGGTGACCCACGGGGTGGCCCCTGAATGGATTTGCCAAGCCGCGGCCAAGGAGCACGATGGGCGGCATGATCAACGTCTCCGACCCCACCGACCCTGCCCAGAGGGGCAAGGATGCCGTCCTGCTTATTGACGATGAGCAGCCGTTGCTGGAGGTCTATGCGGCGGCGCTCAGTCCTCACTTTGACGTGACGAAAACCACGTCGGTCAAGGAGGCGGAATTTGCCCTGCTTCAGAAGAAGTTCAAGGTTGTCATCTCGGATCACCTGATGCCGGGCGGCAATGGCATGGGTTTCCTGGTGCGGGTGCGGGAGGAATATCCCGAGATGCAGCGCGTGCTCGTCACGGCCTACATGAAGCCGGAGATGCTCCTGCGCAGCGTCAACGAGGCCGCCTTGTTCCGCTATCTGTTGAAGCCCATCTCGCTGGGCGAACTGATCAAGGTCGCGCAGGAGGCCGTCAAGCTCCACAACCAGACGGTCAAGCCGGTGGCCGGCTGACAGGAGATGCCATGACACCGGGCCAGTCCCAGACGGGCGGTCGCGGGCCCGTGCTGCTGGTGGACGACGAGCCGGCGCTGCTGAACGCGATGAAGGAGGGGTTGGAGGCGGATTTTGCGGTCGAGACCGCGGCGTCGGCCGCGGAGGCCGAGCGGCTCATGGCGGCACGGCCGTATGCGGTGGTGATCTGCGACCATGTCATGCCGGGCGAGGAGGGGCTCGGATTTCTCGTCCGCATGCGGGATCGGCACCCGCAGGTGCGGCGCATCCTGCTCACCGGCTACCTGAATCCCGAGCTGCTTTCTCGCGCCATCGCCGTGGCGGAGCTCTCCGCCTGCCTGCTCAAGCCGGCCAATGCGGCCCAACTGGCCCAGGCGGTGCGCACCGCGGTCATGCAACCGTAGCGCCGCGCGGCAGGCCCCCGGACCGGCACCGGCAAAATCCGCGCGGTCACGGAGGCAAGATCTGCGCAGCGATTTTTAACCCATGCGGAGCGGCGGCCGCCGGTTTCCGCTAGCGTGGCGGCATGCAGGCGCCCCTCGTCATGCCTCTGGTCGTTCCGCGCCGCGTCCGGCTCTGGTTCGAGATCGGCTGGGTGGTGATCATCGCCAAATGCCTCGCCGTGCCGTGGATGATCGCCCGCTGGCAGATCCCGGTCCACCCGGGCTGGGTCATCATCCCCACGCTCATCTTCGCGGCGCTGGTGACGCTCCTCGTGCTCGCGCACCGGGAGGCGTAGGCCGAAGTAGTGGATGTGAGATTCGCAGCGACCCTCGCGGTGCTCGCCGAGGAAGCATGGACGCGTGGGACTGATGGAAAACCGCGTTGCGCTTTCACAATCTGTTAATTGAATTAGGTCGCAAGGGTGGATCGTGATTTCCCCTGTCCATGATGGCGTTAATCCAAAACAAACAGCCCGAATTGGCCGAACTCTGCCGGAGGTTTGGCGTGGAGCGATTGTATGTGTTTGGATCGGCGGCTTCGGGTGGATTCGATCCACAGGCGAGCGATCTCGATTTTCTGGTGCGGATGGCCGACCGTCGTCCGACCGGCGCTTATGCCGACCGGTATCTCGGACTAGCGAAGGCCCTGGAGGCGCTGTTCGGTCGCCGGGTGGATCTCGTGACCGAGCAGTCCATCCGTAATCCCTATTTCCGGAGCGAAATCGAAGTTTCCCGACGGCTCGTCTATGAACACCCGCGCGAGCAAGCTGCTGTTTGATGTGCTGGAGTCAGGTCGCAGCATCCGGCAATGGCGCACAGGCCGCACTTTTGCCGACTACGAGAAAGATCGCCAGTTCCGGCGGGCGGTGGAACGCGAATTTGAGGTCATTGGCGAGGCCCTGAACCGCCTCAGCCGCACGGCGCCGGAAATAGCGGATCGGATCGGGGAACTGGCTTCCATCGTCAGCTTCCGCAACCGGATCATCCATGGCTACGACGTAATCGACGACGCCATGGTCTGGGGCGTCATTGAGAGCCACCTGCCGCGCCTGCTGGAGGAAGTGGAGCGGGAACTCGGCCAGGGAAATCCCGGAGTCTGAGCGGAAATTACGCTCAGCCGTTTTTGTTCGTGCATGGAAACGCCGGTACTCACCGCCACGGTCTCGCCAAGCCAAACGCCTCCACGCCTGGTGAAGTACCTCGACGAGCGTGGGCTGGACGTGTTGTTCAACCGCGAGCTGAAGATCACGCCACCCCGCGAGTTCAATGATCCCTTTGAATTCTGGCTCTCTTTGCCAGCGGATCTGAATCGGATCAAAGATGAATTGCGGAAACAACTGTGTCTGAAAGATGGATTCATTCGGAACACCCTTCAGGGGATGCTCTCAGTGAAGCTGCAGCGCAACATTGCGGACACAGAGTACGAAGAGACGATGAAAAAGGCCTGCTCTGAGCCGGAGAAATACCGCAGCGAACACGAGAAATTCTTCAAAGCCTTGCGGAATGGGTTCTTCGACGCTGCGGATCAAAATTTCAGGCTGGCCTGTTTTTCAAAGGAGCCCAAGGACATTACCTCTTTGAAGTGCGAGGAGATACAGCAGATTCAGCAGGGAAGGATGCTCATGTGGAGCCATTATGCGATGGGCCACCGCGGCTTGGTGATAGAATTCGATTTCACGCAACAGCATTCCATCAAAGGGTGGGTACTCTCAGAGAGCGGTGATGGGAACCCTTTCAAAGTGGTCTATGAGCCGACGCCACGGGAGATATGCATCAGGGAGTTTAACGAACTCAATACTCGCCTCTTTGAGATCCTCCAACGGTGGGCGCAAGGTAAGTCGGAAACGTGGGCGTATGAGAATGAGTGGCGCTTCATCGCCAAGCCAGATGACTCTGTATCCTGTTGGACAACGTCGCGGCTGGTGAACGGCCGGTTGATGGATTTCATGTCTCTTCGAGCGGTGGAGGGTAAACCCGCAACTCCGTACGATGAGAAGGAGCCGATCAAAGCCATCAGGCGCGTGGTGATCGGCTGCAAGGCGGAACCCAAGTTCAGAGCCGATGTGCGGCGCGTGCTGGACGCTCCGGCTTACAGGCACGTCCATATACAGGAGGCGAAGCTGCTCAGGCGGGAGTACGGCCTCGAGTACGAGACCATCAGACCGCCAGCGGCATAAGCGTAGGAGACAGCCTGCTACAGGTCGCCGCTGATCGATGACTGCGTGCTCGGAGCGGGCCTGCGTTCCGCCGATTTCAGTTTGGCCCGCAGGTACGGTGCGGTGGGGCTGCGCCGGACCTGGAACAGGCCGGCCAGCGGACCCTGGTGGAGAATCTCGCCGCCGGCGGGGCCGCCGCCGGGACCGAGCTCGACGATCCAGTCGGCCTCGGCGAGCAGATCGAGATGATGCTCGATGACGACGACGGTGTGCCCCTGGTCGACCAGGCCATGCAGCACGCGGATGAGTTTCTCGCAGTCGCTCAGGTGCAGACCGATGGTGGGCTCCTCGAGGAGGTAGAGATTGCGCGGCTGGAGGCCGCGCGAGCGCTCGGTGAACGTCTGCAGGCCGCGGGCCAGCTCGCTTACGAGCTTGAGCCGCTGCGCCTCGCCACCGGAGAGCGTGGGACTGCTCTGGCCGAGCGTGAGGTAGCCCAGTCCGCAGTCGCACATGAGTCGGCACACCTCGCCCAGGCGGGCGTGGAAATCGAAAAACTCGGCCGCCTCCTCGAAGGTGAGCTGCAGCATCTGGCCGATGTTCTTTCCTTTCCAGGCGAGGTCGGCCAGCTCCGGGCCGTAGCGCAGGCCGCCGCAGTTCTCGCAGGGCAGGTAGGTGTCGGGCATGAAGGCCATCTCGAGCCGGATGCGGCCCGCGCCCTGGCAGGTCTCACAGCGTCCGCCGGCGGTGTTGAAGGAGAAGCGCGAGGCGCTGTAGCCGCGGATTTTCGCCTCGGGCAGCGAGGCGAAAAACTGCCGGATGAGGTCGAAGATGCCGAGATAGGTGGCGGGCGTGGAGCGCGGGGTCTTGCCGATGGGGGTCTGGTCGACCTTGATGACCGACTTGAAGCCGTTCGCGCCGCGCAGGTCGGCAAAAGGGAAGCCGGAGGCTGAAGCCGCCGGAGCGGAGGATGAGGAGGAGTCGGCCTCGAAACCGGTGAGCCGGACAAATTCGCGGCCGGTGAGCCGGGGCTTCCGGTGCTTGATGGAGCAGGCCACGGCGGGATGAAGCACGTCGCCGAAGAGCGAGGATTTGCCGGCGCCCGAGGGACCGCAGACCATGATCAGCCGGCCGAGCGGGAGGCGCAGGTCGATGGTGCGCAGATTGCGGTAGCGCACGCCCGTGAGGGTAAGCCACGCGGCGTCGGTTTTGAGTCCTGGGTTTTGAGTTTTGGGTCTGCCTGGCGCCTGGAGCTTCCTTGGGACTTCGGACTTAAAACCTGGCACTTCCCGATAGGCCCCGCGAAGCGGATGCGGAAGCCCCCGGACCAGAAAGATGCCCGTCAACGAAGACGGGTTCATCTTCAACGCCGCCGGTGTGCCGCTGGCGATCAGGTTGCCGCCGTGGGTGCCGGCGCCGGGACCGAGGTCGATGATATGGTCGGCCCGCTCCATGACGGCGTCGTCATGCTCGACGACGAGCAGGGTGTTGCCCTTGTCGCGCAGCGATTCGAGGGTGCCGATCAGCCGCTCGTTGTCACGGGCGTGCAGGCCGATGGAGGGCTCGTCGAGCACATAGAGGACGCCGGAAAGATTGGAGCCCAGCTGGGCCGCGAGGCGGATGCGCTGGGCTTCGCCGCCGGAGAGCGTCTCGGTGGGACGGTCGAGCGAGAGATAGCCGAGCCCGACGTGGTCGAGGAACCGCAGGCGTTCCTCGATCTGCGGAACGATGTCCTGCGTGATCGCGCGGCCGCGGGCGTCGAGGGCGAGCTGCCGCAGGCGGGTGAGCAGTTCGGCGGGCGGCAGCCGCAACAGGGCGGGCAGCGAGAGCGGCGGCCCCCGGCGAAAATGCAGTTTCACGGCGCGGGCTACGCGGTTGAGGCGTTCCCCATGACAGACGGGACACACGCTGCCGGCGGTGCCGGCGCCGTCGGCTTCGATTTTCCGGGCCAGATCGGCGATTTCGGGCGGCAGTTCCCCATCCTCGCGGGGCTCCAGCATCCAGTCGTAGATGCGGCCGTGACCGCGGCAGGCGGGACACCAGCCCTTGGGTGAATTGAAGGAGAAATGCTTGGGATCGAGTTCAGGAAACGACTCACCTGTCTCGACATCGGTGCGCGTGGTGGAGAACCAGGACAACACTTTGCCGTCCGGCAGCAGCAGGAAGCAACTGCCCTTGCCGAGCTGCAGCGCTCGTGCGAGCGCAGGAGCAGAGGTCAGAGGTCGGAGGTCAGCGGTCAACTCGCCGGCCGATTGCCGCCGGGCATTTCTGCCCTCTGCATTTTGACCTCTGCCCTCTGTCCCCAAGTCCGCAACCACCACCTCGATATCGTGTTCTTTGTAACGGTCGAGCTTCTGGAAGGCCCCGACCCGGAGCAGGCGGCCGTCGGCGCGCATGAGCTCATAACCCTGGCGCGCGAGCCACGTGGCGATCGGCTGGTGATGGCCCTTGCGGCCGCGGATGAGCGGCGCACAGAGGTACAGGTGCGGCGCGCGGCGGGCCGGCGGCCGGGCCAGGAATTTCTCCAGCAGCACCCGCAGTTGGGCGGGCGAGAGCGGCGTGACAGGCCGGCCGGTCTCAGGGTGATGCTGCACACCCAGGCGCGCGTAGAGGAGACGCAGATACTGGGCCACCTCGGTGATGGTGGCGACGGTCGATTTGCGTGAGCCGCGGGTGACGCGCTGCTCGATGGCGACGGTGGGCGGAATGCCTGTCAGGCGGTCGATGGCCGGACGCGGGAGCTGTTCGACGAACTGCCGCGCGTAAGGCGACATCGACTCCATGAAGCGGCGCTGGCCCTCGGCAAACACGATGTCGAACGCCAGCGTGGACTTGCCCGAACCGGAGACGCCGGTGACGACCGAGAGCGCGTGATGCGGAATCGAGACGGACAGGTTTTTCAGGTTGTTTTCCCGGGCGCCGACGATGCTGAGTTCACGGTTGACGGTTCTCGGTTCACGGTTGGCTGCAAAAGGCGCGGAGTCTTCCGCAGCCAGCAACGGTGAATCGTGAACCGTAAACGCCGAACGCTCCGCCAAGGCGGCGCGCAGGAAGGGGGCCGTGGCGGCAGCCGAGCGGGCAATGACCTCCGGTGGACCGGCGGCGACGATTTGTCCGCCCTGGGCGCCGGCATCCGGGCCGACCTCGAGAATCCAGTCGGCGGACTTGAGCACGTCGAGGTTGTGCTCGATGACGACCACGCTGTGCCCGCGGTCGACCAGTTGCTGCAGCACGGCGAGCAGGCGTTTGACGTCGTGCTTGTGCAGGCCGGTGGTGGGCTCATCGAGAAGGAGCAACGCGCCGGCGGGGGGGGCTGAGTTTTGGGTTAAGGGTTTTGGGTTCTGAGTTGTGGGCTCCGATCCGGGCGAAGACGGATCAGCCACCGTCGATTCCGCACCCGGGATGGCGAAGCCGCCGAGGTAGCGGACGAGCTTGAGGCGCTGGGCCTCGCCGCCGCTGAGGGTGTTGAGCGGCTGACCGAGCGTGAGGTAGCCAAGACCGACCTCCTCGAGCGAAGCCAGGCGCCGCTGGATATCGGAGTGGCCGGCAAAGAGCGGCAGCGCGTCGTTGATGCTGGTGGCGAGCAGGTCGGAGATAGAGCGGCCGTTCCAGGTGATGGCGAGCACCTCGGGCTTGAACCGCCGGCCTTCGCAGACAGCGCAGGGGACAAACACGTCGGACAAAAACTGCATCTCGATGCGCTCGTAGCCGAGCCCCTGGCAATGATCGCACCGGCCCTCCCCGCTGTTGAAGGAGAAGCTGCCAGCGCTGAAGCCGGCCTCCTGCGCCGCGGGCGTGGCGGCGTAAAGCTCGCGGATGAACTCCCAGGCCTCGGTGTAGAGCGCGGGATTGGAGCGCGGCGTGCGGCTGACCGGCGACTGGTCCACAAGGACGATTTCGCCGAGAGTGAGATCGGAGCGAATCTCCCCGATGGCGGCGGGATCCTCCGACTGCTGCTGCCGCTGCGCGAGCAGGCCCTGGTGAATGACGTTGTCGAGCAGTGTGGACTTGCCGGAGCCGGAGACGCCGGAGAGGCAGACAAAACGCCGGAGCGGGATCGCAAAGCTCAGATCGCAGAGATTGTGCTTTGCGGCATGCGCGAACCGCAGCCAGCCGGTCGGTTGGGGGTTATTATCTCCTATTGCCGATTTGGAATTGACGGGGGTGATCGGTCGCCGGGAAGACGGGACGGCGACCTGCCGCCGGCCCGAAAGGTAGGCGCCGGTCAGGCTGTCGGGGGCGCGCAGCAACCCGGCGACGGAGCCCTGGAAGACGACGTGACCGCCGCGGCCACCGGGCTCGGGGCCGATTTCGACGACGTGATCGGCCGCCCGGATCATGGCCTCGTCGTGCTCGACCACGATCACCGTGTTGCCGGCCGCCGTGAGCGAGCGGATGATATCGATGAGGCGGTTGATGTCGCGCGGATGGAGGCCGACGCTGGGTTCGTCGAGCACGAAAAGCGTGTCGACCAGCGAGGTGCCGAGACAGGAAGTGAGGTTGACCCGCTCGACTTCGCCGCCGCTCAGGGTGCGCGAGGGGCGGTCGAGGGTGAGGTAGCCGAGCCCGACCTGCTGCAGATAGCGCAGGCGCGTGACGATGGAATCGTAGGCGAGGTCGGCGGAATGCGCTTCGCGCCTTGAGTTTTTGGCTTTGGGCTTTGCCTCCGCGATGAGGGCGAGGAGATCGGAGACCGGCAGCGCGTAAAGCTGCGGCAGGGTGCGGCCGCGCCATTTCCAACAGAGGGCCTCGGGTTGCAGGCGCGCCCCGCCGCAGGCGGGACAGGTGTTGTAGGCCCGGTAGCGGGAAAGAAACACCCGCACGTGCATCTTGTAGGTCTTGGTCTCGAAGTACCGGAAAAAGCCCTTGAGGCCATACCAGGCGCGGGGCCACTTGCGGCCGGGCTGGCCGTAGTCGGGGTCGCCGTTGATGACAAAGTCCTTCTGCTCCGGCGTGAGCGCGGCAAAGGGCACGTCCGTGGGAATCTTCCGTTTGCGGGCAAAGACGAAGAGGTCCTTTTTCGATTCGCCGTAAATCTGGCCCTCCCACGGCTTGATGGCGCCGGCGGCGAGGGACAGTGAATGGTCGGGGATGGCCAGGCGGTAGTCGATGTCGATGATGCGGCCGAAGCCGCGGCATTGCGGACACGCGCCCAGGGGCGAATTGAACGAGAACAGCGCGGGAGTGGCGGCACGGAAGGTGCGGCCGGTCTTCGGCGAGTGCAGACCGCGCGAGTAATGGCCATTTTCCGCGAAACGACCGTCGGCCGTCTCGCGAAAAATGAAGACTTCGCCCCGGCCGAAGTGGAGAGCGGTCTCGACGGCCTCGAGGAAGCGCGATTGCTGATTGGCGGCCGGCGTGAGGCGGTCCTGGGCGACGAAGAGGTGGGTGGTCTTCGCGAGGGGCAGGGGGTTGGCGAGGAGGTCATCAATGCGATGGACAAGGACTTCCGCCCCTCCCACTCGGTCATGCCCGTGGCGATCTGACGGGGCGAGGACGAGCACGCGAACGTAGGATTGGGCTTTGAGATTTCTCAGAATCTCCGGCCAGGCGAGGTTGTGGGGTTTGGCGACCTTAAATGCGACCACAGCATTCGCTTGAGAAAGCACGGAACGCACCTTCTCCCAGATCGTCCGCGGATTGTCGTCCTCGACCTTTTCGCCGGTCTCCGGGTCGAAGCAGGCGGCGACGTGGCTGAACCACACCTTGAAGAAATCGGTGAGCTCGGTCATCGTGCCCACGGTGGAGCGCGAGGTCTTCACCGTGTTGGTCTGTTCGATGGCGATGGAGGGCCGGATGTTCTCGATGGCGTCGACCCGGGGCTTGGCGAGCAGTTCGAGAAACTGGCGGGTGTAGGCGCTGAAGGTCTCGACATAGCGCCGCTGGCCCTCGGCGTGCAGGGTCTCGAAGACGAGGGACGACTTGCCCGCCCCGCTCAGGCCGGTGACGACGATGTATTTCCCCAGCGGGAGATCGAGGTCGAAGCCCTTGAGGTTGTTCTGGCGGACGCCGCGCAGGCGGATGAAAGCGTTCGGGTTGCTCTGGACCACAAACGCAACCGATGGACAGCGCGGCCTGAAAGGCAACTCTCGGCCGCGGTTGGACGCAGGCGCCGGGAAGCCAACCTCTTGACGCGCCGGGACCGGCGTCCCGCCCGAAGTCCAGAACGGGGCGGTTATGATCCGCCGGCCGTGAGCCGGGAGAAAAGATCGAGATGATCGCGGACGTGCCGCTGCGGATCGAAGGTCGACGAGGCGTAGGCGCGGGCGCGTTCGGCGCGGCCCAGGCGCTCGGCCGGGGCCGCGCTCGCCAGCCGGTTGATGACGTCGCGAAAAGCGGCCTGATTCCCGCGGGGAATGACGAAGCCTGTATCATCGGGCAGGAAGCATTCGCCGATGCCCTGCGCCTCGTAGACGACCGCCGGCAGGCCGTGCGCCTGGGCCTCGATCACGAAATTCGAGAGCGACTCGCTCCGGGAGGTATGCACGGCGATATCCGCCGCCAGGTAAAAAGGGCTGGGATCGCGCAGCCAGCCGAGAAACTTCACCCGCCGTCCGAGCTGGCGCGACCGGACGAACCGCTCGCACTCCGGGCGGGTCTCCCCGTCGCCGGCGAACCAGAGCTGCCAGTCGAGATGCGCCGGCAAGCCGGCGGCAATCTCGATCAATTCCCGCTGGTTTTTCCGGAAACGGAACATCGCCACGCACAGCAGCACCACCGTCCCCGGACCGGCGCCCTGGCCCGCGCGCAGCGCCTCATTGCGCTCCTCGGCCGGCGCGGCCGGAAAGACCAGCGAGTTGTGGATGACGGTGATTTTGCCGGCGGGCAGCGCCAGGGCGGTGGTGAGCGTCTGCTTGGCGGCATGGCTGTTGGCGACCACGTGCCGGACCCGCCGCAACGAGCGGCGGAAAAGCCAGGGCAGCGGCTTGCCCGTGCGCATGGTGCCCACCACCGCGAGACGGGGGAATCGCCGCTGGATGAACCCGGCGTGGCAATTGGCCATGCGCCCCATGCACAGCACGACATCGGGCGCCACCGTGGACACCGTCCGCAACAAACCCGGCGCAAACCAGTCGAGGCCGAGGTCGAACGGGGTCAGGACGCGGTGGGTCACCCCTGCGAGTTCGCCGGCGAGCGCCCCGCCGGGGCGGAAGGTGAGCAGGGTGGCCGGGTGGCCCGCCGCGGTGAAGGCGCGCGCCAGCAGGATTGACTGGCGCTCGGTGCCGCCGCTGCGCAGGTGATCCTGGACAATGAGGATTTTCATTGCGCCGCCGGCCGGGGCGCTGAAATTGCTGGGTTTTTCTGATGAGTCGGCATCCCTGGTTGAATCTTTTGCTGCGTTGGTCGGTGCTCGCCCTCGGGGTGGCCCTGAGCGCGAGGATCGTGCCGGGCATCACCTATGACAGCGGCGTGACCCTGCTAGTTGTCGTGGCTTTGCTCAGCCTCTTCAACGCGATTCTCAAGCCGCTGCTCGTGATCTTTACCCTCCCGTTCGTGCTGCTGTCGCTCGGCTTGGGCATCTGGCTCATCAATGCGCTGCTCTTCCTGGCGGTGTCGCGGCTGGTCGAGGGTTTCTACGTGCACGACTTCTGGGCCGCGCTCTGGGGGGCGCTCATCGTCAGCGCGACCAATTTCGTCCTCAGCGGACTGCTCCGGCCCCGCCCCGCGGCCAAGCCGGTGCCGCCCCGGAAGCCCGACGACGTGATCGACATCTGAACGGAGGCATCGAGCTACGCGGGCCCCTTTTTTTGATGACGGAGCAAGCCGTTCCGGCAGTTGCGGCCGCGGCAACATGTCAACTATTAGATGACATGTGGCCGGGACCCGCTGGAATAAGCCCAGCGAGCGTGGGGCGGAGACCCTGGGGGTGGCCGTTGATACCCTTGGATCCGGCAGGGATAACGCCGTCCCTGGCCGCACCCCTCATTGGCCCCGCAACGCGAAAGCGGCGACGCGCAGGGCAGTGAGTAGATTCGGCCGGACCTCCAGCGAAACCATCCCCGGGAAAATGTGGCGCACCTGCCGGCGGGTGATGAACCAGGGCGGGGTGGGCCAGGTGCGAAAGGGCGCGTGGACGATGCTCTTCAACGGCCGGTCGAAGAGGAAGGTGTTGTGAACCATGCCGACGCCACTCTGGATATCAGCCGGCGTGTGGCCGGGCGGCGCCCCCCAAGGAGGAGAGCCCCAGGCGAATCCCAGGGCACCCCAATGATTGACGGCCACCGTGCCGTAGCGCAGGTCGTCGAGAGCGGTCTCGAAGTCATGGCCGAGTGAGTGCGC
Source organism: Opitutaceae bacterium (assembly GCA_028688225.1). Taxonomy (GTDB): domain Bacteria; phylum Verrucomicrobiota; class Verrucomicrobiia; order Opitutales; family Opitutaceae; genus Fen-1467. Next base: position 27,148 of record JAQTYQ010000021.1, on the reverse strand, counting down.
CACTTCCGGTTGGATCAGGATGCAGGCCGTGAGCGTGCCCCAGAGCGTCCGATTGCAAAATTCCACCGCATTGCGGAGGAACTCGGCGGCATCACGGCCGGGCAGGGCGGTTTGCGCCAGCACGGGCATGAAGCATTCGGAAGTGAAGAGAGGGTTGTGGATGTCCCCGGCTTCGAGATTCGTGACCAGGGTGTAGGGAATCACGCCGGGCGCACGGGAGCCGATGGGCTCCGCCGTCGGGTTGGCGGCGACAATCCGGTCGTAGCGCTGCTCGGCGCCGGGGTAGTAGGCCTGGCGCTGGGGTGCGGCGGCCAAAACGGCCCTCAGTTCGTCCAGAAGCGCGCGGCCCTGTGGCCACGCCTGGTGCAGGATCAATACCCGGGCCGCCAGGCAGTTGAAGCCGCAGTTGTTGGTCATCTGCGTGGCGATGTTCGCGGCATGGTAGCGGATGTCGGCCCGGCTCCAGGGCCCGGGCACCACGATCACCGGACTCACATTCCCCAACTCGCAGGTGATCCTCTTCTCGAGGCGACGCTGGTTCGCCAGCTTGCGCTGCTTCCCCTCCTCGCCGGGTCCAAAAACGATCGCCTCGTAGGTGCGATCGCTGCCGGTGAGATGGATCTCCTCGATGTCCGGGTGGTGGCAGAGGTATTCGCCGACCTCCGGCCCGCCGTCAGCGGTTCGGAGGAAACCGTCGCGGATCAGCGCGCGGAACGCGTCCTCGAGAAAAGGCCCGAGATAGGCGTTCACCGGATTGTGCTTGAACAGGCAGACCTGGCCCTCGACGAACAGCTTGTGGAGAATGTCGCCGGGACCAAGGCTGGCCACGTTTCCCGCTCCCAGGACGAGCGCGACCTTGCCCGACGGCTGCTCCTGCCGGTAGAAAGCGGCCATGTTGTCGGCCAGATTCTCCGCCGTGACCCCCGCCTGCATCCAGAGCTCACTCCGGCACCCGCGATAAAGGAACCGGTCGAGCAGGCTGAGCGGAAAGGTCCGGACAACGACCTTTCCGTCGGATCGGGTGCGGATCGAATCCCGGGGGAGCCGGGGTCTGCCGGAGACCGCAATCTGCCGGAGGGAATCCCTGAGCAAACGGATCAGGCGGATGGTAAGATACGGATGAATCCATTCTTCCTCTGCGGCAGGCGCATCGGCCGGGATGCCCTTCGCCTGGTTGGCGGCTGCCACCTGCGCCGGGGCGCTGGCGGCAGAGGCATCCATGATCCCCTGCAAGTAATCCACCTTGCGGGCGACGGGCAGGCGGGCCCAAACGTCCTTGTGCTGCTGCAGGTCCTGAATCGCGCGGTCGAGCGGGCGTGTTTCCATGGTTCCGTTTCCCGAAGGGCCGAAGGATGGGAGAGCACCCGGGGATGCGCAACCTCAAGCGGTTGTCCGCCGGCGGCTTTTTCCCGAGTTTTCGTTTGACCGCCGGGAAGGCCGGGTCGACGGTCTTGGCCAAAATCCACCCTGCTTATTATGCCCGAAACACCAGTCTATGATCTGATCGTGATCGGCGGCGGACCGGCCGGTTATGTGGCCGCGATCCGCGCCGGACAGCTGGGCAAGAAGGTGGCCTGCATCGAGCTGGAGCGCGCCGGCGGCACCTGCCTCAACTGGGGCTGCATCCCCTCGAAGGCGCTGCTGAAAAGCGCCGAGCTGTACACCAGGATCAGGAAGGCGGAGGCCTATGGGCTCGGCGTCCAGGGCGTGACGTTCGATTTCGCCAAGATCATGCAGCGTTCGCGCGGCGTCGCCGACCAGATGGCCAAGGGCGTGGAGTTCCTCTTCCGCAAGTACAAGGTCGAGTACTTCATCGGCCGCGGTCAGGTGACCGTGCCCGGCATGGTCGAAATCACGGAGGGCGAGCACAAGGGAAAGTTCTTCCAGGCGCAGCACGTCCTCCTCGCCACCGGCTGCAAGCCCCGCCGCCTGCCCGACCTGCCGGTCGACGGCGAGCGCATCATGACCTCGCGCGAGGCGCTGGTGCCGCGCGCAAAGCCGCCGGCGTCGGTCGCCATCATCGGGGCGGGCGCCATCGGCGTGGAGTTCGCCTATTTTCTCAACACCTTCGGCAGCAAGGTCACGCTCATCGAGGTGCTGCCGCAGGTCGTGCCGGTGGAGGACGAGGAGGTGTCGCGCCTGCTGCACCGCAGTTTTGAGAAGCAGGGCATCGCCATCCACGCCGGCACCAAGGCCGAGAACATCAAGGTCGGCAAAAATTCCGTGACCCTCGACCTGGTGAAGGACGGCCAGCGCCAGGGCCTCGAGGTCGAGACCGTGATCGTGGCCATCGGCGTGGTCGCCAATCTCGACGGCGCGGTGTCGCCGAAGGTGAAGCTCGATCTCGACCGCGGTTTCGTGAAGGTCGACGGAAAATATCAGACGAACGTGCCGGGCCTCTACGCAGCGGGTGACATCATCGGCCCGCCCTGGCTGGCCCACGTCGCGATGTTCCGCGCCGTCAACGCCGTCAACGGCATGTTCGGCCACGGCGAGCCGCACCGGGAGAAAAACTCCCCCGGCTGCACCTACTGCCAGCCACAGATCGCCAGCATCGGGCTGACGGAAAAGGCGGCGAAGGAGAAGGGCGTGGCCTACAAGGTCGGCAAGTTCCCGTTCCTCGCGTCCGGCAAGGCCGTGGCGGCGGCCGATTCCGAGGGCTTCGTCAAGGTGCTGGCCGACCCGAAGACGGGCGAGATTCTGGGCGCGCACATCATCGGCGCCGAGGCGACCGAACTCATTTCCGAATACAGCCTCGCCATGACGCTCGAGGCGACGGTTGACGAGATCCACGCCACCATCCACCCGCACCCGACGCTCGGCGAAGCCGTCATGGAAGCTGCGGCCGCGGCCCTCGGTGAGGCGATTCACCTCTAGGTTGTGGGTCGGCTTGTGCAGGCCGGGCTTTATGTCCGACGCCAAAGGCGTCGGCTTCACCGGCGGACAGCGCCGGGCCGGATCAGGGCCTGAGGGTTTTCCCTTAGGCAACCGGGGCACCCCGCGGCGGAGAAGGGCGGAAGCAGTCTGCACACCGCGGATGGTGAGGCCACGATTACTGATTATGTGAGGGGAGGTTTTGGCTCTGAATCGGAGAGATTGCCATCCGCCGGAAAGCCGGTTTTCATCGGCGCCTGTAAGATCCGAGAAAAAGATGAATCAGGGTCGCTCGAGCCCTTCCGGATTGAGGCTGCAACGGCAAAGCGAACCCCTGATCCGATTCAACATGAGCGAAGCACCCAAACCCTTTACCGCCCTGCTGGTCGATGACGAGGCCTATTTCCGCAAGTTCGTGGGCCAAGTGCTCAAGAACGCCCTGGTGGCCAACGTCCTTGAGGCCCGGGACGGGCGCGAGGCGCTGAAGCTGTTCCAGGAGCACCAACCCGGGCTCGTCCTGCTCGACATCAACATGCCGCACATGGACGGCCTCGCGACCCTCACCGCGCTGCGCCAGCTCTCGACCACGGTGCCCATCATCATGCTGACGTCGGTCTCGGAGGATTTGGTGGTGGAGGAATGCGTGGGGCAGGGCGCCACTTTTTTCATCCGGAAGGATGTGCCCGCCAGCCAGCTCGCCGCGGCGTTGCGCGAGGAGCTGAACGAGTATCTTAAACCCCAGGAGCCCGCCCTGTGAACACACCGCCCCCCAAACCGAAGGTACGGTCCCTCGCTGATTACCGGATCCACTACGACCTGGCTGCCATGGTCGAGGAAGCGCGGTTGGACTACAGCCAAGCCTCGTCCGCGACCCCGCGGCTGCTGGCCCAAAAGGATATCGCGGCCCGTTTCCACCGGGTGCGCCGTCCGGACAAGACGCCCGATGAATAACGTCGAAGTCTTCCTGGCCTCGCTGCGGCAGGCCGCGCCAGAGCAGGCGCAGATGATCGATGCACAGGCGGATATGTGCAAGGGGGAGCCGTTGCAGTTGCTCGACAAACTGATGGAACAACTGGTGCTGGACAAGGCCCGCCTGTGCCAGTTGTGGGCCGACTCGCTGGGTGTGGCCTACGTCAGCCCCACGACCGTGGCCATTCCCACCGACGGCTTCGAGCAACTGCCGGTGGATATCGCGCGGCGGGTGGTCGCGGTGGTGCTCAGTGCGCTGGGCGACTCGGTGACCGTGGCGATGGCCGATCCGCTGAACACGCGACAGGTCGAGTCGATCGGCAAGATTCTAGGCAAGAACATCAGTCCGGTGTTTGCCCATCCCGACGAGATTCGGACCGTGATCGACATGTATCTCGGCGCCGAGGGCAACATCGCTGCGAACCTGCAGAGCGTCTGCGCACAACTGCCGAGCATGGTGGGCGCGCGGGAAATCAAGTCCGCCGCCGATGTCACCGACCTGGTCGAGTCCCGGGCGATCATCGAACTGCTGAACAGCATCATCCTGACCGCCTACCGGCGCCGGGCGTCCGACATCCATCTCGAGGCGCGCGCCGAGGACAGCCGGGTGCGGATGCGCATCGACGGCGACATGGAGACGGTCATGGAACTGCCGCGCGCCGTGCAGCTCACCCTGGTCGTGCGGATCAAGGTGCTCTGCCATCTGGACGTCACGCAGAGCCGGCTGCCCCAGGACGGGGCCTTTGAACTCCATTTCGGCGTGCTCAACACCTCCTTCCGGGTGTCCACGCTGCCCAGTCTGTATGGCGAAAAGGCCGTCCTACGGGTCCTCGGCTCCCCGCTGAATCAATCGTTGCTGAATCTGGACACGCTCGGATTCCCGCGCTCGACGCTGGAGGCGGTCAAGCGGGTGATTGCGCAGCCCAGCGGCATCCTGATCGTCTGCGGCCCGACCGGATGCGGCAAGACCACCACGCTCTACGGGTGCATCAACTACATCAACCGCCCCGATCTGAACATCACCACGATCGAGGATCCGGTGGAATACCGCCTGCCCGACATCACGCAGCATCAGGTCAACGCCGGCATCGGCCTGACGTTCGCGAAGGTGCTGCGCAGCATCCTGCGGCAGGATCCCGATGTCATCCTCGTCGGGGAGATTCGCGACCTGGAGACCGCGCTCATCGCCACCGAGGCGGCACTGACCGGGCATCTCGTGCTCACCTCGCTGCACACGAACAATGCGCTGCAGGCGGTCACGCGCCTGGTGGAAATCGGCGTCGATCCTTATCTCGTGGCGCCGACGACCATGGGGGTGTTGTCCCAGCGGCTGGTGCGCCGGATCTGTCAGTCGTGCAAGGAGCAATACCAGCCGACGGACAGCGAGCTGGCCGCCTATTTTTCCGGCTGGCAGGGCGTGCCCGTGACGCTCTACCGCGGCCGCGGCTGCCCCAAATGCTTCGGCACCGGCTACAGCGGCCGGGTGGGGATTTATGAATTCATCGAGGTGTCGGAACACATGCGCGAACTCATCATGCAGCGGCAAAGCGTCGCGCTGTTGCACGCGGAGGCCGAGCGGGTCGGGCACCGTTCGCTGCGTTATGATGGATTGAAGAAGGCCCTGGCCGGCTGGACCAGCCTCGAGGAGGTGGAGCGCAACACGCTGCCCGACGTGGGCTACGAGCCCGTGGCCACCTGAGTTCGGAGCGCCTGAACGATGAACTCCCCGCGGCAGGCGTCCTCGGCGGCTGGGCAGCGGTCCCGGCGATGCCAGGTGGGCGGCTTTTCGCTGATCGAAGTGGGGCTCGTTCTGCTCATCCTCGTCCTCGCGATCTGGCTGGCCGTCGACCTGCTGGGCCGGATCCAGCAACGCCAGCGCTGCGACCGTTTTATCGCCGATCTGCGAGAGTTTGCTGCTGCGTTTCAGAGTTATGCGCAGCAACACAAGGCCGGGCTCCCCGCCGACTCGGGCGATGCCGCCCTGCCCGCCGGCATGGAGGACCTGCTGAAGGATACCCACTGGCGCCAGGGTTCGCCGTTCGGAGGGACTTACCGCTGGATGGCGCCCGATCCCGCCGGCTCCGGCCACGGCCGAAGCGGGGCGATTCTCCTGACGGCGTTTGTCCCGAGTCTTCCCCTGACTCTGTCCAGACGCGATCTGCTCTACATCGACGCCAAGATCGACGACAACAACCCCGCAACCGGCCGCTTCCGCACCGGCTTCAATGGCTGGCCGGTCTATCTCGTCAGCGAAAACCGGTGACGCCCCATGTATAACGTCACCTTGGTCAATCTGGCGGCGGATGCCCGGTCGGCGGCCGTCAACCTGGAGCGGATCGAACGTGCGGACGTGTCGGACGAGGAACTGCGCCGGTTGCTGCAGGACTTCTGCGCAATCGATGCGGTGGAAAACGTTACCGCCGCCCCGGAGATCCGGGTGCAGGTGCGGCAGGAGAGCTACCTGATCCGCGCCGGCCAGGGGAAGCTCGCTCTCTACGATGTGCTCCACCGCGACCTGCCGGGACGCTTGCTCACGGTGGAGGAGATTATGGCGGAATTGGATGGCAGGGCGATCGCAGCCCGGGGCGCGGCCCATCTGGCACCGACCCAGGCCGACACCGAGGGGGATGCCGCCCTCGAGCCGGCCGTATCGCTTTCCCCGGCCCGCGCCAGTCCGCTGCGATTAATCGCATTGGGCGCCGTGGCAGGCGCGCTTTTGGGTGGGCACATTCTGTTGTGGCTCTCGTCCAGGGCGGAGGAAACACCGGCCGGGTTCAGTCGCATGGGCGCAGCGGAAGCAGCCGGACTGCGGGCCGCGCTCGCGGGGGTTTACATGACCGGGACCCAATCCGGCCAGCATGGGATCGTCCTGACCACCACGGGGGAGTTGCGCCTGTTCGAATTGAGAGCCGTGGATGCTCCGCGCGTGGTCCACGCCACCAGCGTGTTGGGGCGCGTCGGCCCGACCCTCTGTCTGGCCACCGATCAGCCCGGCGGGCTCATCACCATATCGGACCGGGACACCTGGGTTTATTGTGGCGAAACCTACAAACGGATCCCCTAGCAGACTCATGCGGACGGTGGTTCATCGGACATCGGACACCCGCGGCCTCACGATCGCGGAAGTGGCGTTGGCGGTGATCGTGCTCGCGATGGCCATCACCACGTCCATCTCGGCGTTGCAGCGCGCGTTTCTGGACCTCGACACCGCGCGCAATCTCGAGATCGCGGGCAACATCCTGCAGTGCGAAATGGAGAAAGAGCGACTCTTCAGTTGGACCCAGGCCAGCGATGCCACCTATCAGCCGGTGATCGATACCAGTTTCGCCCGCAACCCGGCGATCGCCGGCCGCTTCACCTTGTCCCGCTCGCTGACCACGCTGGCGGGGCGCTCGGGACAGATGGTGCAGATCACCCTGACGGTTCGCTGGCGGACCAGCGACGGCCGCAGCCTTTCCCGCAGCTACACGACCTATTACGGGCAGGGAGGGCTTTATGCCTATGTTTATGGCGTCCCCTAGAGGTCCGGCGTCAATCGCGACCCGCGGATTCACCCTGGTGGAGCTCATGGTGGCCGCACTGCTCAGCGGACTGGTGCTGACAGGAGTGCTGACCGCCACTTTGCAACTGATGCGCAGCGGGGTGAGGATCACGCAATATGCCGAGATGAGTACCCAGGTTCGCCGCAGCCTCGAGCAGCTTGGCCACGACCTCAAAATCGCGAGCGCGATCAAATGGAACAACGCCAGCGACATCACGCTCACCCTCCCGACCTCCGGCGGCTCGACCACCCAGGTGACCTATGCGTGGACCAGCGCCACCCAAAGCCTGTTTTCCGTGCCGGGCGCGGACAGCACCGTGACGACCGGCCGGCTCTTTCTCGTGCGGGGAATCCCGGCGCTGGCGGACGGCAGCGCCGGGGTGACGTTCGCCCGATTTGATCGCGACGGCAACGCCGCGACCACCGACCTCGCCACGAAGCGCGTCCAGGTCATCCTGAACGTCGTCCGCCAGACCGGCCAGACGGCGACCGCCACGGACACGGCGGTGTCGGCCTCCTTCATCTTGCGGAACAAGCCTGTCTCCTGATGCCTTCCCTCCCGCCAGTTCCGCCGGTGGCCCGGTCCCGACTCTCCAGCGAGCGTGGCAGCCTGCTGCTCGTGGCCGCGGTGTTCGCGGCGGTAATTTCTCTCGTGCTGGTCAGCTACCTCGAGCTCGGGCGCACCTCGCTCAAGGTCGCCCACCGGAGTTTTTTTGCCAACGACGCCGCCAACCTCGCCGAGGCGGGCCTCGAGGAGGCGCTCTACTGCTTCAACCAGATGGGCGCCGGCATGCCCCCGGCCACGGCTTGGTCGGAGTGGACGATCTCCGGCACTGATGCCATGTACACTCTGCCGCCGTTCAACCGGGACCAGAACGCGGTCGGTGTCGTCAAGGTCTACGTCACGGGCTACGACGGCAGCGATGCCGCGCCCTCCGTCCTCTCCCAGGCCGTCATCACGCCGTTCGACGGTGGCGCCCCGGTCGTCAAGACCCTGCAGGTCACGCTCAAGTCAAATGCCTCCACCCCCGGCCTTGTCGCGTTGAGGGGATTGACCCTGAATGGCGCAACCTACGCCGACAGCTTCGATTCGAATCCGACGGACAGCCCCACCGGGCCCTGGGTGGCCTATTCCAGCGGCATCGCCCGTTCGAAGACCGCGGTGGTCGTGCTTGCCGGCAGCATCAGCATCAATACCGGGAAGGTCTACGGTGATCTCTATCTGGGCGCCGGCGTATCCCCGCCTGCGGCCAGCAAGGTCACGGGCACCATCACCACGGGCTATTCCAAGGCGTTTCCCATGCCCGCTTATCCGACGCCGGCCTCTGTCAGCCGGAGCTATGATGTGGGTTCGACGATTCCCGCGACGCTGCCGGCCATCGGCCACCTGCCGGCGTCGGATGGACGTTACTACTATTTTTGCCGCAACACCACCATCGGGTCCGTCACCATCAGGGCCGGGAAAGCCGTGACCATTGTCGGCACCAACACCGGCATGACCTACGGTCTCACCATCCAGAATCTGGGCACCTGCATCGTTTACATGGACAGGACCGTCACGCTCGGTACAAACCGGAGCGTCAACAGCACCAACTGGGCCGGGGCGCTGCAGATCTTCACGACCACGACAGGAAACTGCAGCTTCGCCAACAACAGCCGGTTCGTGGGCTGTCTTTATGCGCCCAACGCCCGCCTCACGGCTTCCGGCTCCGGCGGCAGCGGCAGGCTGGTGGGTTACTTCGTGGCGGGCACCATCACGACCTCCAACGCCATGAATTTCCACTACGACGAGGCCCTCGACTCCGGCAGTTCAGGAGGTTCTTGGACGGTGACCAACTGGCTCGAACGGCAAAGCGCGGCTGACCGCGCCTCCGTCGCCGGCTTGACGAACAACTTTCTCCGCTAGGAACCTGTCGGACTTCGTCCTCCGTGTTCCTCAACCAAAATGGCTCCTGCCATTTTGGAGCGGACTGGTAAGCGTCGGGATTTCGTTGGTGTTTGCCCGGCGCTGACTCCACCGCAGGCTTCAGAGCGCTTTGAGCACCGCTCCGAGGGTAGGCAGGCGTCGCAGGTTATCGGACAGCGTCACGAGGGCCCACTCCAACGACACTTTCTCCAGCCCGCGCAGCATGAACCGCCGGCACCCGATCGCGCAGATCGGGCGGCAGCAGCATTGGGGGCTCGCGATCCACAGTCATTCTGCTGGCCAGAACGGGCGGGCATGCCTCTCTGACGCAAGACCGACCCCAAAGTTCAATCCTTCTCCCCCCAATCGGAAGAAAACTCGCCGGGCTGCACCAAACGGCGTCCGCCGTTTGTCAGGAGCGAGCGGACCGTCAGGATGATGCCGCGATAAGGTTCTCGCTACCCACCGGACAAAGTACTCGCCAAAGCCTTTGTGCCGGCGGAAGCCCGCAGGGTGATTTTGATGGGTGGGCTCGCTGGCCTTGGGGTAATGCTCTCCTTCGCCGGGCCTACGGAGGACACTTTTCGCCTTTGGCGAAAAGTGGTACGGGCACTGGGAATCGAACCCAGATCACCGGCTTCGGAGACCGGTGCACTATCCATTGTGCTATGCCCGCAGGAAACGGCGGGAAGTTTCAAAATGCCGGCGGGGCCTGTCGAGTGCAAACACGCCGCGGTGCCTTGTTCACGCCAAGGTCGGCAGGAAAGCCAAGCAATGGGTTGGGCATCCATCGAAACCGTGGCGCCGACATCGCCGACGCGAAACGATGAGTTAATTCAGAAGCCATGAAGCCGTGAAAAAGCGGGAACACGGATTCTTCTTCATGGTTTCCTGGCTTCTGAATTGCCGTCTGACCGGCACGCGCCAACAAATGTCTGACGCCGGCTCGAGTCTTATTCCTTCTCCGCCTTCATCTGGCGGTGCACGAAAAGGTAGTACATGACGCCGATCACCACAAAGGCGCCCGCCACCCAGAGGGTGATGCGGTGCAGTTCTCCGCGCATCAGCGCCTCGTCCTGCCCGGCCTTGATGCCGAGCCACGCCAGCACGGCGCACCACAGGGTCGAGCCAATGAGCGTGTAGAGGGAGTAGAGCCGGAAATCCATCCGCACGATGCCGGCGGGGATGCCAATGAGGTGGCGCACGACCGGCAGCAGGCGCGAGAAAAAGATGCCGAACGGGCCATAGCGCGCCGCCCAGCGCTCGGCGGCCGCCACCTTCTCGGGGGAGACCAGCACCAACCGGCCGTAACGCATGACCAGCGGCCGCCCGGCTAGGCGCGAGGCCCAGTACATCACGGCGGCGCCGATCCACGACCCGAGCGCCCCGGCGATGACCACGCCCGTCACGCTCATCTTGCCTTGCGTGTAGGCCAGATGAGCGGCCGGCGGTATGACCAGCTCGCTCGGCAGGGGCACGATGGAACTTTCGATGGCCATGAGCAGGGCCACCAGCCAGTAGCCGCCCTTGTCCAGCGAGTGCAGGTACCAGTCGATCAGTTGCCGGAACATCTCATGCATGGGCGGGGGGAAATAAAAAGGGCAGGTCGAATCGGTTCGAGCCTGCCCGGAAAATCACGGCTGCCGGCGGGTCAGACGTCGGGCTTGGTTTTCCGCAGGCCCACGATGCGGTCGCCATCCTTCCACTGTCCGCGCTTTTTGAGCACCTCGACGCGCTCGAAACGTTTGAGGACGTTGCGCTTGACGGTGATGCCTTTGACGGACTGCAGGCTGGTATGCTGGGACATGGCGGAAATCAGGCGGGCGGTTGCGGTTTGGGAAAGGGGGCGGGTGTAGAGACCCCCCGGGCCCATGACAAGTATTTTCCCGAAACGTGCTCGGCGCGTACGACGACCCATTCCGGCGTGTCATAGGGATGCCGGGCCAGGACCCAGGCCTCCAGCGCGGCCGCCTGTTCCGGCCGGAGTTTGAACAACAGCCGGTATTCACGCGCCGATTCCAGGCGGCCCTCCCAGCGATAGTGCGAGGTGACCGGCCCTTCCACCTGGGCGCAGGCGGCGAGATCCGCCTCGACTGCGCCGCGGGCGAGCCGCGAGGCGTCTTCCGGCGTGGCCACAGTCGTCCAGGCAAGGAGGAGCATGGGAGGTGAAGGCAAACGGCGGGGATCGAAGGTCTGAATCGCGAAGCCGGACGGAAAAAGTCAGGGAGCAGATGACACCAATGGGAAGCAAGAAGTGGCTTGGCGACAACCGTTAAGCGGTGGGCGTTGCATTCCAAATCCAGTCATTCAGCCTCGGGCTTTCGACTCTCAGCCTCCGATATCCCGAGAATACCCTTGACCCGGGGGCGGGGGGACGTAGCCATTGCCGTTCCATCGACTGACAGCGCCCTGCCATGCGTGACGATTACATCAAAGAGGCCCAGAAGATCATCCAGGACCCGAACATCCTGATCAACGTGGTTTCCCGCCGCGTCAAGCAGCTCAAACGGGGCAGCCGTCCGCTCGTCGAGTCGCTCGAAAAGCTTTCCCCGGAGGACATCGCCCTGCGCGAGGTCATCGAGGGGAAGATCCAGCACGAACTTTCGGAGAATTGACGGACCGGCCCGGGCGGGTGTAGCGAGTCTGAACCAGCGCGCGGCCGGCTGCGCCGCCGGTGAACGCCCATGTGCGCCCAGCCCAAAGATCCCGACCGCTACACTGAAATCCGCAACGCCAAGGCGCGGCGGGACTATTTCATTGAGGACAAATTCGAGGCCGGCATCGCCCTGAAGGGCACGGAGGTGAAGTCGGTCCGCAACGGCCGGGCCCAGATCAACGACGCCTTCGGCCGGGTGGAGAAGGGGGAGGTGTGGCTCCATAACGCCCACATCGATCCCTATGAATACGGCACGGATAACAACCACGAGGCACGCCGCCAACGCAAGCTGCTGCTCCACCAGCATGAAATCCGCAAGATCGCCCAGGCCATGGAGGCCGGCGGGCGGGCGCTGGTGCCGCTGCGCCTGTATTTCAAGGCGGCGCTGGTGAAGGTCGAGGTGGCGCTGGCCAGCGGCAAGAAGCAGTTCGACAAGCGTGAGGATCTCAAGAAGCGGGCGGAGATGCGCGACGCCCAGCGCGCGCTGCGATTCCGCCGATGATCCCATGCGCGCACCCGATTCGGTTACCGTGCGGGTTCCGGGCAGCACCTCCAACTGCGGCTCGGGCTTCGACACCCTCGGGCTGGCCCTGCGGATCTACAACCGCCTGACCGTGACGAGGCAGGCGGGGGCCGGGGCTCCGGTGCCGGCCACTGCTGGCGACGCGGCGGTGCGCCCCCTGGTCGAGGCTGCGGCCGAGATGTTTTTCCAGAAGACCGGCCGAACTCCCTTCAGCTTCAGCTATCGCGTCGCCGGTGATGTCCCGCCGGCCCGCGGCCTGGGTTCGAGCGCCACCGTGCGGGCCGGCCTGCTCGCGGGGCTCAACGCGCTGGCCGGGACGGGACTGTCCTCACGGCTGCTCATTGAGCTGGTGACGGCGCTCGAGGGTCATCCCGACAATGCCACCGCCTCGGTGCTCGGTGGTTTCTGCGTGGCGCGTACGTCGCCGGTCAATGGCGCCTACCTGGATTGCGTGCGCGTGACCGTGCCCGCCGAGCTGGCCTTCGTGGTGGTGTCGCCGCACGTGGAGATTCGCACCAAGGAGTCCCGCGGCACCCTGCCGCGGACCGTGCCGTTTTTCGATGCGGTCAAGAGCATCAACGCCACCGCGTTCCTAGTGGCGGCCTTGGCCACGCGCGACTTCGGCAAGCTGCGGCACGCCGTGGCGGACTTCATGCACGAACCCTACCGGCTGCCGGGCATCCCTGGCGGGCGCCAGGCGATCGACGCCGGCATTGCCGCCGGCGCGCTCACCGGCTGGCTGAGCGGCAGCGGTTCAAGCGTCCTGTGCGTCTGCGAGCGGCCGGCGGCGGCGTCCGTCCGGCCGGCGATGGAAGCGGCGCTCAAGGAAGCCGGCGCCGGCTGCAACGGCTCGTGGGTGCTGGTGGCGGACGATGAGGGTCTGATGCTGGAGTAGCCGGCGTCCACGGTGCGGAGGTTCCTCATGTCGTTCCTTTCCACCGCGGCGGATTTCCGTCCGGCCAGTGACGGATGATGGTCTCCGCCAGCAGCCGCCAGCGGATCGGCTTGAAGAGCATCTCCCTGAGTCCCGGCACGTGACTCAAATCCTGCCCGGCCAGCTCGATCTGGTGGCCGGTGATCATGATGGCCGCAACCTGCGGACACGCCGCATGGGCGCGGACAAGAAAATCGATGCCATTCATCGCCGGCATGGAGTAATCGGTCACGATCAGGGCCACATCCTGCCGCGACAGGGCGGCGAGGGCCTCCTGCGGCCGGGTATAGGCGAGGATGGGGCAATTCAGGTTGTCCGAGAGCAACTGGGTCATCAGGTCGACGTAGGATTGCTCGTCGTCAAGAAAGAGAACGGCTCTGGGTGTCGGGGTGTCCATCGCGACTGGGTGACCGGGGAAGGGCTTTGCCAAAGCCGAAAATTACTCACCTGCAAGCGCAGGTAAAGCCAGGAATCCGGAAAGACGAAGGGCTTGCCGCGGGGCAACCGGACGGTTACGGCGGGGAGGATGCTGCATATCGTCCTGTTCGAGCCGCAGATCCCGCAAAACACCGGCAACGTGGGCCGGTTGTGCGCGGTCACGCGCTCCCGTCTGCACCTCATCCATCCGCTCGGTTTCCGGATCACGGACCGCCATCTCAAGCGGGCGGGCATGGACTACTGGCAGGCGCTGGACGTGCACCAGCACGACAACTGGGAGGCGTTCCAGCGCAGCCCGCTCCGGCCGGCGCGGCTCTGGCTGTTCACCACCAAGACCCGGCGCTCGTTCTGGGCGGTGCGGTACGAGGAGGGCGACGGACTGCTGTTCGGAAACGAGGGCGCCGGCTGCCCCGAGTGGCTGCATGCGGCGGTGGGCGACGCCTGGCGGGTCAACATTCCGCATGCGAACACCGGGTTGCGTTCGCTCAACCTCTCGACCGCCGTGGGCATCGCCTGCTACGAGGCGCTGCGGCAGACGGGCGGGCTGCCGTCACCGACCTGAAGCGGACCCGCCACCCGCGCGGGAAGAACCGGGGATGGACAGCGCGCGCCGGATGCGTTTTGCTCAGAACGCCGCATCAGCGGAACGTCGCATGAAAGGAATACCGGTATTGCATGTCGAGGCAGACTGCATCGCGCGGGCCTGGGAGCTGTCGCTCATCGAGCTGCACCAGAAGGGGTGCAACCTGAAGACGGAGTACGACAAGCCCACGGACCCGCCGAGCAAAGATGCCACGATGATCATCACCATCACCGATCCGCTGGGAGAACCGATGATCCACAAGGATTTTCCCGGAGGACCGGAAGAGCTGGAGGAATACGTGATGGAGGTCTGCGACGGCATCAAAGACCATCTGGTGCGCGATCCGAACGATCCGAAGGACACCCGCTGGGAATACACCTATCATCAACGGCTGTTTGGCTATCAGGTGCCGGGACTGAAGATGTTCGATCAGATCGAGACGCTCGCCCGGAAGCTCGCAAAGACGCCGCATTCCCGGCGCGCGCAGGCGGTGACCTGGAAGGTGTGGGAGGACGATGACTGCTATGACCCGCCCTGCCTGCAGAGCATCTGGTGCCGGATTCTGGAGGAGGCGGGCCAGTCCGTGCTCAGCATGAACGTGCGGTTCCGTTCCAACGACGCCTACAAGGCGGCGTTCATGAACATCTTCGCCCTGGTGCAGTTGCAGCAGCGCATCGCCGCGCGAATCTCGGAGCTGAGCGGCCGGGCCGTCCAGCTCGGTCGCTACGTGCACATGGTGGACAGCTATCACCTCTACGGCTCGTACTTCCACGAATTCGAGGGCCGTTTCCTCGGCATGCTGCAGAAACGCACCTTTGAGCAGCGCACCCTGTGCTACGCCGACGTGAAGGACATGATGGAGGAGGCCCGCCCGGCGATCCTCGAAAAAGCCCGCACGATGGGGCAGGCATAAAAGTACAGACAGCCCCTGAAGCTAACGGCTGGTCAACGCCGGAAGAAAAGCATGCTAACCGAGGTGGTTAATTGGGCGAATGGCAATGGAGGTTTCCTCACCCTCCTCAGTCTTATTTGCATCTCGTTGCTTTTCCCGTTCGGACGTTGGTTACTTGCCCGATTCGATAGGGCCCTGGGTCGTGCGCGTTCCGAGGATGAGATCCGGCGGATCGAAGGGATACGAAGCGAGTTTTACCAGAAGCTGAAGTTCATTGATTCGGCTGCTGATTACGGCCCCGTGCTCATTCGCGACGTTGCGAGGGATTGTCTATATTTTGACGGCGACGAGAAGGAATTCACCAAGAACAAGAGCCCTCCGTCATTCAAGGTTGGACTCATAGGGCTTTCAGTACATGGCATCCGCGTGTACGCTGGCCATTTCCCTACGAAGATTAAGCAGATTTCCGATGGAAAAACTTGGTGTCTAGCAGACGACGCGGATTCGGACGCACAGTCAGGCCATCCTATCGGGGTTATCCCGTTTTCTTCGATTGTGTCAGTCAATTGGCACGGTGACCCGGCGCACACGTTTCCTCATGTGTTCTGCAGGTTCGATGGGCCTGGAGGATGGCCATACAAGATTGTGGAGTATTGCGAAAGACGCCAAATGAGTGAGGGGTGGAATCTTTACGAGCCTTTGGTGGATGCTGGTAAAGTAATCCAAAAGAAGTTCTGAAAAGGAATTTGCTCAAAAGACACTCCAAATAGATCCGCGGAAGCGATTCAGTCCCGATAGGTCGGATTCTGACCAGTTGTACGTTATTTCAGCCGGATCGCCACGCCTGGCCAAGCCGGGTTCGCGATGACAAGGCGAATAAGTTCACGACTCATCCCGTTTTCAGCTTCGCAAGCAAGCCGGCTGGAGGTACTGGCATGTCGCCTCGGCTGGAAGCTATCACTCGTGAGGCGCGGCGCTGGCTCCTGGAACACCGACTGGCCTTGGCGCGCCGGTTGCTGGATCTAAACCAGGGCGATGATCTGGCTGAGATGGAAGCCGCGCGGGACGAGGAGATTCGCGCGCGGGTCCTGGCGATCGAGGAAGGGCGGGCTATACGAGAAAATCAGCAAACAAATGCAGGTGCGGTTTCCGCGATGAAGATCGTCATCCTGTCCCCGTCGCGCGCCGAGCTGACGGATGCAGTCAGCGGTGTCGGAGGCTGTGGGGAGACGGTGAATTGATGGCAGTCTGACGGCAATCCGTCAGGCCAGCACCGCGTCCCGCATGGGGCGTGTGCTGGGCGGTGGCAATGCCTTGCGTCCCTTATGCAAATGCGTCACTTCCTCGCGGACCAGCAGGCGAAGCTTCCGGTAGGCCGCTTCCTCCGTGGCACCGTGGCAGACGCCACCCCAGGGGAAGAGATCCGGGCAGTAGCCCACGTAAGCGCGATCTTCGTCGCTCCAGCGCACAAACTTCAAATACCGGTCTTCTGCTTTCATTGGCTTACTTCGCGGATGGCGTTGCGGACTTGTTTCTCCTGATAATAGTGCGCGTCATCGCCCTCTTTGCCACTCAAAATCACCGCGCCTGGAAATCGGGGATGGCGGAATTTGCGGTGGGAGCCTTTCCCGCCAGGAATCGGCACGAACCCAGCTTGTTCCAAATCGGCGACCAACTGGCGAATTTTTCGCGGCATAAGGTGGCGGACGGCAGATATTCCGGCCTCGCCGCCGGGGCGTCAATGCCCGAGCCAAGAGGGCAAGCGATGCGAACGTCTGCGACGAACAAAGAGGCCGTTATTAAATCTCCTCCACGCGGATGCAGGCCACCTCACGTCCATCGCTGATGCGTTCAAGCGGCGGCACGGCGGCCTTGCACTTTTCCTGCGCAAAGGGGCAGCGCGGGTGGAAGGCGCAGCCGGCGGGAGGGTGGAGCGGCGAGGGCGGATCACCGGGCAGCACGATGCGCCGCCGGGCGCGCTCAACATCGGGATCGGGCGTCGGAATGGCGCTGACCAGCGCCCGGGTGTAGGGATGCCGCGGCCGTTCGATCACATCGGCGGCCCGGCCGAGTTCGACGATCCGGCCCAGGTACATGACGGCGATGCGGTCGGAAATGTGCTTCACCACCGAGAGATCGTGCGCGATGAAGATGAGGCTGAGGTTCATCTGGCGCACGAGCTGTGCGAGCAGATTGAGAATCTGGGCCTGGATGGAGACATCGAGCGCCGAAACCGGCTCGTCGGCGATGACGATCCGGGGCCGCAGCGCCAACGCACGGGCCACGGCGATGCGCTGCCGCTGGCCGCCGGAGAACTCATGCGGGTATTTCCTCATGAAGCGCGGCGCCAGGCCGACCAGCTGCATGAGCTCGGCCACGCGGCCGGCGACCTCCGAGGTTTTGCATACCCGGTGCACGAGCATGGGCTCCGCGAGCGCGGCGAAGACCGTCAGGCGCGGGTTGAGCGAGGCGTAGGGATCCTGGAAGACCATCTGCAACGCGCGGCGCGAGGCCTTGATCTCCGCGGAGCCGGCGGCGGTCAGATTCCGGCCCTCCAGCGTGATCGTGCCCCCGGTGGCGGGCACGAGCTGCAGGATGGTGCGCGCGAGCGTCGATTTGCCGCAGCCAGATTCCCCGACCAGCCCCAGCACCTCGCCCCGCTGCAGGCTCAGGTTCACGCCATCGACCGCCTTCACGAGGCCGGCCCGCCGCCGGAAGATCAGCCCCCGGTGGATCGGGAAGTGGGTCTTGACGTTCTTCAGCTCGAGGATCGGATCGGACATGGGTGTGCGGAATAACCACGGATTACACGAATCTTCACAGATAGGTCATCTGACTATGCGCTTCCAGCGCAAGTCCGCATGCTTGAAGTTAAGGAGAATGGCGAGATGCAGGTTGGTGATGGCAAGGTAGCCCATCATTTGGGCGATATGTGTGGGCGTGAAATCCTCCGCCACTTTCGGGTCAACGATGACCTGTTCGTCGACGATCAGATCTGGCACGAGTGTGTCCACGACGCAGCCCTCGTAGAGCACATCAAAGCGTTTCTGCTGGCTCACCTCGTGACCCATTTTGCGGAGTTCAATCACAAGGGCATTCTCGTACGCCTTTTCATCCAACTCTGGTTTCAAGACATTCAGCACCTTCATCGCTGCGCCGATGGTGGCCTGACTGATCTCCGGATGGATCATTCTATCCGTGCTCATCCGTGATATCCGTGATTAAAATCAAATCTCCCCGGCTTGCACGCGCAGGCAGGCCGAGGCGTGGCCAGGCGCGAGCTCCAGCAAAGCCGGATCCCGGGCCTGGCAAGACGCCGTCGCCGATTCGCACCGCGGCGCGAAGGCGCAGCCGGCGGGCAGCCGGGAGAGATCGGGCGGCAGACCCGGGATGGTGAACAGTTCGGCGCCTTTCGGCTGGAGGGACGGAATCGAGCGTTGCAGCGCCCGGGTGTAGGGATGGCGCGGTTGGTAGAAAAGCGGACGGACACCGGCACTTTCCACGACGCGGCCGGCATACATCACCAGCACGCGGTCGCAGAGGCCGGAAACCACGCCCAAGTCGTGCGTAATGAAGATGACCGCCATACCGAATTCACACTGGAGACGCCGGATCAGCTCAAGAATCTGCGCCTGTACGGTCACGTCGAGCGCCGTGGTGGGTTCGTCCGCGATCAGCAGTTCCGGCCGGGTGATCAGGGCCATCGCGATCATCACGCGCTGGCGCATGCCGCCGGAAAATTCATGCGGATAGTGGTGGATGCGTTTTGCCGCATCGTTGATGCCGACCGCCTCCAGCATCTCCCGGCCGCGCCGCAGGGCCGCGGCCCGTGAGATCTTTTCGTGGATGAGCAGCGGCTCGATCAGCTGCTCGGAGACGCGCAGGTAGGGGTTGAGCGACGTCATCGGATCCTGGAAGATCATCGCCATGCGCTTGCCGCGGATGGTGCGCGCCGTCCGCGGCGGACAGCGCAGCAGCTCCGTGCCGTCGAACAGGGCCGTGCCGCTCTCGATGCGGCCGGGCGGCTGGGGCACCAGGCCCATGATCGAGTAGCAGGTGACCGACTTGCCCGAGCCCGACTCGCCGACAATGCCCAGAGTCTCGCCCTTCTGCAGGGTGAAGCTCACGCCGTCGACCGCGCGATAAACCCCGTTGCGCGTGTGAAAGTAAGTGCGGAGGTCTTTGACTTCGAGCAGAGGCATCGCGAGGGGATCGAAGCAACCGTGCGGTGCACTCGCGGCAGCGGCAACGCCTAATTCGGGGAGCGAGGGCGCCCCTGGTCGCCTCAGGCCGGAAGCACCGCCCGCCAGGCCGCCAGCACCGTCTCGGGAGAGATGGAGCTCATGCTGCCTTCGGAGAGCGCCGGATCGGGTGTGACCAGCCGCACCGGCCCCGAGGTGGCGGTCGGCGCGTATAATTGCGGGTCGATGCGGGCGAACAGGACGACGAGGGGACAACCCATGGTGGCGGCGGCATGGGCCGGTCCGGTATCGACGCTGATCATGCTGTGGGCCAACTCCAGCAGGGCGAACAGCCGCGGGATGGGGAGGTTGTCGGTCGCGACCAGGACGCCGTCACTCCCGCTGTGCCGCCGGATGTCCGCCGCCAGGGCGCGCTCAGCAGGTGAGCCGCAGATCAGGACGCGGGAAGCGGGCAGGTCTTGCCGTACCCCCGCGATGACCCGGCCCCAGTTCTCCTCGGGCCAGTACTTGATGTTGCTGCCGCGCCGGCGGGCGCCGCGCCGCATGGTCTTTTTGTTGCCCGGTTGGACGAGCACGAGGGGCGCTCCCGCCAGACCCTGTTGCGCAAGCCACTCCCGGCAATCGCGGCGGTCTTCCTCCATGAGGCTTGGACGCGCGTCGGGGGAAAATGACGGATCGACCCCGATTCCGGGAAGCCCGCGCAGGGCCGGCGGAGTTTCCCGGGCCAGGCGCAGGGCGTGGGTCATGATGTGCTCACCGGGCTGACGGGGCAGATCGCGCAGCGAGCAGATCCATGCGGGTTTGACCCCGCCCCGCTGCAGCAGCCAGTGACATTTCTTATCGGGCTCAAACACATAGACCGGCCCGGCGGGGCGCTGGCGCAGCCAGGCCACCAACTGTCGCTGGCTGCGATTGAACCAGTAGGGCGCCCGCCGGCTGGTGAGGAGAAGGCGCCGCCCGGCCGCCGGCACGCGCTGCAGCAGGGGCTCGGTCCAGGCGCCGGAGGAAATCACCTCGCAGGGCTGTCCGTAGCGCCGGCTCAGGACTTTGAGCATCGGGATGATCAGAATCATGTCGCCGAACGCACCGAAGCGAACCACGAGAGGAGGGGAGGATACGGCTGGAGTCGTCACGACGGGATTGAGACCTGGCCCGGTAGAAGCATGATCCATGTCTATCTCATCCGGGACCCGGCGGCCTGCAAATGCCGATCGACGGCAGCCTGCACCTCGGCGACGGACAGGCGGAGCAGCGGTTGCGGGCCGGTGAGATCGGCGGGACGCAGGACAGAGTGGGGCGTGTCCCACGGACGCCAGCGCCGCGGCTCCAGCGGACCAAAGAGCGCGACCACCGGCACATGGAATGAGGCGGCGATGTGCAACAGGCCGGTGTCGACGCCCACGGCCAGCTGGATCCGGCGGAATAGCGAATTCACCTCGCGGATCGAAAGTTCCGTGCTCCAGTCGATGCAGGCGTGTTGCAGCGGCTCGGGCACGGCGGCCAGGATTTGCCGGTAATAGGCGGCGTTGACCGGCGAATCGCAGAAATGCACCTCGCACCCGCGGGCGTTGACGAGCCAGGCGATGAGGCGGGCAAAACGATCGGCCGTCCAGTCCTTGAGCTGGTAGACGGATTTGGCACACACAAAGACGCGCGGACGGTCGCCGGCGGGAAGCGCCGCATCGACGCGGGCATCGGTCGCGGGGTCGCTCCAGTTTTCGTTGTACGTGTCGGCGACCGGGATGCCATCGGCCCGCAGGACATCGAGGAAACATTCCACCTCGTGCTTGTCGGGATAAGGCGTGCTGCGCTGGAGCAGCCAGCGGCGGCCCTCGGTGGCGAAGCCGACCCGGTGCGGGATGCCGGCGAGGAGCGGGAGGATGGCGCTGGAAAACGAGCGGCGCAAAATGTAGACGCGGTCGTAGCCCCGGGCGCGGAGCAGGCGGGCGCAGGCCCAGAGGCTGGTTGGACATTCCGCCCGGGCTCTCGCGGAACCTTTCAACCGCGGGGCAAAATAGAGGAGGTCATTCTTGTACGGACAGTGCGCCAGGGTGTCACCGGAGATCGGTTCGGCGAGCACATCGATGACGGCGCACGGGAAAGCCCGGCGCAGGTTGCGGAGAAACGGGATGGCCAGCACGGTGTCGCCGATGAAGCGGTACCGGATCACCAGGATGCGCAGCGAACGCGGGTCGGGGAAGGGCATGGGAAAAGTAGCGAGCAGCGGGTAGCGAGTGGAATGTCGGTGGGTGCGATGGATTATATGCTCACTACTCGCTACTCGATGCTCACTGCTGCTTTCAATATACCTCGGGGTAGCCGGGGCCGCGGGCCTTGAAGCGCTTGTGAACCCAGAAATACTGCTCGGGGGCCAGGCGCACATGCTCCTCGATGAGCCGGCTGATGCGGACGGCATCGGTTGCGGCGTCGGCCGTGGGAAAATCCGCCAGCGGCGGCAGGATCGTCAGCGTGTAGGAACCGTCGGGCTCGCGACGGGCAAAGTAGGGCACGACGGGCGCGCCGGTCATCTCGGCGAGCTTGGTCGTGGCGGTGTTGGTGATGGCGGGCACGCCGAAGAACGGCAGGATTTCGGATTGCTTGGTGCGCTTGCCCTGGTCGGGCGCATACCAGATGGCGTGCCCGGCGCGCAGGGCGCGGATGAGCCCCTTGAGGTCGTCAAAATGCACGGCAATGACCATGTGCCGCTCGCGCTGTTTGCGCATAAGGTGGGCGACGACAGGATTGTTGGGGTCGCGATAGAGGCAGCCAACGGGGAAAGCCTCGGCCATATAGCGCCCGCAGATCTCGAGGGTGGTGAAGTGGGCGGTCAACACCACGACGCCCCGGCCGGCGGCCAGGGCGGCCTCGAGATGCTCCCGGCCCTGGATGCGGTGCGGCGGCAGATCGGCGGCGGCCGTCCACCAGCCGGCGCAGCTCTCGAAGAGTCCCAGTGCGAGCGCGCCGTAATGGGCGCGGGCCAGCGCCCGGATTTCCGGCCCGGACTTTTCCGGGAAGCAGAGCCGCAGGTTGGTGAGGACGACGTGCCGGCGGATCGGCACGAGATGGTAGACGCACCAGCCGAGGCTGCGGGCCAGCGCCCGCTGCACGGGCCACGGCAGCCGGTTGAGCAACCGGAAAAGGCCCAACCCGGCCCAGGCCGGCCAGTATTGGGGCAGCCACAGGCGGGGTTGTTCGCTGGCCCGACTCATGCGCGTCGGTCTACTTTGCGTCCCGGCCCCGGTAAAGCTGGGGGTTCAGCGCCGGATCGTTGTACATCTTGAACTGGTAGTAGACCGAGAAGGTGCGCCGGCGCGCGACCACGTCGTCCAACAATTCCCCGAGGCAGCCGGTGAGGTCGGCGCGCTGGCGGCGGATGCGGACGAGCTTCTCGGCGCATTTTTCACGGTGCTGCGGGGTGGCGCTGGCCCGTACCGCCTCCTCCTGCATGTGGTATTCCTTCAGGGCCAGGATGGACAGGCGGTCGATGATCATGCCGGGCGTCTCGGAATTGCGCGGGCAGCCGGACTCCGGCGGCTGGAGCGCGGCGGCGATGGTCTGATCCAGGGCCTCGATGAAATTATTCCGCTCCTGGTTGAAGCGGTCGATGTTGCGCTTGGCCCGGTAAACCGCCTCGAAGCCGAGGTCGTCGCGCCGGGCCACGTCCTCCTCGTGCCAGAGCTGGAAGTTGCGCAGATGGTTTTGCTGGACCAGGAGGAGGAAGCCCTCGCCGGCGGCGGCGGGAGTGACCTCGTGCCAGCGGGCGGTGAGTCCGGCTTGCAGGCCGGCGATCTCGGGCGCGGAGAATTTCATGGGGATGGCAAATGGAGTTGAACAAAAGCGGGCCGGACACAAGCCTGCGCATACCGCGCGATGAAAAGCCTCCTCGTGATCAAGCCGTCCTCGCTCGGCGATATCGTCCACGGCTTGCAGGTGGTTCAGACCGTGGCGCGGCGGCGGCCGGACCTGCGGATCAGCTGGGTGGTGCGCGACCGGTTCGCCGGGCTGGTGCAGGCCGCGCCATTTGTGCACGAGGTCATCCTTTTTCAGCGGCGCGGCGGCTGGCGCGGCTGGTGGCGGTTGCTGGGCGAGCTGCGCCGGCGGCGCTTCGACGCCGTATGGGATCTGCAGGGGCTGATGCGCTCGGGGTTGATGACCCTCGCGGCGCGGGCGCCGGAAAAATGGGGCCGGTACGACGCGCGCGAGGGATCGGGTTTTTGCTACAACCGCCGGGTGCAGCCGCCGGCCGGCGGGGGAGCGCACCACGCGCTGGAAATCCTGCTGCCGTTTGCCCGGGTCGCGGAGGTCGAGCCCGCGATCGAGTTTCCGCTCGGGCTGCGGCCGGGCCGGGCCTTTCCCTGGCAGGGATTTTTTGCCGGCGATCCGCGGGCCATCTTCGTCATCTTTACGGATAGCCGCGGGTCGGAGAAGGAATGGCCGCGGTTCGATGAGCTCACCAATCTGATCCTGGCCACGAAACCCGGCGCCCGGGTGGCTTGGTGCGCCGGCCGGCCGATGCAGCCTTCCCTTCCACCGCCGGCGGAGCGATTCCTGAACCTGACGGGCTGTCCGCTGGACGAGATGATCGCGCTCGTACGCCAGCCCTCGGTGTTTGTCGGCAACGACAACGGGCCGATGCATCTGGCAGCGGCGACGGGCAATCGCGTGCTGGCCATCTTCGGGCCGACTTCGCCCCGGCGTTTTGGACCGTTCCCCTTGGAATCACCGCGGCATGGCGTCGTGACCGCCCCGGGAGGCCGGCTGGACCGCCTGGAGCCGGCCATCGTGCTGGCCGCGGTCAACGAATTGTGCCAGCGGGCGGCTGACCAGCCCGGAATTTAGAAAAGTGCGGTCAAAGAGCGGAAAAACGCAGCGGCAAGACGATTCTCGTTTGCGTTTGGCCGGAACCGGCCAATTCTGGGAGTGCCATCCGCGATGAGCGGATCCGGTCAACGCGCTATGCCCCAGTTGCTCGTCATTCAGCCTTCCCCGCTCCGTGACATCGTGCACGGTCTACAGGTCGCCACGTCGCTGAAAACGCAGCGCCCCGAGCTGCGCATCGCCTGGATCGTGCGCGACATCTATGCCCCCTTGGTGCGCACCTGCGAGGTGGTGGACCGCGCCCATGTGTTCCATCGCAGCGAGGGTGTGCGCGGCTTCTTCAAGCTGATGCGCGAGGTGCGGCAGACGCACTTCGACCATGTATTCGACATGCAGGGCCTTCTGCGCACGGGCCTGATGACCTGGCAGACGCGGGCGGCGAAAAAGGTGGGGCGCCGGGACGCACGCGAGGGCGCCTCGTTTTTTTATCAACAGAAGATCCCGCTGCCGCCGGACGGGGAGCAGAGCCACGCCCTCGACATCCTGCTGCAATTCTGCCCCGTCCTCGACGCAAAGCCCGAACTGCGCGGCGAGCTGCGCTTCCGCGAGGCGGCCGACCTCAACCTTAGCTTCATCGAGGGCCGCCACGGACAAAAGCCCATCCTGATCTTTCCTGACAGCCGCAAGGCCGAGAAACGCTGGAATGGATTCCGCCAGTTCACCGATCTGCTCCTCAAGGACGGCACCGGCCGCAAGGTCATCTGGGCGGGCAATAACCAGTTTTCGTACCGGGACAACGCCCCGGAGGGGCAGTTTATCAACCTGACCGGCAACACCAGTCTTGCCTCCCTGTCTGCCCTGATCCGGCGCGCGGAATGGGTAGTCTGCAACGACAGCGGCCCGCTGCATCTTGCCGCGGCGCTGGGAGTGAAAACGCTCGGTCTTTTCGGCCCCACCGACCCGCGGCTGTTCGGGCCCTATCCGCTCAACCGTCCGACCAACCACGTCGTGCAGGCTCCCGTGGGCGACCTGCGCCTGCTCACGGCCCGGGACGTGTATGCCCGTTTTGCGCGTCTCGACGCCATCAGCCACGGGCACAGCCCGCCCGGATCAGCGGCGCCGTGGCCGCGACGCCCGCTCGCGTGACGCCCGGCGCGCGTATCCATCAGCGTTTCTGCGGGACGATTCGATGATCCGATCGGATCATCGAATCGTCTGCAGGAGGCCCCATCTCCACCTATCGGACCCGCGGCGCAACTTCGCTCTTTATTCCTCCGGGCGTGACGCCACACTGGCGCCTTATGCTGGATCCGAAACTCCTGCGCGACTCGCCCGATGTGGTCCGGACGGCGATTGCCAAGAAACATCTCGACGTGAACCTCGACGCCGTGCTCGCGCTCGATGCGCAGTGGCGGGCGCAGTTGGGCGAGGTCGAGGCGCTGCGGGCGAAGCAGAAGTCGGCCAACAGCGCCATGGCCGCGCTCACGAAAGGTTCCCCGGAATTTCTGGCGAAGGTGCGGGAGATGAAGGGGCTCTCGGTGCAGATCAAGGAGAGGGAGGCGCAGCTGGCGGAGGTCGAGGGACGGTGGCGCGCCGCCATGCTCACGCTGCCCAACATCCCGCATCCCAGCGTGCCGGAGGGCCGCACGGCCGAGCAAAACGTCGTCCAGGCCGCGCACGGTGCCACTGACGCCGCCCTGCCGCACGCCCGGCCCCACTGGGATATTCCGGGCTTCGACCGGCTCTTTGACTTTGCCCGCGGCGCGAAGGTTACGGGCGCCGGCTTTCCGTTTTACGTCGGGGAGGGCGCACGACTGGTGCGCGCGTTGATCCAGTTCTTTCTCGAGGAGGCCGGCCAGGCCGGTTACCAGGAGGTTAATCCACCGGTGGTCGTCAACGCCACCAGCGCCACCGCCGTCGGCCAGCTGCCCGACAAGGAGGGCCAGATGTACCAGACGGTGGAGGACCAGCTCTACCTCGTGCCCACGGCCGAGACGCCGCTGACCAATTTCTTTCGCGACGAGATTCTGGACGAAGCGACACTGCCGGTCTGCCGTTGCGCCTACACACCCTGCTTCCGGCGCGAGGCCGGCAGCTACGGCAAGGATGTGCGCGGACTCAACCGCCTGCACCAGTTCGACAAGGTGGAACTCCTCAAGTGGGTGCATCCCTCGAAGAGCTACGACGAATTGGAGACGCTGCGGGCGCATGCCGAGAGCCTGCTGCGCAAGCTGGAGCTTCCCTATCGCGTGCTCCTGATGTGCGGCGGCGACCTCGGTTTCGCGCAGTCGAAGAAATACGATCTCGAGGTCTGGTCCGCCGGCCAGAAACGCTGGCTCGAGGTGTCGAGCTGCAGCAACTTCGAGGCGTTTCAGGCCCGCCGGGCGCAGATTCGCTTCCGGACGAAGGAGACGGGTCGGATCGAACTCGTCCACACGCTCAATGGCTCCGGTCTCGCCGTGCCGCGGGTGCTTTCGGCCCTGCTGGAAAACAACCTGCAGGCCGACGGCCGGGTGCGCATTCCCGCCGCCCTGGTCCCGTATTTTCGGAAGGATTTCCTGAGCTTTGACTGAAGCGGCTCCGCCCCGCCGCCGCGCGCAGGCCCGCCATTGTCCCGCATGAGCACCCCCCCAGACAACCACTGGCGGCGAAAGGCGACGGCGCTCGGCCGGCTGCTGCCGCGGGCCAGGCTCCATCCGGCGGTGTTGGCGTGGGCAGACGGCAGGCTGGGGACCACCTACTCCCTGCTATGAAAAACAAGAATGGAAAAATACTGCAAAAATAATGATTTATTCAGCAGTAAAATTATCCC
>JAQTYQ010000003.1 GCA_028688225.1 Opitutaceae bacterium | reverse complement strand
GTGAAGTCGTCGCTGGGGTTCATGGCGTCGAGTACAGGCACCAACTTTGGCATCGCTCACCGCGTTGTGACCAGCTGTGCGCGCCAGCGCACCACTTTTTCCGAGCGCCGTCTCGGAAAAAGGCCGCGCCACTATCCGCTCACTTCGTCGTAAAACGCGACGATTTGACGGTAGGGCGCTCTCTCCGAGAGCGCCGCGGCCACAGGCCGTTCTGGGTCTTGGTGCCTTGGTGGTTTCAAACGAGCGGTTGGAATTTCCTTTGTGGGCGGCGGCTTCTGAAACACGGGAAGCGTCTGATCGAGCACCGCTTGCAGGCGCGCCAGCGCGGCGGCTTCACCGTCGTTCGCGCTGGTCTGCACCAGTACATAGGCCCAGCGGTGGCTTTGCAGATGCCGCAGCCGGTCGAACGCGCCCCACCCCACCCGTTCCCAATGGGTGGCCACTACGCGTTCGCGACCCACAAACCAGTACGCCACCAGCGAGGACATCACCGCCCGCCCGCCGCCATGAGGCAGCACCACTTCGCGCTGGACGCGCAGGATGGTCGCAGGAATGGCCGTACGGCCGGCCGGCGGATAATCGAAGTGATGTTCGAAGCGCCCCCGGATTGTCCATCCCTGCCCCACCAGGCAAAGTTCGGGCCGGTGGATCGAGGTGCGGTCGTGTCCGCTTAGCACAATCGACACGAATACCTGCTGCGCCCGGTCCTGCACCGCGGTGTAGCTCCGGCGCGAGAATCCCGTGTCCGGCGGCAGGATGGCGCGTTCCACCGCCGAAACCGGCAGGGTCTGGCCAACCCAGTCCACGCCGAGGAAGGCCGGCAACGGCACGGGATCGCGACCGTCGGCGGTCACATAGACGCCGACCTCCGGGCTGACCTGCAAGGTGTCGAGCCGGTGCGCCGCCAGCGTGACCAGCGCCGCAGCCACGACCACCGCGGCGGCGATGTATGCCGGAGGCAGGAGGCTGGAGGTGGGAAAGGGGAGACGGGAGACCGGAGGCGGGAGGCGGGATGACGCGCACGCGTCCTGCTCCCGGCTTCTCTCCGCCGAGATCGTTCCCTCGCTGTTCACATCCTCACCCATACTTTCACGCTCATTCCCACTTTCTCCCTCACTTTCACTCTCACTCTTCCTCCGTTTTTTCAGCACCGCCACCGTGGCAAGTTGCAGGGCCAGCACGATCACAAACACGAGAAATCCGGACCACTCGTGCACCGTCATGCCCGCCTTCTGGCCCAGCCATTCCGCCGCGATGATGATGACAAAGATGCGGAGCACGTTGCCGGCAAAGGCATAGGGCAGGCAGAGCACGAACAGCAGTCCCCGGGTCCACCAGGCGCGAAAATTCAGGTAACCCACGAGCAACGAAAGCGCCGCCAGTGCCATCAGGGATCGCACCCCCGAACAGGCCGCCGCGACGTCATATTGATATCCGCTCTGCGCGGAAAAGAGCTGGGTGCCGTTGCGCACCACTTCGAGTCCGGTGATCCGCGCAACCGCGCAAGCCACGTCGATCACGCCCATCCGCAGGGTGAATCCCAGCGTGTCGAGCACGTTGAGCGGAATCGCAAAGACCATGAACGCCAGCGGGAACGCCGCGGCTCGTCCCCAGCGCCGCCCATCCGACTTCGCCAAGGCTTCGTCGGACAGGCCGGCCAGGGCAAGCACACCCCAGCTGAAAAGCAGCAACGCTAGAATCGAAACACGCGTCT
The DNA here is from genome assembly GCA_028688225.1 of Opitutaceae bacterium. Taxonomy (GTDB): domain Bacteria; phylum Verrucomicrobiota; class Verrucomicrobiia; order Opitutales; family Opitutaceae; genus Fen-1467. Next base: position 254,447 of record JAQTYQ010000003.1, on the reverse strand, counting down.
GCTGCACCGCATAGCCGAGCAGGTGCAGCGCCAGTCCGCCGAGCATCGCCAGTGCCGACTGCCGAATGCTGATTGCCGAATGCCGGTCTGCGAATTTGGCACTTGGCACTTGGCACTTGGCACTTTCCCCAAGGTTCCGCCACAGCAGCCAGGCCGCGAGCCCGAGGATCAAAATCCCATGCTCGCTCTCCGCCGCCGGGTCGAACCACTGATAACCCCACCACCAGAACAGCGACCGGGTGTGAATGTAGCCCAGCGTTGCGTTGCCCCAGAACTGGAAGACCGCGAACCCCGCCAGCGCGCACACCAGCGCCGCCAGCCAAGGCGCGCGCACCGGCCGAAGGTTGCTTGCGGCGGAATCCGTCATGGACCAGTCTGCATCATCCCCGACCGCCCGTGCTTTCCAAGCCTTGAGATGAAGCTGCTCGTCCTCGCGCAAATCCCGCCGCCGCTCCACGGCCAGAGCGTGATGGTGCAGACCATGCTTGAGGGCCTTGCGCACCAGCGGGAGTTCGAACTCTTTCATGTCAACCTGCCGCTCTCGCGCGACGCCGCGGACATCGGGCGCTTCCGTCCGGGCAAGGTGTGGGCGTTGCTGCGCGCGTGCTGGCAAGCACGGCGGCTCGCCGCCAGGCACGGCATCGACACGCTCTATTACGTACCCGCGCCCGGCCGGCGCAGTGCCCTTTACCGGGATTGGATGGCGATGGCGCTATGCCGGCCGGCATTCCGCCGGCTCGTGCTGCACTGGCATGCCCCCGGACTGGGTGACTGGCTGCAAGCACACGCCGGCTCCGTCGAGCGCTCCCTCACCCGCCGGCTGCTGGGCCGGGCCGACCTGTCGATCATGCTGGCCGAGCCCCTTCGCACCGACGCGAAGGCGCTGGACGCAAAACACATCGCCGTTGTTCCCAATGGCATTGCCGATCCCTGCCCCGGGTTTACACGCTCAAATCAAAATCTTCGCCCCTTTCGCGTGTTGTTTCTCGGTCTGTGCTCCGGGGACAAGGGACTTTTCGCCGCCGCCGAAGCGGTACTGGAAGCCAACCGTCTGGCCGGCGGCGCCGTTCCGCCAGCTTTCACGCTTACTGCCGCCGGTCCCTACCCTGATGCTGTCACCCACACGCGTTTTGATCGACTGGTATCGCAACATCCGCAGGTGCTGCGTCACGCCGGCATGGTGATGGGATCAGCCAAACATGACCTGCTGGCGCAAAGCCATGCGCTTTGCCTGCCGACACGGCATCCGTACGAGGGTCAGCCACTCGTGTTGCTCGAGGCGATGGCCTACGATCTGCCCATCGTGGCCACCCGCTGGCGTGCCATTCCCGAGACGGTGCCGGCAGCAGGGTCCTGGCTCGTACCGCCGGGAAATGTACCGGCATTGGCGCGGGCGCTGATGGCGGTGCGCACCGCACCGCCGACGGCAAGCACGCTTCGCGCGCACTATCTCGCTCATTTTACGATCGAGCAGCATCTCGCCGCGCTGATCGCCGCCTTAAGAACGCTTTTCTAAGAAAAGCTGATGAACACTCGCACCATCGGGCGGCCCAACGACATCCCGGAGTCAAGATAATCGCAGGGCCCATGGTACAAACCGCGTCACAAATCCCAGCGGCAGCAGATCGGTCAGACGCGGCCGCCGGCGCCGGAATGGTGCCAGGCGCGGCTGTTCGGCGATGGATCGCATGAAAGACTCAAAATCGGCCGCATAGCCCGGTCCCCGGTTGCCCGCCGTCACCGCCTGCGCGCGAGCCCGGACAGCCTTCAACTGGGGCGACGGCAGGCTGAACACTGCAGAGATGGCCCGCGCGAGCGCCGCCATATTCCCCGCCTGGTAATAACACTGCGGATCTACTTGGGGCACATAAACGTCTCCCAGCGCCGCGCCAATGGCCGGGAAGAAGGGCACCACGCCCAAAGCCATCGCTTCGATAAGCGCGATCGGGACACCTTCCAGATCACTGAAAAATACGATGCCGTCCCATCCCGCGAGCACCCGCCAGTAGTCCAGTCCCGATTGCCAGCCATGAAAATGCACCTGCCCCGCCAGCTTGTGCTCCAACGCCGGCCGGAGGAGGCCGTCACCCAGCACTTCGAAACGGAAATCCAGCCCGGGCTTCGCGCGCAACTCGCGCAGCAGTGCGGGCAGGCGGTCCAGGCGTTTGTGGATTCGCTCCACCCGGCCGGCATAACCAAGCACAATCCTGCCGTCCCCTGGCCGCCCCGCCGCACAGCCAGAAGGAGGGAAGACGGGCAGGCGTAGGATGGCCGTGCGTCCAGCCGTGGAACCGGGCAGAGCCGGCTCCCAAGCTTTTTGCAGGGCTGGAGTCACACCAGTCAGACCGTCAATCAAGCCGGCCAGCGCCGGCAACTCGCGCAAAAAGTAAACGGGAGCAGAATGAAGATAGGCCACGCGCCGGGCCGCCAGGTCGAGATCATGGAACAGCGGCAGGCCCCAGGCATTATGATAAACGACGTGACTTCCCGCATGCGCGCTCATGGCCCGCTTGAACACCTGGCGCATGCGCCACAGCGGCGTGTGCCAGCCAATGTTCAGGTTTACGTAATTCGCTTGCGGCTGGGGTTGGCGGTCAAACAACGCCACGAATGCCTGCTGGGGAAGTTGTCGGTGGAAGGCATGCAATGCCTCGATGCCGCCCTTCCCCTGCACGTGGGGCGAGACGTGGACCACGTTAAGCAGTTGGGGAGTCATCTTCCGAGCAGGGAGCGATATACCGCTGCATGAGCTGCGGCCGCATGAGCCGCCGTGAATTTCACCAAAGCCGCATCGTTCCGCCGCCAGGCTGGCAAATCTGGACCGCGTGCGAGGGTGAGCATTCGCTGACCCAATGCCTCCGCAGAATCAGCCGCGAAAAGCCATCCACCCTCACAGCATTCCACCAAGTCGCGCGTTCCGCTGGTCTCGGCTGCCAGCACCGGCACGCCGGCGGCGACAGCTTCCAAGGCTGCAACCGAGGAAGCTTCCCAAGGCGAGGGCACGATCAAGCAGTCGATGCCTTCATAGAATGAAACCATGTCTCCCGTTTCGCCCCGCCATTCGATGCGATCGGCGACGCCCAATTCGTCGCCGAGGCGTCGCAGCCGCGCCGCGTAGGCGGCGCTTGCAGCCGAGCCGTCTTCCCGGCCGGCGTGGACCACCCGCACCGGCATCTCCCTGGGCAGGCATGCGAGCGCCCGGATGACCAGCTCCCATTGTTTTACGGGGACGAGGCCGCCGACACAGCCGAAGATGACCACTGGATGCGGCGGCCGGGACCGCACCGGACGTACGGCGGTGTTGGGCACGCAATCAGGCAGGCACCCGGACCAAGTCTCCGCCCCGATGCGGTAGTGCCGCTTCATCGCGGGACCGAGCCAATAGAGTCGTTCACCCAGCAGGGCGGCGGCCCGGCGGTAAAACCAGCGCTGGCGGCCGAACACATGCACGGTCACAATCACCCGCCGCTCGCCCAGCAGCGCCAGCCACAGGGCCACGAGCAGTCCCGCGCGGGAATGACCGTGAAAAATCCGCCCCGCCCCGCCCCGCAGCCAGCGGCGCACGCGCCACGCCACTCGCAGCGCCCGGAGCGCATTCAGCGGATCGATGCGCTCACCCCGGATCGGTGGACCGTGCCAGAGAGGCAACCGCGGCCGGCCGCGTTGTTGGAAGTCAGGATTCACACCCAGCAGGCAATGAAACCTGCCCTCGCCGACCAGCGCCCGGACGACCGCGAGGATGCCGCCGCCATCCACCGTGTAGCCGGTATAGTGGAGCACGACCGGTTTTCCATCCGGGGGCATGGCCGGCAAATTCGACCCGCCGGAATCATGCGCGCCCATCGTCTCGGACGATGCGGTCTTCATGCTGACGGAAACTCACGGTCCGGTTTGAGGGACATCGCCGGGTCAGCGTCTTTCGACCGCCCGGGGGGTGTGAGGACAAACGGGTGCAACCGCAGCATGGGAAACAAACTCGATCACGAGCAATCGGCGCCGATAATCGGGGCTTCCCCCGATTTGGGCAATGAACATATTCGAAGCGCTCCGCCCTCGAAGCAGATGAGTGAAACCCCTGCGACCTTCGCCGCACTCCGCAATCCACTGCTTGCCGGGGGGCGGGTGATTCTGACCGCGCAGATGATGCGGCTGCTCGTGCGGGTGGCCAGCGCGATGCTATTGACCCGCCTACTCACGCCGGAGGCCTACGGTCTGCAGGGCATGGCTCTGACTGTGTATGGTCTGCTGTATATGACTCGCGACTTTGGGGTCCTGACCGCCGCGCAACAGCCGGACTTCACTCAGCAGCGCTTCAATGCCTACTGCCGGCTCGGCCTCATCGGCGGCCTCGTTTTGGCCTTGCTGGGAGCAGCGCTCGGCTGGCCCGTGGCATGGCTTTTTCACGAGCCCCAACGTCTGCCGCCTGTGCTCGCCGGCATGTCCGCCGCTTTCTTGTTTTCCGGTGCGGCGGCCCCGGCCTTGGGCGTGCTTTATCGCGAGCAGAAAATTGCCACCCTCGCGGCGATCGAGGTCGCAGCCATGACCATGGCCAGCGCTGTCGCCGTGCTGGCGGCGTGGGCGGGGCTGGGAGTGTGGTCGCTCGTCCTGCTGGTGATCGTCAACGAGGCGACCGTGTGCGCGGCGGGATGGAGGCTGTGTCCGTGGCGACCGGGCCGCGATACGGGCGATACGCGCTGGCGGAGCTTGCTGGGCTTCGGGGCCAACCTGACCGGTTATGGCGTCACCGACTACTACGCCCGCAACCTCGATCAGGTTGCCGTGGGCTGGTCGGCGGGCCCGGTCGCGCTCGGTCTTTATGGCCGCGGGGTGCAAATCACCGTGTTGCCGGTGCAATTTGCCATCGCCCCGTTCACCGGCTGGATCGTGGCCAGTTTGGGTCGGTTGCGCGCCCAACCGCCGGTCTACACGGCCTTCTTCCGGCAAATGCTCACCGGCTTGCTCCATGTATCGCTGCCCGCGGCGATCGTGTGCGTCGTGGCGCCGGACGCAGTGGTACGCCTGCTCTATGGCCCGGCTTGGCTGGCGGCGGCTCCGGTTGTCCGCTGGCTGGGACTGTTGCTGGCAATCCAGCCGTGGCTGTTTGCGCCGGTCTGGTTGCTCCAATCGACCGGGCGTGTGCGACGGCTGTTCGCCTGGTCGACTGCAGGTATGCTGATGATCGCAACGGCCTGCTTTTCCACTTGCCGGCTGGGATTTACCGCGGTGGCGGCCGCTTCCGCGCTGTCGGCCACCGCGCAGGCCGGTCTCGGCATGCTGATGTGCCGCGGTTGCACCCCTGCTCGGATCAGTGACCTACTGCAGCCAGCCCGGATGCCGCTGTTGCTGCATGGGGGCTTGATGCTGCTGTTGCTCCTTGCAACCGCCATGGGAGGAGGCCAACTGGCGTGGGGATGCCAGCTGGGGGCATTGGGAGCAGTCGGCTTGCTCTACTATGCGGTCGCATTTCTGGCATCCCGCCGCGTGCGCAACGAGGTCTATGGACATTTTCTCTGGCCGAAATGAATCCATCATTGCATCGCTGGCTCATGACAGCTGGTAGCGCCCTGCTGGCCGTCTGGCTGGGCTGGCTGGTCGCCGAGGGCTCCTATACCTTGCCGGCGCTCGCCGGAGTCATTGCCCTGGCCGCGGTGCTGGTGCGGATCACGCGGCTGCCGGCCGATGTGATCCTGCTGGGGTTGCTGTTGCTCGGCTACATCGTGGGCAACCGCGGCTTCGCCCAGCTCATGCCCGTCCCCTGGCTGCCTCTGTTTCCCGCGGAATGGGGCCTGGCGGCGGGCTTGGGCTGGCTGGTCGTGCAATCGGCCCTGCAGCAGAAACTGCCGCTGCGGCGCGACATCCTGAACCGGGCGCTGCTGCTGTGGCTGGCGCTGGGCACGGCCCGGGTGGCCATCGACGTGCCCCGCTACGGGATCATGGCCCTGCGCGATTACGCCATGATCTATTACGCCTCCTTTTTCTTTCTCGCCCAGTATTACGCCGCGGAGGTTCGGCGGCGGAATTTTCTCGTGGCTTGCATCGGCGTGGCTGCCACCGTGCTGCTGCCCGTCTATCTTCTGTTTTCGGAGTTCCTGTTATTTTTCCTCACCACGCTGACGGTGCAGGGCGTGCCGTTGATTTATCTGAAAGGCGACCTGGCCGCCACCTTCCTGGCGGCTGGTTCGGTGATCATCTTTTACGCTGTGCGCGGGCCACATCGCTACTGGGGCTGGCCGCTGTCCATGGTGATGTTGCTGTCCGTGCTGGCCGGTGGCAGCCGCGCGGCTCTGGTCGGAGGCATCGTCGCGACCGTCTGGCTCGCACTCACCCGCCGGTGGTCGTTCCCCGCCGTGCAGGCCGGCGCCGTGGCAACCGCGCTGGCCGTGACGGCCGTGCTGGCATTCTCGGGCAACTCGCATTGGGCCGAGGCCAAGCTCGATGGTCTGCGTGACCGGATCGTCTCCATGGTCGATGTGAACAGCACCCAGAACTACGATAGCGACGAGAGCTTCTACAAGGGCGACAACAACCGTTTCCGGCTGGTGTGGTGGTGGACGCTGACCCAGGAGACGTGGAACCAGGGACGGATATTCGGCCTGGGTTTCGGCTACGACCTCGCGAAGAGTTTTGTACAAATCTACGACCCCATGATGGGCGAGGATTTTTCGGCACGAAGTCCCCACAGCATCATCATGAGCGCCTTCGGGCGGATGGGCCTCGTGGGTCTGGCGGCGTTTTTGGCCATCGTCGGTGCAATCACCGTCAGGACTTGGCGCGCCCTCCAGAACCGTTCCATCGATCCTCTGGCCTGCGGTCTGTGGTGCGCGGCCTGGGTCATCCTCGTCAGCGCCTGCTTCGGCGTGGTGCTCGAAGGACCGATGGGGGCGGTGGTATTCTGGACGGTGCTGGGGCTGGCCAATGGCATGACCGCCGCTAACGCGGACGCGTTGGCGGAAGTTGCAAGTCCCCAGCCGCAAGTTCCAAGCGGGGACCGTGAGAAGGATGCAACCGTCGAGCCGCCCACCGGGGCGGCTGGGTAGCCAAACTCGTGAGCGTTTGGACTGAATGGTCCGTCCAAAGCCTCACGGCTTTGGCTACGAAGCAGGCCATCTGGGATGGAGCCGCGACGCCCCCGTCGCATGGTATCCTGTGACCGCGGCGAGGGCGCCGCGGCTCCATGAACTTTGGCTACGAAAGCCCGAGGCCAGTCGAGGCGCAGGCGACACCTCAATCATTACGATGCGGCGTGGCGCATGCGTCAAAGGTGAGGCATCGCCCTCGCTGTAGCCGGCCTCGGCGAGGCCGGATTTCCGGGGTCGGCGACCCCCGGCTACAACCAACGCAAGCGCAAATCGCCGTCAGGATTCAGGGGCGGCAGATCCTTTGGCATTCGACTTTCGCCCTTCGAGCTTCGACAGTAGCCGCGGCGTGAAACTGCGCGATCCCCTCGACTTCCTGGACATCTTCAAGACCAGCACGCGCGAACGCTACGACTGGATCAGCCCGCTCGCCATCCTGGGGCTGGGAACCGTCGGCCTCTTTTTCATCTACAGCGCGCAACTGGCCACCGGCCGCGGCCAATGGATTCAACAGATCGTCTGGCTGGGGGCCGGCGCCGTGCTCTACTGCGCGGTGGCGCTCATCGACTACAAATTCTGGCTCAAATACGCGCATTGGGCCTATGTGGCGTGCCTGGTGCCGCTCTTCCTGCTCTGGACGCCGCTCGGGGTGACCCGTCTGGGCGCCACGCGTTGGATCGATTTCGGACCGTTCTCACTCCAACCCTCTGAGTTGGCGAAACTTGGGACATTGATCATGTCCGCCAGCCTGCTGGCGCGCTCGGAAATCGGCACGGTGCGCGATTCGCTGGCCGTGCTCGGCAAATTGGCTCTTGCGGCAGGTTTGCCCATCCTCTTCATTCTGTTGCAACCCGATCTCGGGTCGGCTCTCGTCATTCCGCCCATGGCTTTCGCCTTGCTGTATGTGTCCAACCTTTCGCAGCGCTTTTTCCTGGCTGCACTGGGGGCGTTTGCGCTCCTCATGGGCGTGGTGGCGCTGGACACCTACCGCTACCTGCACTTTCTGGAGGTGAACAACCTCTCGCCCTCCACCGACAAGGGGGCCTATGAACCGCACGGGTTGCTGCCGCTCCATGACTATCAGCGCAATCGCCTGCTGGCGTTCATCGCCCCCGAGCGTATCGATCCGATGGGGATCAGCTGGAACCTCCGGCAGTCGCTCATCTCGGTCGGCTCCGGCGGCTTCGGCGGCAAGGGCTGGACGGAGGGCACGCAGGCCAAGCTCGGCTATCTGCCGCGCGCGGTGGCCCATAACGATTTCATCTTCTCGGTCATCGCCGAGGAGAAAGGCTTTCTGGGAAGCATCTCGGTGCTCGGCCTTTTTGGCGTGGTCTTATGGAACGGCATACGCATTGCGGGCCTGGCCCGCGACCGCTTCGGCACCCTGCTCGCCATCGGCGTGACAGTGCTGTTTGCGGTCCACGTATTCGTGAACATTGCCATGACCATCGGGCTGGTGCCGATCACAGGCATACCGCTTCCCTTCATCAGCTACGGTGGCTCCTTTGCGCTCAATTGCTGTGTGCTGCAAGGACTGGTCCAAAGCGTCTATCGGTTCCGAAAGGAGTTCTGACGATCATGTGTCCCTCCTTACCCGATAACGACCGCTTTGCCGGGATTTCCTGCGCACCGCTCTCCGCCCAAAGGCGCGCCGTCCCAACCCACGACGACAACGCCCGCCATGAGCAATCAGTCCCCCTCCGACGTCCCGCCCCAGGACGTCTCCAATCAATACGACCAGGAACTGGCCAGCCCGCCCGCCAACAAGGCGCGCGAGTCGGTTAACCCTTCCGCCCTGCGCCACGAAGCCCGGGAACGCTCCCAGCAGCGCCCGATCCTGCAGAAGATCCTCGGCCTCTTCCAAAAGGAAAAGGCGGATTTCCGTGAACTGATCATCAATTCCGAGCCGCTCGAGAAGCGGGTCGCCCTGCTCGTCGACGGCATTCTCGACAAGTTCGAGATCGAGCGCGAGTCCGACAACCGCATGGTCGGCGGGATCTTCAAGGGCCGGATCAAGAACCTCGACCCCGGCCTCAAGGCCGCCTTTGTCGACATCGGCTACAACAAGAACGCCTTTCTCCACTACTGGGACATGCTCCCGGCCGCCGCGGATTCGTCCGTCGAGGTCGTCCGCGTCAACCGCAAGAAGAGCGCCGCCCCGCGCAGCGCCGAGCCCACCGTCAAGGACATCCCTGGCCTCTACCCGCCGGGAACCGACATCGTCATCCAGGTGACCAAGGGCCCGATCGGCACCAAGGGCCCCCGCACCACCACCAACCTCGCGCTGCCCGGCCGCTACCTCGTGCTGATGCCCTATTCCGACCAGTGCGGCATCTCGCGCAAGATCGAGGACTCCAAGGAGCGCCAGCGCCTCAAGCAACTCCTCAACGAGCTCACCATCCCCGAGGGCATGGGCGTCATCGTCCGCACCGCGGGCGAGGGCAAGAAGGCCCGGTATTTCGTCCGCGATCTCTACCTGCTGCTCAAGACCTGGGAGGACATCCAGCGCAAGGTGCAGTCGGAGAAATCGCCCTTCTGCCTCTACATGGAGCCCGACATCGTCGAACGCACCGTGCGCGATTTTCTCACCGAGGAGATCGACCGCGTGCTCATCGACAACCAGGGCGATCACGAGCGCGTGCTCGAGCACGTCGGCCAGATCTCCAAGCGCTCGCGCTCCAAGATCGTCCACTACAAGGACAGCATCCCGATCTTCGAGCGCTTCAACATCGAGCGGCAGATCGAGCAGACCTTCCAGCGCCGGGTCACCCTCCCCTCGGGCGGCGAGATCGTGATCGACGAGACCGAGGCCCTGATCGCCATCGACGTCAACACCGGCTCGCACAAGGCCCGGTCCGGCGAGGAGAAGAACACCATCTTCCAGGTCAACCTCGAGGCGGTGCAGGAGATTTCCCGCCAGATCCGCCTCCGCAACATCGGCGGCCTCATCATCATCGACTTCATCGACATGAAGGAGCGCCGGCACCGCAACCAGGTGTACGACGCCATGGTGCGCGCGATGGCCGAGGACAAGGCCAAGACGCACATCCTGCCCATCTCGCTGCTCGGCATCATGCAGATGACCCGCCAGCGCCAGCAGGAATCGCTCGCCTCCAACCTCTACACCAACTGCCCCTACTGCCACGGCCGCGGCATCGTCAAGAGCGCCACGACCATGTCGGTCGAGCTGCAGCGCAAGCTCTCCTCCATCGTCCGCCGGCTCCACGCCCGCAACGACGGCAAGGAGTACGCCCTGCGCGTGCTCGTCCATCCCGGCATCCTCGATCGTCTCCGGAGCGAGGACGCCGACCTGCTCGTGCGCATGGAGTCGAACTATGGAGTGAAGTTGGCTTTTCGGGCCGACCCGAACTATCACGTGGAGAATTTTAAGATCATCAATGCGGTAACGAATGAAGAGTATCGGTGAGGCCTTCCCTGCCAGCCATAGCTCGGAGAGCGACGGCTGGCGCGCCGATCCCAACTACCACCTCGAGAACTTCAAGATCATCAACGCCCTCACCAGCGAAGAGTACCGCTAGCAAACTCCAATCTTGACAAAGCCATATTTGATATAACAAATATGGCGTAATGTCTTCTGATTCCGTAGCGAATACCCTCTCTGCGATCCGCCAACGCCAAAGCTGGAGTCAGGAACAATTGGCTGCCCGCCTTGGCGTTTCCTTTGCCACCGTCAACCGTTGGGAGGGCGGCAAGTCCCGGCCCCAGCGCGCCCAGCGCGAGGCGATCGCCAAGCTCGCCGAGGAGCTGGGAGCGACAGCCGACAGCCAGACTGCGGTCGCTTCCGACTCGACCGCCGCCAAACCCCGCCGCGGCCTTCAGCGCTCCGCCGTTCTCGGCAACAAGTCCATGGAGCAGATGCTCTGGGATGCCGCCTGCGCCATCCGGGGTGAGAAAGATGCGCCCAAGTTCAAGGACTACATCCTTCCCCTCGTCTTCCTCAAACGTCTCTCCGACGTCTTTGACGACGAACTCGCCCGGCTGACCGAGACCTACGGCGACGCCGCCACCGCCCGCGAACTCGTCGAGGCCGACCACGCTCTCGTCCGTTTCTACCTGCCGCCCGAGGCGCGCTGGCCCCTCCTCTCCGGCCGCGAGGCCTTCGCCTGGCCCGAGGGCAAGCAGCCCGTCACCCTCGGCGAACACATCACCACCGCCTGTCGCGCCGTCTCCCGCCAGAACACCCAGCTCATCGGTATTATCGACCAGGTGGATTTCAACCACACCGGCGCCGGCGGCGAGCGCGAGATCAGCGACGCCGCCCTGCGCGGCGTTATCGAGACCCTTTCTAATCCCCGCTACCGGCTCGGCCTGAAAGACGTCGAGCCCGACTTTCTCGGCCGCTGCTACGAATACCTCCTGCGCAAGTTCGCCGAGGGCTCGGGTCAGAGCGCGGGGGAGTTCTTCACGCCTACTGAAGTCGGCTTCCTCATGGCCGAGATCCTCCGACCCCGCCCGCGCGAGGATGCCTACGACTACGCCTGCGGCTCCGCCGGCCTGCTCATCAAGCTGCAACTCGTCGCCGAAAAGCTTGATCCCGCCGCCAAGAAACTCCCTCTCCGTCTCCATGGCCAGGAGCTCCAGGGCCCGAGCTACGCCATCGCCTGGATGAACGTCATCATCCATGACCTGCAGGCCGAGATCGTGCGCGGCGACTCGATGCGCAACCCCAAGTTCCGCACGCCCGACGGCACGCGCCTGCGCCAGTTTCCCCTCATCGTCGCCAACCCGATGTGGAACCAGGCCTTCGATCCCGACGTGTTCGAGCACGACGCCTTCGACCGCTTCGAGCGCCAGGGCGGCACCACCACCGGCAAGGGCGACTGGGCCTGGCTTCAGCACACCGTCGCCAGTCTCGCCGAGGGCGGCCGCGCCGCCGTGGTGCTCGACACCGGCGCCGTTTCCCGCGGCTCCGGCAGCAAGAATGAGGACCGCGAGCGAGCCATCCGCCGCTGGTTCGTGGAGCAGGACCTGATCGACGGCGTCGTCCTCCTGCCCGACAACCTCTTCTACAACACCACCGCCCCCGGCATCATCGTCTTCCTCCGCCGCGGCAAGCCCAAGGACCGCGCCGGTAAAATCACCCTCGTCAACGCCGCCGGCGAGGCGAAGAAGGGTTCGCCGAAAAACTACCTGCCGATGGAGGCCGTCAGGAAGATCACCGACGCCTACCACGCCGGCGCCGATGTGCCCGGTTTCGTGAAAGTCATCACCACCGCCGAAGCTGCCGCCAACGATTTCAATCTCAGCCCGAGCCGGTTTGTGGCAGCCAATGGCGATAAAGCTGGCGCACGCGAACTCGATGTCATCCTTCACGAACTCTCCGAACTGGAAAAACAGGCACACCGCCTCGACGTGGAGATGAATAAGGTCGTTTCCGCGCTCGCCGCACAGAAAGCATGAGTGCGCGCATTGCATCCTCCGAGTGGCGTGACACCACGCTTTCCGATCTTTGCTCGTTTGTAACCGACGGCGCGCTTCCTTCGGAATCAGGCGCACCGATCTACGTTGGCTTGGAGCACGTCGAGAGCGGTGCTTTTCGCCTCAATCGCTCCGCGGCACCGGCGGATTTCAAAAGCAACTCGTATCGCTTCGTCTGTGGGGACGTCCTCTACGGAAAGCTGCGTCCTTATCTCGACAAGGCGGTTGTCGCGCCGAGCGATGGAGTTTGTTCGACCGAGATTCTGGTGCTGCGGCCTAAGCCGGAGATTCCGGTGGAATTCATCTTGGCCATTCTGCACTCATCCGAGTTTATCGCCTATGCCCAGAGCAGTGCGGACAAGCAGTATCCGCGAACGTCTTGGAGTTGGATCAGCCAATATTCATCACGGCTCCCGAATGATCCCAACGAGCAACGGAAGATCGCGGTGGTGCTGGGGAAGGTGCAGGCGGCGGTGGAGACGGAGGGCGAACTGATCCGGGTGACACGCGAACTGAAGCAAGCCGCCCTGCGCCAGCTCTTCACCCGCGGCCTGCCCTCCTACGCCGGGGCTCCGGAGGGCAGGCGCGGCGAACCGCAAAAAGAAACCGAAATCGGCCCCGTGCCCGAAAGCTGGAACGTCGTGCCGCTGAGTTACTTTGGGCGCATCGGCAACGGTTCCACTCCGCGTCGCACCGATCCCAGCTATTGGACGGGCGGCACGATCCCGTGGCTCACGAGTGCCAAAGCTTATGATCGCGTCGTGGAGAACGCGGCCGAGTTCGTGACGCCAAAAGCCGCAGTGGAATGCCATCTGCCGAAGGTTCCGCGCAACAGTCTCATCATCGCCATCACCGGCCAGGGAAAGACACTTGGACACGTTGCCCGCGTAGCCATCGAAACCTGCATAAGCCAGCATTTGGCCTACGTGACGATGGAGCGTCCCGACGTCGTCCCCGATTTCGTGCGTCAGTATCTCGACACGCGCTACGCGCACTTCCGACAGGTCGCGATGGGCGGAGGCAGTACGAAAGGCGCGCTGACATGCAGCTTTCTCAAGAGCTATCCCGTGCCGTTGCCCAAGGACGAAGCCGAGCAGCGCGAAATCGCCGGGCTGCTGCAGACGATCGATGCAAAGCTGGCGCACCATGAGGCGCGGCAGAAGCTCCTGCGCGAGCTGTTCCGCACGCTCCTGCGCGACCTCCTCACCGCCCGCCGCCGGGTGCCGGAGGAGCTTCTGTCCGTCTGCTGACTAGAATCTCGCCATGCTTGTCTTCATCGATGAATCGGGTTGTCCGGGAATGAAGGTGGAGGGCATGTCCACACCCTTTTTCACGGTCACCCTGCTCGCCTTTGAAGACCATGAGGAAGCCACTGCATGCGACCAGCGTATCAGACTCCTCAAGCGCGAACTCGGCTGGCGCGATGAGGAGGAATTTCATTTCAACAAGATGAGGCCGGATTACCGGCGCAGATTTCTGGAAGCCGTCGCGCCCTATTCGTTTTTCTATTTCGCGATCGTGCTGAACAAGGCGAAACTGACCAGCAAAGGCTTTCAGTTTCCCGACTCGTTTTACAAATATACATGCAATCTGGTCTTCCAGAACGCCAAGCCCCACCTGTCCAACGCCATTGTGGTCATTGATGGCAGCGGCAGCCGGAAGTTTCGTCAGGAACTTTCCACCTACCTGCGGAAACGCATCAACGATGCCGGCGCCGGCATCTGTCACATCAAGAAGGTCAAGCTGCAGAACTCGCATGCCAACCATCTGTTGCAGATGGCTGACGTGGTTTGTGGAGCCGTAGCCCGCAGTTTCACGGACAAGCCTGACTCCAAGGCTTATCGCCAGATCATAGGGCACCGGGAATTCTCGGTCCAATTCTGGCCCCGCTAAAAATGAAGAACCCGGCCCTATCCTCGCGGAAAGTGCACCATCCGGTGCCGGTTCGGGCCGGGATCAATTCCGCCGCTACTATCGGCGCAGTCCGACAGGAAATCAAGCGCAGACATGGGGTGCTGGTGGGATTCGAACCCCCGGTGCCGACCGGGAGTACATTGGCCTCGCCTCCGCGTGCCGGCGGGACCGGCCGCATTCGTGTGGGGAAGACCAGCACAGGCCTCTATGCACGAATAAAAAGAAAAATGGTTTCTAACGAAGGCCGTTTTGTGCTGTATATTCGCCCAACAGAACTTGCCGCGCGACTCCGCAAGGAAGCGAACCGGTGCAAGTCATTTAAAGGCCGGCTATGGTGAAGCAATTTGCCAAGCCGGCCTTGTCTTTGTCTTGCCACCGGACCAGCTCGGCGGTCGGCAGACTGGCTTGTGCCATCTGACCATGTCCACCCTCGCCCTTGAAGCCGCCACCGTGCAACTCCCGCTCGCTCGCCGTGCGGTAATCGCAGGCTGGAACTTGGTGTCGGGAGCCGAGCAGCGCGAAATCGCCGCGCTGCTGGCGACGATCGACGCGAAGCTGGCGCACCACGAGGCGCGGCAGACGCTGCTGCGCGAGCTGTTCCGTACGCTCCTGCGCGACCTCCTCACCGCCCGCCGCCGCGTCACCGGCCTCGACCTGGCCATGGTCGAATCCAAATCATGAAAAAGGAACTCATCACCCAACTCCACGAACGTTTCGAAGGCTGCGCTCACGAAAAGGACAGCATTGCTTTCTGGTTCGCTCGTGAACTCCAAGAACTACTCGGCTATGCCGAGTGGCGCAATTTCCTGCTGGTCGTGGATAAGGCCAAGACTGCCTGCGCCAATTCCGGCCATCGCCCCGAGGATCATTTTGTTGAGACCAACAAAATGATCGATCTCGCCAAAGGTGCTCAGCGTGAAGTAGTTGACATCGCCCTCACCCGCTACGCGGCCTACCTCGTCGCCCAGAATGGCGACTCCAAGAAGCCAGAGATCGCCTTTGCCATGACCTACTTCGCGGTACAGACGCGCCGCGCCGAGGTCATTGAGCAGAGATTGGGGGAATGGGAGCGATTGCAGGCGCGTGAAAAGCTCAAGCTTTCGGAGAAGCAGCTCTCCGGTATTCTCTACGAACGCGGCATTGACGGTCAGGGGTTCGCCCGCATCCGCAGTAAGGGCGACGCGGCGCTGTTCGGCGGCCGCACGACCGAAGACATGAAAAACAAACTCGGTGTGCCGGACAACCGCCCACTGGCCGACTTCCTCCCCACGATCACCATCAAGGCGAAGGATTTTGCCAACGAAATCACCAACACCCAGATCCAGCAGCATGACCTGAAGGGCGAGCCACAGATCACCCATGAACACGTCAAGAACAACACCGATGTCCGGAAGATCCTGACCGACCGAAAAATTGCACCTGAGTCACTGCCGGCCGCCGAAGATCTCAAGAAAGTCGAGCGCCGTTTGAAATCAGAGGAGAAGAAGCTCCCCGGCTCCACGCCGCCACTTCCGGAAGGAAAGAAGGAGTAATGAAATTGATGCAGGTCCCAAGCTCCAGGATCTCACCCTTGCGGGCTGCCGTCTATGTGGAGGGCCTGTATACCGCTTGCGCTTACCTGCGTCGAGAAGACGCGCATATCGCACAGTTGCACACAAGCCTCGAAAAGCGTCCACGCCGGCTACCTCGCTTTCGCGAGGAGAGCCCCATGGGCTCTTGTCACCGGGGTGGGACCTTTAAAGTGGTATCGCCGATTCGCATCGCTGGCTCGGCGAAAGCCTCTGTAGGTTCCACTGCCTCTGGCAGGGACAAGGCCAAGATCACCACAATGGTCCGGGGGATCAAGCTCCCATCTTGGTGGGTCGAAGCCACGCATTTTAGCCACGCGAGATTGTAAATTCTATGCCCGCCCTCGCCCTCGAAGCCGCCACCGTCCAATTCCCGCTCGCTCGCCACGCGGTCGACGTGGGCTGGACTTTCGTCAGCGAGGCCGAGGCGCTGGCGCGGCGCCGGGGCGAGAACGGGCTGTTTTTCCACGATGAGCTGCGCGCCGCCCTGCTGCGCCTGAATCCCGGCATCGTCACGGAGGGAAACGTCGCGTCCGTCATCGCCGCCATCGAGGCCGCGCCACCGACCATCGAGGGCAACCGGCAGTTGCTCGACTGGCTGCGGGGACACCGTTCGGTCTTCGTCGCGAGCGAAAAGCTGTCGCGCAACGTGCGGCTGATCGATTTCGCCGACCCGATGGCACCGGGGCGCAACGTCTTCCAGGTCACGGTCGAATGGGCCTTCCGCCGGCAGTGGAAGAAGGGCAACCGGCCCGACATCGTGTTCCTGGTCAACGGCGTGCCGGTGGCCCTCGTCGAGTGCAAGAATCCCAAGCTCAAGGGCGCAATGGAGAAGGCCCTCATGCAGCTCCGGCGCTATGAAAAGGAGACGCCCGAGATGCTGGTCACGCCGCAGGTCTTCAACCTCACCCACCTCGTCGAGTGGTTCTACGGCGTGACCTGGAACTACGAGCGGAAGAACGTCTTCAACTGGAAGCACGAGCTGGCAGCCTCAGCCAGCGGGGGGAATTGGATGCTGACGGACGATGAACCCGGCGAGATGTTGCTGGCCGCCGAGGATCGGGCCGGGCAACCACCGCCCAGCTATGGCGAGCAGGTGCGGACGTTCTTCGATCGCGGACGCTTCCTTACCCTGCTCCGCGAATGGATTCTCTTCTACACCAAGGACGACGAACTGAAGAAAACCGTCCTCCGCCAGCACCAGACCCGCGCCGTCGAGAAGGTGATCACCCGCTGCCTCGATCAGCAGAAGACCCGGGGCCTGGTCTGGCACACGCAGGGCTCAGGCAAGACCTTCACGATGATCACCGCCGCCCGGCTGCTGCTATCCGGGCTGCTCGCCGGCACCACTCCCACCGTGCTGCTGATTGTCGACCGCAACGAACTGGAGGGCCAGTTGTCCGGCTGGGTCGAGCGGTTGCTTGGCGAACTCAAGGGCGCGGGCATCAGCGTTGAGCCGGCTTACAGCCGCGACCGGCTGCGCGAGCTGCTGGCGGCCGATTTTCGCGGACTCATCCTCACGATGATCCACAAGTTCGACCGCCTGCCGGCGCGCCTAGTCACCCGGCCGGATGTCTATGTGCTTATCGACGAGGCGCACCGCTCCACCGGCGGCGATCTCGGCAACTACCTGATGGGCGCGCTGCCCGCGGCCACGTTCATCGGCTTCACCGGCACGCCCATCGCCCGCACCGAGAAAGGCGAGGGCACGTTCAAGACTTTCGGCCTCCAGGACCCTGACGGTTACCTCGACAAATACCCCATCGCCGAATCCATCCGCGACGGCACCACGCTCAAGTTGCGCCACTCCCTGGCACCGAGTGAACTCGTGCTCGACGAAGCGCTACTGGAGAAGGAATTCCTCTCCCTCGCCGAAACCGAGGGCATCAGCGACATCGAGGACCTCAACCGGGCGCTCGATCGGGCGGTCAGCCTTCGGACCTTCCTCAAGGCGCAAGCCCGCGTGGACAAGGTCGCCACGTTCGTCGCGAAGCATTTCCGGGAGAACGTCCAGCCTCTCGGCTACAAGGCATTCCTCGTCG
Organism: Opitutaceae bacterium; assembly: GCA_028688225.1. Classification (GTDB taxonomy): domain Bacteria; phylum Verrucomicrobiota; class Verrucomicrobiia; order Opitutales; family Opitutaceae; genus Fen-1467. The sequence continues at coordinate 236,408 of JAQTYQ010000003.1, read as the reverse complement.
CCGTGGACCGTGAGGCCTGCGCCGCTTACAAAAAGGCCTTGGACCAGCACCTCCCGGCGGAGTGGTCCCAGGTCATTTATACCAGGAGTCCGAATGACGTGGTTGAGCGCCCGCTCGTCGCCGAGCTGCAGCTCGACGAGGCCACGGAGAAAAAGGTCCGCAAGGAATACCCCAAGCCCGGCACCCAACCGCAGATTCTGATCGTCACCGACAAGCTGCTCACCGGCTACGATGCGCCCATCCTCTATTGCATCTATCTCGACAAGCCGATGCGCGACCACGTGCTGCTGCAGGCGGTGGCGCGGGTCAACCGGCCTTACGCGGACGAGCGGGGCATCGAAAAACCCTGCGGCCTGATCATCGATTTCGTGGGCGTCCTGAAGGATCTGCGGAAGGCCCTCGCCTTCGACTCGGAGGACTACAGCGGCGTGATCGAGGATCTCGATGTGCTGTTCAGGCGTTTCCGTGAGCTGATGGACGGTCCCGCCAAGCGTTACCTGCCCTCCGCCGTGTCCGAGGTCAAAGGACGCGATGCCCAGCTCGAAAAGCTTCTTTACGAGGTCCTGTTCCGCCGGGAGGCCCGCGAGAAATTCACCGAACTCTTCAAGGAGATCGAGACCCTCTACGAAATCCTGTCGCCCGATCCCGCGCTCATCGACGATATCGCAACCTACAACCAGCTCGCCGACCTCTACGCCATGATGCAGGCGGCCTACGGCAAGAGCACGAGCTTCATCGGCGACCTGGCGCACAAGACCGCGGCCTTGGTCCAGGCCAACGCCGGCGCCCACGGCCTCGACCGCCTGACCAAGCCGGTCGAATTCGACGAGACCGCGCTCGCCGCTCTGCACCGGCGCCATGCCTCCGACGAGGAAAAAGTCGTCAACCTCTCCCGCAGCCTGCAGCCCGCCGGACAGGAAACCGAGCCGCATCTCCTCTCCATCGCCGAACGGGCCGCTGCCGTCATAGACGCACTGGATGAGCGCCAGGCCTCCACGCAACAGGCCCTCGAACAGCTCGAAGCCCTCGCGAAGGAGCGTCACGAAGCCGAGGACGCCCGCGCCGCCAGCGGTCTAGCCGCCAGCGCCTTCGGCGTCTTCTGGGAACTCAAGCGTGAGGGCTATCCCGAGGATCGGGCCAGGGCTCTGGCGCTGGAAATCGAATCGGCGTATGCCCGCTTTCCCAACGCCGCCGATAATGCCGATGAGCAACGTCAGCTAAAAGCCGACATCTACAAGACCCTGCTCAAGGTGGTGAGCGGAAAAAAGATGATCGATCTTGCCGACCGAATCATGTCTGCCCGTCCCTCCGCATGAATGCTCGGCAGAGACAACTGCCCTGTCCGATGTTCACTCCAATGGAAATCTTCAAACGCCGGGTGGCCCACTGGTCAGGCCGGCTGCGCGCCCAGCCGCGAGAGGTGGTGGTGATGCGCATGAGCCGAAAATGGGCTTCTTGTTCCACACGGGGCCGGATTTGTTTTGCGCGCGATTTGCTCGATTGGCCGCGCCGTGCGCAGGATTATGTGATCGTCCATGAATTGCTGCACCTGCGGCATGCCAACCACGGACCGGTCTTTCAGGCGCTACTGAAGGTTTACCTGCCTGGCAAACATCGCCGCTGCCTGGCGCTGTTTGAAACCCGGTCATTGCAGCGAAAAGATCTCCTCGACCGGCCCTGGATCGATCGGCAAAGGTCCGGCCCGCCAGCCGGCGCCGGTTCATTCCGGCGTTTGGAGTCAAACGCCGCTGGCAGTTAGCCTTTCGCCTGCAAGACCCGGCGGAGGATCTCGACCGAGCGGTCCAGGTGCGCGCTCGTGGCGATCAACGGCGGTAGGAGGCGGATGACGTTGTTGCCGGCGCCAGGCGCCAGCAGTCCGGCCTCGCGCAGCGCCGCCTGATAGGGCGCCTGATCACTGGTCATCTGCAGGCCGACCATGTAGCCCCGGCCGCGCACGCCCTTGAGGTGTTGCGGAAAATCGTGCGCGAGCTGCTCCAGTTGCTGCAGCCACGGCTTGCTGTTGGCCGTCACTTTTTCCAGCAGCTTCTCCCGGTCGATCACCTGCAGCACCGCCAGCGCCGCGGCGCAGGCCAGCGGCGTGCCGCCGAACGTGGTGCCGTGCGAGCCGGGATGGAAATACTCGGCCGCGTTCTCGCGGATCCAAACGGCCCCGATGGGAAATCCGCCGGCCAGGCCCTTGGCCATGCCGATGGCGTCGGGCAGGACGCCCGCATGCTCGAAGGCGAAGAATTTGCCGGTGCGCCCGATGCCGCACTGCACCTCATCGATCAGCAGCAGCAACCGGTGCCGGTCGCACAAATGGCGCAGTCCGACGAGGAACTCATCGGTGCACGGATTGATGCCGCTCTCGCCCTGGATGGTCTCGATGAAGATCGCGCAGGTCTGGTCGTCGATGAGCCCGGCGAAACTGGGAAGGTCATTGAGCTTGCCAAACGCGAAACCGGGCAGCAACGGCCCGAAGCCTTTCTGGATCTTTTCCTGCGGCGTGGCGCTCATGCCGCCGAACGTGCGGCCGTGAAAGGCGTTCTGGGCGCAGATGATCTTGTAGCAGCGGCCCTCCTCGCCACCGGCTTTTTGCACTCCGTGGAGCCGCGCGAGCTTGATGAGCGCCTCGTTGGCCTCGGCGCCGCTGTTGCAGAAGAACACCCGGCCCGGGCCGGCGCGTGCCACCAACTGCCGCGCCAGCTCTCCTTGCTGCGGATTGCGGAAGAGGTTGCTGACGTGGGCGACCTCGCCGGCCTGGCGCCGCACCGCCTCGACCCAGACCGGATGACAGTGGCCGAGCGCGCTGACGCCGATGCCCGACGTGAAATCGAGATATTCGCGGCCCTGGTCGTCCCAAACCGAGCAGCCGTCGCCGCGCACGAGCGTCAGCGCCGGGCGCGCGTAATTTTTTACGACGTAGGCGTCGTAGAGTTCGGCCGTGCTGGTGCGGGTGATGGTGGGAGCATTCATTTCGAACCACTGATTCAGACTAAGGGGGACGAATATCGCGAGCGAAGTTGCGCCACAATGCCGGGGCGGGATGCGTGGTGCACTTTAGGTTTTTGCCCGGCAAAAACCTAGCCGCTGACGATTTCGGTGCCGATGCCCTGGTCGGTGAAAATCTCCAGCAGCAGGCTGTGCGGCAGGCGCCCATCGATGAAATGGACGCGTTGCACGCCCTCCTGCAGCGCGCGGACGGCGCTGGCGACCTTGGGGCGCATCCCTTTGTCGATGACGCCCTTCTTTTTCAAGTCGTCGACCTGGCTGATCTTGAGCGAGGAAATGAGCGAACCGGGATCGGCGGGATTGCCAAGCAGGCCGGGCACGTCGCTCATGTAGACCAGCCGGCGGGCGCGCAGGGCGCTGGCGACGCGGCCGGCGGCGAGGTCGGCGTTCACGTTGTAAGGCTTGCCGTCATAACCTTCGGCCACCGGGGAGATCACCGGCACGAACCCGTCGGCCACCTCCTTTTTGATGAGCTTGACCTTCACTTCGGTGACCTCGCCCACATAGCCCAGATCGACCGGACTGCCGTCATCGTCGGTCGCAAGTTTCTGACAGACCAGCACGGTGTCGCCCGGCATGCCCTTGGGCCGGGCCTTGGCGGTGGCGATGGCGTCGCACACGTCCTTGTTCACCACCTCATCGAGCGTTTTCTTGACGACCGCCATGGCCGCCTCGTCGGTGACCCGCAGTCCGTTGACGAAATTGGCGGTCAACCCCGAGGCCTCCATCGCCTTGGTGATGGCCTTGCCGCCGCCGTGCACGACCACGACGTTGATGCCGATCGCGGCGAAAAAGGCGATGTCGCAAGCCACCCGGGCCCGGACGGACGGATCGGGATCATCCATGAAACTGCCGCCGTATTTCACGACGAAGATCGAGCCATGGAAATCCTGGATGTACGGCAGCGCCTCGAGCAGCACGCGTGCCTTGGCGGTGATTTCGGCAATATCCATCGCAGGTTAAAGCGCGCGATGGGCGGAGGGGCGGCCCTCGGCGGAATCGATCGGGGATGGGACGGGAAAAGTGATCCTGGTTGCGCTCACGTGTGCCTGATGGTGCGAAGTGCATACAACAGTTGCCGGGCGCATTTCCATCATATTTTTTGGAGCCGACAACCGTTGGTGCAGTTTCAGCTTCACACCGGCGCGTCTCCGGCCCACTTGTCGAGGCGTGCCCAGTACCGCCAATGTGTTTTCCTCCCGCCCCGTGCACCGCGCCTGGCTGGCCACGCAGGCCCGGCTGCCGGCCGGCTACCGGGTCGGCACCACGCGCTTTGCCTTTACTCCGCGCGAGGTGCCCAAACCGGCGGAAATGACGCTCACCCTCATCGCGCTCGACCGGCCGTCCGCGGATTTTGCCGCCGTCTATACCCGGAACGCGTTCCCGGGCGCGCCGGTCATCATCGGGCGCCGACGCCTGCTGGAGCCCGCGCTCGGCGCAATCCTGGTGAACAACAAAATCTCCAACGTCTGTGCGCCCGGCGGCGTGGAGGCGGCGGAGCGGCTGTGTACGGATCTGGCGCGGCTGCTCGGGCAAAGACCGGCGGAGATCCTGCCCTGCTCGACCGGCGTGATCGGATGGCGGCTGCCCGTCGAGGAAATGCAGGCCGCGCTGCCCCGCGTCGTCGCCGCGCTCAGCGATGCGTCCGTGCTGCCGGCGGCCGAGGGCATCGTGACCACCGACCGCTACCCGAAGGTGCGCAGCGTCGCAGTCGGCGGCGGGCGGATCGTGGGTATCGCCAAAGGGGCGGGCATGATCGAACCCAATCTGGCGACCATGCTCGTCTACCTGCTCACCGATCTCCGGGTGCCGCGCGACGCGCTGCGCGCCATGCTCACCCGGGCGGTCGACGCCTCCTTCAACTGCATCTCGGTCGACAGCGACACCAGCACGTCGGACACCGTGGTGGCCGTTTCATCCGGCCGGGTACCCTGCCCCGATCTGGCCGCGTTTGAGGCGGCGCTGGCCACCGTGTGCCGGGATCTCGCGGAAGACGTGGTGCGCAACGGCGAAGGCGTGCATCACGTGATGCGCGTACAGGTGACGCATGCCCCCGGCGCCGGATTGGCGCGGTCGCTCGGCAAGACGATCGTCAACGCGCCGCTGTTCAAATGCGCCGTGGCCGGCAACGATCCGAACGTCGGCCGTCTCGTGCAGGCCATCGGCAAGCACGTGGGCGTGAGCGAGCCCGGGCTGGATCTGTCAAAACTCCGCGTCTGCCTGGGCGGCATCGAAATTTTCGCCGGGGGCGCGTTTCAGCTCGATGCGACGCGGGAGGAGGCGCTGATCGCGCATCTCAAAAAGGCGGAGCTGTATGCCAGCGCGCCGCCGAAAAACGGCGTGTTCATGCCGCCGGTGGATTTTCCCGCGCACGAGCGGTGTGTGGAGATCGAGGTTGACCTCGGCCTGGGCGAAGCCGGCGCCACCGTCCTCGGCAGCGACCTGACGCACGAGTACGTGAGCGAAAACGCGGATTACCGGAGCTAGAGCGGTTTAAGTTGAAGTGTAGCCGCAACCGCCATGTAGGTCGGGGTTTATCCCCGACACGTCGGGCGTAAAGCCCGACCTACAAAAACGGCTACAGAATTATTGAAACCGCTCTAGGTTTTCGCTTCGCGAAAACCTACTGGTTCACGTGCACGACCTGCGCGGGCGGGAAGCCGTTGAAGTACGTGGCCGAGGCATGACTGTAGGCGCCGATGTTCACGCTGTAGACGAAGTCGCCGCGCTCCAGCTCGGGCAGGTTCTCCGCCATCGAGACCACGTCGAGCGCGTCGCAGGTCGGGCCGAAGACGGCGCTGATCCGGGTCGGGCCCTTCTTGAACGCCTGGATGGGATATTTGCAGTGGTCGAAGATGACGCCCGAATAGGTGTGATAGACGCCGTCGTTGATGTAGTAGCAGGGCTTGCCGTCGCGTACCGCCTTGCCGATGACTTTCGAGATCGCCAGGCCGGCCGTCGCCACGAGGAAGCGGCCCGGCTCGGCGAGGATCTGGATGTCCTTCGGAAACAGGCGGTCGAGTTCGGTGTTGATCACCTTGGCGAGTTCGCGGAACGGCTTGACGGACGCGTCATACGGCGCGGGAAAGCCGCCGCCGATGTCGACCAGGTTCATCTTCCGATAGCCACGGTCCTGCGCCTCCTTGAACACCCCGGCGGTGAGATTGAGCGCCTGGACGTAGTTCTCAAAATTGGTGGTTTGGCTGCCGACATGGAAACTGATGCCTTCGACCACGAGGCCCAGCTTGTCCGCCGCGAGGATGAGGTCCACGGCCTCGCCGGGTGAAGCGCCAAACTTGGACGACAGCTCCACCATCGCGCCGGTGTTCGGCACCTTGAGGCGCAACGCCAGGCCAGCGTTCGGGGCGTGCCGCTTGATCTTCCGGATTTCCTCCAGGTTGTCGAAGGTGACGAGCGGCTTGTACTGGTCGAGCTCCTCCAGGGTCTCGGTCGGCTTGGTGGGGTTGGCGTAGATGATCTTGTCCCAAATCCAGTCCTGCCGCTGCTTCGCCGGCATGCCCTTGATGTTCTCATGCACGATCATGAACTCCGGCATCGAAGCGACGTCGAAACTCGCGCCTTCCCGGTAGAGTGTGCGCACGATGGCCGGATCGGGATTGGCTTTGACCGCGTAATAGGCCTGCACCCGCGGAAGGTAGCGCCGGAACTGCCGGTAGTTTTTCCGGAGGGCGTCGTGATCGATCACGAACAGCGGCGTGCCATGGGTCTTCGCCAGCTTCTGCAGTCGGGTCAACGGGATCATGACCATCCTTTCGTCTGAACGGATTGCGGCCGGGCGGGATGTCCATGCCGCCCTCCAGGGGAGGGGAAACCGGGGATCGGGAAAGCCGTGTTCAACTGCCGTCTTTGATCAGGAAGTTCTTGAACTGCCAGGGATCCTTCCAATCGAGATCAGGCCGGTTGTAGCCCTGGAACGCATTCGCGTAGTGCTGCAGCGGCGTCCAGTCGGACGGCTTCGAGATGAACCGGCCGAGATAGGGTTTGGCGATTTTGAGCACGAACTCGTGCGGCAGGTCGTCCGGTACGCAGACGCCCTGGGCGGGATTTTTCATCATCCACATCGACGCCGCCACGACCGAGATGGCGACCTGCATGGTGGTCGCGTTCTGGTGCGGCACGAGCCGGCGGGACTCCTCGATGCTGAGATCGCTGCCGATCCACCATGAGTTGTACGCGTGTCCCATCAGCAGCGCCCCCAGGATGTCGGCGCCGCGAGTGATCTCGTCGTTCATGATGCGCTGGTTCTCCACCAGGCGGTAATCATAGCCGCGCAGCTCGTTCAACGAGGCGATGGCGCAGTCGCACGGGCAGTAGGCATAATGAACGGTCGGTCGGTAGACGGCCCGGCCCCGCTCCCACACCGTGAGCTTGTCCGAAATGGTGAACGCCTCGCCGTGGCGGACGACCATCCCGTGGATGGTGTAGTCCGGCACCCAGGACCGGACCCAGGTGTTGATGCCCATGCGCGCCAGACAGATCTGGTTGCGGGGACCCTGCCGGTGGCGGTAGGCAAAAGCCGGCAGCTGCTTCTCATGCGTGCCCCACCCCATCTCGGCGGTGGTCGTGCCCTCCTCGCGGAAGCCCTCGATGCTCCAGGTGTTGACGAACTCGTCCACCTGCTTTGGCACATCGGTGATCTGCGTGTCGCGCTCGCTGCAATGGATGACCTTGACGCCGAGTTTCTGCGCCAGGCGGTTGAACTGCTGGTCTGCGATGAGCTGCCGGACCTCCTCGGCCGCCCGGCCCTTGATCTTCCGGTCCTCGAGCAGGCTCTCGCCAATGTCGAGCAGCCCCTGTTTGGTGAAATGCGAAATCAGACCCGGGTTGGCGCCATGCTCGATCACCGCGGTGGGCCCCTTCTCTTTCCATTTCGCCACCAGCCGCCGGACGTTCAGGTGCCGCCAGTACAGCGTCCGCTCGGTGGGATGCTTGTTGGGCGCCCCGGCATAAGGATCCCACAGTTCGGTCGAAGTGTTGACATACAGCACGCCATGATCGTGGCACCACTGCAGGATCTCGCAGGCGTCGATGTTCCAGGCCAGGTCGACGAGCAGGTCGCCCGCGGCCAGATGCCGGCCCAGCAGCCGCCCCATGTTTTCCCGGGTGACCCGGTCGCGCACAAAACGCACCCCCTTGGCGGTCCACGGCTTCAGTTTCGCCGCCCGGTTTTCAAAATCCATGATCGTGACATTCTTCGGCGGCACCTTGATGTGCTGAAAAAGGATCGGCAGCGTGCACTCGGCGACGGCGCCGTAGCCCACGAAGAGGATTTTGTTTTTGAATTCGATCATGATCTCGGTCGGTTGCGTTGCGGATTCCGGCGGGGTCTGCGTCAACCAGGAAGCAGAATCACTCCGCGAAACTTTTGCGGCATGACCCCAGTTTGAAACGCGCGCGAGTGCAAGAGTTTTTGCGGACCGGAAGGGTGCGAACTCTTTTCTCTCGCCGGAGTGGAACAGGGATTATCATACCCTGTCGCCCCCGGCAGGGCAGGGTCGCCCTCCTTCGCCGAGGTTACGGAGCGCGGGCCGTACCACCACCGACAAATCCGGCCTACAGCGGTTTAAGTTTTTCGTAGCCGTCCCGGTATCGGGTAGCGCAGGCTTCCAGCCTGCATTTGAACCGATGCAGGCTGGAAGCCTGCGTTACTTTTACGGCCATACTTTGACTTAATCCGGCCTAGACGAGGCCTGCCGTTTCGGGAAACCCGCACCAGAGATTCATGATCTGCACGGCCTGGCCGCTGGCGCCTTTCACCAGATTGTCCACGGCCGACGTGATCACGAAGTTGCCGGTGCGCGGATCATGCACGGCGGACATGTCGACACGGTTGGTGCCGGTGACATGCGCCGTATCGGGTGTTTCGCCGCTCGGGAGCAGCTGGATGAACGGCCGGCCCTCATAGGCCTTCCGCCACGTGGCGTAGAGCGACTCGGTGGTGGCGCCCGGGGCCGCGGGCACGGTGATGGTGGTGGCGATGCCGCGGCGCATGGGCGCGAGGTGCGGGTTGAACTGGATGACGGTCCCGGCACCGGTAAGCAGCGCGAGCTGCTCCTCGATCTCCGCGAGGTGCCGGTGTTTTAACAGTCCGTAGGCCTTGGCGCTCTCCGCCCGCTCAACGTAGAGATACGCTTCCTCGACCTTGCGGCCCGCGCCGCTCACGCCGCTGAAGGAGTTGACGACAATGTGCTCGCGCGCCACCACGCCGTCGCGCAGCAACGGCACGAGCGGGACCAGAATGCTCGTGGGATAGCAGCCCGGTGCGGCGGCCAGCGGCAATTTCTTCCAGTCGCCCGCAGTCAGTTCGGGCAGCACGAAGCGCGCCCGCGACAGCAGCTCCGGCGCCTGGTGTTCGCCGTAGTATTTCGTGTAGGTGGCGAGATCGGCGATGCGGAAGTCGGCGCTGAGATCGACAACCTTTTTCCCGGCGGCGACGAAGGCCCGGGCGTAAAGGGCGGCGGCCCCATGCGGCAGCGCGAGGAAGAACAGGGCGATGTCGCCGGCGGCCAGCGCCGCGGCATCGGAGTCCACAAATCGCAGCCCCCGGTCGAGCCCGCGCAACGCGGGGATCACCTGCGCCAGCGGCTTGCCGGCATGCTGGCGCGACGTGACCGCCGCCAGCGTGACCCGCGGGTGTCCGAGCAGAAGTTTGACCAGGATCTCGCCGGAATAACCGGACGCACCGACGACGCCGATATTCATGGTAGAAGTTTTGGCTCCGCCAGGTCTGGCGGCGCCAAAGCCAAGTCTCCGCCACCGGCGGAGAAGCCGGCAAGATTAATTACCCGCGCTTGGCGCAGCCAAACCACCAGGTTTCCGCCGCCGGCGGAAACCTAGCGCTTCGAGAACTGGAAGCGCTTGCGGGCGCCCGGCTGGCCGGCCTTCTTGCGCTCCTTTTCCCGCGGATCGCGGGTGAGGTGACCGGCTTTCTTCAGAGCGGCGCGGAGTTCGGGATTAAATTTCTGGAGGGCGCGGGCGATGCCGTGGGCCACGGCGCCGGCCTGACCGCTGATGCCACCACCGCTGACGTTGGCGACGACGTCGAACTTCTCGCGCAACTCGACGGTGAGCAGCGGCGAGTAGGCCTGCTTGGCAAAGTTCTCGTGGGAGAAATAATTCTCAAACTCGCGGCCGTTGGCCATGAGCTTGCCCGTGCCCTCGATCAGGCGCACGCGGGCGGTGGCCGTCTTGCGGCGGCCGGTGGCGGAAAACACGGCAGGATCAGCGCTCATGGGTTGGTCAGACGGAAATCTTCACGGGGTTCTGGGCCTCGTGCGAATGGGTGGGGCCGGCAAAAACGCGCAGCTTGGTCAGCATGCGGCTGGCCAGACGATTCTTGGGCAGCATGCCCTTGACGGCATGCTGCACGATGTATTCGGGACGGCGCGTGCGCATCTCGGGAACCTTGCGATAAAGCTCGCCGCCGACATAGCCGGAAAAGGACATATAGCGGTTCTGCTCCTCCTTTTTGCCTGTGAGCGCAACCTTCGCGGCGTTGATGACGACAACGTAGTCCCCCGTATCGACATGGGCGGTGTAGGTGGCCTTGTGCCGGCCGCGGAGGAGGTTGGCGGCTTTCACGGCGAGGCGGCCCAATACGACCCCATCGGCATCAATCAGATGCCAGTTGGGTTGAACCGTCCCCTTCTTGGCGAGAAAGGTTTTCATGTGCAGAAAGGGTGCCATAGGTAGGTTTTCGGGAGAGGGTGTCAACCCTTTAGATGGAATTGCACCATCGCCGGTCTTCTCAGGGGCGCGTCTGACCGGGAAATGGAAAACCCGCCCTTTGAGAGGAGGGCGGGTTCTCCCAATGAAAGTCGGGACTGCCCGGCTTAGAAACCGGCACTCAATCCGACGTCGAACCAGAAGCGATTTCTCGACGCGCCAGGGACGTAATTCTCATTATTTGCCCAGTGACCGCCAACGCTGAGCTTGGCATTCTGGCTGAGCTGATAAGGCACCCGGAGATCCACGCCGTAGTAATTGTAGGACTCCCGGACGGTCAAACCTGAATCCGGGAAGGCATCATCCGCCTTGAAGGTGCCGGCATAGACGGTCACGTCCAGCGAGGTGCCGATGGCCGGGAACGGCACGCTGGAGCCGATCGAGCCCTCGAGAATGCTGGCTTCCCGGATAAAGTCGTAATTGTAGGCGATCCGGGAGGTCACACCGGCAATGTCGTAGATGGCGCCGACGCCCATTTCAAACGCGTCCTTGGTCGAGCCGCCCCGGGCCTCTGGGTACCAGTAATAGGTGCTCACCGCCTCGAGTTTGAGCGCGTTGGTGATCTTGTATTTGTAGCCGGCGCTGAGATCGATCTCATCATCTTCATGCCGGATGATCGGCTGGTTGGTCCAGAGGTTGACGTAGAAATCACCGACAGAGACATCGACGGAAGGCTGAAACGAATCCCGCGCCCGCTGTACACCGCGGAACACGTATTTTGACGTGTAGGTGAAATCCGTGGTCACGGAGTATGAGGATTTGGGCGTCTCCATCTGCGCATGCAGGCTGGCTCCCGCCAGCAGGGCGGCAAGGAGTGAGGCGATCTTCTTCATGGATGTTTTCAATTAGGGTTTGGTGGGTTGGTTATACCGGGATCACCGGCAATCTGCACGTCAGAAACCGACAGACCCGTTTCCCGGTTGCGCTGTCCGCTTCCAACATTGCACCCAAGACCGACATGCGCGACGTTGGTTCCAGTGGATTGTCTCCGTTGGCTTTCTCGCATGTCGCAAAATAGATTATTATTTATCGCCGGACTATTGGGAATGACCGGTGTGGTCTTGGGGGCTTTTGGCGCCCACGCGCTGCAAGAGCCACTGCTCCATCGCCAGACGGCCAATCTTTGGCAAACCGCTGTGTTTTATCACCTTATCCATACCGTGGGTCTGCTGGCGCTAGGAGGGAGAAAGACCGTCGATCCCGGGCGCCTGCCGTCCAAAGCCGCCGCCGCGGCGTATTGTTGGATCGGCGGGATCATCCTTTTTTCAGGATCGCTCTATGGACTCGCGCTCGGCGCACCGGGCAGACTTGGGCCGCTTACGCCCATGGGCGGGTTGTTGTTTCTGACGGGCTGGGTGCTCGTCATGATCGATGCCGTCACCAACCGTCCGGGCCCGCGATCTTCTGACCGTGACCGCTGATCATTCCATGCGCCTGCCCGCTGAGCTGTTGGTGGTGTTGCGTGCCGTGCAAGCCGTGGGCCGGCCCCGCCTGGTGGGGGGCTGCGTCCGCGACTGGCTGCTCGGGCTTGAACCGAAGGACTTCGACATCGAGGTCAGCGGGGTCGACTATGAAACCCTGGTGCGCGTCCTCGCGCCCTTCGGCGAAGCCGATCTGGTGGGCCGGAGTTTTGGCACCGTCAAGCTGCGGCTCAACGGCACAGAGTACGATTTCAGCCTGCCGCGCCGCGAATCCAAAACCGGCGCCGGACACCGCGGTTTCGCCATCGCGCCCGACCCCACTCTGACCGATGCCGCGGCGGCGGCGCGGCGCGACTTTACGATCAACGCCATCGCCTATGATCCGCTGACCGGCGCCTTCATCGATCCGCATGGCGGCCGGGCCGACTTGCAGGCCCGGCGGCTGCGGCACACCAGCGGTGCGTTTGTCGAGGACCCGCTGCGGGTGCTCCGCGCGATGCAGCTGGCGGCGCGTTTCAACCTCGCCCTCGCGCCGGAAACCGCGGCCCTTTGTCAAAGCATCGCCGGCAGCTATGACGAACTGCCGGTCGAGCGCGTGTGGGGCGAATGGGAAAAATGGGCCGTTAAGTCAACCGTGCCGGCGCAGGGACTGGTCGTGCTCGAGCAGAGCGGCTGGATCACCCATTTCCCGGAGATCGCGGCGATGGCCGCGGTGCCCCAGGAGCCCGAATGGCATCCGGAAGGCGACGTGCTGGCCCATACCAGGCACTGTCTCGACGCGCTGGCCGGCCTGCCGGAGTGGCGGGACAGCAGCCCGAGCCGGCGGCGCTACTTGATGTTCGCCGTGCTCGCCCACGATTTTGGCAAGCCATCGACCACCGTGCGCGCTGAACGCCGCGGCACGGTGCGCTGGCTCAGTCCCGGACACGAAGAGGCGGGTGGTCCGCCGGCCGAGGCTTTTCTGCGCCGCATCGGCGCTCCGCTCGACCTGATCGACTGGGTGCGGCCGCTGGTGCGGCATCACCTGGCCCATCACCATGGCCAGCCGGAATTCTCCGACAGCTCCGTGCGGCGGCTCGCCCGCAAGCTCGCCCCGGCCACGCTCGACGATTTGTGCCTGGTCATGTGGGCGGATCATCTCGGCCGTCCCCCGCTGGTGTCGCGTGAAACCGAAGCCCGCATCCAAGCGCTCCGGGAAAAGGCCCATGTCCTCGCCGTCCGCGATTCCGCTCCCCGGGCGCTGATCCTCGGCCGGCATCTGCTGGAGCTTGGCCTGCCGGCCGGCCCGCATTTCAAGCCCATCCTGGATGCCTGCTTCGAGGCGCAGATGGAGGGCGCATTCACCGACGAGGCCGGCGGCCGGGCGTGGCTGCGGGCGTATTTGCAGAACCGCGGTCTTCTGCCATCGGGATGAATCGCGAACGATGCCGGCTGAGCTTCATTGCAAAAAACTGATATGAAACACGGATCAGCGCAGATGACTCGATTGTGGCGGCGCCTGAGAAAGTGGGGTGCTGCCCCAATCCTTGGGCATGCAATACTGTATCCGTGTCCATCGGTGTCCGTGGTATAGACATCCACGGTATTCGGTCCCCAATGCCAACGACTCCGCACATTACTCGCGCCTTCCAATGGGATCTCGCCCGTCAGGCGGAGCGGTTGGATTTTCTGCTGCAGTGGCTGCCGCGCTATGCCGGGTGGGGCTATCAGGAACTCTACCTTCACCTGGAGGACGCGGTGGAATACCCCAGCCTGCCTGCGGTGGCGCGACGGGATGCCTACACCTACCGGCAGTTTGCCCGGTTGGTGGACGCTGCGACCGCGGCCGGCATCCGCGTCGTGCCCATCGTCAATCTGCTCGGCCATACCCAGTATCTGATCAAGGTTCCCGGGCTGCGCGATTTGAACGAACTGCGCGACGGCTCCGGCCGCCCGCTCGCGCAGGGCCAGATCTGCCCGCTGCATCCACGCACGGTGGAGGTCGCCGCAAAACTGTTGCGCGACATGGCGCCTTTCTGCACCGCCGGCAAGGTGCATGTGGGCCTCGATGAATCCTTTCATCTCGGCCGGTGCCCGCGCTGCCGGGCGGAAATCCGACGCGCGGGGCTGGCCGGCCATTTCGCGGCGCATGTCAACCGGCTCCATGGGCTCACGGCACCGCTCGGCCTGCGCCTGGGTCTGTGGGCCGACATGCTGGCGTTGCTGCCCGCGGCCATTCCCCAACTGCCACGGACGGTCATGGCATACGACTGGTATTACTATCCGTTTGCCCGCCATCCTCGCGTCGAACTCCGCAATTTTGCCGACTCCGATCTGGCCGGGCCGCTGCAGGCGCGGGGCATCGAATACTGGGGCTGCCCGATGAACGGCGCTTTCCGGTACGAGCCCCTGCCGGTGTTTGGCGAGCGGCTCGCAAACATCGTCTCCTGGTGGCGGCGTTGCCAGTGCGTCGGCGCCGGTGGTTTCCTCGTGACCTCCTGGGAGGCCAACCGGCTGGCGATCGAACTCACCATGGCGGTGGACGCCGCGGCGGCCTGTCTGTGGCTCGACCCGGAGATTGAAGATCCGCGCGAGATGCTTGCGCGCGGTTTCGAACGCGTGTTTGGAAGCGGGGCGATGCGGCTGAGCCTCAGGCGCCGCTCCGACGTTTCAGGTAGGGCGGGACCGCTGGGCCCGCCGAGAAAATGGGCGCGCACCGCGCTGGCGGCCGACGCGCACGCGTTCGTCGGCTATCATCGCTGGCAGATCAACCGCCGTTGGGACGTCTGCGCGGAGCGGCAGGGCGTGGAGCGCTGTGAGCGAGAACTGCGCGCCCTGCAGGGGATTTACAGGGCGGAGTCGCCCGACCCCGCCAAGAACCAAGGGCGCGACAAGTTCGCGCCCCTACCCGTTCCGCCGGCGCTCGCGACGAGTCTGGCCTTCCGTCTTTACCTCGCCCATCGCGACGTGTTCGTGCGCCGGGCGGCGCAGGCGGTTTTCCAACTGCGGCGGGATGTCGCCCGTCTGCAGTCCGACGGCGGGATCAGGAGATCCCGCCCTGCAACATCCGACCAGCGAGTTGCAGGGCGGGGTCGCCTGACCCCGCCTCTTTGGCCAAAGATTGGCGCCGTCATCGCATCCCTCCGCGCTGAGGCTGCCGCCTTCGCCGCCGCGCTCCGGGCCGGACGCACGGCCGCCCGCGCCATGTGGCGGCGTTCGCGCGATCCGCAGACGCGCGGTCCCAACGAGCGCATGCTTGAGCGCGACCAGCAGTACCTGCGCGAGTGGCGCCGCTGGCTTGGGCAGGCCCAACGCCGGGCGGACATCATCTGGCAGGCCACGCCGGTGTGCGGGGCATGGCAGCTGCAGTTCACGGTGCACAACTTTGCCCCTGCGCTGCAAAAGATCGTCGTCGAGCAACGCCAGCTCGACGGCTCATGGGCAACTCTGCACAGCTGCTACGCCATCGAGTTTCGCGCGTTTGCCGCGCGTCCGCGGACGGGAATCACGCGCGAGTTCAGCGTCCCCGTTCATGCAGCCGCCCTCGGACGGCCACTTCATGTTGGAGCGCAGGCGGGTGAGGCCGGCCCTGGGTCAACGAATGCGCTGGTGGGGCGCGTTATCCCTAACGCGCCGCGGCGGCTTGGGGACAAGCCGCCCTACCCTTCGCCCGCACCTCGCCTCCGCCTTGCCGTGCGCGGCGTGGGCCAGGTTGCGATCAGCCGCGTGGAGCTGACCAACGGCGTGACAACCCTGCGCCCCGCCGGCTGGCCGCCGACCGCAAAAAAGATTTTCGGGCGCCCGGCACCGCACCGGGGTTTCCCCGCCGGCGCAATGGACCAAACTGGCTGCATTCCGCTTGTCTTTTTTGCCGAGACCATGGGAGCCCGAAACCGGAGGCGTTGATCGTACGGTTGAAAGGCCGTTCTGTCCCACGGTGTCACTGATCGGGCCAGCACCACGATGCGGCAGTTCAAGAATCGGCCGGGACGGGGCCTTCCCGCCGCTGATCCGGTGTTCAGACCATTTGTCTAATGTTTGCAGCAAGTGCAGTCTCTTGTTTTAGCCTGTTCCAGCTGTGATCTGCCACGGGCAGCCTCGCCCACTCGCAACGGCGACGTTCCGTGCCGCTCCGGCACAGCTTCCAGTCTTTGCCAATGAAATCATTCAAGCATGCCCGCCTTGCAATTGTCCTTGTCGCCTTGAGCACCGGCGCTTGGTGCAACGAGCAAATTCCTCCGCTGGAGGATTTCTTCCGGGACTACACGTTCGATGAGATCAAGGTCTCGCCCGACGGGACCAAGGTCGCCGCGCTTTCGAAATGGAAGGACCACCTCAACCTGTATGTGATCGACTTGCAGACCAAGCGTCCCACCCAGCTTACCGGGTTGACCATCATGGACGTGACCGAGGTTCGCTGGATCGGCAACGACCGGCTGATTTTCACGGGCCAGGATGACGGCTACAGCACCGGCGGCCTTTTTGCGATCGACGCCGACGGGAAGCATATCCGGACATTGGCTGACAGCGTCCGCCAACAAGTAAGCCGTGGCAGCTGGGTCTATCGCAGTACCGAATTCCTCGACTACTACGGGAGGCCCGCAGATCTCGCAGGGAAATCCGCCGACGAGATATTAGTCACCTGCAATGAGCGCGATGAGTTGAATCCGGATGTCTACCGGATGAATGTGCGCACCGGTGCGAAAAGAATGCTGGCGCGCAACCCGGGAGACGTCCGCTCGTGGGTGGCCGATGGCACCGGCGCCGTGCGCGTGGGCTTTGGCGAGAAAGGGCGCGAGCAGTTTCTGGTCTACCGCGATTCGGCCAACGGCGACTGGCGCGAGGTAAAACGCTGGGATTTCCTGAAGGGAACGATCCGGCCCCTCGCTTTCGAAAAAGCCAACCAGTTGATCTACGTAAGCAGCAATCTGGGACGCGATACGGCCACTATCTGCCTGCTCGATCCCGCGACCGGCGAGATCGTCAAGGAGCTCTATGCCCATGACACGTATGATGTCGAGCGAGTCATCCTTTCGCGAGCCGACGGATCGCTGCTCGGGTTCTTTTGCAACGCCGCGAAGCCTGAATTCGTGTGGACCGACGACCGGATGCAGGACCTGCAGGCACTCGTGGACCAGGAACTGCCGGAGACGCGAAACTTCTTTGCCAGCCGCAGCCTGGACAGCACGTGGATCGTGATCTCCGCGTCGACCGACCGGGATCCGGGCACCTTCTACCTGCTGAATACCAAAGAGCTGACGATGGAAAAACTGGTCAGCCGGGCCGACTGGCTCAAGCCCTCCAAAATGGCCGAGATGAAGCCGATCAGCTACCAGGCACGCGACGGGTCGACGGTCCATGGCTACCTGACGGTGCCGCCCGCCAAGGAGCCTCGCCATCTGCCGCTCATCGTCAACCCGCACGGCGGTCCCTGGTATCGGGATTCCTGGGGGTTCAATCCGGAAGTGCAATTCCTCGCCAGCCGCGGTTACGCGGTCCTGCAGATTAATTTTCGCGGCTCGACCGGCTACGGCCGGAAATGGCTCGAAGCCGGCTACGGACAATGGGGTCTCGCGATGCAGGATGACATCACCGATGGGGTCCATTGGGCCATCGACCAGGGTGTCGCCGATCCCAAGCGCATTGCCATCTATGGCGCGAGCTATGGCGGTTACGCCACCATGGCCGGCCTCGCCTTTACGCCCGAGCTTTATCGGTGTGGAATTAATTACGTCGGTGTGACGGACATCGAACTGCTGTTGCGCACGATCCCCGATGCCTGGGAGTCCATCCGGGCCCAACTCGAAGTGACGACCGGCGACGCCAAGAGGGACCGGGAACGACTGCGAGCGACCTCGCCGCTGCTTAACGCGGACAAGGTTCGCGTCCCCGTTTTCTTTGCCTATGGCGAACTTGACGACCGGGTGGATTTGAAACACGCCACCAAGCTGGCGACCCAACTGCGGAAGCATGGCATCCCGGTCGAATGGATGACCCGGTCAGACGAGGGGCACGGCTATTACCGCTGGAAAAACAAGATCAGACTCTATCAGGCCATGGAGAAATTCCTGGCGGCAAATCTCACCGTAGGCGACACGCCCCCGGTAACAACCGGAACCTCTGAAGTTCTCGAAATGCCTGCGGTGGAGAAACGATAGGCGCAAACCTGGACCACGACGGCGCCGGTCTCCGGAGCGTCATCGCACCCGGACGACCTTTGTGCGCGATCCGTAACCCGCGACGTGCAGATAGTACGCGCCCAGCACGCCCTTTTCGATGACCACCACCGGATCGGTGAGATGCACGGCGAAACGCCCGTCGTCGATCTGGCGCCAGATCTGGCCATTCTCGAGGCGGAATTCGGCCTTGCCCTCCCACCCCGCAAACGCGCCCAGAATGCGCGACTGGATGGCGGTGGGCACCCGCTGGGACTTTTCCATCGCGGCCTTGAGCTGCTCCTCCTGGCCAAAAGCCGCCTCGCCGCGACGTGTCGGTTCAGCCGTGGAACTGGCAGGAGATGCCGGAGTCGAGGCGCTTGTTGGGGTGGGGTCTGGAGCGACACCAGCAGCGGCCAGACGGGCGTCGAGAAACCGGAGTTCTTCACTGGTAAGCTTGTCGAGCCCAGCCCGATGGAACTCTTCAGGCGTGAGCCTATCGCGCAACGAGGGCGATTCCGCAGCGCCCAGGGTCGTGCAGGTTATCACCAGCAGCAACTGGCCAAGCCAAATCGGCGACTTCCAGGCAGATCCGGACGATGCCCGACGGAGCGGGTCTCCTGAGAAAAGATTCATTGGATCAGGCGGTGACATGCTCGGCGCATCAATCAAACGCCCCGGAGCTTGGGACTCCGGGGCGCTGAAGAGAAGTCTCGGTTGGAACCGAGCCACGAGTTTCTACCAATCCTTCGAGACGCGCACGTAGACGAAGAGCTTCCCCGGGTCGTTGATGTCGGCATTCCAACCGGTCGAGGAATGCGCATCGAACGGCGGGTCGCGGTCGAGGATGTTGCGCGCGCCCAGTGTGATTTTCGTCTTCCACAGCCCCGAATAACTGATTTGCGGGTTCACCACGATCTGCCCAGCGACATTGCCGGGGCCGGAATAATTCTCGAACGAACCAATGTAGGCGACAAACACTGCCGCCGACCAATCACCCCGTTGCCAGTCGGCTGCAACGGTGCTGCGCCAGTGGGGATGTTCGTAGGTGGCAGCCAGTTCATCCCCTTCATAGATGAAGTTATCCACATAGGTGGCATTGGCGACAAACCGGAAACGACCCAGGTTCGTCGTGTTCAGGTCGTAGCGCGCTTCGAGGTCTACGCCGCGGTAGGTCAGGTGGTCGGCGTTGCGATAGTAATCAATGATGTAGTTGACGGTGCCGACGGTCTCACCCGCGGCCGGGGGATTGCGCACGACCGCGCCCGGCAGGGAGTCTTCATGCGCAAGGATGTAATCCGGCCCCAGCTGGGAAATCAGGTTCTTCTGCTTGAACTGGAACCAATCGACGGCAAACGCGAAGCCTTTCAACACCCCTTCGGGTTCAATCTGGAAGCCGGCATAGTAGGCGTCGGTTTCCTCCGGCTGGAGGTCCGGATTGCCGCCCGACCGGGTCTGGATCTGGCGTGGAGCGTCGTTGGGGCGCTTCGGATCATCAAGTCCCGAATCCGAAAACTGCGTGACCTGGCTGGTGTAGAGGTACGACAGGTTCGGCGCCAGAAACGACTGGCCGAACGAGCCCCGCAGCAAGAGCCACGCGGCGGGCCGATAGGAGACCGCGAACTTGGGCTTCGTGGTCTGGCCGAAGTCGCTGTAGTCCTCAAAGCGGCCCGCGAGCTGTGTCTGCAATCCCTTGATGATCGGCACGCTCAACTCGGCATAAGCCGCCCGGACATCGCGCTGACCACGAACCGAGGAGCCCTCGGCGCCACCGACGACATTGCCGGTGATGTTGTTGGTCGTCTTGATGTTTTCGAACTTCTCCGCACGGATCTCACCGCCAACGGCCAGACCGACCGGACCGGCCGGCAGTTCGAAGACCTCGCCGTTCGCGCTAAAGTCGATGCTCCGCAGTTCGAACTTCGAACTGTTGGGGTCGTCGTGGGTATAATAGGCCGTCAGGAGGGGATCCTCAGGGCCGAACGGATTCGCATAAAGCGTCTGGCCGCCGATCTCGACGCCGTTGAGCGCGTCTTGATAGAGGTTGTCGAAGACGGTGCCATGATTGAGGTTCATGGTATCGTTGCTGGTGAAGAGGGCCCCGCTTTCCCAGCTCCAGTTTTGACCGTATGGAATGTTTCCTCCGAGGCCAACGAGCACCCGCGGCGTGTCGGAGGTGACGTCGTTGATACGGTTGCCCGCATTCATCAGGCGGGCGTACCACTCGTCGTAGAGATCCTCACCGAACGGATTGTTCGGGTTCGTCGCCGGAATGTTCAGGGCGCCGTTGGGCCCGTCACCGTGCTCAGTGTAGTTGAACACCGGAGCCGGAGCCGCACCGATGACGCTTTCCTGCCGGCGAAACGAGACCTCGGTGAAAGCATAGAGGTTCTCGTTAATGTCATGCGTCGCGCGCGTGTAGAAACCATA
Source organism: Opitutaceae bacterium (assembly GCA_028688225.1). GTDB lineage: Bacteria > Verrucomicrobiota > Verrucomicrobiia > Opitutales > Opitutaceae > Fen-1467. The sequence goes on along the minus strand of JAQTYQ010000003.1, from coordinate 215,665 downwards.
GTTGCGGACCTCAGGAATCAGGTCGGTCACCGACTGGAAGTTGAAGGTACCGTGACTGACGTCGGCCTCAACGATATCGGCGGGTGTCGGATTAACCTGGGGGGCATTCAACGTGTAGTACCAACCCAGGCTCGGGACGTACGCCAAAGCCGGATAACCGGCATAACTCCGCCGGTCCGGGCCGCCGCGAATCGTCAGATTGGCGTCGGCGGAGAAGCCGTAGTCATGGTCCTTGATCGCGGCGCGTTGCCGCCAATCGACCGCGGTGACGATGGAGTTTTTGCCGGCGCTCGAGCCGTAGATGAGCGAGAACGACTTCTCGAGCGAATCCGTGCTCATCGTGTTGCCGATCTCCGCCGTGGTCGTGAGGCCGCGGAAATCCTTCCGGAGCTTGATGTTGATCACGCCCGAGACGGCGTCCGAGCCGTAGATGGCCGAACCGCCGTCTTTGAGCACCTCGATCGACTCGATGGCGGCCGCCGGAATGCTGTTGAAGTCGAACATGGTCTGGAGACCATCGAAGCCGGGGCTGCTGAGGGGGGCGGCCCGGCGCCCGTTGAGCAGCACGAGCACGTTGTTGTTGCCGAAACCACGGAGGTTCACGGTGGAGGCTCCTGGCGTGAAGCTGTTGTTGGAGGCCGCCGGGTTCAACGACGCTCCGCTCACGATCGGCAACGAGCGCAGGGCCTCGCCGACATTTGAATAGCCTGCAATCTCAAAATCGGCGCGCGTGATCGCCGTCACAGGATTGGGGCCCTCTGCGTCCAGACGCTTGATGCGCGAACCAGTGACCTCGAACTTCTCCATCTTGACCTCCTTGCTCTCCGTGTCGGAGGCGGAGGTATCGGTGGAAGCGGTCTGGGCGACCGCGAGATATGGCAGACCTGAGCCTAAAATCAGCGCAAGCGCTGCCCATGATTTCCTTACGGAATTCAGGTTCATAGTTTGATCAGTTGTGCTTTGGTTGGTAAGAGTTTGTGGACTAAGTCCACCAATGTTCTCTTGGGGTGGATAGTAAGATGGCTCATAGCGATATGCAATAATTTTGTTAATCCGCACTGATTAAGCGTTAATGGTAACTAATTTTTGAGTGCAGCAATAATTGACATCCGGAACAGCGATCGGAGAGCCCCTGCGTGCGCGATCTGTTCGCTTGGGCTGACTACCCCCAACTGATGAAGCTTGGTCGCCATGCCAAGTAGATGATTACCTGTAGATTCTGTGGGCGCGGAAACCTCATTATGGCTGGAGGTATGATACCCTCAATTGTCCCCTCGTCTGGATTCACAGCCGACATCGATACGTTCGCTGATCACTGCCGATCCCTGAAAAATCATCAATCCAACTCCGGAGTTTTATCATGAATAGATCCCTCCGCTTTCTCCCGGTGCTCGCCAGCCTGCTGCTCCTGTGCCTGCCCAAGACGGCGGATGGGGCGGATTCCGGGCAGTCAGCCCGCAAAGAAGCCCTCAAGGCCGAACTTGCCAGGATGGAGGATGCCTTCTGCGCCATGACCAAAGAGAAAGGCATCCAGGCCGCCTTCGAGTTCTTTGCCGCCCCGGATGTCGCTTTCATTGACACTGACCCCCGCCGGTTTCGCGGCATTGCCGCCGTGCGGGAACGCATGGGGCCGGAGCAGCCGGGTGTCTCAGTGACCTGGTCGGCCCTTTTCACCGATGTATCCGATGACGGCACTCTTGGCTACAACTGGGGGCGTTACGAATGGCGGATTCCTGGCGCCGACGGCAGGACGATCGTCCGGACCGGCTATTTCCTCACAATCTGGAAACGCCAGTCCGACGGCAGTTGGCGCTATGTCATGGACAGCGGAGCACCCGACCGGACGGCTCCGGCGCCCAAACCGGACGACCAGAAACGTCCCTAGACCGGAAGCTGCCTCTCAAGGCAGCCTGGTTTCCTCGATCCTCTTCGTCTGCGCCGCCCGGTGGTCGTCGAGGGCTTTTTTGACCCTGGGGTCGCTCAACGCCAGGATCGCCGCGGCGAACAGCGCGGCGTTGATGGCGCCAGGTTTGCCGATGGCAAACGTCGCCACCGGGATTCCGCCCGGCATCTGCACCATGGAAAGCAGGGAATCGAGACCCTTGAGCGACGCCGATTCCATCGGCACGCCCAGCACCGGCAGCGGCGTGAGCGCCGCCGCCACGCCGGCGAGGTGCGCCGCTCCGCCCGCGCCGGCGATGACCGCCTTCAGGCCGCGGTCGCGGGCCGAAGTGCCCCATTCATACATCAGCCTCGGGGAGCGATGGGCACTGATCACGCGCTTCTCGTAGGAGATGCCGAGGATCTCCAGCGTCTGCGCTGCATGCTGCATCGTCTCCCAATCCGACGTGCTGCCCATGATGATGCCGACCAACGGCCGCCCGGAGGCGGCCGTTGTAGTTGAAATTGAAGGTTTAGTCCGCATCCATCACACTCTCGAACATCACCGTCAGAGTGTCACCCTGTTTTTTCAGGGATGCAGACCACGAGGTCTTTGCGCAGCAAAAATCTCTCAGATCAGGGACACGCTCTTCGGCATTTTCACGACCACCGTGCCGGCAATCTTGTCATGCCAGGACTGCTTCTCGTCATCGAAAGCCACCCACAGGAAACCGAGTCCGACGACCGCGAGCGAAAGAAAACAGCTGAGCGCCCGCACGATCGTGGTGGTCCAATCCAACGGGCGGCCGTCGAGGCGGACGACCTTGAGGTGAAAGATGCTGCCGCCAACGGTGGTCCCGCGCAGTTTCCAGAGTGCGGCGCCGTAGGCCGCGAGCAGGAGCAAACACAGGCCCACGCTGAAATGCCCCCACGGCACCAGCTTGACGACAAGGCAGCAGAGGATGAGGTCGACCATGACCGCCCCGGTCCGGACCCAGAAGCCGGCCCGCGGCAGGGTGGCGGCGGAAACGATCGGCGGTGCTGGCATCGCCGGAACGACAGGGGGTGTCGCCATCCCCGCGGGCGTCTCGCCCATACCGGCCGCCGACGGTGCCATGACGCTCGCGACGACCACCGCCGGAGCCCGCTTGGCGCCATTTCGGCGCATGCTGAGGATGAGTGTGTAGATCACCATGCCGAGTCCGAGCACGCCGATGAGCATCGAGACGATGAACGCCACGATCGGCACGAGGTAGAGTCCCATGACCAGGAGGCCACCGATGAGCACGGCCACCACGGCCTGCGAGAGCAGACCTGCACCCAGCAATCCGGTGAACCGCCGGCCAAGCCAGGCGAGCATGGCGGCACGTCCGAAGAGCTTGCCCGCAAACAAGGCCAACCCAAGGAAGGGAATGACCAGCACGCCGACGCCGGTGATCGCGAGCAGGAGGAAGACCAGCGGCATCGCCAGCATGGCCAGCAGGGCGGCCAGCAGCGTGAAGCCCGGCTGTTGCTCGAGGGTCTCGGCACATTTCTCGATGCCGCGGGGAAAGATCAATGCCAGGAGCAGGTAGCAGCCGAGAAACGCCGCCGCCACCATCCAGGCCCAGCCGGTGCCGCTGGCAAAGGAAAGCAGGCGCCCTTTGAACAGCGCCGACTGCATCCACGCGTGCAGCCAGTCGAAGGATGGGAAATGCTGCGCGATCGTGATCTGTTGCACGCCACCATGCACCACCGCGTCCGGATCGCGGTGCACCGATCCGCCCGCCGCCACGACTTCGCCCTGGACCACGGCCTTGGGACCAAGCTCGACGTTGCCGCCCACCGCCACGACCTCGCCGCCGACCGGACCGTTGACATACACGCTGCCCAGGATCGCCACGGCTTCTCCTCCCACCGAACCATTCACCGTGGTGCTGCCTAAAATCGAGACCGCGCTGTCCGTGACCTCGCCTTCCACCGTGGTGCTGCCTAAAATCGAGACCGCCGTTTCCACCTTCTCGTCCTTGCCGACAACGGCGTTTTGGGTGAAGGACACCCGTTCGTTGCCGCTGCCAGTCGAGGCATGATGCACGTGAGCATGTTTCGGCGCGGTTTCCTTGACGGTTTGCTCCACCCCGGAGTCGAGGCGACGCAGGTCTGGAGCCGGCGGCTCGGCGGCCTCCGGCTCCTTGCTCGGCTCATCGAGCTGAGGTGCAGGAACGGGCGGGACCGTCGCCGCGGATGGAGCTGCCGGCGTTTCTGGGACAAGCGGGGCTAGCGGCGGGGTTTCGGGCTTTGCCGGTTCGACCGCGGCAGGTGCCGCCGGCTGATCTGCCGTAACCACCGCGGGAGCGGGTGGCGGCGCATCTTCACCGCGCGTGGCGGGCGCCAGGGTCAGGGCAATGGCGACCACGGTGCCGAGAAAACTCAGGAGATAGTGACGTTTCATGGAGGGGAAAGATTGGTTCGATGATTAAGTGACCTGGGGATCAATGGTGGGCCCAAAGGATACGGTAGGCAGTCGCGCCGAGACCGAAGAGCATGGCATACAGGCCGGCGATAAACGCGACGACGCCATAAAACCACAGGGCCGGAATCGTGCGTCCGATCAGCAGGCCGAAATCGGAAAGACCATGTCCGATGGCCAATACCCGATGCGCAAATGCGAGCGCCGATGCCAGTGTCCCGCTCGTTTGCGCGGCATCGAAGCCTGTCTGGACGTAAATACCGGCGAAAACCAGAAGGCAGGCCAGACCGCCGCAGAGCCCGAGGAACACGATCCGCGCCCACCCCGGCCAGCCGGCGTAGGACTTGTGCCACCACGGAATGGCGGCGCGCCGCTCGATTTCCGCCAGCAGGCGCGCCTCCAGTGAGGCCGGCGCGCGGCGGTCGGGCAGCGAACGCAGGGCCGCATGCACCATCTGCTCGAGCTGTTCTGGATTCAGGCGTTCCATGACAAATTCATTCCGTGTTTCCCGGTTCACACTTCCAGCTTTTCGTGACTGGCACCGCTGCGCGCCAGCACCTTGGCCAGCGCTTCGCGCGCGCGCATGATGTCGGTCTTCACCTTGCTCAACGACACCCCCAGCCTCCTGGCGATGTCCTCGTAGGCCAGATCTTCGAAGTGATACAATACCAGCGGCACTCGTTGATGCTCGGGCAGCTTCTCGAGGGCGCGCTCCACCCAGGCACGGCGGTCCGACTGGGTGAGGCCGTCGAGGAAGTTCTCGGGCGAGGCAAATTCCACCGGCTGCCCGTCGTCTTCCCCGCCGCCGGAGGTGAGTTCTGAAAAAAAACGCCAGCGCTTCCGGTAGCGCTGCAGGTGGTTGATACTGAGATTGGTCGTGACCGTCTTCAACCAGCCGCCGGCCGTGGGGCTGGCCTGCAGGTTGTCCCAGTGCTCGTAGGCCTTCAGGAATACTTCCTGGGATATATCCTCGGCCTGCGTCTCGTTGCCGAGGAGGCGCACGGCCGTGGTATAAACCATATCCTGATAGTTGCGCATAAACGTGGTGAAATCGATCGGAGCGATCATGCCCCCTTCGGTTGCTTGCACTGGATTGTCGTCGTTCACACCCAGTACACTCGGTGACGGATCCGAGTCGCAAGAAACTGGTCCGGCGGCAGCAGCTGACGGGCGGGGAGGCTGCGCAGATCCTCCGCTCAGCCGGTAGCGCAAGTCATAAGCTTCAAATGCCTTGCGCGCTTTCTTGCCCGCTACATCCAGTTTGCCCATGCTCAGTCGGATTACGTCGAACCGCCGCGGGGTAAAATCCCACTCCCCTTTTTCGCCAGGCAGCCCGAAGCCGGTGCCGGCAACGATTCCGCACGCCAGGTTAAGCAGGCAGGCCAGGGTGTTCTCATAGGCGGCCTCGCTCTGGAAATGGTGGTCGCGCACCGCCCCGATGAGGGCCGGCGGGAAGGACCAGTCCGCGAGGATCATTCCTGCGATCTCAGGGTTGCCCAGCCCGAACACCCGCCCTTCCCATGTCGCGTAGGAACCGGCTCGCTCCTGATCATAGGGTTCGATCCCCTCCAGTCCGGCGGCCACGCGATCCAGCACTAGCAGCCCGAGCGTGCGCAACAGTCCTGCCGTGTAGGCTGAACGGGTGTCCAGCCCGCATTCCTCGGCGAGCGCTTCGCAGGTCAGCGCGGTGTAGAGGATGTGTTCGCGCAGCGCTTCCGTTTTGATGCCGTAGTACGCCAGCTCGCGGTCCACCAGCCGGTCCACCGTCACATAGCCCACCAGCCGGTGGATCTCGTGGAAGCCCACCCGCACGACCGCCTCCTCCACCGATCCGATGGGCGCTTCCCGGCTTCCCCGGTAGGCCACGCTGTTGCTGATGCGGATGACCTGCGTCGCCAGCGCTGCGTCCTGCCGGATCAGGTTCGCGACCGGCTCCAGGCTCGCGTTGGCGTCCTGCAGCAGCCGTCCTAGATCCGCCAACACCTTGGGCGCCGGCGGCAAAGCGCGGGCGATCGACAGGATTCGTTCGCGGGGGTTGGCGCGAGTGTCGGACATGGGGAAGATCCTACCTCATGAAATCTCGACGATTGACGCAGGATTCCTGCCTGTCGACCCGGATATTGAAACCGCCGTGCGCGCCGAAGGCGGGAAGCTCTTTGCGCTCATGGATGCCCACCCGGCTCCCGACATCTTTTCCAAAAAGGCGCGTCCGTGCGCCCCATGGAATGGTCGATGCAGGATCCGGTGTTCAAGACGCATCTTTCACGTTTCGTGGATGTGTTGCTGTCGCTCAATCCCTCCACCGCGATCGTCTGCCATTTGCAGAAATTCCTCGGGGACAAGGCCGTCGAACCGCATCCGCCGCTCAAGACCGGCCTGACGGCCACGGTTATCCGGAGAACTTCCTGTTCCCCCGCGTGATCGCGGAGAACACCTTGAGGCGAGGATTCACACCGTCCGAAGAATGAGTCCTGCCAGAATCAATCGCGCCGAAGCATTGTGGAGGTGGATTCCCTCCCGACCTACCGCAGCTTCGACTTGGTCTGGTCGAACGCCATTTGGGTGTGGTGCACGCACTCGCGGAGCACATCCTCGGTCAGTCCGGTCCGCTGCAATTTTCCGGGCGTCAGCTGCCAGCAGCCGGCCTCGCCGGGCAAGCCCTTGCCCAGCTGCGCCGCCACCCAGCCGGCGAGGTTGAGCAGATAAGCCTCGACCGGGGCGCCGGGAGCCTGCGCCGGTTCGAGGTGGTGGCGCACCGCGTCGCACATGCCCTGGGGAAACTTCCAGTTTTCCATGAGGATGGCCGCCACTTCCGGGGCGCTCAGGCCGAACATCCGGCGTTCCCACACGTGCACCGCCGGTTCCGCACTTTCGCCGGGATAAACGCACCACACCGTCGGCCGCTCGATCAGCACGCGGTTGAGCACGATCTTGCCGACCGGGCGCAGCAGGCCGATCGCGTAGGCGTTGGCATCGTCGGAATGCCGGTATTTGGCCAGCCACTCCATGGCCAGCGCGCAACTGATCGAGTTCTCCCACGCGAGCTGCCCTGACACCTTGTGAACGGCCAGCTCGCCACAGAAGAGCTGCTGGGCGGCGATGACACCGACCTGACGGTAGACTTCGCGGAAACCCAGCCGGTTGATGGCCTCATCCAGCGAGCCGCACCGCTGCTTGAACCCGTAGTACGCCGCGTTGCTCAACTGCAGCACGCGCAGGGCGAGCGTCGCGTCGAGCTTCACCAGCTTCACGATCTCATCGAGGTTGGAGTTGGGGTCGCTCAACAGGCGGCCGATGCGGTTGAAGACCTGCGGGGTCGATGGCAGGCGCTGGCCGAGTCGCAGGACGTCGGCAACGGTCAAGGCAACCACCGGTACCCCGGCTGGGGCCGGAGCGGTTGATAGATTCAGGGACATGATGTTTTCCCCTTCCGTTCGGCACGCCGGACCGAAAGTTGAGCTGATGCGAACAACTCAGGCCGCAAGGCAATCGGGCTCCAGCGGCGGGAGCAGCCTCACAGGCGGCAGATCAGGAGTTCGCGCTCGTAGGCCAGCTCCTTGGGCAGATGACCGCGCAGATTGCGGAAAAGCTCCCCGTGATCGGCGACCTCCCGCTGCCAGGCGGTGCGGTCGACGGTCATGATCTCGTCCCACCGGGCCCGCGGGAAATCGAGGCCGGCCCACTCGATGTCCTCGTAGTGAGGCATCCAGCCGATGGGCGTCTCCCGGCCGGGGGCGCGGCCCCGGGCCCGGTCGACAATCCATCGGAGGACGCGCATGTTCTCGCCGAAACCCGGCCAGATGAACCGCCCGTCCCGATCCTTGCGGAACCAGTTCACATGGAAGATCGGCGGCGTCTCGCCGAGCGGCCGTTGCATCCCGATCCAGTGGCGGAAATAATCGCCCATGTGATAGCCGCAGAACGGTAGCATCGCCATCGGATCGCGGCGCACCTGGCCGACGTCGCCGGCCGCGGCCGCGGTGGTCTCGGAGCCCATGGTGGCGCCGACGTAGACGCCGCCCGACCAGTTGAAGGCCTGGAACACCAGCGGCATGGTGGACGCGCGCCGGCCGCCAAAAATGAGGGCGCTGAGCGGCACGCCCTCGGGCTTTTCCCAGTCGGAGTCGATGCACGGGCACTGCCTGGTCGGAGCGGTAAAACGCGCGTTGGGATGGGCCGCCTTGCGGCCGCTGCCTGGCGTCCACTCCTGTCCCTGCCAGTCGACGGCGCGAGCGGGCGGCTCGTCGGTCATGCCCTCCCACCAGGGGCCGCCGTCAGGCGTGAGCGCGACGTTGGTGAAGATGGTGTTCTTGGCCAGCGTCGCCATGGCGTTGGGATTGGTCCTGGCCCCGGTGCCGGGCGCCACGCCGAAGAAACCGGCCTCGGGATTGATGGCGTGCAGCCGTCCGTCGGCCCCGGGCTTGATCCACGCGATGTCATCGCCCACGGTCCACACCTTCCAGCCCTTGAAGGCCTTCGGCGGGATCAGCATGGCGAAATTGGTCTTGCCGCACGCGCTGGGGAAGGCGGCCGCGACGTAGGTCTTCTCGCCCTGCGGGTTCTCGACGCCGAGGATGAGCATGTGCTCCGCCATCCAGCCCTCGTCGCGGGCGATGTTGGAGGCGATGCGGAGCGCAAAACACTTCTTGCCGAGCAGGGCGTTGCCGCCATAGCCCGAGCCGTAGGACCAGATCTCGCGCGTCTCGGGAAAATGGACGATGTATTTCTGGTCCTTGTTGCAGGGCCACGGCACGTCCGGCTGGCCTTTCTTCAACGGGGCACCCACGGAATGCATGCAGGGCACGACGTGGCGGCCGCCTTGGTCGATGAGTTGGAAGACCGGCCGGCCGATGCGCGCCATGATCCGCATGTTCGCCACGACATAAGCCGAGTCGGTGAGTTCGACGCCGATCTGCGCCATGGGCGAATCCAGCGGGCCCATGCTAAAGGGCAGGACATACATCGTGCGTCCCCGCATGCAGCCGTTGAAAAGGCCGCGCAGCGTCTTCTTCATCTCGACCGGATTCACCCAGTTGTTGGTGGGGCCGGCGTTGTCCTTGGAAAGGCTGCAGATGAACGTCCGGTCCTCGACCCGGGCGACGTCGCTCGGATCGGAACGCGCGAGAAAGCACCCGGGCCATTTCTTCTCGTTGAGGCGGGTGAAGGTGCCGGTCGCGACCAGCCGCCTGCACAACGCGTCGTATTCCCCTTGGGAACCGTCGACCCAGTGGACCCGTTCCGGTTTGCAGAGCGCCGCCATCTTCCTGACCCACCCGATGAGATGGGGGTTGGTGCTGAGTGGTTTTTCCGGATTCCTCGTTTTCATCGCCGCCGGGACGGTAGGAAGCGTTTTTCCAGTGGCAACAGGAAACCCTCCGGAAAGGATGGAGAAAGCACAACTTTCCCGTATATTAGCCCGATGTATTCCTGTCGTGCGATCCGGCCCTTCCCGGGTTTCCTCCGGCCATGAACAAGCTTTGCACCCTTGGCGGTGCGGCCATCGGCGGCTACGTGGGCTGGTTCCTCGGCATGCGGTTCGGGTTTGGCGCGGCCATCGTCATCAGCGGACTGGCGTCGCTGGCCGGCGTCTACGCCGGCTGGAAGCTCGCCCGGCGTTTCCGCTGAGCAAACCCTTCCGACCGAGCCCGGGCCGGCCCATCCGGCGGGCATCTCCCCCGGCGTCCCCGCAAGGTTGACCTCACCCACCGCCGGGCCCAGGCTTGGGGCAGTCCCGGCTCCCACCATGGCCGACACCACCATCTCCATCGATCCCGTGAAGCAGTTTTCCGTGTTCACGGAAAACCGGGTCGGCCGCCTGTTCGACCTGACCTCGCTGCTCGCTATGCACCAGGTGCACATCATGGCGGTCAACGTGCTCGACCTGACGGAGAACGCGGTTGTGCGCCTGATCGTCGACGACCCCGACAAGACCCGCGAACTCCTGGTGAACAAAGATTTTTCGTACAGCGAGAACGACATCCTGGCCGTGGAGCTCGCCGGCGAAGCCAGTCTCAAACAGGTGCTCGCCGCGCTGCTCGAAGCCGAGATCAATATTCAGTACGTCTACGCGTTTACCAAGCGTCCCGAAGGCCGCTCGGCCTTCGCGATGCACGTCGAGGATGCGGAGATCGGGGCGCAGGCGCTCGGCCATCGCGGTTTCAAGGTGCTGACCCAGCGGGATATTTCCCGCTAGCAGCGGGTCGGACTTCGTCCTCCCCGCTGCTAAGCCAAAATGACTTGGCCATTTTGGAGAAGCCAGACAGGAGGGATATTTTCTGGATTCCCCCCGCGGCACTGAGCGAGGATTACCAGTTGTGGGTTCGGGCGCGTTGGCTGAGTGAGGACACGCGCCCGGCCACCGCTTCATCGCAGCACGTGGCGATTTGCCGTCGTCGTAACACAGCGCAACGCAGCGCTAGTCTCCGACTGGCGTGGCGGTGCGCCTGTGCTTCGATGGAGGCAGACTGAGTGGGATGCATGCAGTCGAGGGCAGCCAGTCTTCGCCAAGGCGGCAGGGACTCGGCTGCGTTGTCCCGCCGCCGCGCCGCGCACGCGGGGGCGCAGGGGCCGGGATGCCCCGAAGAGAATGTTTTGGCCCGGCCAGTTGCGCTTTGGGCAACTTCGGTTTCGTTGCCGCATGCTTCAACGAAACTTGTCCAGCGCTTCACTGCCGGGACCGGCACGCGCGGGGCGGAGCCGTTGGGCTGCCGTTCCCGCCTTCACCCTCGCCCTGAACCCCTAGTTCGTCCCGTTACCCTATGAGGAAACTACCCTTCCGGCGGCTGGCCGTGCCGGCCGCCGCCATGATGATGCATTCTCCGGCTGCGACCGCCGGCGAAACCCACATCCAGATTCCCGATCTGCACGCCGTCTCGTTTCCGCTGCTCGGTGGAACCGTCTCCGGCCTGGCGGTGTTGTACGCCGGCATCGCGGTCTGCGCCCTCGGCCTCGGGTTCGGCCTGTGGCAATACCGCCAGACCCGGCGCCTGCCCGTGCATGCCGCCATGGCCGGCGTTTCCCAAATCATCTGGGAAACGTGCAAAACCTATCTGCAGCAGCAGGGTCGCTTTCTGATCGGCTTGTGGGGGCTCATCGCGGTCTGCATCACCTACTACTTTTCGGGCCTGTCGCACGAGCCGCCCTTCAACGTCGCTGTCATCCTGCTCTGCTCGATCCTCGGCATCCTCGGCAGCTACGGCGTCGCGTGGTTTGGCATCCGCATCAACACTGTCGCCAACTCGCGCACCGCCTTCTCCGCGCTGCGGGGCAGCTCGCTTGCCACCCTGCACATCCCGCTCCGCTCAGGCATGAGCGTCGGCCTGGTGCTCGTCTCGATCGAGCTGTTCTTCATGATCGCGATTCTCGCCTTCCTGCCGGCCTCGCTGGCCGGCGCCTGCTTCGTCGGCTTCGCCATCGGCGAATCGCTCGGCGCGAGCGCGCTGCGCATCTGCGGCGGCATCTTCACCAAGATCGCCGACATCGGCGCCGACCTGATGAAGATCGTCTTCCAGCTGCCCGAGGACGATCCGCGCAACCCCGGGGTCATCGCCGACTGCACCGGCGACAACGCGGGCGACTCGGTCGGCCCCACCGCCGACGGCTTCGAAACCTACGGCGTCACCGGTGTCGCGCTCATCGCCTTCCTCGCCCTCGCGCTCGTGCAGGATCCCGTCATCTGCGGCACGCTCATCGTCTGGCTCTTCGCGATGCGCATCCTCATGATCCTCACCTCCCTCGGCTCCTACCTCCTCAACGAGGGCCTGAGCCGGACGATCTACGGGCGGCACAACGACTTCGACCTGGAGGCGCCGCTGACCAACCTGGTGTGGATCACCTCGATCGTCTCCATCCTGGTGACCTTCCTCGCGAGCTACCTGCTCCTCGGCAGCCTGCCCGGCCACGAGGGCCTGTGGTGGAGCCTGGCCGTGATCATCAGCTTGGGCACCCTCGCCGGCGCGGTCATCCCGGAGCTGACCCGCGTGTTTACCAGCACCAAGTCGCGCCATGTGCACGAAATCGTCACCTCCTCGCGCCAGGGCGGCGCCTCGCTCAACATCCTGTCGGGCCTGGTCGCGGGCAATTTCTCCGCGTTTTGGAAGGGTCTCACCATCCTCACGCTCATGGCCGTGGCCTACCACTTCTCACTGCACGTATCCGTGGTCGGCCTCATGCCCGCCGCCATCAAGTTTGCCGCGCCCATTTTCGCCTTCGGACTCGTGGCCTTCGGTTTCCTCGGCATGGGCCCCGTGACGATCGCGGTCGACAGCTTCGGCCCGGTGACGGACAACGCGCAGTCGGTTTTTGAGCTCTCCCAGATCGAAAAGCAGCCGGGCATCGCCGCCGAGATCGAGCGGCAGTTCGGTTTCAAGCCCGACTTTGAGCATGCCAAGCTGGCGCTCGAAAAAGGCGACGGGGCGGGCAACACCTTCAAGGCCACCGCCAAGCCCGTGCTCATCGGCACCGCCGTCGTCGGTGCCACCACCATGGTCTTCGGGATCATCCTCCTGCTCGAACAAGCGTTCGGCGGAGTGGTGGAGAAGCTCAGCCTGGTACATCCCGAGGTCGTGCTCGGCCTGATCATGGGCGGCGCGGTCATCTACTGGTTCACCGGCGCCGCCACCCAGGCCGTCGTCACCGGCGCCTATCGCGCGGTGGTCTACATCAAGCGCCACCTGCGGCTCGACGCCGCCACCGCCTCGACCCGGGATTCCAAGGAGATCGTGAAGATCTGCACGCAGTACGCCCAGCGCGGCATGATCAACATCTTCATCGTGATCTTCTGCTTCGCCCTCGCCCTGCCGTTCTTCGACCCCTACTTCTTCATCGGCTATCTCGTCGGCATGGCCTTTTTCGGCCTCTTCCAGGCCATCTTCATGGCCAACGCCGGCGGGGCCTGGGACAACGCCAAGAAAATCGTCGAGACCGACCTGCGCCAGAAGAACACCCCGCTGCATGCCGCCACCGTCGTGGGCGACACGGTCGGCGACCCGTTCAAGGACACGGCGGCGGTCTCGCTCAACCCCGTCATCAAGTTCACCACTCTGTTCGGCCTGCTCGCGGTGGAGATCGCGGTCAAGATGGCCGACAACGACCTCAAGTACCTCATCGGCGCGGTCATCCTGCTCGTCGGCCTCTGGTTCGTGTACCGCAGCTTCTATGGCATGCGCATCCCCGAGGATCCGGCCGACGACGCCGCAGTGCAGGCCGAACTGAAGGAATTCTGAGCCGGCGGCCATTGCCCGTTGCGACCGCCGGCGCCGACCGGCAGCACGGTGGGCCCTTGGTTTCGCCACCGGTCAGGGCAGCGCATCGTCGCTCTGCCACTGGGGCCAGAACTGCCGCACGTACCTCTGGCTTTCTTCCAGCACCGCCCGGATCAAGGGCGTGGGCTGCCCGTGCCACAGGGCCCCCACCTCGAGGGGGGCGAAACCTGCCAACGGCAGGATGCGCACGTGGGGATGCCGGGAGACGCCGGGCAGGTCCACATTGACGCCGACGCCATGGCCGCTGGCGACATACTGCGTGACGAGATCCAGCGAACTCGCCTCGATGGCGGGCGGCCACTCAACTCCCAGGCGTTGCAGGCCCTTTTTGAAGAGCCGGCTGAGCCTTTCGCTGGCCGGCAGGGTGATCAGGGGCTCGTCAATCCGCCCCTGCGTCCAGAGTTCCGCCGCCGACCGGAACCTTGATTTCCGGTGGACGAGCAGCACCAGGGGTACCCGCATCAGCCGCAGACAGTGCAGTCGCGCCGGCGGGCGACTTTCCAAGGGGGTTACCGCGAGATCGATCTGCCGGTCCCGGAGCCACGCTTCCAGCTGCGGCGCGAAGCCGGACTGCAGGCTGAGCCGGATCTGCGGATGCTTCTGGTGGAGCAGCTGCATCACGGCCGGCAGATACTCACGCAACACCAGCTCCGGAGCGCCGATGCGGATGTGCGGCGCGGCCCGCCGGCGCAGCCGCTCCTCCACCACGTTGAGGTTCTCAAAAAAAGGGCGGACGAACGCAAACAGCTGCTCGCCTTCCGCCGTCAGCCGGAACGGGCTGCGCTCAAACAACTTTGTTCCGAGATCCTCCTCGAGCAGCCGCATCTGACCGCTGACGGCCGGCTGCTGGATGCCGTAGGGAATGTGCCGCACCGCGCGGCTGATGCCGCCATGCCGGGCGACGTAGTAGAACAGCTCCAGGTGATGAATATTCATCCAGCCAACGCAGCCTAACGCGCCAGCGGGCAGGGAGGCAATGCCCTTCAGGGAACGCCATTGCCCGCCAGGCCCGGATTGGCCCACCCAATGACCGGCATCAGATTTATCGATTAACGCTCCGCGGCCAGACCCGGGTAGAGTTTGGGCCATTCAACCACTCCAACCCGCCATGAAGATTTTGCTGATTCTCCCGGCCGGCGAGCGGGTCCGCGTGACCCCCGACCGGCCCGACGTACCCCGCCGCGCCATGCTGCGCTTCAGCGTGCTGCCGCTGACGGTGGTGGCGGCCCTGACGCCACCGGCACACGACGTGCGCATTATCGATGAAAACGTCGAGCCCCTGGATTTCGCCGCAGAGTGCGACGTGGTCGGCATCACCTTCATGACGGCCCTGGCGCCCCGGGCCTACGAAATTGCCCGCCGTTTTCGTTCGCGCGGCAAGATCGTGATCGCCGGCGGCTACCATGCCACCTTGTGCCCGGAGGAGACCGCCGCTTATTTCGACTCAGTGGTGATTGGTGATGCCGAGGACGCCTGGTCCCGCCTGCTGGCGGACCTGGCGGCCCGGCGGCTGCAAAAATTCTACCGCCCCGGAGGAGGGTGTGGATCCGAACGCCGTCTCGCGCCGCCGTCGCGCTATCAGACGCCGGTCCCGCGGCGCGACCTGCTCGCCCGGACGGCGCGGCATTATGTGACCGTCAATGCCGTGCAGACGGGCCGCGGCTGTGGCCATGGATGCCGGTACTGCTCCATCACCGCGTTCCACCGGCACACCTACAAGCGCAGATCCGTGGAGGCGGTGCTGGCCGAACTGCGGACCCTCCCGCGCGACTTCATTTTCGTCGATGACAACATCATCGCCGACCGGGCGTACATCCGCGAATTGTGCCTGGCGATGATTCCGCTCCGCAAACGCTGGGTCTCGCAATGTTCCCTCGAGGTGGCGGACGATCCGGCTCTGCTTCGGCTGCTGCATGCCGCCGGGTGCCGCGGCCTCTTCATCGGGATCGAGACCGTCAGCGCCGAGAACCTCGCCACCATGGGCAAGCAGTTCAACGACTGCACCAGCTACCATGAGCGCATCCGCCGGATTCATGCGGCCGGCATCGGCATCGTCGCCGGAATCATTCTCGGCCTGGATCACGATGCGCCGGAGGTGTTCGAACGCACCCTGCGTTTTCTGCAACAAGCGCAGATCGGCGCCGTCCAGGTGAATATTCTCACGCCCCTGCCCGGCACGCCGCTGTTCGACGACATGCAGCGCGCCGGCCGGATGACCGACCGCGACTGGAGCCACTATGATTTCCGCCATGTCGTCTTTCGCCCGGCGGGCATGACGGCGACCGAACTGCAGGCGGGTGCGGACTGGCTTTACGCGCAGTTCTATCGCCTGGACCGCATCCTGTGGCGCGCACTCCGGGGGCTCCTCACCGCCGGATGGCTGCCGGCCCTGCTGGGTTTGAAGCTGGGCCTGACCTATCGTTACGACAACCGCCGGGAGGGCATCAGCGGATGGAATCCCGCGCGAAGCCGCAGGCCCGTCGTCGCGGGCTCAGTTCTTTTGCTTGCGGCTTGTCTTGGGTTGCCGCGTCCTGACTGACGTCCGTTGAGCGGCAGCCACCCACCCCGATGCCCACGCCGTCCGCCATCCCCGATCCGACCGTCGGCCGCGACCGGCCCTTCCCCGGCGCCCGGCCGGCGCTCGTGCTGCTGCTGCTCATCAATCTGTTCAATTACATTGATCGCAACGTGCTGGCCGCCGTCGTGCCCTGGCTCAAGGAGGCCTTTTTCAGCACGGGCGATGCCGGGAGCGGCCCGCTCGGGGCGGTGCTGCGGTGGTCCCAGCAGCACCTGGGATTCAAGCCGGAGAATGCGCTGATCGGAATCCTGGGCACGGCCTTCATGGCCGTCTACATGATCGGCGCACCCGTCTTCGGCCGGCTGGCCGAACGGCGATCGCGCTGGCTGCTGATCGGCATCGGCGTGATGCTCTGGAGCCTGGCCAGCGGCGCCTCGGGTCTGGCCGCCGGCTTCCTCGTTCTCCTGTTGACGCGCTGCCTCGTCGGCATCGGCGAGGCCGCCTACGGACCGGTCGCGCCCTCCATCATCTCGGATTTTTATCCAGTGAGGATCCGCGGCCAGGTGCTCGCGTGGTTTTACATGGCCATCCCGGTGGGCAGCGCACTGGGCTACGTGCTGGGCGAACGGGTGGCGAAATCCAATCTCGGCCCCTGGGGCGCCGGCGCATTTGGCGCCGCCCCCGAGAGCTGGCGCTGGGCCTTCTATCTCGTGGTGGCGCCCGGAATCCTGCTGGGAATCTGGAGCCTGTTCATGCGCGAACCGCCGCGCGGGCAGGCGGATCTCGCGCCGGCGGCGGCGCCGGCCGCCGTGCGCTGGGGCGACTACCGGGTGCTCCTGCGCACCCCCTCGTACGTACTGTGCACGCTGGGCATGGCCGCCATGACCTTTGCCATCGGCGGCATCGCCTTCTGGATGCCCTACTACCTGCATCAACGCCCCGGCACCGGTACGTCTCCCATCACTACCTTCGGCATCATCGTCGTGGCGGCAGGGCTGGTGGCGACGTTCCTCGGCGGCCTCGCCGGCGACAAGCTGCGGACCCGTTTCCCCGGATCGTATTTCCTCGTTTCCGGCACGGCGATGCTGGCGGGATTCCCGTTTTTTCTCGCGGTGTTGAAAGCGCCGTTTCCCCTCGGCTGGGGGCTGATCTTCCTCGCCTGCTTCTGCCTCTTCTTCAACACCGGCCCCACGAACACGATCCTGGCCAATGTCAGCCATCCATCCCTGCGCCCCGCCGCTTTTGCGCTCAACATCTTCGTCATCCACGCCTTGGGCGACGTGATCTCGCCCGTGGTCATCGGCATCCTCAGCGACAAGTACGGCATGGAGGCCGGCTTTCTGGTGGTGGGGCTGATGTTTCTGGTCGCCGGCGCGTTGTGGCTGCTCGGCGCGCGTCACCTCCAGCACGACACGGAACTGGCGCCGCGGACGCTCCCGCCGCCCGGGCCGGCCTAGCTCGGCACGCTCAAAAGGCCAGCCGGACCCGGGGTACCCGCGATTTGGCGCCGCCGCCCGCCGCGGCGGGCATGATCTCCAGGCACAGCGAATACTCGCGGTAGCCCATCGCCTTCCAGAAGGCGACGCCGGCGGTGTTGGCGCACAACACCTCGACGATGAGCCGCCGGCCGCGCGGCCAGATCTCGTCCATGAGCAGGCGCATCACGCGCCGGCCGAGGCCCTGCCGCCGCCGGTTCCGCGCCACAAACAGATGCCGCAGATAAATCTCGCCGGCCAGCTCGCGGTAGAGCGCGTAAGCCACGACCGCGCCGTTGATCTCAAACAGCTCGGCGGCATATTCGCCCCGCCCCACCCACCGGCGCATGCGCTGGACCAGCTGAGCCTCGGTCATCGGGTTGCGGTGCCCTTCGTCCTGGATGAGCTGGCGGTTCAAGGCGCCCAGGAGCTTGTAGTCGGCGCGGGTCGCCCGGCGGTGGGTCAGGGTTGTCATCGCGTCTGGTCTGACGGCATTGGAATTTACCTCTGTTCTCCGACGTCGCAATGGGAAAGCGGGAACCGGGGCGGCGAGGCAGCTTGTCATTGCAAGACGCTCCGGGTTGGGCGAACGCAACCTGTCCGCCGAAGCAATCCAGTCCGCCTTCGCTCTTGCGAGCTTCGGCCCGACTGCTGTTGCCAGACGGATCGAGCCGGGGCCTTGGCGAAGGCTGGCTGGACCCCGCCGCGGCGGCGGGGCTGGATCGCCCCGGCCCGCTCGGCGGGCCAGCAGAACGGATCTCGCGATGACAAGGCCAACCGATCCACCATCCAAACCGGGGCCGGTTTGACTCGCCTCCGGTTATGGGCACTGGTGGTGGTCATCCTTTTCGCCATGCATCATCGACCCTTCGGCCGGCATCACTTCAACTGCTCGGAAATCGGTTTCGGCGCCTGGGCCATCGGCGGCTCGTGGGGCGCCCAGACCGACGCCGACTCGCTCGCCGCGCTCAACCGCGCCCTCGATCTCGGCGTCAATTTCATCGACACGGCCGCCGGCTACGGCAACGGCCGCAGCGAGCGGCTCATCGCGCAGGCGCTCGCCCAACGCACGGCTGCGGGGAAAAAGGAGCGGGTTTTCGTCGCCACCAAGACGCCGCCCGCCCCCGGCGCCTGGCCCCCCTCGCCCTACTGCGTGGCGGACGAACGCTATGCCGAGGGCTACCTGCGGGCTAACGTCGAGGAACGCCTGCACCACCTCGGCACGGCGCGCCTCGACCTGCTCCAGCTCCACACCTGGACCCGCGCATGGAACCGCAACCCGACCCCGTTCAAAGTCCTCCGCCAGCTCCAGCACGAGGGCAAGATCGGCCTCGTCGGCGTCTCCACGCCGGAGCACGACCAGAACAGCGTGATCGACCTCATGCGCGGCGGCTGGGTCGACTCGGTGCAGGTGATCTACAATCTTTTTGAGCAGGAACCCGCGGCCGAGCTGCTCGATGTCGCCCGCGAATGCGGCGTCGGTGTGATTGTGCGGGTGGCGTTCGACGAGGGCTCGTTGACCGGCAAGTTCACGCGGGAGACGCGGTTCCCGGAGGATGATTTCCGTTCCCACTACTTCGCCGGCGACCGGCTGGCCCGCACCGTCGTCCGCGTGGAAGGAATCAAAAAGGACCTGGCCGGCAGCGGCTACACCCTGGCGCAGGCTGCGCTCAAATTCGTGCTCGCCCACCCCGCCGTCTCGACCGTCATTCCCGGCATCCGCAACGTGGCGCAGGCCGAGGCCAACTGCGCGGTGTCGGACCTGCCGCCCCTGCCGGACGCCCTGCTGCTCCGGCTGCGCCGCCACAACTGGCTGCGCGGCTTCTGGTACAGCGGCAAATGAGGCTGCCGGCCCGGCCGGCTTCGAGAACCCCCGCCGCATCGCCGGCCCGCATCCGCCTCGCTGGTGATAAGTTTGCGCCCCGCGCAAACCTGCCTGAGACTGGCCCGCGTCGTGACCCTGCTTTTCCTGTTGGCGCCACTCTTTCTTGCGTTCGAGCTCTGGCAGCTTGTCATCGCGGAGCGCTACGTGGGCATCAAGCAGATCGAGCGGGGCACGGATCCGCGCGAACTCGGTCTCGGCGAGATCACGGCCGCCTTTTGGAGCCTCACCCTGCTGGCCTACTGGGTCTGGATGGTGCTGATGCTGTTCCAGCCGTGGGGCCAGCTGCAGGTGCTGATGCTGCTCGGCGTGTCCGGCCTGGGCTTCATGGTCCGGCGCGGCTGCGGACTGAAATGGGTGCTGGTCACCCTGACCTTCGAGGGCGCCATCCGCATCGGCATGCTGCTGTCGCTCTGCGTGCTGGCATGGCGCCGTCTGTTGTGACGAGACCCGAGCCGGTCATCCGCCTCCGATCCAGCCGCGCCGCCAGCATGAGCCAGCTCATGCAGTGTTGGTCGTAGCAGCCGGCGCAAGCAGGCTGCCTCTGCGCGGATCCACCTTTTGGTTCAGCCTCCTTACGTCGGCTGCTCCCCGGCGCAAGAGTCGCCGATCGGAATGAGTCCACCGTAGCGGCCGGACGGGCTGGTCAGAAACCCAGCCGCCGGGTGTAGCCTTTCGGGGCCGCCGCACCAAATGACGCGGCGAAAAACCTCTGGGCCGCGCCCATGAGCCGGAAATATTTCTGATAGTCACCCGCCCAGGAGTTCGGCACGCAGATGCGCTTCAGCACTCCCGCCCCAATCTTGTCCGGAGCCCCGGCATCCGGCGCGAGCTCCATCGTGAAATTCGGCTGCTGCGTGTGCACCACATAGTGGCGGGACGGGCCGGACCCGTCGTGCTCGATCCGCAGAAAATTGGGAAAATGCATGGCCGCGAGCAATCCGCACCGTAACCATCCCGTCACCTGCCACAAGCCCCAATTTTCCCGCCCAAAATCCGTCGAGCCCGCGATCGATTTAGCCTTGAGCCAGCCGGGTTCCACCCGCAAAACGGGTGCATCCCGCCGATTCGCCCTTCGCACCCACCCATGAAATTCGACGACGCCCCGCGGCTGCCCAAGCTGCCTTTCATTCTCGGCGACATCGCCCTGCTGCTGCTCGCCTGGCTCATCGCCGACCGCCACCCGAATCCCTTCACCCCCCTGCCTCTGCTCGTCATCACCGGCTGCGTCGTGGCCGGTGGCGTGGCGCTGATGATTCCGTTCCTCGTCAACTATGTGCGCGACCAGGAGGAGACCGCGGCCGCCCTGCGCCGGGAACTGGGGGAGCAGTTCAAACGGCTCATGACGGCCTCCGAGCATCTCCAGCATTCCACGGCCCAGCTCAAGACCATTGAGGAGATCGCCACCAAGAATCTGCAGGCCGCGGAGAAACTGCCCTACCGGCTGCAGGAGAAGATCGCCGAGTTCAACCAGCAGCTGGCCGAGACCGAAAATGAGGAAAAGGAGGCGCTTGAATCGGAGCTGGCCGCACTGCGCTCGGCGGAGGGCGAGCGTCTGGCCACCGCCGCCGACAAGATCGCCAGGACCGCGACCGAGTATGCGAAGCTGGAGGCTGATCTGCGCAAGCAGCTCGCGGCCGCGGCGCAACTGGAGGAAAAACTCGCCGGTGCGCTGGCTGCCGTCGACAGCAGGGTCACCGCGCTCAATGCGGCCGTGAAGGCCGCCGGCCCGGCTCCCGTCAACCCGCCGCCGGGCGCATCCCCGCCCGCGCTGGCGGAACCGCCTTCCGCCGAGCCACCGCCTGCTGTCATCTCCGACACCGCGTCGCCTTTCGAGGCCGCCCCGCCTGTTTCCGCGCCGGCCGCTGCCCCGGCCGCAGCTCCCAAGCCTCCCCGCAAACCGCGCGCCCCGAAAAAGCCCAAGGCGGAAGAGCCGGCGGCGGCGCCTCCCGGCCCGGAACCGGTTGCACCGGCACCCGCCGAACTCATCGCCGAGCCGGTCGCCGACGAACCGCCAATGCCTGAGAACTTTTCGCAGGTTTCCCCCGAGGAGGGCAGACCGGCCCCTACTCCGTCGGCGGACGGCCGCACCGGCCTGACGGTCGTCTCCTATATCGGCATCGGCAACAAGCTCTACCTTCGCGGCGAAGGCGCCGGCCTCAGCTGGGATAAAGGCGTGCCCCTGCAGTTCGTCTCGATCGGCCGCTGGCGCTGGGAGACCAGCGCCGCCACCGCGCCGGTCAACTGCAAGATCTACAAGAATGATAAGATCGAGGCGCCCCTGGGCCTGATCACGCTGGCCCCCGGCACCGAGCAGGAGGTCACGGCGTCGTTTTGAATGGATCGGACGCAGCAAGCCTGCGCCCCTACAGTTTTCAGAGGTTCTCGGATAGCCTCTAGTAATGCGGCGGACGCTCACCGGCGTCCCCCGATTCGCCGGAATCAGTCGTCAGTTTCCCGCGCAGCTCAGCCATCTGTTTCTTCAGCCGGTCGATCTCCCCCGCCAGCTCGAGCATGACCTTGTCTTGCTCCGCCACGTGGCGCTGCAGCCAGGCCAGTCTCTCTTCGAGCAGGGCGAGCGGTTGATCCTTCATCGCGGGGGAGACCAGTCCAGCGGCGGGCGGATCATTTGCCAAGCCAACTTGCGGCCAACGGGCGGGAAGCACCGGGGGGCCGGCCGGGTGCTCCGGCAGACAGTGGGCCACGGCTTGCAGCAGTTCGCACAGCCAGAAGGGCTTCAGCAACAGCCCCACTCCGCCGGCGGCCGTCGCCCGGGCCGGCAGATCCGCCTCCCGCCGGCTGGTCATGAAGATCACGGAGAAGGATCTCCCCTCCTGCGCGGCCCGCAATCGGGCGGCGAGCTCAAAACCATCGGTGTGCAGGAGATCGGCGTCGAGCACCACGATGTCGAAGGGCTGTTGTGCGCACTCCCGCAATGCTTCTCCATCCTCCGCGGCACAGATTACCTCGTATCCGGCTTCGTCGAGCGCCACCTCCAGGACGGTGCGCAACGGCAAGACGTCTTCCACCACGAGAATGCGCGCCCGGCCGGTCATCTCAGTCCTTCCGCGCCGGCCGCCGGCGCCTCGGGACTGCTGGCATCACCCGCAGCCAGTGGACGACATCGTCGCAGGCCGCCCGCGCCGCGACCGAGGTCTGCAGACGCCGCACCTTGCGACAGAGGATGATCAGCACCTGCACCAGGCGTTTCTGCTGGGCGACACGGCTGGCAGCAATTCGTGCAATGGATCTACGACGCGGCATTGGACTACAATTTTTAGATGTTACATTTTTTGTCAACCTTTAACCGATGGTTCCGTGCGTTGACAATTATTGTCCGCGGCGGCATCGAAGCCGCATGCATTACACCCAGCTTTTCCGGCAGCTTCGTGAAGGCCGGGGCTTCAGTTACGAAGCGCTGGCCAGGCGGGCCCGGTGCCACCGCAATACCGTGATCAACGTCGAGCGTGGCCGGCCGGTCAAATTCAACACCCTCGCCGACCTGATGGAAAAGATGGGATATTCCCTCGAATCCGCCGAAATGCGGACGCTGGCGCTGCTTTGGCTCGAGGCCGTGAGCGGGATGCCCTTTTCGAAGCCGGAGGTCGCCGCCGCGGCGCGCAAACAGGCGACGGTCTACGGACGAGGCGCCCAGCAGGGCGCGGCCCAGCTGGCCGAGGCCGTGATGGCGGCCGACTTGACCGCCGATCAAATCCGCCTGCTGGTGTTTGCCGCGCGTCAGCCCGAGGTGCTGGCCATCATCGAGGCCGTGCGCGACCTGGTGGAGTCCGCCCCGGACCGTGATTCCGCGCCGCAACTGAAGGTGGCGGAGGACAAGTAACCGGTCCACTATACGGACCAGGCAGATCGGAGACGCCTGCGCCGCGTAGTGGCCGAGGTCACGAGGCCGAGGGTTCGTCCGAATTTTTCATGGAGACGCGACGCCCTCGTCGCGCGTTCCCTCTGAAAAATGGCGAGGGACCATCGCCGCTCCAGTTTGCACATTGTTGCCAGGGCGTCCCCTGGGTGTGAAATAAGCGGGTCAGCGCGATTCAACCGCAACAGCCTCCTGGCGTCGGCTGCTACGATCCAACGGCATGTGTTTGGCTCAGCCGGTTCACGTCTCCAGCAGGCGGCGCAGTTCCGCCGGTTCCGTCACGGGCTGCCGGCACGCAAAATCTTCGCAGACGTAAGCGGTGGCCCGGCCGGCGAGCGGCTTCATCCCGCCGAGATAGGGCTGGCGCGATGAGAGCCAGCGCTGGCCTTCGCCGCCATCCGCCGCCAGCAGCGCCCGCCGCGTCCCCAGTCGTTCGTGCAGCACGGCGGTCAGCGCGCGAAACCCTTCCGCCCGGGGATCGCCGGCCAGCACCACCGTGCGCGGCGGCTGCCGGGCGAGTTCCAGCGCGCACAGCAGCTGCGGCAGGGCGTGCGGCGCGCGTTCCCACTGCCCGCGCAGGGCTCCGATGCAGCGCAAGGCCCGGCTCCTGTAGCCAAGCTCGCCTGCCGGCCATGGCTCGGAGAGCGGCGGCTGGTGAGAGTGCGGATCTCCTTCCCCCAGCATCCAGGCCAACCGCAGGAGGTTGTTTGCCGCCACCGACCCCGGCGCGGGCTCTGCGCCGTCATAGTCCTCCTTCAGCCGGGCGATGAGCGTCGGATCGTCCGCCCGCGAGTTGAAATAGCCGCCCGCATCGGCGTCCCAGAACAATGCATCCATCCGCGCCTGCAACTGTTCGGCCCATTGCAGCCAGCGGATGTCAAACGATGCCTCGTAGAGGTCGATCAGGCCCTGGACGAGGTACGCATAGTCCTCGGCAAAACCGGGGATGTCGCCACGGCTCTCCCGGTAGCAGCGGTAAAGCATGCCGGTCTGCCCGTCAGATAGTTCACGTCGGAGAAACTCCGCGGCATCCACGGCCCGGGCGAGAAAATCGCGCTCGTCCAACACCTGCCATCCCTTGGCCAGCGCGGAAATCATCAGGCCGTTCCAGGCCGTGAGGATCTTGTCGTCACGGTGCGGCCGCGGGCGCCGGGCGCGCACCGCGCGCAGCCGGGTCAGGCATGCCCGCAACCGGTCGCCGGACGCCGCAGGATCGGGGCCGGGCCGCCCCGCGGTCTCCCCGGGGGACTGACGGAGGATGTTCTTCCCGCGAAACTCGCCGTGCGGATCACGCGCCTCCGGCACGTTGCCGCCGTCGACCACGCCATAATGGACGCAAAACCATTCCGCATCCGGGCCCAGCGCGCGCCCGATTTCCTCCTTCGTCCAGACATAGAACGCGCCTTCCGCCTGCCGCCTGGGGTGGGCAGCACTTCCCGGTTCCCTCTGCCCGCCCTCCGGTGGCGCGCTGTCCGCGTCCTCCGCGGAATAAAATCCTCCCCCCGGCCGGGCCAGATCGCGCAGCACGTAGTCCAGGATGTCGCGCGCCACCCAGGCGTAATGCTCGTCGCCCGTGGCCTGCCGCGCCTCCAGGTAGCTCACGGCCAGCTGCGCCTGGTCGTAGAGCATCTTCTCGAAGTGCGGGACAAACCACTCCGCGTCCACCGCGTACCGGTGAAAACCGCCGCCCACGTGGTCATGGAGGCCGCCCCCGGCCATCCGGCGCAGCGTCAGCGCGGCCATTTTCAGCGCCGTGCTGGCGGGATCGCAGCGCCGATGACCGGCCGGGGAGCGGTCGGAAGTTCCACCCCCATCCGGCTTTCGATCTCCGCCATCCGCTCCCGCCCCGGCCGCCACGCGAAACAGAAAGTTGAAGACCGCCGCCCGCGGAAACTTGGGGGCGCCGCCGAAGCCGCCATGCGTCGGATCAAACGATTCGTGCAGTTGCTGCAAGCACCGGTCGAACGCTTCGCTCATCCCTGCCGGAGCGAGCTTGCTCGCGAGCGTTTCCGGTTCCCGGGTATCTGCGAGATCCGGCCCCGGGGTGTTGGGATTTTTCCCGACGGCATACTGCTGCAGCGCCCCGGCCACGCGCTCGCCCTCGGCCACCAGTTTTTCTCGTTCCCGGGCCCACGCCTGGGCCAGCACGCCGAGCAGGGTGGCGAAACCGGGCCGGCCCCAGCGATCCGCGGGCGGGAAATAAGTGCCGCCATAGAACGGCTTGCGTTCGGGCGTCAGCCACACGCTCAGCGGCCAGCCGCCCTGGCCGGTCGCGGCCTGCACGTAGGTCATGTAGACGCGGTCGACATCGGGCCGTTCCTCCCGGTCCACTTTCACCGGGATGAAATCGCGGTTGAGTTTTTCGGCGATGACCGCGTCCTCAAACGATTCGTGCGCCATCACGTGGCACCAGTGGCACGTCGAGTAGCCGATGGAGAGAAAGATGGGCTTCTGTTCGGCGCGCGCCCGGGCGAAGGCCTCGGGGCCCCAGGGAAACCAGTCGACGGGGTTGCTCGCATGTTGCCGCAAATAGGGCGACTGC
Organism: Opitutaceae bacterium; assembly: GCA_028688225.1. GTDB lineage: Bacteria > Verrucomicrobiota > Verrucomicrobiia > Opitutales > Opitutaceae > Fen-1467. Next base: position 189,778 of record JAQTYQ010000003.1, on the reverse strand, counting down.
TCGCGGGCCAGACGGTTGGTGGAACGGGCGGGTGGAGCGGCGGCCATGCCGCAAGCTCCCCCCAAATCGCGGAAATGCAACCCCGGCTTGCTCCGCTTTCGTCTTGGCCTTTGGAGCGGCTTTGCCCTTAAGGAATCCGGCGGACCTGAATATCCGCCGGATTCCTGATGCTAGGCGCGCTTCTCACCACCATCTTCTTCTCGCTGTCGGTGATCTTCGCCAACCGCTCGATCACCGCCGTCGGCCTGACGCGCGCCAATCTGGGACGGCTGCTGGTGGCCCTCATCTGCCTCGGCGCCTATGCGCACACGCTCGGGCGCGGGCTGGGCGGCGCCGGGCGCGGCTGGTTTCTGCTCAGCGGGCTGATCGGCATGGGCCTGGGCGATCTCGCCGGTTTCAGCGCCCTGCCGCTGCTCGGTTCGCGGCTGGCCATCCTCATGGGCCAGTGTCTCGCCGTGCCGATTGCGATCGTGGCCGAGGGGCTGTGGCTGGGCACGCAGCTCACCGCCGGCCAGTTGCTCTGGGGCGCGGTCATTCTCGCCGGCGTCGCCCTGGCGTTGCTGCCGACGCCCGGAAGTCCGCCGCGCGTGCGGGTGCGGCCCATCGGCTTCCTCTGGGGGTTCCTCGCCGCGACCGGCCAGGGCCTCGGCGCCGTGATCAGCCGCCGCGCCTCGGAGGCCGCCGCGCAGGCGGGCGAGTCGATCGACGGCATCACGGCGGCCTACCAGCGCATCATCGGCGGGCTGGCGGTCACAGCGGCATTTTTCATCCTGCGCGCCTGGCTCCAGCGCGACCGCGCGCCGGAAAAACCGGTACCGCCGCCGGTCCGCGGCTATCTCTGGATTGCCGCCAACGCCGTCTGCGGCGCGGTGATCGGAGTCAGCTGCTACCAGTGGGCGCTCGCCACCACCCCCAGCGGCATCGTGCTGCCGATCGTCGCCACGACCCCGCTCGTCATCATTCCCTTCAGTTACCTGCTGGAGGGCGAGCGACCGTCCCGGCGTTCGCTGACGGGCGGGGCCATGGCCGTGGCCGGCGCCGTGGCCCTCTCGCTGGCACGCTGAGGATGGCAGGCATCCGCGCTGCCGGCGGCCCGAGCCTTCCTCGACTTCCAGAATTTGCTTCCAGAGGGCCGAAGGATTTTACGACTCCTTCTTGCCGCTGGCAAAGATGGCCTTGGCGGCCTTGAAGGGCTCCCGCGTGAAGGAAGGCCGGGGTGCCGGCTGCGAGGCGAGGCGCCGCTCGCGCTCGGCCAGGAGCGCCTCCTGGTACCGCAGGCTCTCCTCCTGCTGTTCCAATCGTGTCACGGTCTCCTTGAAGGTGAGCTTCTCGTCGGTGAAGTTGCGCCGCTCGGCCTCCAGCAGATCCATCGCCCGGTTGATCTTGTTCCAGGCCTCGTCGAGCGAGGCGTCGCGCAGGAATGGATCGCGCGAGGGCCGCGGCGCGGCATGCAGCACGCGGGCGGCCTCGACCTCGGCGGGCAGGCTGCGCAGCCGCTGTTCATAAGCGCGCAAATTGGCCTCCTGCTCCCGGAGCAGTTCCATGTCCTCCTGCAGCTGCCGGCGCTCGGCTTCGAGCCGGGACTGCGCCTGTTGCACCTTCACCGCCTCCTCGCGCAGGCGGACATCCTCGGCGCGCAGGTCGAGGCGCATGTCATCCAGCATCTCGTGCTCGCGGGCCAGCTCCGCCGCGCTCTTGAGGCGTCTGGCCTCCGCGGCAGGCAGCCCCTGCGCGCGTTCGGCGGCCAGGGCGGCGCGCTCGCGGGCCAGCTCCTCCCGGGCGGCGGCGAGGGCGCGGGCCTTCTCATCGACGGCCGCCTGGGCGGCGGTCACAACCTCGCGCTCGCTGCGCAACTCGCGCAGTTCGCTCTCGAGATGCCCCACGTCGGCATGCCGGGCCAGCTCCGCCTTCAGCGCGGCCTCGAGGGCGGTTTTTTCCTGCGCCAGCCGCTCGGCGGTGTGTTTGAAATCGTCGCGCTCACGGGCGAGCCGCTGGAGTTCCTCGCGCCGGCTGCCGGCCGGGTCGGAAAAATCGGCAACCGAAGCGGAATCGCCCGTGCCCTCGCCGACCCGGGCGAGGATGGTTTCCACCTCGGCCAGTTCTTCCGGCGTGGGATCCGCCGACGCCGGCGCTTCACCCGGACGCAGGAGTGTGTTGACCCGCTGCATCACCAGCGTCCAGTCGCCGCCCGGCGCCAGCACGTCGGCGACGGCGAGGCGAATGCCCTTGATGACCGAGGGCAGCTCGAGCTGGTTGACCAGCAGGAGCACGGGCACGCTGGGCTGCAGTTTCTTCAATGCTTCGACAAACCCAAAGCTGCTCATCTCCGGCAGCGGATCGGCCACCAGCGAGAGATCGAACCATTCGGAGCGGGCGGCCTCGAGCGCCGCGTCGGATCGCCCGCAGGGGCGGACATCATAGCCGGCCCCGGCCAGCAGCAGGTTGAGAGTACGGCGGGCTTTTTCATCGCCGTGCACGAGGAGGATTTTCTTGACGAAATTCATGGTGGAGGCGGTGGGTGTTAATGATCTTCCGGGACCGGCATCAAAGATACGCCCGCACTGACAGTGCGGAAACGCTTTTGAGCCGCGCTGATGAGGATTTACCCCGTGTTTACCCTGGGGGAACAAGCGGATTGCATCCCGCATGATCATGCTCCGAAACCCGGTGGATTCCTCATGGCTTTGAGGTTTCTTTTACCGATGCCGCTCCGCCTCCACCCGGTTTCCCCGCCCCCCGGCGATCCGGCCCGCCGGCCGGGACTACGCCCGGAAGAGCACGTCCTCGCGGTTGAACATGCGCACGCACAGCCCGAGGGCGAGGGCGGCGTACAGGCACGTCGAGCCGAAGATGAGAGCGAGGTAGCCCCAGTGGAACACACCCGAGACCAGCTCCTTGCTGACGAGGGCGAGGTTGAGGATCGGCACCAGCGCCAGCCGGGCGTTGAGCTCCACGCCGGGCAGCAGACCCATCATCGCCGGGATGATGACGATGATGATCAGCGGCGACACATAGCTCGAGGCCTCCTTGACGCTCTTGGCAAAGAGCGACAGGGCCATCAGCACCGCGGAAAACAGCACCGCCACCGGCACGACCATGGCCAGCACGGTGAGCGTGCCGTACGGATCGACGGCCGGAAGCACGGCCGGCCCCCCTGCCGCGGCTTGGGCCGCCATCATCGGGCCGGCCCCGCTCCGGGCCAGCAGCATCCCGCCGATCAGAAACGTGGCCCCCAGCGAGAGGAGCGACCACAGCACCGTGGCCAACGACGCGGTGAGCACCATGAGGAATTTGCCCAGGACGAGATCGATCCGCGCCACCGGGCTGCACAGGATGGTCTCCATGGTGCCGCGCTCCTTCTCGCCCGCGGTCAGGTCCATGGCCGGATACATCGCGCCGGTGAAGCAAAGCAGGATGAACAGATAGGGGACCATCCCGCCGATGAGGTTGCCGCCCACCTTCTCGGGCGGGGCCACGTTCTCGGTTTTCAGCTCGAAGGGTTTGACGAGGGCCGCCGGCAGGCCGTGCGCCACAAGCCGCGCCGAGACGGTTTGCTCGCGGTAGTGGTTGAAGAAGTTGCGCAGCTCCCCCACGGCGAAGCCGGAGCGCAGTTCGCTCTCGTAATCATAGAGCTTCACGATGACGGTCTCGCCCCGCGCCAGCGCCGCGTCGAACCCGGCCGGAATCTCCACCGCGGCCCGCAAGGTTTTGTCGGTGATCCGCTGCCTCCAGTCGTCCGTGACCGGCACCAGCCGGATCCTGGCGTCGGCGGCCAGCGCCGCCCGCACCGCCGGCGAATCGTCGCCACCCAGGACCATGACCGTGGGAACCTCCTGCCGGGCCTGCTTGACGACCCGATAGGAGACCAGCCCGGCAATCGCCATGATGCCCGGGATCATCAGCGTCGGGACGACGATCATCGAAATCAGGGTCCGGCGGTCGCGCAGCGAGTCGCGCAGCTCCTTGCGGTAGACGGTGAGCAGGTTGCGTCCGTTCATGCGACCTCCTCCCCTCCCACGGCCTGCACGAAGATCTCCTCCAGGTCCGGCCGGGTGTAGCGCCGGCGGAGCTGATCGAGGGTGCCCTCGGCCACGAGGCGGCCATGGTGGATGATGCCGATGACATCACAGAGCTTCTCCGCCTCGCTCATGACATGGGTGGAATAGATCACGGTCTTGCCCCGGGCGCGGCATTCCCGCACGAAGCGCACGATGGCCCGGGCCGCCATCACATCGAGGCCGAGCGTCGGTTCGTCCAGGACGAGCACGGCGGGATCGTGCACCAGGGTGCGGGCGATGGAGGTCTTCTGTTTCATGCCGGTCGAGAATTTCTCCACGCGGCGGTCCAGGAACTCGTGCAGCCCAAGCTCGTCGGCAAGCTGGCCGATGCGGACGGCGATCTGCGCGTCCGCCAGGCCGTTGAGCCGGCCGAAGTACGCGATGGTTTCGCGCGCGGTGAGCCGGCCGTAGAGCGCGGTGCTCGTGGCGAGGAAGCCCACGCTGGCCCGCACCCGGCCGGGAGCCGCGGCCACATCGTGGCCGGCCACGGTGGCCCCGCCGCTGGTAGGACGCAGCAGGGTGGCGAGGAGGCGCAGCGTGGTGGTCTTGCCCGCGCCGTTGGCGCCGAGCAGGCCGTAGATCTGGCCCGGGCGGCAGGTGAAGGAAACGCCGTCGACCGCGCGGACTTCGCCGCGCTTCTTGTCGCGGAAGATCTTCGTGAGGTTGCGGGCTTCGATCATGAAAGGGAGAAAACCACGAATGAACACGAATCGACGCAAATCCGCCTAGAGCACGATGCGCTCCCACTCGAGCTTGGGTCTCTTGAAGTTCAAGATCACTCCGACGCGCAGTTTGGTGATGCGCAGGTAATTGATCATCTGGCCCCGCTCAATGTCAGTGATTCGTTCGATGACCTTGGCATCCACAACCACCGCCTTCGCGACGATCAAGTCGGGAATATACTCCCCGACGGATCGGCCCTTGTAGGTGACATCAAAGCGAGCCTGCTGATTGTACGCGATTCCCTTGAAGCCAAACTCCACCGTCAGAGCGTTCTCATACGGTTTTTCGTTCAAACCGTGACCCAATTCATTCAAGACCTCAATGGCACACCCGACGATCGCGTATACCAGTTCCCCATGGATTAACCCGGATTCGTGTTGGTTCGTGTCCATTCGTGGTCGCGGGTTCAAAGACTCATCTTCTCGCGGAAGGCCTGGGCCTGGCGGCGGGAGAGTTCGACCTTCAGGCCGCCCTTGAGGTGGACAAGCAGGCCGCCGCTGAACCACGGCTCGATCCGGTCGATCCAGGAAAGGTTGATGATCTGGCGGCGGTTGGCGCGGAAGAAGGCCTTCGGGTCCAGGCGTTCCTCCATGGCGTTGAGCGAGCGGAAGAGCTGCGGCTGGGCGTCGTCAAAATGCACGCGGGTGTAGTTGCCCTCGCTCTCCATGAGGCGGATCGACCGCACCTCGACGAACCAGCAGCGCTCGCCTGCGCGCACAAACACCTTGTCCTCGGGGGCGAGACGCAGCGGGCGCTCGGACAACGCGGCGCCCGGCGTGTCTCCGGCGCGCCCCGGCAGCTTTTCCAGCGCCGCGGCCAGCCGCGCGGGATCAACCGGCTTCATGAGGTAGTCGAGGGCGTTGAACGCGAACGCCTTCACCGCGAACTCGTCGTAGGCGGTGGTGAAGATCACCCGCGGCAGCGGCGGCTCGAGCGACTCGAGCAGCGCGAAGCCGTCGTCGCCCGGCATCTGGATGTCGAGAAAGATCAGGTCCGGCCGGAGTTCGGCGATGCGCGCGCGGGCTGCGTCAGCGTTGGCGGCCTCGCCGACAATCACAATCTCCGGGTGCGGCGCGAGCAGCCGGCGCAGTTCGTTGCGCGCCAGGCGTTCATCGTCGATCAGCAGGGCCTTCATGCGGAGAGGGCCGCCTTCCGGTCGGGAGGCCGGACTCCAGGCCCGGCCGCAGGCGGGTTTCGCGCCGGGGAGGATTCCCGGATTGGGGTCGTTTCCAGCGGCAGAATGACCTCGGCGACGACGTGGCCGGGCGGGTCTTCGCGCAGGTCCAGCGTGGCCTGGGCGCCGAAGAGCAGTCCGAGCCGGTCGGCGGCGTTGCGCACGCCGACGCCGGTCGAGCCGCCGCCGGCGGCCAGCGTGCCGGGGTTGGTGACCTGCAAACGGAGCTGGTCGTGCTCGCACCGGGCGATGATCGCGATCTCACCGCCTTCACGGCGCGGCGCGATGCCGTACTTGACCGCGTTCTCCACCAGCGTCTGCAGCAGCATCGGTGGGATCGGCAGCGCGAGCGCCCCGGGAGCGACGTCGAGCCGCACCCGCAGGCGCTCCTCGTGGCGCACCTGTTCGAGCGCGAGGTAGTCATTGACGGTGTGCAGTTCCTCCTCGAACGGCACGGTCTCGAGCTGGCCGGACTGCAATGAATAGCGCAGAAGGTTGGCCAGCTGCGTGACAGCCTGGCGGGCCCGGTCGGGGTCCTCGTCAATGAGCCCGCGCAGCGAGTTGAGCGAGTTGAAGATGAAGTGGGGGTTGATCTGCGACTTGAGCGCCCGCAGCTCGGCCTCCTTGACCGCGGCGGTCAGCCGCAGTTGCTCGATCTGCAGGCGGTTGTAGCGGTCGAACAGGTGATAGAAAAAATAGATGCACAACCAGCCGGCCATCAGGATCGTGCCGTTCATCAGGTTCAGCGCGAGGATCGCCAGCGGGTGGTATTTGGCCGGCAAGGGATTGCGCAGGAGGCCGTAACAGATGCCGAAGCTGACCGCCGCCCAGATGGCCGACAGCACCACCGCCATGCCCAGGATCCGCGGGGCCAGCCGCCGCCAGCCCAGATCCTTCCAGCCCCAGCGGGCGAGCCAGCGTCGGACCAGATGGGTGATCAGCCAGCCTTCCGCGATGGTCTGCACGATCGACGGGATCGAGTCGCTCGGATCCCGCTCGGTGGCGAACAGCCGGACAAACAGCAACTGCAGCATCAGCAGACCCAGCCAGCCCGCCGCCTGGCACACGACATACAGCCGCTCCTTCGCGCGCCGGCGGGAGCCGGCGTCGGTGACCAGGGATGCAACGGTGGACGTGGAATCCATGTGCGGGTGAGACTACAGCAGGGGAAGGCGCCTACCGCAAACTTTAGACAGACGGTCGGCAGGCGGGACCAGTGGCGGCGTAATGCCGCCGAGGTCGGGCACGGGGAACCTAGCCGCCCTTGCCGCCGGCCACGATCAATCTGCCGCTGAACGAAAGTCAGCGGCACTGGATTCAATATAGCCGCGCGCAAACCGCGGCATCCATTGCCCGAGGCCAAGGACGCCCAGTACCAATAGTTCGTTTTTGAACGTGCTCAGGAAAATGCCGGAAAGGCCGCACGCCTCGGCCAGCACCAGCCCGAGGACGAACACGACGAACGCCGACTGTACCTGCCGCACGCGCGGCAGCACCAGCCAGCGCAGAAGACAGCTCGCCAGCAGCGGACCGAGCCCGATGAAATCAGTCAGAACGTTGGACCGAACCGGGGCAGAGGCCGGCCGCTGCCCTACCGCAACAGCTATCGCCATCAGGCCGGCCAGGATGCCGGCCCAGAGCAGCCACCAGACCAGCAGGCGCGTGGCGCCGCTTTGAGGGATGGAATTGGTACTCATGATCAAGACCGGTCGGCGCCCGGCTCACGGCCGGACCACCTTGAGCCCGCAGGCCGCCGCCAGCCGCGCCTGCCGGTCGTCGTAGGTTATGAACTGCCGGGCCTGCAATTCCAGTGCGGAGGCAACATGAAGCACATCGAGCGCCCGAGTGCCCAGTTTCGGTGCATAGGTGCGGCTCAAGCTCACCGCGCCGTCCAGTGCGGCGCGCCACGGCAGGTCCACCAAGCGCAGTCTCCCCTCCTCCAAGTCGTTGCGGACATCGTCCATCGCACCGCTGCACTCAGTCTCCCCGTAATCACCCCGAAACTGTCCGAGAGCGATGGCATTGATCAGCTCGGCATGCCCGAATCGGGTGATCGGCATGGCGCCGCCACTGCGCGTCCGCCACCGAGTCATGGCCAGAGACCGGGGGTCGGCAAGGTAAAGCGCCCGCAACGCACTCGGGTCGATGTAGCTGTCTTCAGCGCTCGCCACGATTAAGCTCGTCGATCGCCCGGGAGGCTTCGGCCGAGATGGGTTTGGGCATGCGCTTGATCAGCCGTGCGTAGTAGTCGAACGGTTCAGGCTTCGGCTGCTTTTTTTTCGGCGGCTGGTAGGGCCGGATGACGTAGGCGGCCTGGCCGCGCTCGGTGACCACGACCTCCCCCTCACGCTCGATCAGCGCGCGCACCTTGGGGAACTCCGTCCGCAACTGCCTGATGCTCGCCTTGGCCATGACGATGTGAAACATGGATGATTCACATACAATGACAAGCATCGTGATCTTCCTGCCAGCGCCTCCCTATCGCTTCGCCCACCTGCCGCTTGACCGGTGGTTAATGCTGTCTTATTTGATCTTACATCATGAGAACCACCCTGACCGTCAGCCTGCCGAGGAAGATGCGGCGCGAAATCGGCCGGTCGGCACGGACGCTGCAACTTACCGAGAGCGAGTTCGTGCGCCGCGCCCTGCAGGACCGGTTGTGGGAGGAGGCGTTTGAAGCCAGCCGCCGCAAACTCGTGCCGCGGGCCCGCGCGCAGGGTCTCTACACCGACGAGGACGTCTTCAAGCGGGTGTCTTGAAAATTGTCCTCGACACCAACGTCCTGGTCGCGGCGCTCGTGGCTGACGGCCTGTGCCGCGACCTCGTGCGCCGGCGGGTGCGCGGGCACGAGTTGTGCACCAGCGACGCTTTGTTGAAGGAGCTGACCGCCACTCTGCGCGGTAAATTTCGAGTGCCGGTGGGCGACGTGCCGTGGCTGGCGGAATACCGGGCCCGCGCCACGGTCGTCAAGGCGCAGCCCCTGCCCGCGCCCGTGTGCCGCGATCCGGATGACGACGCCGTGCTGGCCACCGCCTTGGCCGCCCAAGCAGATGCCATCATCATCGGCGACGACGACCTGCTAACCCTGAAAAACCACGCCGACATCCCGATCCTCTCGCCCCGGCAGTTTCTCGAGCATCTCGACAGGCTATGAACCCGCGCTCGATCAGCGCACACCTTGAGAAACTGTGTCCTCAACTGACCGGTGGATCGCTTTTGCATACACAACTTCTTACGAGAGAGAGCGACCTCTGAGCCTTGTTGTCGGATTTTACGAGTGCATCAAAGGAGCGTGGCACGGAAATGTTCCCCGCCGGGCGCATAACCTTTGGACAGGGCCTGCTTGGATGATCAAAGGGAAGCCTGTTGGCCGGCCACTCGGCGATCCTGTGGTGATTCCCCCTATTGGAGGGTTTTTGAATAAACCGATGTTCGCCCGAGCGACCATCACCCGAATTTCGAAGAAGGAGTTTGAAACCATCGAACTCTACACCCGAAAACACTGGCTGCCTCGCAGCGATATTCCTGGCCTTGGACGGGAACCCCGGATCGAACAGGAACTCGTGGCGGTGGTCGCCGCTCAGAAGAGACTGAGAATCGAGAGAATTCTCCGGCTCCAAACGGCGTTTCCGGACATGCTGGTCAAACTCCAGGGGAAAGCCGACTCAGTCCATCTGGAGTTGGAACTTTACAGCACGTCATTCCTGTCCCATCGCCACCATCGTCAAGTCCGTGGACGTCGCTTCAAGGAGGACCGCAAACCTGTGGCACTGCTTTGCTGGATCGATGATGACAAGGATGGAACACTGGCGCCCTACGTGCACCGCGCATTTGAACTCCGCACATTGCTCCGAGAAAGAAGAAGAATCCGCTGGTAACAGATCCTGCTGCATTCGGAATGACTCTGCCGGGGCAATCGCGGCTTCCCGTCGGCCGCGCGCCTGCTAGGATGTCCATCATGAAATCCGCCGCGCTCGCCGGTTATCTCGATTCCACCAACCTGCGGCTCGACGCCACGGAGGCCGATCTGCGCACGCTCTGCGCCGACGCCCGTCGTCACGAGTTTGCCGCGGTCATGCTCTACCCGGCCAGCGTGCCGCTGGCCCGGGAGACCCTGGCCAGCGCCAAGGTCCGCATCGGCACCGTCATCGGTTTCCCTCACGGTCGCACGCCGACCGCCGCCAAGGAGGCCGAGATCCGCGCCGTCGCGGAGACGGGCGCCCAGGAGGTGGACATCGTGATGCACTACGCCGACCTGCGCGAAGGCCGGCAGGCCGCGGTGGCGGCCGAACTCGGCCGGTTGGCCGCCGTCGCGCGTCAGCTGCACCTCCTTACCAAGGTCATCGTCGAAACCTGCTACCTCGACCGCCGGCAGAAGCTGGCCGCCCTCGTCCTCTGCGAGAACGCCGGCATTGATTTCATCAAGACCTCCACCGGCTTTGGCGCGGCGGGCGCGGCCGTCGATGACGTGAAGCTGTTTGCCGATCATCGGCGCGGCTCCATCCGCATCAAGGCGGCCGGGGGCATCAAGACGCTGGCCCAGGCGCAGGCCCTGATCGCCGCCGGAGCCGAGCGCCTCGGCACCTCCAGTGCCGTCGCCCTCGTGCAGGAAGCCGCGGACGGCAAAGTCGCTGCGTCCACCGGCGATTATTGAACCGTGGCGCCGGCCCCCCGAACGGGACTTTTCCGTTTGCGTCCGCCGCGGAGCCGGCGAAATTAAGGCCCGTCGTATGCGCCGATCCTCACGCCAGCCCGCCAAGCCCAAAGGTGATCTCGTCGTGCGTACCATCGCCATGCCGGCCGACACCAACTCCAATGGCGACATCTTCGGCGGCTGGCTCCTGTCCCAGATGGATCTCGGCGGCGCCGTGCTGGCGCGCAACCTCGCCCGGAGCCGGGTGGTAACGGTCGCCATCGAGGCGATGTCGTTCATCTACCCTGTCTTCGTCGGCGACATCGTCACCTGTTATGCGAGCCAGCAATCCGTCGGCCGCACCTCCATGAAGATCGACATCGAGGCCTGGGTGCAGCGCCAGACCGACGGTTCGTTGCATCGCGTGACCGAGGGACTCTTCACGTACGTGGCCATCGATGAGGCCGGCCGGCCGCACCCGGTGCGGCGCAAGGCCTGATTTTCCCGGCGCCGCAGACGCGTGGGGAAGGATCAAAGCCCGATTGCCGGCGCCCCGGGCGACGATTGGAATTTCGTATCGCCCCCGGAAAAAGGAACCGTAAATTGAACTGACCATGAATCGTACCCCGCGCCGCGCCCGACTCTCTTCCATTCCCGCAGCCGCCAAGCCACATGCCGGCCGGCGGGCCGGGCCTCAGCACGCGGGCGGTTTTGCGGTCAGCGCCAGCAAGACCATTGCCGCCGCCGCGGACAGTGTTTTTCTCGCGTGGACCGACGCCCGCCGGCGCGCGCGCTGGCTGGCGGGGGTGAAGCTCACCCTGTGCCAGGCCGTGGCGCCGAAATCCGTGCGCCTCACCTGTGATGACGATGGTTCGGACATCGAAGTGCGGATCACGGCCAAAGGGCGGGCCCGGTGCGCGGTCGTGGTCGATCACACCAAGCTCGCCAGCGCCCAACTGGTCGCGGAGCGCCGGCACTGCTGGAAGGAAATGCTCGCGGCCCTCCAGCATCTGCTCGAACGCCCCGCATAGCCCCCGGGCGCTGCTGCCGGCGCAGGTTCAGGCTTGGTCGGCGTCGTAGGCGAGGCCGAGGGCCGCGCGCCATTGGTCGAGCACGGCCATGTTACCCAGGGTGTCGGCCACGCTCATCTGCGGCACATCGCTCCGCCCGGCGGCCAGGGCCGCGGCAAAGGCGTCGGCCTCAAGCGCATAAAGCGGCGGCGCATCGAACGCGATTTCCTCCGGTGCGTCCCTCCCGCGGCGGTACAGGAAGATCACCGCCCTTCCGACCAGGCCGGGCTGGTAGGGTGCGGGAATGTGCAGCCAGCCCTCGCTGCCGTAGATGCGCACGGAATTATCCTGCTGCAACCCCACTCCGCAGGCGACCTGCGCCACGATGCCGTTGGCGAATTGCAGCGTGGCGGCGGCATAGGCGTCGACCCCGGCCTGCGGATGCAGCAGCCCCGCACCGGCAACGCGCACGGGATTGGCGAATGGCTGTCCGTCCGCCGCCCCGGCCACCAGTCGGGCATACGACACCGCATAGCAACCGACATCGAGGACGCCACCGCCGCCGAGCGCCTTGTTCCAAAGACGGCTCCCGGGATCGAAATCCGCATGAAAACTGAAGGTCGCCTGCACGAGCCCCACCCGCCCGATGGCGCCGCGGGTGATGAGTTCGACGACCTTGGCCGTCTGCGGGTGACAACGGTACATGAACGCCTCCATCAACACCACGCCGTGGGCGCGCGCAGCCTCGGCGATCCGCGCCGCGCCGGCGTGGTTCATCGTCAGCGGCTTTTCGCAGAGAATGTGTTTGCCCGCCTGCGCCACGCGCACAGCCCACTCGGCGTGCTGGGGGTGCGGCGTGGCGACATACACCGCCTCCACCCCGCGATCCTCGAGCAGGGCCTCGTAGGTGCCGTGGGCCCGGGGCACGCCAAACTCCCGGGCGAAGCGCTCGGCGGCCGCCGGCGTCCGGCTGCCGACGGCGGCCAGCTGACCGGCTTGCGAGGCCGCCACCCCGCGGGCGAAAACACCGGCGATCCGGCCGGTGCTCAGGATACCCCAGCGCAATTTGGTCTTCATCAGGAGAGGAGTCGCACTTGAATTGGTGGAGCTTGGCAAGTCCGCGTCAGCGTTCAACACCAGGGATCGTCAGCAGGGTTGATCGTGCAAGGATCTTTTCGAGGGCAACGGCGCCCGGGTGTCCGCCCACAAACCGGGAGATTTCGTCGCCTGGGGCTGCGACGCCCTGGGCTCAGTGGTTTGGCAAAGGAGGCTCGTCGCGGGTATGATCGAGCAGCATGGACGGCCCAGCGGTCCGTCCCGACCCCTCAGACGAGTGAGCGGGCATCAATAAATCGTCGTGCTGATGCAGGGCGTCGCGGAGGAGGAACGTGCGACGGTTCATGGAGGCAGATTAAGCTGCCTTAAATCCACGACCAGTCATTTCCCGGCGGCATCAGGTTCCGGCAACTCCAACGCCGTAGGCCGCCTGCTTGTTTTCTTCGACGAATTCGGTTGCCTGTGCTCCCTCGATCTCAAGCGGCAATTGCTTGGTGCGGTTGCGCAGCGCTACACGTGTTTCGATCAGTTTGTGGGTTTCCTCCGCTATGCGCGTCCGTAACACCGCATCTTTGGGCACAGGCAAGACTACCTCGAAAAGTCGTTTGCCAAGCGTATCGATGATATCGCGGGTGAACTGCTTTGAACGCATCTGGCGCCGGACAATGGGGGTATTGAGAAGCGTGAGCAGCAGATAGGGGTCCAGCATGGCTGGCTGGCAAACACGCAATTTATAGATGCCACCGCAATAGAGAATCTTCGTGTCATGCGCAGTCAGAATGCATGACGTGCCGACCAGATAGGTGCCATCGCGTACGACAAAAATGTCACCCGCTTGCACGTCCTGCTTGTTGTCCTCGTAAATCACCTCGCTCACACCCTGCTTGGGGTCACCCTTTAGTTCCCAATTCGAGATGTCGGAGGTGCGAATGAACGGGATCGGGCCTGTGCCATACGCCATCTTGCCGACTTCGATGCCAGTATCCCAAACCAGGATTTTCTCTCGAATCAATCGCTCTAACGAGAGCAGGTCATGCGTCCGAGCCAATGTCTTAAGGTCAGCTTGAAGTTTCGGGTCATAGTATTTCGCGATAAAAATATTCTTCTTGAGCTGGGAGACGCGGGTTCGGAATCCGTTCAGGTCGCCGACCTGCTTGCCTTCGGCCAAATCGCGATGCCGAGCCGCGATCAACGGCACGTCATCGAGGAGAACCTCTCTCCCATCTTTGTCGGTGCGAATGGTCGGATTGCCTCTTGAGTCGTGGCCGCACCACCTTGCCTCTGCCATAAAGATGTCCCAATCCTCCCCAGATTTGGATTTAGTCTTTTCCAGAAAAAGTACGCAAACCTTGGCGTGAGTCCCGCCCTTGCCGCTGGTCTTGAAGAGCGGTTCCGGCATTGAGACTACCCCTAGAACTTTGGTGCTCTGCTGCAGGTAGGCGACCACATATTCGTAAGTGGGCATCCCAAATACGGCCTCAGGCAGAACAATGCCCAAGCGACCGCCCGGTTTGAGTAACTGCAGGCAACGTTCGATGAACAGGATTTGCGGTGGCTGATCCTCGTGGAGCGCGTCCAGTCTTTCCCAAATGCCAGATTCTCTGTCTTTCTTCCACCGATGACCGAGATCGAACTGGCTTAATATCGGCGCCCCTTTAACTACGATATTTTTCCCAAACGGCGGATTGGTCAGAACTACATCAAAGGTCCCCGGGGTGATCTTTTCCTGCATTGCCGCCGGCCATTCTGCAGGATCCTGTAGAGAATTGGCGCAGAAGACACCGCCGCGACCATCGCCGATCAAGGCCATGTAGGCCTTGCAGACCTTGGCTAAAAAAGTGTCCTTATCCACACCACGAAAATATTCCATTGCTATGCGGATACTCTCCCGAATGTGCCTCTGGCGGCTCCATTGTGCGCGTTCCGCTCTCGTATCAATGTGCCTCCAAACATGTTCCAGCGCGCCGATCAGAAACCCACCGGAACCACAGGCCGGATCAATGATCTTTTCGCCAGGCTTTGGATCGAGGATATCCACTACCATTTTTACAACGTTGCGCGGAGTGAAAAATTGACCTTCGGCACCTCTTAAGGCCGGGCCAATGAATACTTCGAACGCATCGCCGATGGCGTCACGATCTGCATCCATAACACAGTAGTTCTGCAACTCGCCAACCACGTAGCGCACACTTTCAACGTCGAGATGAATGGTGTCTGTAGGAGCAAAAACATCTTGATATACATCCTGCTTAACCATGTCGAAGAGCTCACAGATTCGCGTGCGCACAACCTCCGCGCTTTCGCCCAAGCCAGCTCGAAATCGTACCGTTTCCTCGGGATCGGTGTTTTGTTCATCCAGGATCTTGCAGAACAGGATGTTGATGATCTCCTGCGCCAGAGCCTCGTCGCGGGTAATGCCGGTGGTCATGCCGGCCAGGTGATTGCGCAGATCGCGGAAAACCGCCTTCAGATTGGAAGGCTTATTGAGATCCTTGCGTTTGAAGAGGCCGATATCCTCGATGCGCTGACCATGGCGCGGGATGTTTGGAAGTGCCTCGTAGGTGCGGGAGCCGTCCTTGTGATATATTTTGCGGAGGTATTCGTGCTCGTCGCCGTTGAACCAGACGCCGATCTCGGCCGCTGACATGTCGAGGTAAAGCTTGAGCTGGGCGATCCCATCCTTGCGGGTCTTCTGCTTGCACTCGACGATCAGAAACAGGTCGTCTTCCAGTTTCTTGCCGCTACGGAAGACACCGATGTCCACTGGATAGGACTTCTCTTCGTCAGAGGGACGTTTGCGCACCCGATGTTGCGGGCGGGTTTGAATGAATTCCTTCGGATAACCGTAGTCCTCCACGAGGCGGCGGGCGAACACCTGCACGGCGTCGCGTTCCTCCGGCGTGTCTTTTACCGGGTGGCCGGATATGAAGTCGGCGATATAGCCGGGCTTCAACTCCGCCGGACTCTGCGTTTCAGCCGAGGCGGGTGGCGGAGCCACGCTGGTTTTTTTGGCGCGGGGCATGATTATTCCTTTTTGTCCGCCGCGTAGGGTGCGGCTTCTTCGTTGAGAATCTGTAATGCTTGAGCCGCCGCGGGATTATCGGCATGTTCCTGACGGAATTTTTCGGCAATACGCCGGGCTTCCGCGTGCGTCGGGTTCTGATGAAAGAATTTGGCCAAGGCAGTCGTTTGCTCGGCCGTGGGAATTCGCTGGCCAAGCTCCACTTTGCTGAGATGCGCCTGATCCATTTCCACTGCCGCGGCAACGGCACGGAGGGGCAGATGTCGCTCCTCGCGTAAATGCCGTAGCCATCCGCCAAAATGCAACGGCGTAGTCGCCTTATCGCTAGCCTTGAATACTCTAGCCATTTTCTGGCTAGCCAAATAAATTCTTATACCTTTGCAAGCCTGAAATGGGTCTCACCAGTTCTTTTCACCGAAACAATCCCTGCAACTATCCGCTGCCGTGAACGGTTTATCCCTGTCGCCGGCCAGGTCCCTTCCAATCCGTGCTCGCTGCAGGTCCCATTTTCAGTCCAGCGCCTGCATGCTCCGCTTCAAGATCACGCCTCACGACGACGCGCGCCGTTCCCGCAGATAATCGAGCGAGTATTTGCCGGGACCAAACGCGAGCACGATCATCACGGCGAGGAGAAAGAGGAACGGGGTGGCCCCGAGAAACCTGTCCGGGTCCGTGAAGACCGCCGTGAGGGCCGCGTGCTCCGCCGTGGCATAGGCCACGACCAGCGTGAAGATGAGCGGCATCGAGGCGACGCGCGACCATAGGCCGGCGACCAGCAGCAGGCCGCCGAGGCATTCCGTGCCGCCGGCGAGCACGACGTTCAGCCTGGGCAGCGGGATGCCCAGGCTGGCGAAGTAATCGGCCGTGCGGTCGAGGTGCAGCAGCTTGCCCTTGCCGGTGAGGAAGAAATTCCAGCCCCAATAGAGCCGGAGGACGAGCAGCAGCGGCGACTGGAGGTGCGCGGCGCCGCGGTGGAATCGATCGAGGCAGGTGCGGAGGGACATGAAAATCGGAGAGGGCCGGCGACCGGTTATTCCTTCACCGGCGGCAGAACCAGCCGAGCTCGGTCCAGTTCTGGAACCAGTCCCGCACCTTCTGCTGCCAGGCGGGCGACGTCGCCGCGCGGCGCGGCAGGACGGAGGCGCAGGCCCGGTTCAGGGTCTGGCCTTCCCGCAGCGCGCAAAGCAGGCGGTAGGCGGCGGGCTCGAGCTGCTTGTAATACAGCCGGTTGTGGTGACGGTGCACGGCCAAGTGCACCCGCTGCCGCCGGGGCCGCGGCACGCGCCGCGGCTTCACCGCGACCGGGGCGGCGTCGGGCGCATTGCTGGCATCGGTGCGCAGGGAGTTTTTTTTCACGGCGATGACGAAGTCGTCCACCGCATGGTTCAGCGCGAGCAGGGAAATATATGGCTGCAGGTCGAGCCGCAGGCGCGCGGGATCGGCGCCGCGGAGCGCCTCCGGCGTCAGCGCCAGCCGGGCCAGGCCGTCGAAGGCCTCGACCTGCGCCCACTCGAAGCGCGCGAGGTCGCGGGCCAGCGCGGTGTGCGGTGCCGTCAGGCGCGGCTGCTCGCGGATGAACTGCGGGAGCCGGCGGCACAGGTTGCGCAGGGTGAAGGAGCGGGAGGGATGCCGGGTGAGATAAGCTTCGGCCAGGCGCATGAACTTCCGTTCGCCCAGCACCGCGCGCAGGCCCGGACAGTCGTCGTAGACGCAGTCGAGCAGCCGGAACCAGTACATGCGGTTGTAGATCTCGAGCCGCTCGAGCGCGGTCTGGCGGTCATTGGGCTTGATGAACGCCGCGACGACCTGCTCCGTGGGCCGGCCGTCGATCCAGCGGTGCGGCGTGCGGCCGGCCGGCGTGAGGGGTCGCATGACGGCCGCGGCCATGGCGCGCTGCAGCGCCTTGAGGTCGCGCGTCGAGCGCACCCGGCGGGGCTCGGTGGCGGGCGGCTTCATCGCGCCAGTGCCGAAGACCCCGCGGTCCGGCCGCGGCGCGGTGCCTGCGCCGCGCGCGCCCCGTCGATGAATTCATGCGCCTTGAGCGCCTCGCCGTGCACCTCCCCGAACGAAGGGATCTTGTCGTCCCACTCCAGCAGGGTTGCCGTCACGCCGCAGCGCCGGATGGCATGCGCGTAGAGCTTCCACACCGGGTCGATCACCGGATGGTCGTGGGTGTCGAGAATGTACTGCTCGAACTTCGTGTGGCCCGCGATGTGCATCTGCGCCACGCGGTGATGCGGCACACCGTCAACATAGTCGTACGGATTGAAGCCGTGGTTGCGCGAGGAGACGTAAATATTGTTCACGTCGAGCAGGATCCCGCAGTCGGCACGCTCGACGACCTCGGTGAGAAACTCCCACTCCGTCATTTCGGAGACATGGAACTCGACGTAGCTGCTGACATTTTCCACGCAGACGGGGATTTCGAGGTAGTCGCGCACCTGGCGGATTTTTTCGGCCGTGCGCCGGGCCGCGGCAAAGGTGTAAGGCATCGGCAGCAGATCGTGCGTGTAGGTGCCGTCGACGCTGCCCCAGCAGAGATGGTCGGAGAGCCAGGGCGTCCGGGTGCGTTTCACGAGCGTCTTCAGCCGCTTCAGGTGGGCGCGGTCAAAGGGGTCGGCCGAGCCGAAATAGAGCGAAACGCCGTGCTGCACCACCTGGTACTGCTCGAGAATCTGGTCGAGCACCTCGAGCGGCCGGCCGCCGTCGACCATGAAGTTCTCCGAGATGATCTCAAACCAGTCGACGACCGGCTTTCTCGTCAGGATGTGCTGGTAGTGCGGCACGCGCAGGCCGATGCCGATGCCATAATCGGTGAAGGCGTTGAAGGGATTGGCGGGCATGTGGAAAGGGAGGACTCGCAGGGGAGACCAGTTCTGCGACAGGCGCGCCGGTCACAGTCTATTGAATATTGCCCAACGCGGTGACTTACGGTGGCGAGTAGCGCGGAGCTTTGGCCTGCGCGTCTCGACGGTGGGGCGCGGGCTAAAGCTCTGCGCGACGGTGAAAAGACGTCACTTCCATGTGTAATAGGCGCGGCCGGTGGACCGGCCACCGGCCGCGCAGAAACTGATGACGGGCCTGAGGCGACCCGGGGATGACTGGCCTTACTCGCCGGCGGGTGTGTCGCTCTTGGCAGAGCAGCCGTCCTTGCCCGAGCAACTGCTCTTGCCGCTGCAGGAGCTCTTGTCCTTCTCCACTGGGCCGGCGGCCTGGCCGGCATCCGGATCCTTGCAGTCCTTGCAACCCTTGCAGTCCTCATGGCCGTTGCAGGAAGACTTGGCCTTGCAGCAGTCCTTGCTCTTTTCCTTACCGTTGCAGCCGGACTTGCCGCTGCAGCTGTTCGGCTTGCCCTCTTCCTTGGCGGCGGGCGTGCCCGCGTTGGTGTCTTCGGCCCGGGCCTTGAGCGCGAGCGAACCGCTGTAAAGCCCGGCGAGCGCCGCGGCCGTGATGATGAGTCTGGTCGATTTGGTCATAGGGTGGGTGATTGAGGATAGATTTCCGCCGGAATTTCCACCCACGTTGGCGGGGGCATTCCAGACGGGAGAATCACCCGTAAGATAGCCCAAACTGCGGGATATTCCCGGAATCTCGCTCTTTTTGCTCCCGGGCCGAACGCCCGCCGGTGAACCCTACTCCGTCTCGCTGAAGGCGAACAGCGTGGTGACCTGCAGGCCGGCCGCCGCCAGCCGGCGCGAGCCGCCCAGCCCGGGCAGATCGATGACGGCGACGACGCCGGCCACCTCCCCCCGCAGCGTCCGGAAGAGCTTGGAGGCCGCCAGCAGCGTGCCGCCGGTCGCGATGAGATCGTCCACGATGACGACGCGTTCGCCGGGCCGGCAGGCGTCGGCGTGCACCTCGATGGTGGCGGTGCCGTATTCGAGGGCGTAGTCCTCCGCCACGGTCTGGTAGGGCAGCTTGCCCTTCTTGCGGACCAGCACGAACGGCCGGCCGAGCTTGTAGGCCAGTGCCCCGCCCAGGATGAAACCGCGCGCATCCACCGCCGCCACAATGTCCGCCCGGAAAGGGGCGACGGCGGCGGCCAGGCCGTCGATCGTGGCCCGGAAGGCCGCGGCGTCCTGGAAGAGCGTGGTGACGTCCCGGAAGTTCACGCCCGGCTTCGGCCAGTCGCGCACGGTCCGGATCTTGGATTTGAGAGTGGCGGCATCCATGTCAGTCCTTGGCACGTTGAGATTGCACGGGCTAGGCGCCAGTGGCGCCGGGCACCCGGGCCGCATGCAGCGGCGGGCAAGGATCGCGCAAAAACTCGCGGACAAGCAAGACCACATCGACCTGCCCCTTGGCGATGATCCTTTCCCCAGGCATGACCAAAAATTGGACGATTCCGCGCCGACGCAGGCAGGAAGAACCTGACCCGCGTCTGTTACGCCGGCCGCTTGACCGTGAAGCGTTCGGTCGTGCGGCAATACCAGTCGCCGCTCAGGCGGCCGACAAGATCGAGCTTCGCCGTGTCGATCCGGCCGTCGGCGCCGAGCACGGCCTCGCTGACATGCACCAGATGGATGCGGCCGAAGATGACGTGCGCGGCCAGCGGCCCCTCGCCGATATTGACGATCTGATGCAGCGTGCACTCGAACGCCACCGGCGCGGCGGCCACGCGCGGCGGGCGCACCTTCACCGACGGCGCGCTTGCGATGCCGAACTGCGCAAACTCGCTTTCGCCGTAAGGCAGCGTGGCCGCGCAGGCGTTCATGGGCTCGGCCAGGGCATAGGGCACGACGTTGACCACGAACTCCGGCACCTGCTGGAGGTTGCGCACGGTGTCCTTGGGCTGGCCGTCGCGGTTGTTGACCGGCACGAACAGGAGCGTCGGGGGGTTGGAGGTGACGCCCTGGAAGAAGCTGAACGGCGCGAGGTTGGTGCGGCCGTCGGCGGAGATGGTGGAGACCCACGCGATGGGGCGGGGGGCGATGGCGCTGGTCATCCAGCCGTACACGTCGCGGGGTGGTAGTTTGGTGAAATCGAGCTGCATGAAACCAGCAGCGATGACGGCCCGCCGGAGCCGAGTCAATTCAAGTGAGCCGCGCCTTGGGGCGACGCGCGTTCACGGCAACGCATGAAAGACCGGTTTCGTCATAGTCACGGTTCATTCGCTGCCGCCACCTGCGTTCCGTGCGGCCGGGCCGCCCGCAGGTGGTCGACTCGCGGTAAACCGTGCTCGCGATTCTCGACACTGACGCCCCACCAGATGTGCGGGACTTTTGCCGCCGAGCGCAGCTTGCCACATAGAAGACCTCGCATCCGCTCGGCCCGCTTGGTGAGCACCTGGTAGGTGTGCCAGTTGGCCGCCAGCATCACCCGGCAGACTTTCTCGATGTAGTCATCGGGCACTCCTTCGTGAAGCAAATCGCTCATGGAATTCACGAAGATCTTGAGCGGCGTGCTCCACCGGATGGGATCGCCGAGCTTTTCGGGCACCAACCGGAGATCAAAGCCGAACTCGAAAGGGTGTCCCTTCACGCCCCGGAAGCGCTCGGCAAAGGTTTCGGCGTAACAATGCTTGCAGCCCGGGCTGACCTTGCTGCAGCCACGCACGGGATTCCACGTCGAGTCGGTCCACTCAATCTTGGAGTCCCCGCTCATGGTAACCGCAACTTAATGCGAGCGACTGAATCCCGCGAGGAAAAGATGGCGAAATTCGCCTTTCACCGGCTGCAGCTCCGGCTTGCCTCGGCCCGAAGTCCCCGCCTAGCGTGCCCGACGCTTCCATCATGCCCACGCTTCCCACCCAATTCACCGGCGTCACCGTCACGACCAAGGCGAACGTCTATTTCGACGGCAAGGTCGTCAGCCATTCCGTGCTGTTTCCCGATGGCACCAAAAAAACCCTCGGCCTGATCTATCCCGGCTCCTACCACTTCGGCACCGGCACGCCCGAACGCATGGAAATCGTCGCCGGCGCCTGCTGCGCGACGCTCGACGGCCGGCGCGAGACCACCGCTTACGCTGCGGGCCAGCACTTCGGCGTGCCGGGCAAAAGCGGCTTCACCATCGAGGTGACCGGCGGCCTCTGCGAGTACATCTGCTCGTACCTGGGCTGAAGCGCCGCCCGGGAGTTCCAGATCCCAATCGTGGGGTTGCCGGCGGCCTGATTTCCTCGGTCCACTCCGCTATTCACCGGCAACCGATCGAAGAGTTTTCGCTCCGATTCGATGATCCGACCGGATCATCGAAACTTTCGGTTCAGGCCAGTGTGTTTCCCAAGGTATTGAGTACACTGCTCCGGCGGATCCATGCACGGCGACCCAAATACGCCACCGGAAGCAGCGGCTCCGGAAGAAAGGGATCGATCGCCACCACCTCTTGCCAGATGGCCCGTTCCCGAGCAGCCCAGGCGCGGAGATTTGCGAAATTCCACCGGCCGTTCTGGGACCTTGGCACGGCATCCGCCACCCGGCCCCACATCTCATAACGCCGATTGATCGCCTCGAAATCCCATGCACCAGCCACCAAGTCCCGATCGGATTCACCGCCACACGGCTGCCCTTCGAACAAGGTCAGCGATTCCACGTTCGCCTTCATCCCGAGCAGCGAACAGCGGATGCTCTCAAGCGGATCCGGCGACAGCCATACGCTGTTCTGCAGGTACCCAAAACCCATTTTCTGCAGCGTCCGACGCAGACGCAGGCGCTCGCGGCGTTTGACCTCCGGTATATCAAAGAAGACGAGCCGCCAGCGCCCGTCCCAGGGGCGTGACCAGCGGTGCAACGGATCAACGCCGCCAAGGGCGGCGCAACGTCCTGTCTCGGTCAGGCGATAAAGGCGTTTATCAACGGCCGGGGCAGCACGTTCGATTAGCTTTTGCTGCTCAAGTTCCTTCAGGCGCTTCCCCAAGCCGTTGCGGTAGGCCCAAGTCTCGAAGGCACTATCCAGGTTGCGCCAACTGGGTCGAGCCAAGGATTCGGCCGTCCACAAGAGCAGGTAGAGGAATTCTTCGGTGGCGGCTTTCACCAGGGCTGGGCTTAGGGGGCTTTGTTTCTAAAGTCGATGAGATTCCATGATCCGGTCGGATCATTGGATTGTACATCACAGTCCAGCGGTCCCGGGAGTCCCCTCGGGACGGCCCGAACCGACGGCGAATGGTCCTGCTTCGGCCGGCCGCCGGCGATCCTGCGCGCGGCGGCACGGTTGCGTCGCGCCGCAGGTCAGGCCTTCACCCGTCGCCGGTTGAGATGCGCCAGCAGCAGGGTAAAGAAGCAGAGCACGAGGTTTTGCAGCGGCAGCTGCAGCGGCGTGGGCAGCGCATAGATGATGGCCACCGCGGGCAACCAGACGCCGAGGTTGGCGATGAGGGTCGGCAGCACGCTGCGCGCGTACCAGCCGGGGACCCGGAAATCGGCCAGCACCGCCCGGCAACTGAAATCCAGCGCGTTCCACTTGTAGGCCAGCACCGTCAGCGGCACCGCAAGCACCGGACCGTAGACGAGCTGGTCTAGCAAGGTCTTGGCGATGATCGTCGCCGCGTCATGTCCCTCGCCCACGACGTGCGCGAGGATGCGGTACAAGATTTCGACCTCCAGCCCCTTGTAACCCCAAAACGCGGTCAGCAGCAGCCCCTGCGGCCAGCCGTACTGGCTGCGGGAGGCCGGATGCAACCGCAGATAAAAAAACGGCAGCACGCCGCCGAACAGCGCCGTGGAAATGATGCCGAAGAGGAAGCCCGCGTCGGCCCGGAAAGCCACCAGTTGCGCAAATGCCGCGCGGGTCGGCGCGTGGCGGTAGTAGGCCAGAACGACGGCCAGGGCCACGGCCTGCAGCACCAGGCCCGGCACCAGGTTGGCGCGGGCACCGCGCAGGCCGACTTTCCACGAAGGTTCGCGAAGGGCGGAGTTGACAGACATGAAAGGAGCAAGTGTCCCCGGAGCCCCGAAGCCGGGCGAGCGCGAAATGGATCGCCTGAAACTGGGCTCCCGTTTCCCTCTGTGCCGATATTCTGATCTTCGCCCAAAGCCAGATTGATGATCCGATCGGATCATCAATCTGGCAGATGGCGCTCAACGCATAAAGCGTCGCCCTCGGCCCGGCATTTTTTGAAACCACCTGTCCCCACTTATCTTCACTGATCTGGACCCGGTTTCATCAGCTAATCTGTGGTTGAATCCTCTTCGATTTTGGCTCCGGCCCCACCGCGCCGGGAAATCCGAGGTCAAATCCTGTCACCTTTCGCCGAGGTTCCGGCGCAGGATGGCCTGCAGCGCCTCGGGGTCGTGCACCGTGATCGTCTGGCTGGCGACGGCGATGATCTTCCGCTCGCGCAGGGCGGCGAACGTGCGCGAAAGCGTCTCGCTGCTCGTGCCGAGCTCGGCGGCCAGCACGCGCTTGGTGCCGGGCAGTCGCAACGGACCGGGCCGGCCCTGGGAATGCTTGAGCAGCCAGTTGGCCAGGCGCGTCTCCACATCCTTCAGGGTGAGATCATCGAGCATGCCGACGACCACGCGCAGGTGCTGGCTCATCGAGCCGAGCATGCGCAGGGCCAGGTCCGGCCGGCGTCCGATCAGCGCGAGAATCGGTCTCTTCGGAATCAGCAGCACGGTGCTGGGTTCGACCGCCCGCGCATCGGCCGGATAGCCGGTGGGGGTGGCCAAGGCGGCCTCGGCGAACGACTCGCCCAGGCGGAAGACATGAATGACCTGCTCCTTCCCCGCGGGACTCACGCGATGGACGTTGATGGCGCCGCGCTGGACCACATAAAAACCCTCCGACGGGGCACCCTGCCGGAACAGGTATTCACCGCGTTCCAGGCGGCGCAGCACGGCAAAGGCGGCGATCGCCTCAAGGTCCTCCGCCGACAATCCGCTGAAGAGCTGGCAGCAGCGCAGCGTGCTCGCCACGGCGGCGATCTTCAACTCGGCGGGGCGTGGAGTCATCGCCCCAGCTAAGTCCAACCGTCCGGGCGAGTCGCGCCAAAAAATCTCCGCGCTGTCATCGGCGCCGGGCTTGATCTGCGTCAAGGCGCCGGCCCGGCCGGCCGGCTAGGATGGAGGCCCCTCCTCTCCTCCATGATCAACACCACCATCTCCGATGATCCCCGCTTTGATGTGCGGGAGATTCCCTGCCGGGTGAAACACCCGCAAATCCTGCAGCGCTGGTTTCAACTGCCGGTAGGCGCACACTTCGTGCTCGTCAATGACCACGATCCCGTGCCGTTGTACTACCAATTCGACGCTCTGTTCCCGGATGCCTTTACCTGGGAATACCTCGAACAGGGCCCCGAGGTTTTCCAGGTCAAGATCACCAAACTTGCCGCCGTGACCCCGCCGGCCGCAATCGCCTCTCCCTGCGCTCCGGACGCCGGGGTTCCGGTGGCAGCCGGTGAACTTGATGTCCGCGGCCTGATGCCGCCCGAGCCGATGATCCGTATTCTCGAGGCGGCGGCAACCCTGCCTGCGGGCGGCCAGCTCCGGGCGCGGACGGACCGCCGGCCGGTGCATCTGCTGGCCGAGATTGAGGCCCGCGGTTTCCGCCAGCAAAGCGAGGAACAATCGGATGGCAGCTGGCGCACCATCATTGAGCGCGCTTGAGCGGCCCGGTCCACCGGTCACATTTTCGCCGGGCGCGCCGGGTCCGGTACCGGCGGCCGCGCAGCTGCCGCTCACGTTCATGGCGTTCGGGCTGGCGTGGCTGGCGGTGGGCGCCGTCTGGCTCGTCGCCCGGTCTGATCTGCTCGCGACCCATCACGCGGTGCCAGGCACCGTCGCCCTGGTGCACGCCTGGGTGCTGGGCTTCCTGCTGCCCGTGACATTCGGTGCGGTTTATCAACTGCTGCCCGTCGTGCTTGGCGTCAGTCTGGCCAGCACGCGGCGGGCCTGGATTCATTGCGGCCTGCACGCCATCGGCGCCACGGGGGTGGTCGCGGCCATGGCCATCTGGCGGATGGAACTGGTCGCCGCGGCGGCCGTGCCGGTTGTCATCGGCGTCATCCTGTTTGCAGACAATGTCTGGCGGACTCTAGCCCGCACGCATCCGTGGCGCGATCCCGTGGCCCTGGCTTTCGCGCTGGCCGCGGGTTGGCTTGTGGCCACGGTGCTGGCCGGTGGGTTGCTCGCGATCAACCGCCGGTGGTTTTTTCTGACGCTTTCGCCGCTCGCCCTGCTGCGCGCCCACGCTCACCTCGGCATCGCCGGCTTCTTTCTCACGCTCCTGCAGGGCGCGGCGTTCCGGCTGGTGCCGATGTTCACGCTCGGAGAAGTGCGCAACTGGCGGCGAGTGTGGACCGGTCTGCTTGCGACTCAACTCGGTCTGGCCGGGCTGGTGCCGGCCCTCGCCTGGGAATGGCATGGACTCGAGGCCTGGTCGGCCATCGTCCTGACCGGCGGCATCGCGCTCAGCGGCTGGGAGCTGACGGCCACGCTCGCCTCGCGGCGTAAACGTCCGCTGGCGCCCGGCCTGCGGGGTTTCGCCGGCGGGGCCGCCCTCCTTGGCGTCGCGACGGCGACAGGGCTCGGCCTGGCCCTGGCGGCCGGCCGGCCGGCCGCAGATGATCCGCGCTGGGCCGTGCTGTATGGCACGGTCGCGCTGCTCGGCGGTCTCGTGCCGATGGTGCTCGGCATGCTCTGCAAAATCGTGCCCTTTCTGGTGTGGCTGCGAGTTTACGCGCCGCGCCTGGGTCGCCGGCCGACACCGCCGGCGACCGGTCTGGCTTGGCCCGCCCTCGAACACACCTGGTTGGGATTGCACGGACTCGGGCTCGCCGTGCTGCTGGCCGGCGTGACGACCATCAATGCATTCTGGCTGCGGCTCGGAGCCGGATTGCTGGCCGCGGGTATTGGCGCGCTCCTGGTCAATCTGGGTCTGGTCTTCGCCCATCTCCGGCACGCGCGCGAACTGCCGGTGCCATCCGCCCTGCAACCCGCGGCATCATGAATCCAACTCCTGACGAAACCTCCGTCCGGCACACCCTCTCCGGCATCCTTGATCCCGAGTTTGGTCTCAGCATCGTTGAACTTGGACTCATCTACTCGGTGGATTGCCACGACGGCGTCGTGCATGTGACGATGACGCTGACCACACCCGCCTGCCCCGCGAGCGGTTATCTGGTCGAGGGGGCGCGGGCCGCGCTGGCAGCAATGCCCGGAGTGCGCGAAGCCCTGGTGAACCTCGTCTGGGAGCCGCCCTGGTCCCCCGCGATGCTCAGCGAATCCGCCCGGTCGGCGCTGGGTTGGAATCCGCCGCGCTGACCGCCCAGCCTATTCGCGCCAGAAATACACCGCCCACGCCCCGTCCGGCCGGCGCTCCGCCCGCGAGGCAAAGCCCTCGCTCTTGAGCTTTTCGATCAACGGCGCGGGCATGAAAGGCGCGATGATCGTGAGCCCGGTCTCCCCGGTCAGGGCATCGACCCGCCGGCGGATTTCGGCGTAAGGCTCGACGCCCTTGGCCAGCAGCGGGCGCACATCGAGGGTTTTGAATTTGATGGCGCTCACGGTTGGGCGGATGCGGCCCTGGTTTCGCGGATCGTCGTCAGCAACATAGAGAAGGCCTCGGTCGCCAGCACGGCGTGCGGCAGCCCCGGCGGCATGTGCAGCAGGTCGCCCGCACGCAGCGGTGTCTTTTTTCCGGCCAGCGTGAACTCGCAAGCGCCGCTGAGGATCTGCACCAGCGCCCGCGCCGGCGTGGCATGCTCGGTGAGCTGCTGGCCGGCGGCAAAGGCGAACAGCGTCACCCGGACGCCGGCCTGGTCGTGCAGGGCGCGACTGACAATGCCGGCCTCGGAAAATTGCGCCGCCTCGGGGAGGCGGATGACGCCCGTCGCCGCGGGATCAAACAAGGTGGATTTGGCCATGGCTGGAGGAATAGTTAGGGGTGCGGGTGCGTTCAGCGCGCGGCTACCACGGCCCGGGCCGTCTCGGCGAGGCCGCCCTCGAGGCCGGCGCGCTGGTGGGTGATCTCCCCCTCGGGGCTCAGCACGGTGATGAGATTGGAATGATCGAACATACCGAGGGCGTTCTTCTTGTAGCTCACGCCGAGCACGGCGGCGAGCTCGCGAATGTCGCCGGGCGCACCGCGGAGCAGCATCCAGTTGGTGGAAGCGAGTTCGTGCGCCTCGCGATAGGCGTGCAATGCGGCGACGGTGTCGCGCTCGTCGTCGAAACTCACGAGGACAAACACGGCGTGGTCGCGCACCGCCGGCGCCAGGGTCTGCCGGATTTGTGTCATGTCGTTCACGATCCGCGGGCAGGCGTAGCCGCACGAAGCGAAGAACATGGCCAGCACGACGGGCCGGCCGCGGAGTTCTTCGAGCCTGAACGGCTTCCCGGCGTCGGTGATCCACGTGGCTTCGAGCTGGTAGATGGAGCGGTCAGCCGCCGCTTCCGCGGTGGCTGTAGCGGCGGCGCAACATGCGTCCGCCGCATGAACCATGGGCGCGGAAACGGCAAAACCCGCATCGAGAACGAGGGTGGCGAGGGCCGGGCAAATGCCCGACACGACCTTGGCAATGAGGGCGGTCTTCATGGCTTGTAGAGAAGGTTCAAATGAACGGAAGAATGGATCTAAGGATTTGGCGCCGGCGGCGGTGCCAAATCCCTGGCGCAGCGGAAGCCGAGGTTGGCCACGGTGTAATTGGCGCGCAGGCTGCTGCGGTAGCCCAGGCGCATAAAGGCGGGATAATCCTCGCGGTCCCGGGCACCCACGGAACCGCTGCCGCAGAAAAGATTGCGATCGAGTCCGGCGTCGGCGCGCGACTCGCCGGTCACGAGCGCGGTGTTGAAGTCGTCCACCCACTCCCACACCAGGTCGAGCAGGTCGCGCGCGCCGTAGAAATTGGGCCGGCCGGAACCGGCGGCCGGGAACACGGCCGGGGTCGGCGCGGCGTACCACGCCAGCGCCGTCGCGGTGAAGCCCGCCTCGGCCCGGCCCTCGGCGGTGTGAAAGCCGGCCGCGGCGGCGTGCTCCCACTCCGCCGTGGTGGGCAGGCGTTTGCCGGCCCAGCGGGCGTAGGCGCGCGCGGCAAACCACGAGACTCGCACGACCGGGGCGTCGGCCGGCGCCTGCGGGCCCGGTTCCAGGTCTCCCGCCCAGTGCGCGAGGTATTGTCCGTCGGCAAACAGCGGTGAAACGCGCGGACGGCGCCACCGCGGGCTGGCCTGCACGAAGGCGAGAAACTCGCCGTTGGTGACGGGCCGCTCGTCGAGCCAGAATGCAGCGACCGGAACCTTGGCCGGATCATTCTTGTCGCGCAGCAATGGCGCATAGGCGCCGGCGGGGATCAGCACCATGCCCGGCGGCCGCTCCGCGGCCGGGAGCGAGGCGGCCGCAACGGTGCCTACGAGGAACAGCGCGGCCAGAACATAGGACCCATGTGATCTAGAAGACATATGTTCTCTTACTGCGACACGGCCGCGGCTTTCACGCGGCGCACGTCGTCGACGCTGTAGGCGTCGCCCGTGTTGCCCCAGCTGTTGGTGACATAGGTCAGCACGTCGGCGATCTGCTGGTCGGTAAGCACCTGCGGGGGCATGATGCTGTTGAAGGCCTGGCCGTTGACAGTCACCGGCCCGGAGAGGCCGCGGGTGACGATGCGGATGGCACGTTCGCGGTCGGCCTTGAGGAAGTCGGAGCCGGCGAGCGGTGGGAAGATGCCGGGCAGGCCCCGGCCGTCCGACTGGTGGCAGGCGAAGCAGGTTTGCATGTACACGCGCTGGCCGCGCTCGACCTGCGCCTGCCTGGTAAGGGTGGCGATCTTCGGGTTGGTCTTGATCTCCTCGGCGATCTGGGCCTGCAGGGCCGCTTCGCGTTTCTGGGCGTCGGAGCCCGCCGCCGCCGCCGAGCCGAGGTAGACGGCGTCGATCTCCTTGCCGGAGTAGATCAACCGGTTCTCGGGGCCGCTGATCTTGAGCATGCCGAGGGCACCCTTGTTGAAGGCCCGGAAGATCGAATGGTCGACCAGCACATAGGTGCCGGGCACGTCGGCCTTGAATTCAACGATGGCCGAGCCGCCGGCCGGAATCAGCGTGGTCTGGACGTTGTGCTGCCCGGGCACGGTGCCGCCCTCCTGGTAAACCGTGTCGAAAATCTCGCCGATGATGTGGAACGACGAGACGAGGTTCGGCCCGCCGTTGCCGACATAGAGCCGCACGGTCTCGCCGACGCTGGCGGTGAGGGCGTTGTCGCCGACGAGCGAACCGACGGCGCCGTTGAAGACAACGTAGGGCGGACGCTCGTCGACCGCCTTGGCCATGTCGAAGGACTGCAGGCCCTCCTCGCTGTACCCCCCCGCCGTGTACACCTCGCCCTGCATCACGTAATACTCGCGGTCGACCTTCGGCAGCCCCGCCGCCGGCTCGACGAGGATGAGGCCGTACATGCCGTTGGCGATGTGCATGCCGACGGGCGCGGTGGCGCAGTGGTAGACGTAGAGGCCGGGGTTGAGCGCCTGGAAGGTGAACTGCGAGCTGTGGCCGGGCGCGGTGAACGACGAGGCCGCGCCGCCACCGGGGCCGGTCACGGCGTGCAGGTCGATGTTGTGCGGCATCTTCGAGCTCGGATCGTTCTCCAGGTGGAACTCGACCACATCGCCCTCGCGCACACGCATGAACCGGCCCGGGACGTCGCCGCCGAACGTCCAGAAGAGGTACTCGACGCCGTCGGCCAGGCGCCGGACGATCTCGCGCACCTCGAGGTGCACGACCACCTTGGCGGCATACTTGCGGGTGATCGGCAGCGGCACATGCGGTGGCGCGGTGAGCACGGCCTGTTCGACCGGCAGCCCGAGATCGGGCGCCGGCCCCCGGGCGTCGTTGGGATCGGCCGCGGCGGGGGTGGTCTCAGGTTGCGGAGCGGCGGCGGGGGCTTCGTCCGTCGAGGCGGCAACCAGGGCGGTCACGGTGCCGGCACCGGCCAGCAGCGCCCGCACCGGCGCGTAGCCCAACACGCCGGCGCCCGCCAGCAACAGGCTATTCGCGACAAGGTAGCCGAAACGGGGAGATTTGATGATCTTCATGAGAGACGAGGACATGGCTTTCAGTTGGCAGCGCCACTGTAGCCGCCTGCCTGTCCGGGCGCCTTGACCTGGATCAAACCGGCCGGGGTATCAGCGAATCCAACTAAGTGCCAGAACGGCCACTAATATACCGCCCAGGACCGATTCCGCGACCCCGACTTTGCGGGCGGATGCCCGGAGATGCAACGGGCCGAGCAATGCGCCGGCCCGGATCAGCAAAATCATCATCCCCGCCGCTGCCGCCTGGGGCGCAAGATCCGCCCGCGCCAGCAGGACGGTCCCAGCCACTGCGACCGCCGAAGCCGTCAGGGCCGGGCCGGCGGAAACGGTCTGTCCTTTCTGGCGGCGCAAATAAGTGCGGATGGTCATCACCGTCGGCATGGAACGGCCGGCCATGACGGCGGCAAGGGCCAGGGCCGGAGCCGGCGGCCAGCCGGACAGCGTGGCAAACGCGGCAGGAATGGCCGCGAATGCGAGCGACCCGGCAAGTTCCGCCGCCGCCTCGCGTGACTCCCCTCGCGAATCGAACCAGACGAACGTGGCCCCCGCCGGCACGGCGAGCAGCAGCGGCCAGAGTTGCCCGAGGGAGGACAGCACCGCCGCCAACGCCAGACCGACGACCATCACCGAGCCCAGGACTGCTACGCATGCGAGGGCGACTGACCGCCGGGGCTCGGCCGCGCCGCTTCGTTCGGGAGCTTCCTGGGGACGCGACGCCCCCGTCGCGTAGGGCCGATCGACCGCGGCGAGGGCGCCGCGGCTCCATGTCACAGGCACCACCTTCGATTCATGCTGGATGTGAAATGTACGACCGAGCAGCAGCTTTACCGGACGGCGCAGAAAAAATCCGGCCAGCAGGGCCAGCGCCGCACCCGCGGCGGACGGCGCCACCAGGAGCCCCAGGGCCAATGTCCGGGGTTGCGTCTTCGTGGTGGGCAATGTGTTTTAGCTGTCTGCCCGTTTCACATGTTCAGCCCATCGACCTCCGCCAGCCCGCTCGAAAGTCTCGCCGCGTTGCGTGACCACTTTCGGAACACACCTGCATTGGTCTTGCTGGGGGCCACCAACGCGCCCTACATCCTACATTTCTTCCATCTCGCGTTTCGCAAGCACGCCCAAATTTCGATCCCGGGCTCGACGCTGCGGATATTGCTGCAGAACTATCTCGATGAACGCCGGGCCGAGGAGCCGGGATCAGAGTGGTCGGCGCCAGAAATTTACCTGCGCGAATGGACCAACAGCCGCTACCTGCACAGTTACTATCCGGACGATGGTGACGATCCTCACTACCAGTTGACGGCGGAGACACAGCGGGTACTCGGCTGGATTGACGCGTTGCGCCAGCGGTCGCTCATCGTCACCGAATCGCGCTTGCAATTCATCTTCGGCACGCTGGAAGAGATCATCGACCATGCCACAGCGACGCCGGAGACGCGTAGCGCCCAGCTCAGACGCCAGCGCGATCAAATTGTCGCCGAACTCGCCCGGCTGGAAGCCGGCGGTGAAATCGAACCCTATCCGCGCGCGCGACTGAACGAGCGCTTCGAGCTGGTGCGGCAGCAGGCGTCGCAGCTGATCGAGGATTTCGCGGCCGTAGAGGAAAAATTCAAGGAGCTGGTGCGCGACATCCAGCAACGCCATGCCGAGTCGCGCGGCGAACGCGGCGTGGTGCTCGGACGGGCGCTCGATGCCGAAACGGAGTTGTGGCAAACCGACCACGGCCAGAGCTTCGAGGCATTCTGCCATCTCCTGAGCGATGAAGAACGGCAGCAGCGCTTCCACGAGTTTGTGGAAACGGTCTATGCGCTCGAAGCCATCGATCCGGGATTGCGCGCCGACGGTTTCCTGCGGCGCCTGCGCCCCAATCTCACGCGAGCGACCGAAAAAGTGCTGACGACGAATCGCCGGCTGGCGCGGCAGCTGCGCCGCGTGCTGGCGGAGGACTTCGCCAAGCAGTCATTGCTGACCTTGACTATCTCGGACCTCCGGCACCTGGCCGCGTCACTGCGCGGGCGGGATCCGACTTCGCTGCCGGGCTTGATCGTGGAAGCGGACATGGAGGTCAATGGGGTGGCGGAGCGCCGGCCGTGGGATCGGGCGCCGGTGGCGGCCTTTCCGCAATATCTGGAGAATGCCGGCGATGACTGGGACGTGGAGGCGCTGGCGAACTTTCTCGAACTCGAGTCGTTCGATCTCGATCCATTGCGCGAGCGGGTGAATCGGGAGCTCGAAGGCGCATCGATGCTGACACTATCCGAAATGTTGATCCGTCATCCGCTGACGCACGGCATGACCGAGCTGCTCGGCTACTACCTGGTGGCCAGCGGTCATCAGCAAGCCGGGCCAACACCCCATCATATCGAGCGCACCGTGTGCACGACCGTCTCGCTGCCGGGCGGACGCACGTTCCGCTGCCCTGAAATCCTCTTTGGCCGCCCATGAATGCGCCTGACGCCCCTCCGCGCGAGTCGTCGCTCGTGAAAATCGCGCTGCTTAAAGGTCCGATCTATTTTGAGGACGAATTGCTCTGGCGGGTGGTGGCGGCGCATCGCGAGCATCTGGAACGTTACTTCGCCGACCTAGGCTTGGAGTTTCGATTGAACAACGAGGAGGGCCTCGCATTTCTCCGCCAGAAGCAGTGGCCGGGCGGCGAGGCCGGGCTGCCCGCGCTCTTTCGCCGCGAGGAGCTGCCCTATGCCGTGAGCTGGCTCGGCGTGCTCGCGCGCGAGGAATTGCAGAAACACCAGCAGGCACATCCGGACCAACCCCGACTGGTCGAGGACATCGACGCCATCGCCGGCTGGCTCGCGCCGTATTTCGGCACCGGGCGGAACGACGCCAAGGAACGCCGGCAGCTTTACAGCATCGTGCGCAAAGCCGAGCGTCACGGCCTACTCCGGCGCGTGAAGGATGATTCGGCGGAACGCTACGAGATCTGCCGGATCATCAAGCTGCTCTTCTCGCTCGAAGCATTGCAGGACTACAAGCAGCGGCTGCGGCAGGCGCGCAACGCGAACGGAGTGGGCGAGAACGGAGAGGAGGCCGCAGGTGAGCAATCCTGACCCCGGCGTGAAGGGCGCCACCCCGCCGGAGCACTACGGCTACCGGCTGCTGCGCTTTGAATTCACCAACTGGGGTACGTTCAATCGCGGCCAGCAGGTGGAGGTCCTCAAGGTGGGCGGGCGGAATGCGCTCATCACCGGTTCCAATGGTGCCGGCAAATCCACACTGGTTGACGGCCTGCAGGCGCTGCTTGTCCCGCCCGCGAACCGCACCTACAACAAGGCGGGCGGCGCCAAGCGCCACGAGCGTTCGGACCGCTCCTACATCGAAGGCTGGTTCGGCCAGGGCCTTGAGTCGGCCGAGGCCCCGCGCCGTTTGCGGGTCAAGGGCGAGAAGACACTTCTGCTGGCCGTCTTTGGCAATGCGGTGACGGGCGACACCGTTTCGCTCGGCGGAATCTTTTGGATGGATGACGGCGAACCGCAGCGCCTCTATCTCGCCCGACGCGGCGAAGCGTCGATTGCGACGGATTTCGCGAATCTGCCGGCGGGACGCGATCTCAAAAAGAAGCTCCGCGAACGCGATTTCGAGCCCTCGAGCGAGCACAGTGAATTCGCAACGCGGTTTCGCGCGCTCCTGCGAATCCCGCACGAAGCGGCGCTGAAGCTGCTCGCCCAGGCGGTGTCCATGAAGGACCCGCAGGATATCAACACTTTTGTCCGCCGGCACATGCTGGAGCCCCACGACATGCGGCCGGCCATCGACAATCTGCGTCAGCATTTCGACGACCTAGTGAAATGCCGCGAAAAAATCGAAGAAGCCGAGAAGCGCCGGGCGTTGCTCGAACCCATCGAGGCCGCCGCCATGCAATTGGAATCGCTGCGACAGGATAGCGCCAGTGCGGCCGAGGCGGCCAAAGCGGTGCGGCCGTTCGTGGCGCAGGTGCTGATCCGCTGGGCGCGGGCTGAATCCGAGCAGGTCGCCACAGCGCTCAACGGGGCGCGGGCCGCGCAAAAAGAGGAGGAGGAGAATGTCGGGCGGCTGCGGCAGCACGAGCGCAGCCTTGACCTCGCGTTGCAAGCCAACTCGGCCCACGGACATCTGCAGCGTTTGGAGCGCGAAATCGGCGACTTGGAGAAGACCCGACAGGAGCGCCGCCAGAGCTTTGAATTCGTCCAGCGCACGCTCGAACAGGCGGGCGAACATTTTACCCTGGGCACCACCGCGACTTTCGATGCCGGCATGGCCCGCTGGCGCAGCCGGCTGACCACCCTGGCGGGAGAAATCGAGGACTTGCGGAACCGCAAGGCGGAGCAGGAGGCAGCCATCCGCACCCTGCGGGAGCAAAACACGCGGGACCAAGCCGACCTGGAACTGATCAAGCAGCAGGCCAGCAACATTCCGGCGGATTTGCTCCGGCTCCGGCGGGAACTGGCGGGGGCGGCGGACCTGACGGAGGACCGGCTGCCGTTCGCCGGCGAACTGATCGAGGTGAAGACCGAAGAGGCCGCATGGCGCGGGGCCATCGAGCGGCTGATGCGACCGTTCGCATTATCGCTGCTCGTGCCGGACGTCGAAACCATCTACCCGAAAGTCGTTGCCTATATCCGCCGTAGCCATCTCAACCAGCGGCTGGTTTTCTACAAGGTGCACCTGCTGACTGGCGTGCGTTTCGACTTGGGCAGTGCGGAAGCACGGCGCGTTTGGGGCAAACTGAGGCTCAAAGACGACCATCCGATGCAGACTTGGCTCGCGCGCGAACTTCGCAACCTCTACGACCACGTTTGCTGCGATGCCCAGGAGGAGTTCGAGCGCACCCCGCGCGCCCTGACGAAAGAGGGATTGGTCTCCCACTCGGAGCAACGCCGCGAGAAAAACGACCGGAGCCGCATCGGCGAAGTGCGGGAGTATGTGCTCGGTTGGTCAAACCGGGACAAGGTCGCGGCCCTCGCCAAGGCGATCGGCCAGCGCACCACGGAGATCGAGCGCCTCGAAAAGGCCGCCGTCTCGGCGAAGGACACGGTTGCCAAGCGCCAGCCTATCGAGCGCGCGTTGGATATTGTCGTCACCACGGCCACGTTCGAGAAAATCGACTACGAGACGTCGGCGCAACGAATCGTCGAGCTGAAGAAGCAACAGAAAAAACTGTTGGAGGAGGACAAGGCCTACGCGGCGCTGAAAGTGCAGCACGAAAAGGCGAAGGCCGATCTGGCGGTAGCGGAGACCGAGGAAAAGAAAAAGGCCGCCGCCGTCACCCGGTTGAGCGTCCGCGCAGAGGCACTGGCCAGCCTGCAGCGCCAGAAATCCGAGCTGGTGACCGACGAGGGCGTGGAACTGGCGGCGCGGCACGCCAGTACGCTCCAACACCTGCTGGGCGGGGTCGAAATCAACGCCGACACGTTCGACACGGAATTAGCCCGCATAGACGTCGCGGCCCGCGGCGCCGCGACCCGCAAAGCCAACGCCGTGGCAGGCTGCGAGACGCAAATCGTCGGCTTGATGGGCGAATATCAACGGCAGGCCTACGACCCCGGTTTGACCGTTGCGCTGGCGGCACTTCCTGATTTTCGCGAACGACTGACGCGGCTCGTCAAAGACGATCTCCCGACGCACAAGCGGCGCTTCAACGAACTGATGGAGAAGAAAGTCGTCTACGACGCGGGCAAGTTCGCCTCGGAGCTTGGCGACCAGGCCCGGTTGATCGAGGAGCGGCTCGCCGAGCTCAACGCGGCGTTGCGCGAGGTGCCCTATACGGCGGAAAGTTACGTCCAGTTGCGGCACACGGCCACAACCAACGTTGACATCGTCGAATTCAAGCGCCGGCTGCGGGCCGCCACCCAGCACGCCGCAAACTGGACCGAGGCGCAGCGGGTCGAAGCGTTCGACCGCATCCGGGCGCTGCTGGCCGATTTCGACGCTCGACCCGAATGGCGCGCCCATGTCACGGATACGCGCAACTGGTGGGAGTTCAGCGCCATCGAACTGGCCCAGGCTGACGATGCCGAACTCCGCCCCTATTGGGACTCGGCCGGCCTCAGCGCCGGGCAGAAAGCGAAGCTCGCCTATACCTTTCTGGTGGCCGGACTCGTCCTCCAGTATGGACTGTCGCGCGAAAAGCCGGAGTCGCGCACGTTCCGATTCGTCATGGTGGACGAGGTTTTCAAGGGGGTGGACAAGGACAACGCGCTCTATGCGATGCGACTATTCCGGAATTTCGGCCTACAGCTTCTGCTCGTCAACCCGTGGAACGACGAGATCAAGATGATCGAACGCGAGGATTTCGTCGCCAGTTACCATTTGATCACGAACCGCGATCAGTGCGATTCGCGGTTGTGCAGCATCAGCCGGGCGGACCTACTCGACCGGCTGGAAAAACTTCGCGCCGAGTCCGCCGATGCTGACGCCAGCTGACATCACGGCTTTCGCCCAGCGTCGTTATCGCGATTTTCTCCGGGCCGTCGCGACCGACGAGGTTTTTTTCCCGTTGCGCGTGCCGCTCGGGGAGTGGCCGACCGACGATTTCGCGGTGCTAAAGGACGGCGCGAAAGCCCTGCGGGGTATTGAAAAAGCCCGCCGCGGGTCTGGACTCCGTATCGAATGGACACCCTGCAATACCCGTCGATTCGGCGAGCAACTCATTCCGACGGGCGTGACATTCGAGACCGAGGAGGATTTCGTCCGATTTCTCGGCCGCACCGAGGAAGTCGCGAAGTTTCGCGTCAACCTGGCGGAGACTCGCGCCCAAATTCCCGCGTTGGCTGGCTGGGTGGCCCGCCACCCGCACCGCGTGGTGGAGAAGTGTGCCATCTGGCAGGATCTCCTGCTCGTTTGCGCTTATTTTCAATACCATCCGCGTCCGGGTTGTTACCCCCGCGAGATCCGACTGCCGATTGACACCAAGTTCATCGAGACGCAGCAGCCGACGTTGCGACAATTGCTCGATGAAATACTGCCGGCCGACGCCCGCACCGAAGACGAAGAATTTCATCTGCGATTCGGCCTGCGGATAGATGAGACGCCGGTGCGCGTCCGCTGGCTCGGCCTTCCGCCCTCGGATGCCGCCGTGTTGCTGGCTGATTTTACGTCGCCGTTGAGCGTCCTCGCCGCGGCGAACCTAACGCCCACCGGAATCGTCGTGGTGGAAAACAAGACAACGTTTCTGACTCTCCCGCGGAACCGTCCCGGTTGGCTGGCTTTGCTCGGGAACGGGAACTCGGTCGTCGTATGTGGCGCGCTGCCGTGGCTGCGCGGGCGCCCTCTCCTTTATTGGGGCGACATCGACCCGGCGGGTTTCCAGATTCTGGCCCGCCTCCGCACGCTGTGGCCGCAAACGTGCAGTATCCTAATGGATGCCGCGACGCTCCACGCGCACGAGACATGGTGGAGCAAACCGGGCCTTGTGCCCGACGCCTTCCCCGAAACGCTCACCCCTGAGGAACGGTCGCTTTACGAGCAGGTTCGCGATCACGGCATTCGGCTCGAACAAGAGCGTATCTTGCAAACTTGGGTTGATGCCGCGGTGCAGGATCGAAATACGATGGAAGCGCGCGGGCCGTGAAACCTCAGAGCAGGGGCGAGAGCGGACGCAGAAAGGTTTTAGGCTTTTAGATCAACTGCGTTCCTCTCGAGCACGCTGTCGGGGGATGACGGTTCAGTTTATGGGATCTTCAGTTCCACGCCGAGCGGCAGCACGTCGGGACTGCGGAGCTGGTCGCGGTTGGCGTTGTAGATGTCCTGCCAGCGCGTCGCCGTGCCGTAGTACCGGTTGCTGATGCGGGAGAGTGTGTCGCCGGACGCGACGCGATGCGTGCGGACGGCGGGCGGTGGCGTGACCGGGGCCGGCGCCGCCGTCGGCGTGATCGCGGGAGCCGGCGTGGGACGCGTGGGCTGGGCGGCGACGGCCGTGGGCGTCCTGCCGCCGGCCAGGGCCAGCGCGGTCTTCAGGCGGGCGTTCTCGACAGCGAGGGTCGCGTTCGTGTTCTGCACCTGCCGCAGGAACTCGCGCAACGAGGCCGCCTCGGCGGCGGCCTTGCCGGCGGTGTCACGCACGTCGCTTAGTTCGTTGTTCAGCCGGGCCACCTCCGCGCTGCTGGACTGGCCGCTCTGCGTGGCGCCGGCAAGCTGCGTGCGCAGCGAGTCCGCCTCGCTGGCGCTGCGGTCGGCGGTGGCATGCACGGCGGCCAACTCTTGCTGCGCGTTGGCCAGCGCGGCCTCGGCGTCCGCCGCGCGCTTGACGGCGTCCTGCGACTGGGAGACGGCGGTGGTGCGTTCGCCGGCGGCCTGGGCGATCTGCTGCTTGAGCTGTTCGTTCTCCTGCTGCACCAGCGCATAGCTGCGCACGGTCATGTCGACCTTCTCCTCGGACCGGTTGAGCTGTTCTTTCAGACGCGCCATCTCCTCGGTCGGGCCGGCAACCGTCGAGGCGGCGATGGCGGCCGTCGCCGCGGTGGCCTGGGTCAGGCGGGTGGTGAGTGAGGCATGCTCGGACTTCAAATCGGCGTTTTCCTTCTGCAGGCGATCGAGGGCGGCCTGCGCTTCGGCGAGCTGCCGGGCGGTGGCGGCAGCACCGCTGCTCTGGCGCTGGCCGGCTTCGGCCAGCGCATGATTCCGCGCCTGCAGTTGCGCAAGCTCCTGTCGGGATTGCTGCAGCTGGGTCCGGAGCTCGGTGAGCTGGCGGGCGCTTTCTTCCGCGCGGCCGTCATTGGCACCCTGGACTGAGGCAAGATCCTTGCGGGTCGCGTCCAGCTGGCGGGTTAGTGTCGTCACCTGGTCCTGCAATTGGGCGGCCCCGGCCTTCACGGTCTCCGCTGACGCGATCTGGCTGCGCAGCCGGTCGCGCTCCTGGGTGAGCTGGCGGACGTTGTCGCTGAGCTCGGCGTTGTTGTTCTTGAGGATGAGCGACTCCTTGCGCGCGTCCTCCAGCCGGTCCGTGGCGGCCGCGAGCCGTTTTGCCTCATCGCCCCGCTCAGCGAGCTGGCGGTTGAGATCGTCCTTGTCCGCGGTCAGCCGCTTCACCTGCGCGGTGAGGTCAGCAGCCGCACTCCGGGCCGAGGCGAGATCCTTGCGGGCGGATTCAAGCTGCTGCCGCAGGTCGCGTTCGGCGGTCGCGGCCGTCTGGGTCGCCGCGGTCTGGGCGGTCGTGACCTCCCCAAGCTTGCGGCGGGCCTCCTGCAAATCGGTCTGGAGGGCGCTGATGTCCTTCCCGCGCTGGCCGAGGGCGGTCTCCGCCTTTTGTGCGCGCTGTTCCGCGTCGGCCAGGCTGGCCTTGAGCCGGGCGGCTTCGCTCGCCTGCTGGGTGACCGTGGTCTTCGCGGCAGCGGTGTCGGCCAGCTGGGTGCGAAGCCGGTCGCGTTCCTTTTCCAGTTCAGCGACCTTGCGGCCCTGCGCGGCCAGCTCGGTCGCGAGCGTTTGCTGCTGCTTTTGCGCCTCGACCAGCGCCGCGGCGGCCTTGTCGCCGGTCTGCCGTGCGGCGGTCCGGACCTGCTCGTCAAGTTTTTGGTTGGCGGACACCAGCTCGGTGTTGCGCGCCCGGAGCGCGGTCAAATCGACTTCGTTCTTTCCGACACGCGCCTTGAGCTCAGTGAGTTCGCGGGTGGAAGCGCCGACGGCAGCGAGCTGCTGTTCCAACTCGGCCTTGTCGCCGGCGAGTTTTTTCACCTGCGCGGTCAGGTCGGAGTTTGCCGCCTGAGCCGAGACCAGGCTCTGACGGACCGTCGCCACCTGGGCGACCGCATCGGCGGCCTTGGCTTGACCAGTTTGCGCGGCGGCCAGTTGCTGCTGCAGGGCGGCCACCTGCTCCTGGAGCCGGGCGGCATCGGCCTGGGCCGCCTGAGCGGCGGCCAGTTTTTTCTGTGCACCGTCGAGTTCGGCGGCAAGCGCGGCGAGTTTCTTGACCTGATCGGCCGCCTGTTGCTGCAGCCGCCCGGCGTCAGCTTGGGCCGCCTGGGCGCCGGTCAGCTGCTGTCGTAGCTGGTCGCGCTCGGTAGTCAGCGCAGCAAGCTGTCCGCCCTGCCCCGCGAGTCGTGTCTCCAGCGCGTGACGTTGCTCCTCGGATTTTGCCAGCGCCGTGGCGGCCTGCGCTCCCGCCTGCTGCGCGGCGACCCGGACCTGCTCGTCAAGTTTTTGGTTGGCGGACACCAGCTCGGTGTTGCGCGCCCGGAGCGCGGCGAGTTCGCGGACCGCATCGCTGCCGGCGGCGAACTGGCGGTCGAGCGCCTCCTTCTCCCCGCCCAGCTTTTTCACCTGGGCGGTCAAATCCGTGTTTGCGTCCTGCACGGAAGCCAGGTCCCGGCGGGCGGCTTCGAGCCGGGCGGCCAGATCGGCCGATTTGGTCTGCGCCGCCTGGGCGGCGGCCAGTTGTTGCTGCAGGGCGGCCACCTGCTCCTGGAGCCGGGCGGAGTCGGCCTGGGCTGATTGGGCCGCGGCCAGATTCTTGCGGGTATTTTCAAGCTCGGTCGAGAGCGCGGCGAGCTGCCGGGTCTGGTCGGCCGCGCCGGCGGAAACCTGCTGCAGCCGCTCGTTCTCCGCCTCGAGCTTGGCCATGCGCTCGCGCAGCAACTGCATGTCCGTATTGGCCGTGGCCAGCCGGCCGGCCAGCTTGTCGCGCTCCTGGTGCAATGTTTCGACGGCCGATGCGGCCGGCGCCGCGGCGAGCTGCTGGCGCAACTGGTTGCGCTCGGTCTGGAGAACGATGATCTCCTTGGCGCGCTGGCTGAGGGCGACTTCGGCCTGGCTGGCGCGCTGCTCGGCGGCGGTGGCGGCGACCTTGGCGCTTTCCGCTTCCTTCCAGGCGGAGGCAACCTCCCCGCTCAGCCGCGTCTTGTCGTCCCGCGCGGTGGCGAGCTCCTTTTCCAGGATGGCGGTGCGATCGTCGAACGCCGGGGCGGCGATGGTCGGAGCAGATGGTGACGCCGGGCCCGGCTCGCTGACAATGGATGATGTGATCGGGACGGCGGGCGCGGCCGGAACCACCGCCGGCGGTGAAGCCGGTGCGGTCGTCGCCGCAACCCTAGTCTGCGCGAGCGGGTGGTAGGAGACGACGCTGGGAATGGCGGCGCGCCGTGCATTCAGCTGCGTCTTCCCGGTCTTGAGCTGATCGGCGGACAGTTCGCCCGTCAGCACGTTGAGCGCCCGGCCGGTGGCGCCGTTTTCGGCGGCCAGGCTGAGCCAGATGTAGGCCTCGACGGGGTCGCGGGGCACCACCCGGCCCTCGGCGTAAAGGAGACCGAGATTGTACTGGGCGATGGCGTTGCCTTTTTCGGCCTTGGCGCGCAGGGGAGCAAGGTCGGCTTCAGTCGCACGCAGGAGGGACGCCAGAGCAACGAGGACCAAAATCAGCGCGCCGGCAGAAGCGCGGACGGGAAAGCGAGATTTCATATGGATTGGGGTCAAGCCGCCCAGCCATGCTGCGATTTTTCGCAAGTGTGGCAACAAAGGAAGCGGGCGCGCGGGGACGGAAGGTGCGCTCCGGCTCCCCTGAATCGGCGATTCCCTCTGACCTGCCGGCGGTAGTGGCTGGCAGTGGCGGGCTTGCGGCAAAGTAGCATGGCGGGGTCTTGCAACCCACCTCGGTCTGCGCCCTCATGGTTGGATGAAACCTTGTGCGAGACGCCCTGTCTCCCTTTGCAACTGAAACTGCCATGAAAGCATTCCTCACCCTTGCCTTGACGCTGCTGGCACTAGCGCCCGCCCAGGCGCAAATTTTCCGGCCCGAGGCCGCCCGCGGGGCCGTGCTCGGCGCGCTGGCCGGCGCCATCATCGGTAACAACAGCGGCGACCTGCAC
Source organism: Opitutaceae bacterium (assembly GCA_028688225.1). Lineage (GTDB taxonomy): Bacteria > Verrucomicrobiota > Verrucomicrobiia > Opitutales > Opitutaceae > Fen-1467. The sequence goes on along the minus strand of JAQTYQ010000003.1, from coordinate 147,357 downwards.
CACAACGCCTGGCGGGGGGCGGCCATCGGGGCCGGCACCGGCTTGATCCTCGGCAATGTCATCGGTGACATCCGTGAACGGCAGGCCTGGAGCCGCACCCAGGTGCCCGTGCCTGCCGCGCCGACCTACTTCTATCGCAGCACCCCCGCCGGCTACGGCTACGCCCCGGCGACGCGCCCCAATTACGCCGTCACCGGCACGCTGCTCGGCGGCATTGCCGGCGCCATCATCGGCAACAACAGCGGCGACCTGCATCACAACGCCTGGCGGGGGGCGGCCATCGGCGCCGGCGCCGGCTACCTCTTTGGCAGCATCGCCGAGCAGAACGCCCGCTCTGCTGAACAGCGGAGTGAAGCCGCCGCCCAAGCTACGGTGACGTCGGTGCCGGTTCAGGCCGGGTCGACACCGACCGCCGCCCCCGCCGCGGCGTCGCAACCGGTGACCATCATCAACAATTACTACAACTCCCCGTCACCCATGGCCGCCGCCAACAGTCTTTTTGGGCGCTGAACCGCGGGCCGGAAATCCCACGCGACTTGAGCCCCGGAAGCCGCCAATCTCTTTTTATCCACGCCATGAACCGTACCCGTTGCTCCCTTCTCTCCAGCCTGACACTCGGCGCCGTCCTGCTCGGCGGCTGCGTCCAGGGCGTCCATAACCCCTCCGGTGTCCCCGTCACCGAGATGAACCCCGACGAGCGCGGCTTCGTCGCCGGCACCGGCGTGGAGTCGCAAGACCTCGTAACCGTGACCGACAAGATGGCCCGCAGCATCCTGGGCATCCCGCAGATCGCCGGCGCCCGGACGCCGCCGTTTATCGTGCTGGAGCCGGTGACCAACGAGACGCGTTTCCCGATCAACAAGGAGATCTTCCTCACCCGCATCCGCACGCAGCTGAACGAAAAGGCGACGGGCAGGGTGAGCTTCCTCGACCGCGCCATGATGAAGACGCTGGAGCGCGAGCGTGAGCTCAAGCAGACCGGCCAGGTCACCGCCAGCTCCGACCCGAACGTCGTCGAGTTCCGCGGCGCCGACTACTTCCTCACCGGTGAGCTGCAGGGCATGACCACCAAGACCTCCGCCGGGGTCAGCGACTACATCCTCTACACCTTTCACCTCACCGATGCCCGCACCAGCGCGATTGTCTGGGAAAGCTCGGCGGAGATCAAGAAGCAGGGGCTGGAAGACGCCGCCTATCGTTGAAATCCCCTCCCCCTGCGCTCCGCCATCCGTGATTCCGTCCGCTCTGCCATGGGCCCTTCCCGCCATGAAGGCAACGCCGCTCATCCCTTAAAGCCGGCTCCCGCGGCGATCGCCGTCCTCGTCCTCATGCTTGCCTCCTTCCACTATCTCACCGGATGCGCCACCTCCGTGGCGGAGCGGGCGCCGGTTTATTATACCGGCGACCCCCTGACCGACGATCAGGCCCGTCTGGCGGCCGCCGATCCGAAGGACCGCGTGCTGTGGGAGGATCGCATCGCCGCCGAAGCCCTGCGCCGCGGCCGTTTTGACGAGGCGAGGCATCAGCTCGACGACGTCATCACCACACTGGGCGGCCAACTGGCCGGCCCCAACGAGGCCGCGCAGCGGGCCCGCGGCTATTTCACCGGCGAAGCGGAGAAAGTCTTTGTCGGCGAGCCTTACGAGCGCGTGATGGCCTATTACTATCGCGGCATCCTGTACTGGCGCGACGGCGAGCCCGACAACGCCCGCGCCTGTTTCCGCAGCGCGGCCCTCAACGACGCCGACCTGCTGGCGCAGCAGTACAACAGCGACTATGTGCTGCTCGATTATCTCGACGGCCTCGCCACCGCCCGACTGGGTGGCGACGGCGCCGATGCCTTGGCCCGCGCCCGGACCAACAGCCGGCTGCCACTGCCGCCTTATGACCGCGGCGCCAACGTGCTCTGTTTCGCCGAGTACGGTCACGGACCGCTCAAATATGCCACGGGCGCCTACGGCGAGCAGCTCCGATTTGAAACAAGGCCCTCGCGCGCCCATTCCGCCGTCCTCAGCGTCGACGGGCGCAAGGTGGCGCTGCCGCCCTACGATGATCTCAACTTTCAGGCCACCACGCGCGGCGGCCGGGTGATGGACTACATCCTCCGGAACAAGGCCGTGTTCAAGGGTGCCACCGATGCGATCGGGGACCTGGCCTTCGCCGGCGCCGCCATTGCACACGCCAATGGCCCGAAACAGGACAAAGCCGCGACGGCCATGGCCGTCGCCGGGGTGCTCAGCAAGGTGCTCTCCGCCGCCGCCAATCCCCGCGCCGACACCCGCACGTGGGACAACCTGCCGCAGTACCTCAGCTTCGCCGCTCTGCGCCTGCCCGCCGGCTCCCATGAAGCCCGCCTCGAGTTCTTCAGCGCCCAAGGCGCCATCCTGCCCGAATTCACCCGGCACGTGACCATCACCGTCGCCGATCCAAGCACCGACACCGTGGTTTTTCTGAGCCAGTTGTCGCAATGACCGCCCCTCACCCTTCTGCCTTATGAAACACCGCCGTAATTCGCTCTTCCTCCTCGCGCTGGCCGCCATGCTTCTCGCGGGCTGCCGGACCCCGGGGCCCTATGAACCCTTGGACACCACGAAATACACCATCGAGAACACGGACAAATTCGTGCTGCTCGATCAAGCCGCCCAGGTCTCCGTCACCTGCACCGGCCTGCAGGAGCGGATCCTGTCCGACGGCCGCCTCGAGGTCGTGGCCAACGTGAAGAACCGCGAGCACCGCCGCATCCAGGTCCAGATCAACTGCGTCTTCAAGAACGAGCAGGGCTTCTCGGCCGGTGACGAGACTCCGTTCCGGAACCTGATCCTCGCGGAAAATTCGACCGAGGCCGTCAGGTTCACCTCGCTGAACAACCTGGCCCGCAAATACACCATCCGCGTCCGCGAAGCACGATGAGGGAACGCGCCCGCCTTCCGGCATGTCATCTTGCATACTGCCCAGCCTCCCGCGAAGCGGCCGTCCATGAAGCCCACCATGAAAACCCGCCTTTTTCTCCTCTCCTCGCTCTGCCTGCTGCCGGTTGCCTTTGCGGCCGCGGATGATACTCCGCCGCCGGAGCCGCCCCCGGTCTCGCGGGTGGACGCGCCTCCCGCCGCCCCCGCCCCGGCCGCCGAGGAGCAGAAGCTCTATGCTCCCTCCGCCACGCTCATCGCGCCCGAGCAGGCCCGCGCCATCATCGACAAGTTCAAGGACGCCTACGCGAAACTCGGCAATCCCCGCCTGCTCATCTACGTCAATCGTGAACTCGTCGATCCGGTCGGCGGCTTCAAGCTGGCGGGCCGGACCGAGCACACCGAAGCCACGCGCACGGTGACGGAAAACGACCAGCCCCGCCGCAACGGCGCGGGCCAGGAGCCGGCCGGCCAGGGCGGCACCGAAACCAATTCCGAATACGTCTCCGCCCAGAACACCTACACCGCCGGCGACACCGCCCGGCCCGCGCTCGCCGACCGGCAGACGGTGCGCGACATCGAGCGCCTCTTCGGCCGCCCGCTGCGCGTCGCCGGCGCGACCCTCGCCGACCAGGCCACCGCCGTCGCGCTCATCGCCGACCGGCCGCTCGATCATTTCACGGCCGCCGCCAATGACGAGGCCCGCAAGGATCGCGAGGCCCTCGAAAAGATCGCCGAGGTGGTCGTCGAGGTCCTCGTTTCCTCGCGCCCGCTCACGGTGGCCGAAATCTCCGGCGACAAGACCTACACCGTGCCCGACATCCAGGCCACGGCCATCCGGCTGAAGGACGCCGCCATCCTGGCCCAGGCCAGTGCCGGCGACGTGCTGGGCCGGAAACCCCAGGCCGCGCGTTTGGTGCGCATCTTCGACGTGAACGACATCGCCGAGGCCACCGCCCTGGCGCTCATGGAGGACATGACGCTGAGCGCCAAATAAGCTGCACGCCGGCAATCAGTTCTTCGGTGGTTCCGCCGGTTTCTGCTCCGCCGCCTTCGGTGGTGAGGGATTGAAGGTTATATCCTTTACCGCCTCCTCCATTTCCTGGACGGCCTTCTCGGTGGCAGCCCGGTCGCCAGGGGTATCCTTCACCACCGGCCGGCCGCTGGAAAAATCGATGGTCTGGCCGTCATGCCGGGTGAGATCAACCGGCCCAGCGTGACGCCGGCGGTCATGTAAACGCCACGCCAGCAGCGCAGCGAACACCGCCAGTCCGATCAGCCAGGGCAAAAGCCTGCGCCAGTTCATCGAGTCCGCATTCTACCCGTCTCCTGGACGCAAAACAAGCGGGTCCAGGCCTCCTGCGGTTGTCGTGGTGGTCGGTGCGGACTCATGTTCGGCTGGCCCGCGCCGCGGCGGCGGGGCTGGCCAGGCATACTTGCGGCCCGGCCTTCCTGGCCTTGGCGGAGGATGAATCGCTGTAGCCGCCCCGGTGAGGCCGGTCATCCGGGGTCGGCGACCCCGGCTACAACAACCGCCAGCCCAATCGTCGTAACGATTCAGGGCTGTCTGCCGCGGGCGAAGGTTTGATCCCACGCGTTGCCATCGGAATTGTTACGATTCCAGGGCTGCGGCCGGCGTTTTCGGGAAGAACCTTCACGGATTGCGCCTCTGACAATCGTCGCTAGCCTCACCCTCATGAAATCCCTGCGCCGCTCTCTGGGGCCGCTTTGTGCCTTTGTCCTGCTGTCGGCCGCCCACGCCCAGTCGGTGCGGCAGGGGGCGGTGGAGGCGGAGCTGGTCCCGGCGGTGGGCAGCGTGCAGCCGGGCCATGCTTTCGAGGTCGCCGTGCGCCTCGTGCACGATCCGCACTGGCACACCTACTGGCTCAACCCCGGCACGGGCTATCCCACCTCAATCCAATGGGCGTTGCCGCCCGGCTGGCAGGCCGGGGAGATCCGCTGGCCGGTGCCGCACGTGCTGCAGGATGCCAGCGGCAAAATCATCGGCCACGGGTACGACGGCGAGGTGTTCCTGCTGGTCACGCTCACCCCGCCGGCCGATCTGCGGCCGGGCACCAGCGTCACCCTCCAGGCCGCCGTCGCCTGGCTGATGTGCCGGGATGTATGCATGCCCGGGGAAGCCGCGCTCGCCCTCACCCTGCCGGTCGAGGCCGGGCCGCCCGCGCCGCATCCGCAGTGGGGTGAAAAACTCTCGCCCGCCCGTGGGCTGCTGCCCCGCGCCCCCGAGGGCTGGCGGCTCGCCGCCGCGAGGGCCGGTGGGACGGTGACGCTCACCGTGCACCCGCCGGCCGGAATGGCACTCACCCCGGCGGATTTTCACTTCTTTGCCGACGACAATCTCATCGCCTACGACCAGCCGCAGCCCGGGCGCATGAGCGCCGACGGCGCGTTCGTGTTCGAGCTGCCCATCGACAGCGACGGGCCGAAGGACGCCGCGCGTCTGCGCGGCGTCCTGGCGCTGGACCAAGGTGCAGTTCCCGGCCTCCAGGTGGAGGTGCCGCTGGGCACCGCGGACGCGGTGCAAGGTTCCAAGTTCCAAGGGCCAAGTTCCAAGATGGCAGGCGGAGGTGGGGACAGTTTTCCCGGCACCCTGGCGCTCGCCTTGCTCGGCGGGCTGATCCTCAACCTCATGCCGTGCGTCTTTCCGGTGCTCGGGATCAAGATCCTCGGCTTTGTCCACCAGGCCGGCGCCGACCGGCGCAAGGTCACCCTGCACGGCCTGGTGTTCGCGCTCGGGGTGCTGGCCTCGTTCTGGGTGCTGGCCGGCGCGTTGATCGCGCTGCGGGCGGGCGGACGGGAGCTGGGCTGGGGCTTCCAATTGCAGGAGCCGGGTTTCGTCTTCGCGCTGGCAGTGCTGCTGCTGGTCTTTGCCCTGAACCTGAGCGGCTTGTTTGAGTTCGGCCTGGCGGCCACCGGCGTCGGCGCCGGGCTGCAGATGAAGTCCGGCTACGCCGGCTCGTTCTTCACCAGCGTGCTCGCCACGGTCGTGGCCACGCCCTGTTCGGCGCCGTTTCTGGCGCCCGCGCTGGGCGCGGCGCTGACCTTGTCGCCCGTGGCCTCGATCAGCGTGTTCACGGCCATCGCCCTCGGCCTGTCCGTGCCCTACCTGCTGCTGTCGGCCTTCCCCGCCGCGGTGAAGCTGCTCCCGCGGCCCGGAGCGTGGATGGAGACCTTCAAGCAGCTCATGGCCTTCCCCCTTTATGCCACGGTGGGCTCCCTCGTCTGGGTGCTGGCCGGGCAGACCCCCGACACGGGCCTGCTCAAGGTGCTTTTCGGCCTCGTGTTCGTGGCCATGGCCGTCTGGGCCTACGGCCGCTGGACGCAGCATGGCGGTTCGGCCGGCCGGCGGCGCTTCGGCCAGGCGTTTGCCGCGGTGCTGCTGGCGGCCGGCGTGCTGGTGGGCTATCCGGTCAAGCCGTCATCGGAGATCGTCTGGGAAAAGTGGAGTCCCGAAACGGTCGCCCGGCGGCGGGCGGAGGGCAAGACGCTCTACGTCGACTTCACGGCGCGCTGGTGCGCCACCTGCCAGAGCAACAAGGCCGTGGTCTTCTCGTCGGCGAAGGTGCGCGCGGCGCTGCGCCAGCATGGCGTGGTGCTCTTGCGCGCCGACTGGACCAGCCGCGATCCCCTGATCACCGAGGCGCTCGCTGCCTTCCACCGCAGCGCCGTCCCCCTGGACCTGATCTACGCCCCCGGCCGCCCCGACCCCCTCATCCTGCCCGAACTGCTCACCCCCGACATCGTCCTCGACGGCCTGGCCCGGGCGACATCGAAGGATTAGCTGGTATCGGCCGGTCAAACCCGGCGCTGGGGTGAAGATCGACCGTCAGGGCTGGGCGCCGTCGGAGGCCTTTTCCTGGCCCAAGATCGGCGCATCCTCCAATTCCGCCGGAGGGCCCAGGAGGGCGGCGTGCAAGTCCGCCTTGCCCAGTCTCCAAATCAGGATCGCATACCCGACGTCGTCGTCCGGCGGCCGGGCGTGGCGCAGCCAGGCGCAGAGCCGGCCAAAACGGAATCGTTCATAGATGACGTATTCGCGTTCCCAGAAGCTCGGCGAATATTTTCCCAGGAGGGCGGCGCGTTGCTGCGGGTCGGCCGCCGTCCGGTCGAGCAGCTCGATGTTCTGCCGGCTGTGCTGATAGATCCGTTCATAGACCCGGTTCCAGGGTCCGAACGTTCGCGTGTAAACGCTCTGCAGCAGGGTGGCGCTGATCGCGTAGATGCCCGGTGTCAGCGGATAGGCCTCGCGCTCGCGCCAGTTGAAGAAAAAACCGGGCAGGCGATGACACTCGATCTGGTGGTAATCCGGACTGTCGGTGCCGAAATACGCGAGAAACACCGGCGTCCGGTCCCCCGGGTTATGTTTGACCAACCAGCGCTTGAGGCCGGGCAGATCCATGCCCCAGTCGAGTGAACTGTCGACGAGGTGCCGGTAGCCTTGCGCCGGTCCGCCGGCCAGGGGATTGAAGTAGGCCAGGTAATGCGGATAGATCGCCAGCGCATCGAATGGAAGCCACCACAGCAGGAGCAGAACGACCGCCCGACCCCAGGCCGCCCGGCAGGTCCACAGGAATCCCACCGCGCCGGCCAGAATATAGAGCGCCGGATAAATCGGAAGAATGTGGCGATGTCCGATGTTGAGATCCTGCAGCACGGCCACGCCGAAATAGACGAGGATAAGCGTCACAAAGGGAATGGCTCCATAAAACGAAGGCACGGTATCCGCCGCAGGGCCGTCGGGAATTGCTCGCCGCTGGGTCTCCCTCCGCCAGCGGCACCACCACCAGCCGCCGAGTCCCATCACGAGCAGGGAGGGCAGGACCGGCGTGGTCTTCACCCACATCGAGTAAGGGAAAAAGAGGCGCCAGCCGCCCACCGTCCACCGGCCGTTCATGAATGCCTCCCGATCATCGTCCTCGGCGGTCAAAAGCCATTCGACTCCGTGGAGGTATCCCTCCGGCAACACGTGCATGCGGTGGGACCAAGCCAAAAACGCCAGGAGGGACGGGTCAGCCGGGAGACGATGCGGTTGCCGTCGGAAAGCAATACCCGGATCGGCGGGATCGGGGCTGGCGGCGTACCGGAAGCCATAACCCGCCCAGATGGATCCCCAGCCGAAGAGGGCGTGAAACGCGATCAGTCCGGCAAAAATTCCGATCTGGGCGGCGCGCGATGCAAAGATCCGATGCGCACCCAGATCCCACGCCAGCGGTCGGCCGGAAAGCAGCTTGACCGCAAGCAACACCGCCGTGACCGGCAAGATGACCAAGGCCGTCAGCTTGGAAAGCAGCAGCAACCCGAAAAACACCAGGCTCCCAAGCAGCCAGCCCCACGTAATGCGATGAAGCAGGCGCCAGATGCACCACGTCGAACCCAGCAGGGTCAGACTGACCGACATCATCGTGGAGATGTTCGCCCCAAACGCCAGCATGTGCGGGCTGAATGTAAAAAGCCCCAGCGAAACCAGTCCGCCGATGTCGCCGAAAATCTCCCGGGAACAAAGAAATACCAGCAGCCCGGTGGCAATGCCCAACAGCGCCATCATGATGCGCCCCTGCAGCAGCAGGGCCTCGGGCCGGTTGCCGCTCTGGAAAAAGAAACGAAACCCGAGCACATAAGGTTCGCCGTTGCGCCAATCGGGACTGTCGGTGCCGGGGAAAGCCGGACGGGAGATCAACAGCGGCAGCGCCGCCCAGCGCTTCACCAGGTCGCCGTTGGCCCCCTCCATGCGAAAATCGCGCCGCAGCCAGATATTGTATCCGATCGCGAGTTGCTCGCCTTCGTCGAACGACAGTCCCTTCCGGGTGGAAGCGGTGAGCGTCAGGACCAGATAAAGCGCCAGCAGGGCCGCCGCGGTGATCCCCACGGTTCGTCGAGTCAGCCGGGGGATGGGTGGAGACGTTGATCGGGAGATCATGAGTTGCATGCCCGGCCCGTCGGCGCAGAACAGCCGGCGCTGCGCTCGACGTGCCGCGCAGGACGCGTGATTTAAGCACCGCTTGCGCTTCTCGCGCAAGTCTACCGTTGGCCGATATGCGGCAGCGGCTGGATCCGCTTCGCCCGACAGACCGGACGTCAGGCCATGTTGGTCGGACGCGGCTCCTCCGGATCTTGCTGCCGGCGCAGATTCTCTGCCTCCTGCCGAAGCCTGCCGGTCTCCTCCTTCTCGATCAGCTCCTCAACCTCGGGAATCACGAGCTTGGGCTGCTGCCGGCGCATCTGACGGTAGGCCTTGATGACGGCCAGCCAGCCGCGGTAGGGATCGTCCTCCGCGCGGTTTCGCTCAAGCTGCGATTTGATGTCCCCGGCAAAGTAGACCGCCATCAGCATCGCGCGGACCGTGGCCCCGGCTCCGGCGGTCTCCTCCTGCATCCATGGCAGCGTCTCCGGCCCCAGGATGATCAGCACCGCGTCGCTTTCCTTCCCGAAACGCGTGACGGTTACCGCCGCCTGGGGGGCCGCGGCACTCGTGACATCCCCCTCCAGCACGGCGATCGCGGCGAGCACCTCGCGCCGGGAAACCGGCTCGGCCCTCGCCGCGGCAAGGCTCAGAAGCATGATCAGGAGGAGGCTGGTGATTCTGCAGGTCATGGATCGTGAAAAAAGGGTCGCGGTAAAATTATGCCTGGTCCGGCCGGATGCAAGCAGCACGCCGGGGCCGGCAGTCCGGCGCATTCTGCCCGGTGCGCGCGGCCGTAGTCCCCCCCCTCTCCCCCCACTGTTCCGCCGCCCCACGGGGCCGACTGTGCCACCCGCCGGCGGTTTTTTCGTGCGCCGGGGCGGATATCCCGGCCATCCTGCGAGCCATGAAAAACCCGGTGCACGCGCGCGCCGTTGGCCTGATGGCCGCTACCGCCCTCTGCTGGAGTATCGGCGGCCTGCTGATCAAGTCGGTCGCCTGGCCTCCGCTGGCGGTGGCGGGCGGGCGCGGCCTGATCGCGGCGGCGTTCCTGGCCGCGTTTGCTCCCCGCTTCCGGTTCACCTGGTCGGCGCCCCAGCTTGGCGGCGCCCTGGCCTACGCGGGCACGACCATCCTCTTCGTCACGGCCAACAAGCTCACCACCGCGGCCAATGCCGTTCTGCTCCAATATACCGCGCCGGTGTGGGTCGCGCTCTTCGGCGCGTGGTTTCTCGGCGAGCGGGCGACGCGCACCGACTGGCTCACCATCGCGGTGGTGTTCGGCGGCATGGCGCTGTTTTTCTGCGACGACCTACAGCTGGCGGGCTTCGCGGGCAACCTGCTCGCCCTGGCCAGCGGTGTCGCGTTCGCGGCGATGACGTTGCTCCTGCGCAAGCAGAAGGACGCCTCGGCGGTGGAGTCGATTTTCCTCGGCAATCTGATCGCCGGCGTGGTCGGCCTGCCTTTCATGCTCAAAAGCGGCCTCCTGCCGGACGCCGGCAGCTGGATCGCGCTCGGGTTGCTCGGCGTCGTCCAGCTCGGGCTCTCCTATCTGCTTTACGCCCGCGCCATCCGCCACGTGACGGCGCTGGAGGCCGTGCTCATCCCCGTGATCGAGCCCATTCTCAATCCTGTGTGGGTGCTGCTGCTGCTCGGCGAGCGGCCGGGGCCGTTTTCGCTGCTCGGCGGGATCATCGTCCTCACCGCCGTCACCCTGCGCACGCTGCACGGTCTCCGCCCGTTCCCGGCGGCGGTCTGACCTCGCCGGGCACCACGCGTTCATGCCGGGCCCACCCTCATCCGTTGCCGAGGTCGTCGTCCTGTTGCACGGGATCGCGATGCCCGCGCTCGAGCTGCACCGGGTCGCCCGGGCGCTCGGCATCGCCGGCTATCGCGTGGCCAACCTGCCCTATCCTTCACGCGCGTTCACCCTGGAACGACTGGCCCTGGACTATTTGCCGGCCCAACTGCATGCCCGCGGCGTGGAGGCGGCGCCGCGCCTGCATTTCGTGGCCCACTCGATGGGCGGAATCATCGTCCGGCTCCACCTGCAGGAGCATCATCCGGCCAACCTCGGACGCGTCGTGCTGCTGGCGCCGCCCAACGCCGGTACCCCGGTGGCCGACCGGCTCAGCCGCTTCGCGCTGTGCCGCTGGCTGCTGGGCCCGAATCTCTCGCGCCTTGGCACCGCGACCCCCGACGCGCTGCTGTCCAGCAGAGCGCCGGGGCTGGTCCCGCCCGATTACGAGGTCGGTATCATCGTCGGCAACGCGAGCATCAATCCGGTTTTCTCCCGCTGGCTCGCCGGGGCCAACGACGGCGCGGTGAGCGTGGACTCCGCCCGCCTCCCCGGCGCCCACGGCTTTCTGGTCGTGCCGCACTCGCACACGGGCATGCTCTGGCGCAAGGCCGTCGTGGCGCAGGTGCTCGCCTTTCTGCGCACGGGCCGGTTTGCCGAATGACGGGGTCCAATCCGCGCTCACCGGCGCAATCCCCTCCCAATCTTGGCGTCCAACATGTCAACCAATGGTTGACCGGGCCTGCGCCGGTCGCCATCGCCGGGAGAGACCGGCGCGACGTCACGCGCGCCTGCCGGGCGGCGGTGGTGGCAGCGGCTTCAGCTGGATGAGCACGTTCGCCAGGGTGATGAGTCCGCCGCCGGCCAGCAGGTGCGGTGTGAGGGTTTCGTTGGGATAGTTGAAGCCCGCCCAGAGGGAAAACAGGCCGGGCAGGAAAAGCGCCATGCACGAGGCAAACAGCGGCTCAAGGCAGTAGATCAGGCCGGCTTCCGTCGCCGGGATCCGCGGCTGCCAGGTGTTCATGAGGGTGAACGCACCCACGGTGCAGAAGAGTGTCAGCGCCAGCGTAAAGCCCAGCCAGGGCGCCGAGGTGAAGAGCACCGGCACGTCCGCCCAGCGCGGCGCGGTCACGCCGACCAGCACGATGGAAATCGCGGCTTCCACCACGAACAGCACGAACGTCACGGGGATCGGCCGGTTGCCGGCGTAGTCGGCCCGTTCCAGCAGCAGAATCTGCCCCGTGAAAAACAGGGAACTCACCAGGGTCTCCACCTCGCCGCGGCCGAACCGCAGCCCGCGCCAGTCGAACCGCGCGAGCACCGCCACGCCGGCCAGCACCAGCGCGCAGCCCGCCCAGACCGCCGCCGGCGGCAGCCGCCGGCGGCGCAGCGCCAGCCACAACGGGATCATGATGACGTAAAGCTGGGTGAGGAACGCCGAGGTCGACGCCGAAGTGTATTGGAGCCCGTCGTTTTGAAAGGCCATGCCCAGGGCCGCGAACAGCGCCAGGCCCGTCCCCTGCCGGATTTCGCGCGCCGTCATCCCGCGCAACGCGCCGTGGCGCCATAGCGCCAGCAGCGCCGCCCCCAGGATGAAGCGCGGCGCCAGCATGCAGGCCGTGATGAACCAGCTGCCGCTGCCCGGCAGCAGCTGCTGGTGTTCGAAGGCGATCGCCTTGATGAGCGGGAAGCTCAGACCCCAATAGACGTTGGCCAGCACGAGCATCAGCACGGCGTTCTGCGGGCCAGCAGAATGGCAGGGGGCGGATGGCGGTGGCGGCATGACGGTAAGCCATGCAGACTACGCCGGCTTCGGAAGCCCCGGCGAACCAAATTGGCCGCCGGCCGGAGCCGGCGCCGCGACGAAAGGGTCTCCGCTCGGTCAAACACCTGGCCCGGCCCGGGGCGTCGCTTTACCGGGGTGAGGACACATAGCCCAAGCTTCGACGCAGAGCGGTCTCGAGATCGGCCGGCTTGAAGGGCCGGGCCAGGCAGTCGTTGACCCCGCCGGTCATGATCCGCAGGCGCTGCGACTCCTGGGCATCAGCCGCCAGGGCGATGATCCAGATGCCCTGATTGCGCAAGCCGGCCTTGCCCCGCCGGATTTGCTCGATGACGGCGAAACCGTCGACTTCGGGCAGGTGCAGATCAAGCAGCACCAGATCATAAGTGCCGCGGTCCAGCCGTGTCAGCGCCAGGCGGCCGTCTTCCGCGAGATCCCAGTGACAGCCGAGATTCTCGAGAATCTTCTGGGTGAGCCGCTGATTGACGGGATTATCTTCCACCAGCAGCACGCGCAGATCGAGCCCGCCGGCGGACCGGGGACCGGGGGCCGGCAGGGGGGAGACCACCGGCTGGAGGCTGGCGACCAGCAGGGCCCGCAGGGTCCCATGCCGGGCCGGCTTGCGCACCATGGCCCGGAAGTATCCGCGCAAGGCGTCGCGCTCCTCCGCGGGAAAATCGACCGGAATCAATGCCACCAAGGGGCGCGATGGCAGTTCCGGCCGCTGCTGCAGCACCTGCCGCCAGGCTTCGGCCTCGGCGGCGGCGAGATCGATGATGGCCAGATCCCACTGCTCGGCGGCCAGCTGCTCCCGCTGACAGACGAGCGTGCGCGCCCCCCATGACTCCACCAGCCGGATCAGTTCGCCACGCAACGGAACCGAGCCGCCGGCCACGGCGAGGGTGCGACCCTGGAACGCCGATGCATCCGGTGCCGGCGCAGACCCGGTTTCGGCCGGCATCTCGCCAGCGGTGATCGTGAAAGTAAACGTGGTGCCCCGGCCAACCTCGCTCACGACGGAAATCTCGCCCCCCATCATCTGCACCAGGCTCTGACTGATCGCGAGGCCGAGACCCGCCCCGCCGTATTTCCGGGTGGAGGAAGAATCAATCTGGCTGAAGGGCTTGAAAAGCTTCCCCTGATTCTCGGGCGCAACGCCGATACCCGTGTCGCGCACGGCGAAGGTCAGCAGCCGCGGCCGGTCCGGCGCAGATCCCGGCGGCGGGGATGGCGGATGCCGGCCCTCCGGCGGCGGTTCCGACCGCACCGTCACTTCGATTTCCCCAGCGACAGTGAACTTGATGGCATTGCCGACGAGGTTGAACAGCACCTGGCGCAAGCGGCCCGCATCAGCCAGCACCACCGCCGGCACGTCCGCGGCAACAGCGTGCAGCAGTTCGAGGCGCTTCTCGGCGGCGCGGGCCGCGAGCAACTCGAAGGCGGCCTCCACACACTCCAGCGGCGTGCACGGCTGCGGCTCCAGGCTCAGGCGGCCGGCATCGATTTTCGAGTAATCAAGCACGTCGCTGGTCAGCTGCAGCAGCGACTCCCCGCTGTTGCGGATGGTCTGGACGCATTCACGCTGCTCGGCGGTCAAAGGCGTGTCGAGCAGCAGGCTGGTGAACCCGATGATGCCGTTGAGCGGGGTGCGGATTTCATGACCCATCATTGCGAGGAACTGCCCCTTGGCGCGTTCGCCGGCCTCGGCCCGCTCCTTGGCATAGACGAGCGCCGCCTCGACCTGCCTGCGTTCGGTGACATCCTCGATGACGACGATGACGTACGTGAGGCGGCCCGCCTCGTCGAACACCGGGGAGGCGACAACGCGCGCCGGATAGGTGCTGCCGTCCCGGCGGCGGTTGACAGTCTCGCCGAGCCAGGTGCGACCGGCACAGGCGGCATTGAAAATCTCTTCAAACTGCCCGTCGACCGTCTCGCTGGAGGCCAGTATGCCAAGGGATTGCCCAAGGATATCTTCGCGCCGCCAGCCGGTGATAACGCACAAGCCGGCATTGACGTATTCAATGCGGCGATCAAGGCCGGTGGTGACGACCGCCAATCGGCTCTGCTCGACAGCCTGGGAAAGCTTGCGGATGAGGCGGCCCTGCTCGAGCAGGCGACGAAAGATCAGGAACCCGCCCAAGGGAAGGGCCAGCAGCAGCCAGGCAAAAACCGCGGCCCGCAGTCCGGTCACCCACTGATCGCGCTGCCACTGATCCGCCGCAATTTCGAGAGCCAGGATTTCCCGGGGTCCGGCCAGGTCCCCGGCCGGGGGTGGCTCGCCAATGGGCGCATATCCGGTGATCCAGGTTCCTGACGGTTCGACCTGCGGCCCGCCAAAGGTGGGAAGAGGCCCCTGGAGAATCGCCTGCCAGCCTGGCGGGCGCCCGCTGCCGGCATACCGGTCGCCGGGGTTGGAGATCTTCTGTGAGTCCGGCGGTTCGGAGTCGGCCAGGAGAACCGTCTTCCCCGTCCCCGGCGTGTAACGAAAGAGACAGACCGACCGGACCCGCGGGTTGACCTGCCGGAGCCGGGCGAGGCGGGCCTTGATTGAAGGATAAACGGGATTGGCAAAGTCGGTGGGTGTGCCGGTCAGGCCCAGCGTCTCGTCAGGATGGAAGGCGGCCGCGCAGCGCCGGGTAACGTCGAGCTGCTCGCGCAGGAATCGGGAGCGAGTCCGCTGCGCCTGCCACCAGCCCACCCCGAGTCCGGTCACAACAACAAGCGTCGAGATCAACAGCTGCAGGCGGCGGGCGGATGTCGGCATGATGGGTGCGTTTTGACCGCGCCTATCATTGGGCCCGGCAGAGGTGGTGCAATCCCTGAATAATTTTCCCAGCCTATTCGCAGTTTGCGAATCCCGGCGGTGAAACCCGGCATCGAGAACGGTTTTTGCGGTATTTCGATTGATACCAAAACCAAGCACGTGCCTTGCTGGTATGCCGGCACCCGCGGTGCCGGAGCCGCACGGCATGGCATGCCCGGTCTCAGGGCTCGGTTCGCCAATCGCGTCCAGCTGAGCGCCTGAATCCGATTAAGCGCATGTCAATGCGCCCGATGCTCCGACCTCACCAAGGCTCCCTCCAAAAAAGGCGAGGACCATGAGCACGCCGCGACTCTCCCCTTCATGCCCGGCAACTTTGTCGGATTCGCCAGAGCCATAAGTTAGGGTGTATACCCTACTTGCGACAGTAATTAAGTCGGCACCATGTTGGTTCCTTACTTGACTCAAGATTTATTTTTCTCTCCGTTTTCATCCGTAAGCGACGGTCCGATCCTACCCCCCGAATGCAAAGGACCACCCCAGCGGCTGAATGGCGATTTCTATCCCAAGAAACCGCGGGGAATACTTCATAACTTATTTTTATAAGTTATTTTTAGCTCCAACGTAACTCAGATTAATAGATGGAGATTGGTTGTATATGAATAGGAATAGCGAAAGTGCTCCCGCGAGCAGAAATCCGGCAAAGAAATGGGCAGCTGTTCTCTTTGCTGTTTTAGCGCCCTTTTGGGCGACGACGATTGCAAGCGCGCACACCGTGTCTCCGGTCAATGCGAATGCAACCCAGGCCACGCGGGACGTGGTGAACTGGCTGGCGCATCTGCCCAACCGGCTCGACAACAAGGTGACCTCCGGCTTCTTCGGTGGGTACTCCGCCTGGACGTTTTCGACGACCCAGTTGGATGCCTTGTACACCGCCACGGGGCAGTATCCCGGCATTTTTGGCGCCGACTACGGCGCCGGCTGGGCGACGGCCGACGATCCGACGACCCTGATCGACTACACGTGCAACGACACGCTCGAGACGTACTGGAACAACGGCGGGCTGGTGACCGTGAGCGTCCATTGTCCGAGTCCGGGTTACGCCAACGGCGGCAACCTGAATACCCATCTGGCGAACTTCGCCGATCTGCTCAATCCGGCCACGGAGACCGGCGCCCGCTGGCGGACGTATCTCGACAAGATGGCGCTGGGCCTGGCCGACCTGCAATCCGCCGGGGTGACGGTGCTGTGGCGGCCGTTCCACGAGATGAATGGCGACTGGTTCTGGTGGGGCGCCCAGAACTCCACGACGTTCAAGAACGTCTGGATCGACATGTACAACTACTTCACCACCACCAAGGGGCTCAACAACCTGATCTGGGTTTACGCGCCGGATTTCGGTCCCGGAAGCTGGACGTCCTTTTATCCGGGGGCGAGCTATGTCGATGTGGTCGGGCTCGATGTTTACGATGACAACCCGGGAACGAGCGTGACCCTGAACTCGGCCTATAATGCGATGGTGGGCCTGAACAAGACCTTCGCGTTCACCGAGATCGGCCCCGACACCCAGGGCAGCTTTGACTATTATAAATGGGCCAACGCGTTCTGGCAGAAATTCCGGAAGGCGACCTTCTTCTATGCCTGGAACGACGGCTGGTCCCCCCAGAGCAATGTGAACGCCTCGCCGTTCATGAACGATCCGTGGGTCGTCAACCGCGGCGAGATCAGCTTGGGGAGCATCACCGAGCCGGTGACCATCCTCTACGACTTTGAAGGACCCTCGACCCAATCTTGGGCGGGCTCGAACATCACGGGCGGCCCGTGGTCGGTGAATGATTGGTGGGTCAGCCGCGGCTATACGCTGAAAGCGGACGTCAATTTCTCGGCCGCCGACAAAACCTATTGGCTGAGCCGGACCGCCAACACCAGCCTGGTCGGCTATTCGCAGTTGAAGGCCCGCGTCAAGCATGCCTCCTGGGGCAATCCGGGCAGCGGCGTGGTGGCCCTCATCTTCATCCAGACGGGGAGCGGCTGGGCCTGGTATTCCAGCGGGTTCTTCTCCATCAACTCGAGCGGCGCCACGACCTTGAGCATGTCGCTGGCCGGCGTCGCCAATCTGAACTATGTCCGGAAGATCGGCGTGGCATTCGTCGCTCCCGGAGACGCCAGCGGCTCGTCGTCGATTTATGTGGACTATGTGACGGCGGAATGACCCGTCTCACCCCACCCAACGCGGGGTAAAGCCTGGCCAGCCTCAACGGGCGATCTCCGGATCGCCCGTTTTCTGGCCGTCCGGCGGGTGTGCTGTTTGATCCAACCTTGCGCGTTCCCGGCCTGAGATCCTGTGCCGGACTGCATCAACCGGCTGGCTGGCGCGGCAGGGCCGCAACGATCTCCCGACTCAGCCCGGCCAGCGCCTCGCTCAGCTTCGCCGCCAGCTGCCCGTGGTCATGGCCGTCCCAGCGCAATCCCGACGCCGCGTAACTACCCTCGGCCACCGTGCCCGGGACCGCCCCCGGGGCCAGCATCCGCCAGGTGGCGGCAAACCGCACTTCGCCGCCAGCCATGCCCTCGCAGGCGGTGACGCGGATGAGGACTTCGAAATCCCTTTGTTCATCGGCCCGGAACGGCGGCGTCGAAACCCGGGCCACGCTCTGCACCGACTGGAGGTTCTCGGCGATCACCCGGGCAAGGCCCTGGTCGAGCGGCTCGCCCCAGCGGGCGAAGTCCGGAAACATGATTTCGTTGGTGTGGGAGCGGACGGCCAGCGACCTGGTACGGAGGTAGGCCGCCATCTCGACCGCGCGTACGCCCACCACCCAGCGTTTCAACGCTCCGGCCGTTTCCGTCTCCAGCCGGATGTCCGTCGCGGTCAACAGATAATAGCGCGTCGGGTCGGACTGCGCCTGAGGAAAAGGCAATGAACACGCCGCCAGCAGCAAACAGCAAGCGGCAGCCGGAAGTCGAAATTGGAAGAACGAGGAGCGGAAATCGAAGAACCGAGAACGGATATCCGACGTCAGCCGTTTGCAACCGGATGCGGCGTCCCCCGTCTTCGACCTTATTCCTTCGACTTTCGCTTTCATCTCCGTGTCCTCCGGGTCCTGATGATTCATGATCACTCCGACGGTTTGCGGCCGGTGATGAGCGCATTGGGATTGCGCTCGAGAAAGTCGGCCAGACGCTGGACCGAGGCCGCCGTCTCGCGCAGCTGTTCAAGCGTCCGGGTTGCCTCCTCTCCCAGCCCACCCTGCGCCGCGATAAACCGCTGGGCGCTGGTGGCGGCGGCGTTGAAGGCCGCGAGCGCCTGGCGGGCTTCATCGAGCGTCTGCGCCAGCTTGTCGCTGGTGGGCTGTACCTGCGTATCGAGCTTGGCGATCAACGCCCGCAAGTCGGTGGTCGCGGCGTTCAGATTGGCAAAAGTCCTTTTGATTTCCGGGTCTGCCGCCATCGTTTCCACCGCTTCGGCCGCCTTGGCCCAGCGCTCGCTCAGGCGCACCGTGTCCACGGTCTGCAGCTTCTGGTTGGCGGTGGTGAGCATCGCGTTGAGGTTGCGCGACAGGCCGGCAAAATCCACCCGTTTCAGGTCGGAGAGAATCTCCGTCAGGCTGGCCTGATACTCGGAGATTGTCGAGGGCACGGCGGGCATCACGATACGCCGGTCGTCGGTGAGCCGGTTTTCGGGCGGATACTGGTGGGGATCGTAGAAATCGAGTTCGACGAAGAGCAGGCCGGTGGCGAGGCCGATCACGCCCAGCTGGGCGCGCAGGCCGTGGTCGACCAGCGTCTGCAGCGCGGCCCGGTCGGACACATCGATGGCCTGTCCCTGTCCGTCGATGATCATGTTGCGGCTCAGCTCGCAGACCACCGCCACCACCGACTTGTTGCTCGCGGCGTCGTAGCGGACGTTGAGGTCGACCACGCGGCCGACCCGCACGCCGCGCAGCTTCACCGGCGAGCCGAGGTCGAGACCGTGGATCGACTCGTCAAAATAGACCACAAACCGCTGGGGCCTGGAGAAGAAGTTCACGCCGCCAAAGGCCAGCAGCGCGATGAGCCCGAGCAACATGGCTCCGAGCACAAACAGGCCGACCACCGCGGGACTGATCTTGGTTTTCACGGCACCGAGTAATTAGAGGGAACAAACGGAAGGGACGGTGGCAACGCCCAAAGTCGCGCCCGGGCAGCGCCGCCGGTCGTGGCGGGGCCTGCCTGCTTCATGTCGTCCTGACCTCCTCCCCGCCGCGGGTCAGAAATTCCCGCACCCGCGGATCGCCGCCCGCCGTGGCGAGCTCACGCGGGCGGCCCTCGGCGATGATGCCCCGCGCGTCGCGGTCCAGCATGATCACGCGGTCGGCCAGCGCGTAGATGCTCGCCAGTTCGTGCGACACGATGACCATCGTCGTGCCCAGTGTTTCGCGGATCTGCCGGATGAGCTCATCGAGCTTCCGGGAGATGACCGGGTCGAGACCGGCCGACGGTTCGTCGAAAAAGACGATGCGCGGATCGAGCGCCAGCGCCCGGGCGAGGCCGGCGCGCTTGCGCATGCCGCCGCTGAGCTCGGCGGGAAAATAGTCCTCAAACCCCGCCAGTCCCACCTGCGCGAGCTTGAGGGCCACGATCTCCTCGCGTTCGCGCCGGTTGAGCGTGGTGTACTCCTCCAGGGGGAGGGCGACGTTTTCGCGCAGGGTCATGGAACTCCAGAGCGCGGAATTCTGGTAAAGCACGCCGAAGGTTTTGAGCAGGCTGCGACGCGTCGCCAGGTCGGCGCGGGTGAAGTTTTCGCCATAATAGGACACCACGCCCAGCGCCGGCTGCATGAGCCCGATGAGATGGCGCAGAAGCGTGCTTTTGCCGCAGCCGCTGCCGCCGATGACAAAGAACAGCTCGCCTTCGCGCACCGTGAACGTGATCCCGCTGAGCACCACCGTGTCGCCGTAGCGGCATTCGAGATTCTCGACCGCGACCGCCGGGACGGCGGCCGGGGGATGCACGGGCGGGAGTTCGCGGCCGGTGCTCATAGGCCCAGGACGTTGAACAGCACCGCGAACACCGCGTCGGCCACGATGATGAGCAGGATGCCCGTGACCACGGCCGACGTGGCCGCACGGCCGACGCCCGCCGCGCTGCGCTCGCATTGCAGCCCGCGCAGGCAGCCGGCCACCGCCACCAGGATGCCGAAGACGACGCTTTTGATGAGGCCGGAACTCACGTCGGAAAGATCGATGATCGTCTGCGACTCGATCCAATAGGCGCTGGGCGGAATTTCCAGCACGCTGGCCGACACGATCATGCCCCCGAGGATGCCGAGGCAGTTGGCATAGAGCGCAAGCAGCGGCATCATCAGGGTGAGGGCGAGCAGGCGGGGCATGACGAGAAAATCCACCGCCGGAATGCCGAGGGTCTCGAGGGCGTCGATCTCCTCGCCCGTTTTCATGTTGCCGATCTGGGCCGCGAAGGCGGCGCCCGTGCGGCCGGCCAGCACCACGGCGGCCATCATCGGCCCCATCTCGCGCACGACCGCGAGGCCGACCAGGTCGGCCACAAAGATGTCGGCGCCGAACTGCCGCAGTTGCACCGCCGCCTGGTAGGCCATGATGAGGCCGACCAGCAGGCTGATGAGACTCACGATGGGCAGGGCCATCGCCCCGCACTGCTGCATCTCGGCAAAGCAATCGTGCCAGCGAAACCGCCCCGGCCGTTTCACCAGCCCGATGGCGCTCAGCGTACACTCACCGACAAAATTGGCGAAATCGCGCGTCTGCCGCCACAGGTCGGCCGCGGCCAGTCCCACGCCGGTGAGGAAGTTCTGCGCATGATCGGACGGCACGTGTTTCTCCTGCGCCCGGGCCAGCTGCTCGACGAGTCTGCGGACCGACTCCGGCAGGGCGGCGAGGTCGCAGGCGGCATCCGCCGCGCGGCACCAGCACTGCACCTCGTAGATAAACCGCACCAGGGAGCTGTCCCACCGCTCCCCCTCTTCCAGGACCAGCCGCACCACACGCGGCCGGTCCGCCGGCCCCCCGTCGGCAGCCTGGGCCAGCACCTTTGGCCAGGCTGGCAGCGGCCGGGTGATGCGCCAGACGCCGCCCAAGCGCACCACCAGACTGTCCCCGGTACGGGTGGCATCGGCGCGAGCTTGGGTGGGCACCGCACTCATCGCCTTCACTTTCACCCGTTCGCCCCCACATCACCAGAATTTTTTCCACATCCGCCCGCACCGGTCTCCGCGCGCGCATGGTGCGCCAGCCTTGCGTCCTGCGGCTTTTTTCGCGTGTTTCGTGGCTTCCTTCCCGCACCATGCGCTACCGGACGGTATTGTTCGACCTTGATGGCACGCTACTTGACCACCTGCCGGCGATCCATCGCTGTTATACACACACCCTGCCGCAACTGGGCCTGCCCGCCCCCACCCGCGAGCAGGTCCGGCAGGCCATTGGCGGCGGCCTCGAGCACGCCATGCGCCGTTTCGTGCGCGCGGCCGACCTGCCCCGGGCGCTGAAAATCTACCGGGAGTACTGGGACCGCACGATGCTGGACGGAGTGGAACTGATGCCGGGGGCCGACGCGTTGCTGCGCACCCTGCACCACCGCGGCTGCGCGCTGGCCGTTCTCACCAACAAGCTGGGCACCTCGTCGCGGGTGGTGTGCGATTACCTCGGCATCGCCTCCCTGTTTCGCGGCATTTTCGGGGCGCACGACACGCCGTGGCTCAAGCCCGACCCCCGGCTCACGGCCCACGCACTGGCCGCGCTCGGCGCCAGCGCCGCGACCACCTGCCTGGTCGGCGATTCACCCTTCGACGCGGAGACCGCGCGCAAAGGCGGCCTCCACTGCTGCCTCGTCACGACGGGCACGCATTCCGCCGAAGCGCTGCGGGCCGCCGGCGCCAAACAGATCTATCCCGACCTCTCCTCACTGGCTCGGGAGGTCTTCGGTCTCAAGCTTCCCGCCGCCGCTGGCGGCCACCGCAGTGAAACTACCGGCAACACGTCAACCAATAGTTGACATGCGGTCTCCTGCTTGGCGGCAGGCGGTCGCCGCTTAGTCATCGTTGTCATCCACCTCCCCGGATCCGTCACAGTCGGGACAGACAATCACCCCCCGGCCTTTGCATTCCGGACATGGGGGCGAACTCCCCGGGGCCCCGGTAAGAATGGGGGATTCGAGCTGGCGGTCCTCCATCACGCCATGACCTTCACACCGCGGGCAGTCGATCATGCCTTTGCCGTTACATCGGGCGCAGATAGGCATCGCAGATCCTTTCTTTTCTGGGCATAGTCCAATGAAGCCAGATTCCGGAGGCTGTCAGGTATTTTCGTTGCGGATGCATCCGCAACGCAGGGCATCCAGCCGGATGCCGCCGCAGGCGCGGTGATTTTCCGCGCTTTCCCTTCCTTAATCGGCGCTTATCAGTGTTCTTCGGTGGTCAATGCTTCCTCATCCTCCGAGTCGCTCGCCGGCGTCCTCGAGCGCATCATTTTCCTCAACGAGGAGAACCACTATACCATCGCCGAATTCCGCCGCGAGGATACCGATGAAAAGGTGACCATCGTCGGCCCCCTGCCCGGAGTGCAGTGCGGCGAGACGCTGCACCTGCACGGCCAGTGGACACGCCACAGCCAGCACGGCGACCAGTTCAAAGTCGAGACCTTCACCTCCGAGCTGCCGTCGTCCGTTCACGGGATCCGCAAATACCTCGGGAGCGGCCTGGTGCCCGGCATCGGCAAGGTGTACGCGAACAAGATTGTCGACGCCTTCGGGGCCGACACCTTCCGCGTGCTCAGCGAGGAGTCGGCGCGCCTGCGGCGCGTGCCCGGCATCGGCCCCAAGCGCGCCGCCGCCATCAAGAAGGCCTGGGACGAGCAGCGCGCGCTGCGCGAGATCCACATCTTCCTCCAGACCTACGGCGTCACCACCTCCCAGTGCGTCAAGCTCGTGAACCGCTACGGCGGACAGGCCCGGCAGGTGCTGCTGGCCGAGCCTTACCGGGTGGCGCGCGAGATCGAGGGCATCGGCTTCAAGACCGCCGACCGCATTGCCATCAATCTCGGCTTCGCCAACGACGCGCCGCCCCGGCTCGACGCCGGCATCCTCTACGCGCTCGAGACCCTGCAGGAGGACGGCCACACCGCTTACCGCGAGGCCGACCTGCGCGACCATGCGACGGAGCTGCTCCAGACCACCGCCGAGCGGATCACCGCCCGGATCGAGGCGTTGGTACAGTCGAAGGAGCTGGTCCGTCATCAACCCGCCGGCGTGGAAAATCCACTGCCGGGCGTCGCCTTCCTCCAACTGCCCGGCAATGACCATGCCGAGCAGAAGATTGCCGCCGTCGCGACGCGGATTACGCGCGTGGCGTCGGGTCTGCCGCCCATCAAGGTGCCGGCCGCCCTGGCCTGGGCGCAGGGGCGCGCGGGCTTCACGTTTCACGAACTGCAGGCGGCCGCCGTGCGCCACGCGCTCACCCACAAGCTCAGCATCCTGACCGGCGGGCCGGGCACGGGAAAAACCACGATCCTGCGCGCCCTGGTCGACATCCTCAAGGCCAAGCGGGTGCGCGTGCACCTCGCCGCCCCCACCGGCCGCGCCGCCCAGCGGCTCGCCGAGACCACCGGCGGCTTTGCCTCGACGATCCACCGCCTGTTGAAATTCGACGCCGCCAAGGGCGGCTTCACCGTCAACGAGTCGGCCCCGCTGGCCACCGATTTTCTCATTGTCGACGAAGCCTCGATGCTTGACGCGCGCCTGGCCGCGGCACTCCTGGCGGCCGTGCCATCCCGCGCCCATCTACTCCTGGTGGGCGACATCGACCAGCTTCCGTCAGTTGGCGCCGGCAACGTGCTCAAGGATCTCATCGCCGCGGGCGAACGCAACCCGCTCGACAGGCCCGGGGCAGGCGGCACACCCATCCCGGTCACACGCCTCACGGTCATCTACCGCCAGCAGGGCCAGAGCCTGATCGTCACCACGGCGCACGCCATCAACGCCGGCGACCCGCAGCCTCCGCCCGTGTCCCGTGAGCTCGCGGACATGCCGGCGTGGAGCGATCTCCACTTCATCGCCGCCGACTCGGCCGAGGACTGCCTGCGCAAGGTCCTCGCGCTCTGCACCGAGTTCATCCCGCGACATTACCGCTGGCTCCACCCGGTCAACGACGTGCAGGTGCTCGCGCCCATGCACAAGGGCGTGGCCGGCGTGGCCAATCTCAACCAACAGCTCCAAACCGCGCTCAACCCGCATCACCGCGGTCTGCGCACCGCCGCGGGGGAGTTCCGTCCCGGCGACAAGCTCATCCAGCTGCGCAACAACTATGACAAGGGCCTGTTCAACGGCGACATCGGCTCGGTCGTGTCCGTCGATCCCGCAGCCGGAGCCCTGACAGCCGACTTCGATGGCGAGCGCCATACTTTCGAGCGCGGCGATTTCGGCGATGTCGCCCTGGCCTACTGCATCAGCATCCACAAGAGCCAGGGCAGCGAGTATCCGGCCGTCGTCATTCCGCTGCTCAAGGCCCATTTCATCATGCTGCAACGCAACCTTCTCTATACCGCCCTCACCCGCGGCCGGAAAAAGGTGTTCCTCGTCGGGGAACCGGCGGCCTACATGATGGCCGTGCGCAACAGTGAATCCAAGCAGCGCTGCACCCATCTGCGCGAGAAGCTCGCGGCACTGGCCGTTTCCACGTAGGCTGCCCGGTGCGGTGTCCCGCTTCTTCAGCATGAAACGGCTTCTGCCCGGATCCAGGCTGGCCGGTCTGGCGCTGGCCGGCGCCTTGTGCTGGCCGCGTCTGGCCGCCACCGAGATTGACGTCTTTGCCGCCGCCAGCCTTTCCGACGCGCTGCGCGACCTTGCCACCCTCCATGAGAAAGCCACGGGCGACACCGTCCGGCTCAACCTCGGCGCCTCGAGCACGCTCGCCCGCCAGATCAAGGGAGGTGCGCCCGCCGATTTGTTCTTTTCCGCCGACGAGGCCAAGATGGATGACCTGGCCAGAGCCGGCCTGATTGATCCGGCGACACGCTGCAGCCTGCTCTCCAATTCACTGGTCATCGTGGTCGCGGTCGACTGTGCCCTGCAATTGACGTCGGTGCGGGATCTCGCGCAATCCCTGGTGCGCCGGCTGGCGGTGGCCGAACCACAGACCGTGCCCGCCGGAATCTATGCCAGGAAATATCTCCAGCAGGAAGGCCTCTGGGAGCTGGTCGCCGGCAAAACCGTGCCCGTCGAAAACGTGCGGGCAGTCCTGGCCGCGGTGGAAAGCGGCAACGTGGACGCGGGCATCGTTTACAGGACTGATGCCCTTATCTCCCGCAAGGTGCGCATCGCCTTGGAGATCCCTTCCGTCAAAGGTCCGCCCATCTCGTATCCGCTCGCCTTGATCAAGGGCTCAAGGAATTCAGCGGCGGCCGCGCGCTTTTTTGCCCTTTTAACCTCACCGACTGGCAAATCTGTGTTCGTCCGGTACGGTTTCCTCACCGAACCCTGAAACCGGGTTCACCCCTTTTTCTGTGTCCTTTGAAGTCTGGCAGGTCGCTTGGTTCACCACGTGGGTTGCCGCCACTGGCACCCTGCTTATCCTCCCGCCCGGAGTTGCCCTCGGCTGGGTGCTGGCCCGGAAGGACTGGCCCGGAAAGACCGTCGTGGAAACCCTCGTGGCCCTGCCGCTGGTGATGCCACCGGTGGCCACCGGCCTGGTGTTGCTGAAGCTGTTGGGCCGGCGTGGTCTGCTCGGCCGCTGGATGGAAGCCATTTTCGGCGTGGACCTTGTCTTCACCTGGCGGGCGGTTGTGATCGCCACGGCCGTGATGTCCTTTCCGCTGCTTGTGCGCACCGCCCGCCTTGCCTTCGAAGGCGTGGACCCCCGGCTGGAACAGGTGGCCCGCACCCTGGGTGCGGGACCGTGGCGGGTGTTCTGGACAATCACGCTGCCGCTGGCGGTGCGCGGACTGGTGGCGGGCGCAGTGCTGGCCTTCGCCCGCGCCTTGGGAGAATTCGGCGCCACCATCATGGTGGCCGGCTTCATTCCGGGCCGCACCGCCACGCTCTCTCTTTCCATCTATCATCTGGTCCAGCTCAGCCGCGAGGATGAGGCGTGGGGATTGCTGGTGCTGTCGGCCGCCCTGGCTTTCGGCGCGCTCTGGCTGAGCGAAGTCCTCCTGCGCAAAAAGACGCCGTGAACCTCGAAATCTCCCAGCTGAGGCTTTCGCTTCTCTCCTTCACCCTCAAGGTGGACACCCGTCTCGGCGCGCGCATCACCGGCATCTTTGGCGCATCCGGCTCCGGCAAGACTTCGCTGCTGGAGGTCATCGCCGGGTTGCGGCGGCCCCCGGGCGGCCGGATTGTCCTCGATGGCACGGTGCTTTCGGACACAAACCATGGCGTCTTCGTCGCGGCGGAATGGCGCCAGATCGGCTATGTACCCCAGGATGGAGCGTTGTTTCCCCACCTGAATGTGCGGCAGAATCTGTGCTACAGCCACGCCCGCACCGGAACGGAACAACATCCTGAGATCACCTACGAACATGTGGTGGAAGTGCTCGACATCGCCGCTCTGGCGGAGCGCCGGGTGGACTCCCTCTCCGGCGGCGAACGGCAGCGGGTGGCCTTTGGCCGGGCCGTGCTGGCCTCGCCGCGGCTCTTGCTGCTCGATGAACCGCTGGCCGGTTTGGACGTGGAGTTGAAGGAGCGGGTGATCCCCTACCTGCTCACCATCCGTGACGAATTCGGCATCCCCATGCTCTACGTCAGTCATGATCCGGGCGAAATCGTCGCTCTGTGCGACGATGTGCTGCTGCTCAATCGCGGCCACTGCGTGCGCCGGGGCTCACCCGGCGATCTGTTTGCCGTCAGCGAGGCACCCCGCTACGTCTTGAAGCCGGCCTGAATGACCGCCTGGCCCGACAGGCGGTTCTCCGCGGAAGGATGCTCCGTTTGTCCTTCCCGGTCTCCGCCCCCCCGGTCAATCCAGAGACTTATTTGCCCAGCTGGCGCAACGCCTTGTTGATCGCCGCCAAGTCACATTGCTCCGGATCGTAATCCGGGCCGAGCCATTCGCGCCATTCGTGACCGAGATCAGTCTCGGGATGCTTGAGGCAATAGAGCATGTCCTTGTAGGCCCCGGCTCCGCCGCAATCCTCGGGCGGGCCGGCCCGTTCACCCGCCACGCACTTTGGATAGACGACGCCTTTCTCAGCCGCGGCGGTTTTCTCCACCCGGATATCCACATGCCAGCCCTCGGCGAAGAGATAATCATAGGTCAGACGGCCATGCTCGGAAAAACGCACATCGACCAGCGTTACATTGCGATCATCCTCGATCACCACATCGTCGTGGTTCATCGGGTTGCCGTAGCGCTTGTCCCCCAGGAGGAATAGATGCGTCTGGTAATCGTACCAGCCGAACAGCACCTGGATGACCTCGTGCAGCCGGCTCAGCCACATGGTTTCACGCACGAGCAGGCGCCGCCAGATGCGGGGCTGGAGGCCGGCTACCGTCAGATGCAGCGCCTGCACCCTGCTCCGGCGGGTCTTCCTCGCTTCCGCGCCGCGGCCTTCGTGCAGGGAAATCATGATCAGCCATTGAACCGCCTGCCGGCCTCCCGTGCAAGCCGCTCCGCAGGTTTCAGCGCTCCGGAAATGAACCGAAGAAATGATGCAGGAGGATCGCAGCGGCGGCGGCAACGTTGAGCGATTCGATCGCGCCACGGCCGGGGATCCTCACCCGCCGCTCGCAGGCGGCCTCCACCTCGGCCGCCAGACCCCGCTCCTCGTTGCCCAGCACCAGCGCCATCGGACGCGATGCGCCCGCGGCCGGCGGCCGATGCCGGGGACTGCGTTCCGCCCTCCGTTCCAGCGGATCCGTCCCGTGCACGGTCGCCCCGACGACGAGGTAAAAGGGCCGCAGGTCGCGCATGAACCCGGCCAGCGATTTTACGGCGAAAATCTCCACATGCTCCATACCGCCCTCGGCGATGCGGTAGGTGGCCTCGCCCGGCCGCGCCTGCTGCGGATGATCGGGAATGACGATGCGCGGCACGCCAAAAAACGCCGCCGTGCGCACGATGGCGCCGAGGTTGTGCGCGTTGCCGATGCGGTCGAGCAGCAGCAACGCGTCTCCCGCCCGGGCCCACCGGCGCACCTCCTCGGGTCGCGGCGGCCGCAGCTGCCGCTCCGCGATCACGGCCACGATGCCGCCGTGATGAACCGTGCCGGCAATTTTTCCCAGTTCGGCCGGTTCGACGCAGCGATACACCTTCCGCGATGCGGCGAGGGCCCGGCAGATCATCCCGATCCTTCGTCCGGTCGCATCATCAAAGTACAGCCGGACGATCGCTTGCGCATCCCGGGCAAACAGCGCCCGCACCGCCGCCAGTCCGCAAATCGTGAGTTCCTTGGCTTTCACCCGGATGATTCAACTACGGCCTGAGGCCGCCCACCACCGTAAACTCCTCGCGATCGTGATAGAGATGCCGGATGCGGAAATCGGCGGCATTCAGCGCGAAGGGCGAGGCCGGCATCCGTAACTCGCGCAGCAGGCCCAGCGGGTCGACGCGGCCGAATTTGAGGTTGATGATGAAACGACGGCACCAGCGCCGCTCCAGCCAGGGCGCCACCAGATGGCGCAGCACCTGATGGGGCTCCGCGACGAGATCGCAGAAAAGCCAGTCGAACGTTTCGCCGGGCGCCGGCCGAAATCTGAATGCATCCTCCCGGCGGTGCTCGATGCCGGGATGGCCAAGTGCGCCGCCTTTGAGCGGGCCGTTGTCGACCGCGACCACGCGCGCCCCGCGTCTGGCGGCGCTGTAACTCCATCCGCCCGGCGCCGCGCCCAGATCCGCCACCGTTTCACCCGGTCGTGGTTCGGCCCCCAGCACGCCATAGGCCTCCTCGACTTTCAAGTAAGAGCGCGACGGGGCGGCCGCGTCATCGGCCATGCGGCGCTGCCCCCCCAGCACCGCCTCGCGTGCGGCAAACGCGCGATCAAAATCCGTGAAGCAAACAAAAAATCCTCGGACCGGCCCGAGGCCCGACGGCATCCCGGTCCTGGCCAGCCGGGCGACGCGCGAGAGTTTCCGGCGCAGGAGATCCTGAAATGTTTTCTGCACCGCCGTGACGCGCCGCGTCAGACCGGCAATCTCACCCGCTCCACCCCAGACGCACGGCCAGACGGTTTCGAGGCGTTCATCCCTCAGGGAGTCGGCCAAGTAGTCCGCGATCTGCCGGCCAAGCGCGTTGATCCGGGCGCCCCGAAATTCGCGGGGAGCCGGCAGCCGAAGCCAGGCAAAGGCGGGTTCCGGAAGCTCCCGGCCGGAGCCACCGTCACAAAGCACCCATCCCGGCCCTTGTTCACGCGGGACCAGCCCCGCGCCGGCAAGTTCGCCGGCGAGAGGCTTGGCGTAGCCTGCCTGGCTGGTCGCCAACATGCCGCCATTGCGGCCGGCGCTGGGCGCCGAGGCAAGCGCGCATATCCCTGCGACACCCGCCACCGCGGCGACCGCGACAGGACAGATGCGCATCGCAGGGTGAAGACCGTGTCTGATTATCGAGGCGTAAAGACCAACCGGTTTGTCGCAACGGATCGTTCTCGTTCTCTTGATCTTAATCGTAATCGATCTCCCCGCCACCGCCGAGAGAACGAGCAAGATTACGAGAACGTCCGCACCCGGCTGCGCGCGTCAGCGCGCCACTTTTTCCGCGCGCAGTCGCGGGAAAAGACCGTGCCACTATCCGTTCCCTTCGTCGCAGGACGCGAAGATCTTTTTAGCCACAAAAGAAAGATTCGCTCGTTACCACTGGGACGCCGACGCGCCTAGAGGCGCGTCGGCGATTACCCTCCGGAGAGGGAGAGGTTTTGCTGTCCAGCAGAGTGCACCTCCCGCCGACTTTGTCGGGGCTCGCGCCGAAGGCGGAGTTTGTGGCCATCACCTCAGGTTCCCCTTTGGTTGCCCCCTCGACTTTGCTCGGGGCCTTGACCCTTCGACTTGGCTCAGGCTCATCCCGAGCCTGCCGAGGGATGAGCCCGTCGAAACGGCGGCCAAAGGCCGCGGCAGGAAACATCCGGGCTACGCCAGCTCGCAGGCGCCGCCGGCGCAGGCGACGACCTGCTTAAGTTCAGTGAGGTCCTCCTCCTCGCGCAGCAGGGTGTAATCCACCGGCTGGTAGGCGAGCGTGTTCCATTTCGAGATGTCCTCGGTGGTGGCCACCGCCTCGCGCGGCGCCTGCGCATAGGCCTTGTCGCCCTGGTCCTGCAGCAACGCCACGCCGGTGAAATGCTGGCGGTTTTCCCAGATGAAACCGGCCACGGCCGGCCACTCGTCGCCGCGTACGGAGATCGTGCACGAAACGTTGTGGTGGAGGCCGGGCGAGAATTTCTCGTGGCGCCGGCCCGCCTGGACCCAGCTCAGCTGCACCAGCCGCACATACTCCAGGTGTTTCACGGCCGAAAGGTCGTCGCGATAGATGCCGAAGGCCGGTCCCTCAACCGGGAAGGTGATGACCTCGGTGCGGCCATTCGGGTCGTAGACGCTCGGTTCGACCATGTGGGGATTGCACCGCTTGAAGTGCTGAAAAATCGGATCATAGACATTGGTCTGCACGCGGCGCAGGTAGCGGAGGGCGTGGTGCGGGTGCAGGCCGCTGCTGGTGCCGAGCAGCAGGCTCGCCGTGCCTTCGGGTTTCACGCAGGTGGTGCGGGCGGCAGGGTTGATGCCCAGCGCGCGGGCCATGACGGCATTGACGGCCTTCACGACCGCCGCGCCGGTGCGCAGCACCTCCGGATCAAGCAGCACGTCGGGCCGGTCGAGCACGCCGCAGATCGAAACGCCCAGCAGCGCCTCGCGCTCCGTAATCAGGCGCGAGACGGGGGAGAGATAATTGAAGCCGGTGTAGCCCGCCTGCAGCGTGCCGATGACCGTGGCGTGCGCGCAGAGTTCGTAGAACCGGGCGGGGGTCTCGGAAGCCGCGGCCGAAACCGTCGTGAGGTTGCAGAACTGCACGCCGCTGAGCACGTCGCCTTCGCGGAGCTCGCCCTCGTAACCGAGTTCACGCAAGCGGGCGATGGCCGCGGCATCGACCTTGAGCCGTGGATGCAGGCCGATCTCCACGCAGGGATTGGCGCCGTATTCGGGATCCTCCACGAAATAGAAGCCCGGTTCGCCAAACTGCTTCTGCGCCTCGAAAAGCTTGTCGAACTGGGCGCGGGTGGCCTGCGCGCGCACAATAACCGCGGAATTGTTGCTCGCCGTGCGCTGCGGATTGTCCTGGAACCAATTGCCCGTCTTGGCTGCCGCCATCTCCTCATCATCGGCGGAAAAGAGGCAGATCGTCGCCGAGCGGCGCACCCCGCCCGAGAGCACCGCCTTGGCGGCCCACATGAGAATGTCGTAAGCCTCGATGGAATGCAGGCGACGGCCGGCGGCACGTTGCACGATGTGCTCAATGCGAGTCAGCGAATGAAAAAGCGGCTCCGGACCGGGCGCCTTGCCTCCGGAGGTGCGCAGGGGCGCGCCCGCGGGCCGGATGGCGGAATAATCAAAGATCACCCGGCGGCCGTCGACCGCAGCCACGATCAGCTGATGCAGGGCGTCCGCCCAGCCCTCGATGGTGTCGGGCACGACAAAGGTGGTCACACGGGCGTTGGATCGAAGCGGGGCCAGGGGCGGAAGTTTATCCACGTGATGGCGCTGCACGGAAAAACCCACGCCGCAGCCGCACAGCAGCAGGTACAAGGTCTCGCGAAAGGCATCGAGACGATCGATGTAGGTGAAGGCGCAATTGTAGATGCGCGCATGCTTGTTGAGAATCGCCTCGCCGCCAAATTGCAGGCTGCGCATGGAGGGCAACACCTCCCGCCGCTCCACCGAGGCGAACGCGGAACGGATGACTTCGTGCAACCGGCCCAGCCGGCCGATGCGTGTGAGATCATCGCCCGTGACATCACCGGTAGAGAGTGCCGCCAGCGCGGCATCGCCAAGGGACGTGTCTGGGTAATGCACGAGGTGCATATCACGCACACGGTTGACAGCTTCAGCCCAAGTCTCGCGGCGGCGGAGTTCAGGCGAATAACGGGCGTACCGGGAGATGGCGATGAAGTCCTGCAGTCCATTGGCGGGATGGGAAATGGGCAAAGCAGAGCTATCCATGGTTGGAAATGGGTATTAGAAATGTGGAGGAACTTGCCTGCCGCTAAGCGGCATGAGCTACACAAACTCCGAAGGGAACTACTACCTGTTGTGGTTTCGGTCTGGGTCAACCACAACGTATAGCGTAAAATGTATTATTATGCCTGCTGATAGCCCTATGGATATAGACGATAAAGGCATAATTCATCCACCTAGGAGTTTTTAAACTATGTTTGATAAGGTTAACTACTCAAATAAATCCAAGCCAATGGCCGTGAATTCCATTTTTCTCAGGATGATCGAGAAACAGCCAGCGCAAAAAAACCTGCGGCCGATCATAGTCTGTGCGCTGATGGCAGCGCCGCCCCTGTCGACGCCAAGCCCAAACGCCTGCTGTTGAAGACGTCGTTGCCGGTAAGGTAAGGCACCCCCCGGCAACCCATGTGCAGCAAAGAAACCCTGCCCTTAGTGATCGACCTCGTACCGGTTGGTTGACCGCATCACGCGACGTCGGCGGTGGGCGCGTCACATCTCCGGGATTTCCTTCCCAGAATCGGGGATCTGCCCACAATATTGACAAACCAAAGAATGACTGCTGCCTTGGGAATTGGAACGCGGCCGGTTGCCAAACTTGCTTCCCAAGGTACCTATTTTGCAACTGGTAAATTCGCAGAACCATGCTACTGTATTATCAAGATGAACAAAAAACTATTTCCCGGGTTGTTGGATGCGGTAATGCAGAAAAACGGCATCAATCAAGTCCAGTTGCATAAACTTACCGGCATCGCTGTTTCCCGCATCAATAACTATCTGCAGGCCAAATATCGCACGATCAAGCCGGCTCATATCCAAGCCATCTGCGAGAAGGTCACGGGCGACAATGCCGAGCGCGCGGAGCTCGTGAAGACCTACCTGCTGGATCTGCTTCCCGACGCCATGAAAAACGTCATCGAAATCAAGGCGCTCAACAGTGTCCGGGACTTTGAGGATTGGTATCTTCGCCGCAACCGTCTGCCGCGCGATTTTGCCGGTGAATTCGAGGAGCTCTACAAGATGTGTGTCTCCTTCCCCCGGGTCCGCGTGCGTACGGCCGACTGGATCCAGCTCATGAAGGAAAGCTCGTCGAAGTAAAGCCGCCCCCGGTGCGGCGCCAAGAGCTGCCCCATGTCAGCTGAGTAGGAGCGGCATCGCTTAAGTCTTTGCAGCCTTTGGGAGGGCGTGCATCTTGCCGGGGTGCGCATCCTGATTGCTTTTGACAAATTCAAAGGCTCGCTGAGCGCCCCGCAGGCATGCGAACTTGCCGCTCGTGCACTAAGGCAGCAGCACCGGGACTGGCGATTGGATCTCTGCCCGCTGACCGACGGCGGCGAAGGTTTTACTGACATTCTCACCAAGGCCGCCGGAGGCCGAATGACCGCGTTCAAGGTGACGGGGCCACGGGGTGGACTGGTAGATGCCTGTCTGGGATTGGTGGCTCCGCATAACATGCCCGCTCCTGCCCGACAGTTGCTCCACCGGGAAGATCCGGAGCCCAGGCCAGAGAAACCCATCGCGGTCATGGAAATGGCCGCTGCCAGCGG
The DNA here is from genome assembly GCA_028688225.1 of Opitutaceae bacterium. Taxonomy (GTDB): domain Bacteria; phylum Verrucomicrobiota; class Verrucomicrobiia; order Opitutales; family Opitutaceae; genus Fen-1467. Next base: position 113,484 of record JAQTYQ010000003.1, on the reverse strand, counting down.
GCTTGGTTTGCTGGCACCGGAGTATCATGATCCGTGGCAGACAACGACGTACGGAACGGGACAGCTCATCCGCGCAGCCGCGGAACTGCAGGCCGACGCCATTCTGCTCGGCGTGGGCGGCAGTGCCACCAACGACCTTGGGCTGGGCGCGCTGGCGGCGCTCGGATTGGAATTCCGCGGCGTGAGCGGTGAAAAGATTCGTCCGCCCATCCCCGCGACCTGGAAACAGATCGGCCGGCTGGATGGTGAAGTTTTCCCCGCGCTCCCTCCGATTTACATCGCCTGCGATGTCACCAACCCGCTTTTGGGACCACGCGGAGCCGCTGCGGTCTACGGACCACAAAAGGGGCTGCGGCGTGAGGATTTGCCGCAGATCGAGTCCCTGATGGAACACATGGCCCGGATGCTTGGCGATTACTGCGGCCGGCCGTTCTCACTGGCGGAGACTGCCGGGACTGGCGCCGCAGGAGGTCTTCCCTTCGGCCTGCTGACGGGCGCACGTGCCCGGCTGGTCCCTGGTTTCGGCCTGGTGTCAGCATGGCTTGACCTAAAAGCGCGTATCGCCGCCGCGGATATGGTCATGACCGGCGAAGGTTGCTTCGACGAAAGCTCGCTCTCCGGCAAGGGGCCCGGGGCGGTGGCAAAACAGGCCCAAGCGCTGGGCAAGACGGTACATATTTTCGCCGGAAAACACCCGCACATGCGCCAGTGGGCCGGCTGGCACCTGCACCCCATCGCTCCAGCCGGCTATTCCCTTGAACAAGCAGTCCGGGAAACCTCCGATCTGCTGGCCCGCAACATTCAAGCCGTGTTCTCAAACACCGCCGCCGTTTCCTGATCGGCCCCCATCATTCAAGCATTCGCGCATGGGAGGCCCGCCGTGAAAGGCGTCGCCCCACCGGCTCGCTTCCGGCTCGACGAACAGGCGCTTCACGCCAGAGTGATTGCGCGCATGGCGGTTTTGCCCCGACCACGAATCTTGTCTTTCCTTTCCGCGACCCTGTCGTTGCTGTTTGGCTTTTTCGGGTGCTCATCGACGGCGTCGCGCCCAATTCCGGCCTCTCGGAATGGCGGATCCATCTCCACGGCCCGATCTGCACCCAGGACGCCGTCCCCGCCCCAAGCGCCACCGGAAAGAATCTACCCGGTGATGTTGGGCATCGACGTGCTGGAGAGCGAGGGTTTCGCCGCCATCAAGGGCAAACGCATCGGCCTGCTGACGCATCCCGCCGGTGTAAACCGGCAGGGAATCAGCACCGTCGACGTGCTGCGGCGCGCGCCAGGAGTGAAACTGGCGGCCCTGTTTGCGCCCGAACATGGTCTCTATGGTGTTGCGGAAGCCGGCCGGAACCTCGCGGATACGGTCGACCGGCGCACCGGCCTCCCCATCTACTCGCTCTACGGCAAGACGCGCAAGCCCACCCGGCAGATGTTGAAGGGTCTCAACGCGCTCGTGATCGATCTGCAGGACATCGGGGTGCGCAGCTACACCTATGTGAGCGCCCTGCGTTATGCGATGGAGGCCTGCTTTGAAAACAATGTCGAGGTGATCGTCCTCGATCGTCCCAATCCGCTCGGAGGCCTGAAGATTGGCGGGCCATCCGTAGACGCCGACCTTGTCAGCTACGTGGGGGCGTTCCGCGTCCCTTATGTCCACGGCCTCACCATCGGCGAACTCGCGCGCATGGCCGCCGCGGCCCCCGGCGTGCTCGCCGTGCCCGAGGCCGTGCGCACGCAGGGTCGTCTGATGATCGTGCCGATGCATGGCTGGCGGCGCTCCATGCGTTGGCCCGACACCGGGCTTCCCTTCGTACCCACTTCGCCGAATATACAGAGCTTCGCTTCCGTCGTGGGCTATGCCATGACCGGTTTGGGGTGTGAAATCGGCGGGTTTACACATGGCCTCGGGCGTTCCTATCCGTTCCGCGGCATATCCTTCAAGGGCAAGACCGCCGAGCAGCTCGAAAAAGAACTCAAGGCGTTCAAGCTCCCCGGCCTTAATTTCACCAGGGTGTCTGCTCCCGCTACCAACGGCAAGGCCGTCACGGGTGTCTATATCGAAGTGACGGACTGGGATGCCTGGCGGCCGACCGACTTGAGTTTCCATCTGATGCGGCTCGCCTGCAAATGGAGCCCCACCAATCCCTTTGTGAACGCTTCGGCGGATAAAGCCTCCCTGTTCAGGAAGCTGGTCGGTTCCACCGCTTGGTGGAATGCGCTCAGGCGGGACGGCGCCAGGATCGATGTCGAGGCCTTTCTTTCAGACTGGCGCAACCGCGCGCTGATTTACCAGCAACTGATCAGGCGCTATTGGCTTTATCCTGAATGAAGGCTTTCAATCAACAATCCGGCCACCATGGCGGCACGCAGATTGATCTCCTGGCTTGGCGCCCGGATCTGGCAGTTCACCGGTTGAGGTAATCATGATGCTCTTGAGCCAACTACTGTCTATGTGGTTGCCCAATCCCTGCATAATAAATGCAACACCTATTTAGAAGGGTTCCGCCCCCCAGCGGGGTTATACTGTTCGCCCCAAGCAGCTCTTTTTATCATATCGATACGGATAACCCAACGCACCTCCGGGATCGGCTTCCCTCCGAGAAAAACGACCTGGAACGAATTTCAGACCATGCCACCTCCAACCGATCCACTTGACCACTGGCTTGATCGCTGGCGGGAAACCCCGGAACCACCGGCGAATCTGACGCCTGAGGTCTGGCGGCGGATCGCTGTTATCGAAAGCCATGCGGAGCAGCCCGGTATCCTTGCCCGGGTCGAAGCCATGTTCTCCCGGCCGTCGTTCGCCGTCGCCTTTGTCGCCGCCAGCATGCTGCTCGGCCTTTTCCTCGCTGAAGTGCGTCTCTCCCGTTTGCAAGCCGCCCGGAGCGTGCAGATTGCGCAAGGCTATCTGCAACTGATCGATCCATTGATTGAGGAGAATGCGGCCAAGGTCGGCGCGCATTACCCATGAAACGCTCCTTTTTCATCATTGTTCTCGGGATCATGTCCGGCGCGCTGGCCCATATCGGATGGTTCATGTCGCAGCGGCCTTGCTCGGACAACAATCTCAACTACCAGCTTGAATGGATGAAGACCGAGCTGAAGCTTTCCGCCGAACAGTTTGCCCGCATCAAGGCCATTCACGAGCAATCGAGCCCGCGTTTGATCGCTCTCGCCGCCCAAGTGGCGCAGATGCGCGAGGAGTACGATGCCTTTGAACAGGCGCGGACGGCCTCCGGGCAGGTTGATTTCCTTGAGTTCGCCCATTTTGTCGAAAAGCGCCGCGCCGTCGACCGCGAATGTCTTACCTCCACCCGGCAACTGGTCGCAGACGCGGCCAACGTGATGACGGAGAAACAGCGCGCCCGCTATCTCGGCCTGCTTGGCCCTGTCCTCAAAACCGGAGATCACGCCTTGCTGAACTGAGAGTTGCCCGGGCGTCTCGTGAACTTTGACCCTGCCAGCGATTCCGCTTGTCTGCAGGCATTGCAACATGGGCAGGACGCCGCCCTCAACCAACTGATTGCCCGCTGGCAGCGGCCGCTGTTTACGTTCGCGTGGCGCTACGTGCAAAACCAGACCGACGCGCATGACCTCGTGGCCGAGGCATTTGTCCGTCTCCACCAGCAGAGGAACAGGCTGCGGCCTGACACGAGGCTATCTGCGTGGCTCTTTGCCACGCTTTCCAACCTCTGTCATAATCACTATCGCTGGCGTCGGCGTCACCCGACCGTGAGTCTCGACGCCCCGATCGATGATGATGAGACGCCCGCGCATGCAGCGGTGCCCTCCGACGCCTCCCCCCCGAATGCCACGCTGGAGCAGGCCGAGACCCGCGCCGCCGTCCGGGCCGCCATCGGACGGCTGCCCCATGATCTACGGATGACCATCCTGCTGCATCACTACGAGCGGCTTTCCTATCGTGAAATCGGCGCCATCGCGGGCTGTTCGGAACGCGGAGTGGAAACCCGGCTTTATCGGGCACGGCAGCGTTTGCGGGAGGAATTGGCCGGGATTTTGCGTGAGGCTGTGGAATCCCAGCCCCGCCCCTAGCCCGCCTCAGAAATCCAGCCGCATATTTTGCCGTCCGGGCAGCAAAACACCCCCGTCGCCTTGGGTTGTGCTTGCCGTTATTCGGTCCTTCAGGGACCAAAATTGAACACCTGGCTTGCCTTTACGAGCACCGCCACACCGTTACGAGTCGGGGGCTCGAATTTCCATTGGCGCAAGGCCGCGACCGCCAAGGCCGTCAATTCGCTATTGTCGTTCCCGGACACCGCGGGCACCCGTATCGCCCCCGTCTCGTCGATATAGAATTCGACCGTCACCCTGCCCTTCACGCCCTGATCGGCCAGTTCCTTGGGGTACTGTGGCGCAACCGTGACAATCGGCAGGGGAATCCGGTCCAATTCCCGCAGAGAACAAGGTCGATACGCGTAGCGCCCTGCCATGAGGCGCATGTTCCATGCCTCAAGAAAATCGGAGTTATTCCCGCTCGATACTACAACCCCCTTGCCCTCGTAGTGAAAGAGGAGCTTGACCGCGGTCCCGACCGGCTCGCCGTGCAGTCGCGCAGGCTCAAATTTCCACTGTTTGATGGCCGCCACGGCTGCTTCTGCAAATTCCGGATAGGAGTATCCCACCACCAGCCACTCCACGAGTTTGCCGGTCGCATCCGTGCTGATCGCCACGTGCGCCCATCCTTCGGTCACCCCCGCCTGCGAAAGACGAACGGGGAAAAGCGGATCCACCGTCTGCTGGAATCGCAAAGACTGCCACTCTTGCTGAAGCGGCGGAATCTGGGCAAAGGCCGCCCCCGCCATCAGCAGCCCGCCCCAAGCGATCAAAATGGAATTGGTTCTCATGATCCGATGGCGTGGTGAATATAACACCGCCCCGGACTAAAGCCCTTCAGGCCTCCGGCCGCCAGAGCGAATGGCCTGGATTTCCTATTGCCTCGGAATCACCGCGCGCCCAAGGCTGGAAAACTGCACCCCCGGAATCCCCGACCTCGTCCCGTCATGCCAAGACCAGTCACACTCTTCACCGGCCAGTGGGCCGATCTCCCGTTGGCGAAACTTGCCCCTCTGGTGAAGCGCATGGGTTACGATGGCGTCGAACTTGCGTGCTGGGGCGATCATTTCGACGTCGACCAAGCCGTCACCTCGAGGAAATACTGCCGGGAAAAATGGCGGCTGCTCGCCGACCATGGTCTGACCTGTTTCGCCATATCCAACCATCTTGTCGGCCAGGCCATTTGCGACCGCATCGACGAACGCCATCAGGCCATCCTGCCGGCCGACGTGTGGGGCGATGGTGATCCGGAGGGCGTGCGCCGCCGGGCTGCGGAAAAAATGATCACCACCGGGAAGGCCGCCCGGGCGCTTTTCGACGCGAAACCCGGCCGCAAACCGGGCGACGACACGCCGGCGATCGTCAATGGCTTCACGGGGTCCTCGATCTGGCATTCGCTCTACGCCTTTCCGCCGACCTCGCAGGACTATTGGAACCAGGGGTTCGCTGACTTCGGCCGCCGCTTCGGGCCGATTCTTGGTGCCTTCGACAAGCTGAACGTGAACTTTGCACTCGAGGTACATCCCACCGAGATCGCCTTCGACATCGCCTCCGCCCAGCGGGCGGTGACGGCGGTGAAAGGTCACCGGCGGTTCGGCTTCAACTACGATCCCTCGCACCTTGGCTACCAGGGGGTCGATTACGTGAAATTCATCCGGGTGTTCGGCGACCGCATTTACCATGTGCACATGAAGGATGTCTGGTGGGGTCACGGCGACGGCACCGTGGGCGTGTTTGGCGGGCACGTGTCCTTCGGCGACCCGCGCCGTCAATGGGATTTCCGTTCACCCGGCCGTGGCGACATCAAGTTCGAGGACATCATCGTCGCCCTCAACGAGGTCGGCTACCGCGGGTCGCTCTCCGTGGAATGGGAGGATATCCGCATGGACCGCGTGCACGGCGCCACCGAGGCGGCGGCTTTTGTGCGCCGGCTTGATTTCCCCCGGAACGCCGTCGCCTTCGATGCGGCGTTTGAGCGGAAGTGATAAGGGGATGAAAGAATAAGGGAGTGAGTGGAGAATCGCCCGCGGCCAAATCTCGCAACGCATTGCCTCGTTTCCTCATTGCCCGCCCCCCGCATCCCCTTGCTCCCTCAATCCCTCACTCCCATGAACCGCAAACTCCGTTTCGGAATGATCGGCGGCGGCCGCGGGGCGTTCATCGGCGCCGTGCATCGCCTCGCCGCCATCATGGACGGCCGGGCCGAACTCGTGGCCGGCGCGTTCTCCAGCAATCCCGCGCGCTCCCAGGCCGCGGGCACCGACCTGTTGCTCGACCCCGCCCGCGTCTATGGCAGCTATATCGAGATGGCCCTCGCCGAGGCCCGGTTGCCCACCGGCCGGCGCCTCGACTTCGTCGTCATCGTCACGCCCAACCACCAGCATTTTCTGCCGGCCAAGCTGTTTCTCGAATCTGGCTTCAATGTCGTGCTCGACAAGCCCGCGACCTTCGATCTCCGCGAAGCGCGCCGGCTCCGCGCCGTCGTCCGGAAGACCGGGAAGATCCTTGTCCTCACGCACAACTACACGGGGCACGTGATGGTGAAGCAGGCCCGTCACCTGGTGCGCCGCGGCGAACTCGGCCCCATCCGCAAGGTCGTGGTCGAATACACCCAGGGCTGGCTGAGCTCCTACCTGGAAGGCACCGGTCAGAAGCAGGCGGCCTGGCGCACGGACCCGAAGCGCAGCGGGGCTGCCGGCTGCACCGGCGACATCGGCACCCACGCAGAAAACCTCGCCCGCTACATCACCGGGCTGGAGATCGACGCCTTGTGCGCGGATCTCAGCATCTTCGTGCCGGGCCGGAAACTCGACGACGATGCCAGCATGCTCCTCCGGTTCAAAGGCGGCGCCAAAGGCGTGTTGCACGCCTCCCAAGTCTGCGTCGGGGAGGACAACAACCTCAACATCCGCGTCTATGGCACCAAGGCGGGACTGGAGTGGCGCCAGGAGCGCCCGGAGGAACTGGTGGTGAAATATCCCGCGGCGCCGCGCCGGATCTACCGCCGGGGCGGGGCGGGCGTCGACAGTCAGGCACGGGAGTTCACCCGCATTCCCGCCGGCCACCCCGAGGGTTACCTTGAGGCCTTCGGCAACATCTACCGCGAAGCCTTCCGCGCCATCGCGGCCGAGGTTGAGGGCCGGCCGCTGCCGAAGGATCTTGATTTCCCCACCATCGACGACGGCGTGATTGGCATGGCCTTCATCGAAACCGCCGTGAAGAGCTCCCGCCTCGGCGCAAGATGGGTGCAGTTTCCCGAAGTGCCGTGAGGCGCCGCCTCAGGTCCTGCCCGCGGCTTGCGGGATTCCGGAGGTCGATGGCTGTGGCCGCAGGTTGATGCGATGGGGCTTCATCGCTGCCTTCACTCCGCACGCACCCGCACGCTGCCGTCGGCAAACTCGTTCGTGAGCCGCTGGTTCGTTTTCACCGCGGCCCGCCGCGGCACCGGCCGCCCCTGCTCGTCGCGCACGATCGCAAAACCGCGGTTGAGCACTGACTGCGGGCTGGCCGCCTGCAAACGCTTCCACAAGGCGAGCAAGCGGTGCGATTCGAGGCCGATTCTCGGCTCGGGCGAGCAGGTGCGGTAGCGTCCGGCCAGGGCGGTCAGCCGCTGGCGGTGGACCTGCACACCGGCCCGGAGCGCGGCGGCCGCCCGATTGGAAAAATCATCAAGCCGCAGATGACTCTGCTCGATGAAGGCCCGGGGCGAAAGCAGACGCAACCGGCTGCGGGCATGATCCAGCCGCTCGCGGGTGCGTTCCCGGGCGTTCGCCAGGGCGGTCTCCATGCCTTCCGCGGCGCGTTTGGCCCGTTCGCACCCGTCCAGATAATTGCTGGAGATCAGTTCCGCCGCGGCGCTCGGCGTCTCCGCGCGCACGTCAGCGGCAAAATCGCACAGGGTGAAGTCGATCTCGTGTCCCACCGCCGAGACGATCGGCACCGGGCAGGCCGCCACGGCGCGCACCAGCGGCTCCTCGTTGAAGGCCCACAAATCCTCCAGACTGCCGCCGCCACGTCCGATCACCAGCAGGTCGAAGCTGCCGAGGGCCTCCGCCTGCTGCAGCATCCCGATCATTTCGGCCGCGGCGCCCTCGCCCTGCACCTTGGCCGGCAACACGATGAGCCGGCCGCGCCAGCCGCGCCGCTGCAGGATGCGGATGAAGTCCTGCACCGCCGCGCCGGTCGGCGAGGTGATGAATCCCACCGTCGCCGGCATCCGGGGAATCGGGATCTTGCGCCCGGCGGCAAACAGGCCCTCGTCGGCCAGCCGCTGCTTCAGCCGCTCAAACTCCTGCCGCAAACGCCCCACCCCGTCCTCGAGCAGCACCCGGACGATGAGCTGATACTGGCCGCGCTGCTCGTAGACGCTGACCTCCCCATAGGCCAGCACCTGCAGCCCGTCGCGCAGCGCCACCGACTGCCGCCCGGCGTCTCCGCGGAACAACACGCACGCCAGCTGCGCGGCGGCATCCTTGAGCGTGAAATAAACATGCCCGCTCGCCTGCGCCCGGAGGTTTGACACCTCGCCCCGCACCCAGCCCGGCCGGAGGCCCTCCTCCAGCAGCACCTTCACCCGTCGTGTGAACTCGCTGACGGTCTCCACACGATCACGGCCGTCAGCGGGTGGATTGGACACGTCCTTTGCCATAATGCTTGCGGACAAGATGGACAATGATCACCGCGGTCACGAGCAGACTCATGCCGAGAATGGCCAGGCGGGCCCGGCCATGCATGATGGCATCGCCGAAGACTACAAACCCCACGCCATACGCCATCGCGACCGACCACGACACCCACAGGTAGGTGAAGAAAGGCACCCCTCCCAGCCCGAGAAGATAGCTCTGCAAAAAAAACGGCGGCCCCGGCGTGATGCGCAGAAGCAACGTCACCTCGATCTGTTCATCTTTCGCGAGCTGGGGGATTTTATAGCCGGCGCGCGCCACCAGCCGCTCCACCCAGGGACGCAGCGCATGGGCGGCCAGCCAGTAGGTCAGCGCGAGATTGATGGCGATGGCCGTGCCATAGGCCGCGAGCACACCGCCGAGTCCAAGCTGCCCGCTGAAGGCCGGACCGGCGGGCAGGGCAAAGGCCAGCAAGGGGAAACCCACCGCCGGCAGCACCGCCATCGCCGTGAAGAACACCCACGGGCCGGCGCTGCCAATGATCGCCATGCCCTGGACCACCAGTGCTTTCACATCCATTCCCCGCAGGACCAGCACCGCGGCGGCGACGGCGATCACGCCCAGCACACCGACCTTGATCAGCAGCCCCTTGTTTAGCGCGGGTTTGACTTCCGGCATCACTGCAACATGCCGGCCGCCGCCCCCGAGCGTCAAGGCCGCAGCGCAAGTCCGGTCGATTTCATCGGCGGCATGCCGGGGAAGTCTCCCGGCCGCCCGATCGTGACGCCGCTGCGAGAGACCTGCCTCAAGGGTAACCGCCGCCTCCGGAGGCGGTCTCGCCGAGGCCGGTTGTCCGGGGGGTGCCCGCCGGCACATGCGCAAAAGGCTTGATCCGTTCGGCTGCGGATCTCGCCGCTTGACACAACCAAGCCTGCAATACATCGGTATTACATGCCCGTTGCCACCCTTCGCCTTTCCGCCGCCGAGAAACGCCGCTTCACCGCCGAAGCCCGGCGCCGCGGCCTGTCTCTCTCCGAATACCTGCGCCGGGCCGGTCATGCCGAGGCGAGTCGCATCGACTGGAAGGCTTTTTTTGCCGCGACCCCGCCGCCAACGCCGCCGCCCCACGCCCCCACCGACCTTTCCACCCGTGAAGGATTCGGAGGTTAGGTACTTGGTCGATGCCGGGCCGCTCATCGGCGCATTTTGGCCCGCCGATCAATGGCATGCCTGGAGCCGCGAAACCCTCTCTTCAGTGGACAGTGCAGTTTATACGACTGAAACCGTATTCGCCGAGGCCGCGTATCAATTGAAGACGCATCTGCCCGCCCTGCTGCAATTGCTCGCTGCGCTGGAAACCGGGTTGGTGCGTCTTGTCCCGTTGGATTCCGCTTGCGCCGTCCGCGCCGCACAATTCATCGCCCGCTATTCTCCTCGCGCCGACTGGGGCGACGCCTCGCTGGTTCTCCTCTCCGAACGTTACCCTCGCGCCCGTCTCGTCACGATCGACGTGCGCGATTTCACCATCTACCGCCGGCGCGACGGCACCGCTGTGCCCTGCCTCATGCCCCCTTCCTCCCTCTGAACCCTGACCCGTGCACTGTCCCCCCCCGCGACCGTCATGAAGATCTCCGTCGTCATTCCCTGTTACAACGAGGCCGCCACCATCCGCACCCTGGTCGACCGCGTGCGTGCCGCTCCGGTCGAGGGCAAAGAAATCATCATCGTCGACGACTGCTCGACGGACGGCACGCGTGACTTGCTGCAGCGGGAGATTGCTCCGCTTGTCGCCAAGGTGCTCTATCATGAACGCAACCAAGGCAAGGGGGCCGCATTGCGGACTGGATTTGCCGCTGCGACCGGCGACATCATCCTCGTGCAGGATGCCGACCTCGAATACGACCCGGACGAATACCCGAAACTGATCAAGCCCATTCTTGATGGCAAAGCCGACGTGGTCTTCGGGTCGCGTTTCATGGGCGGCGGGGCGCATCGCGTCGTCTATTTCTGGCATATGGTCGGCAACAAGTTTCTGACGCTTTCCTCCAACATGCTCACCAACCTCAACCTCACGGACATGGAGACCTGCTACAAGGTGTTCCGCCGCGAGGCACTCCGCCGGATCACGATCGAGGAGGACCGCTTCGGCTTCGAGCCGGAGATCACCGCCAAGGTCGCCCGGCTGCATGTGCCGATCTACGAGGTGGGCATCAGCTACTACGGCCGCACCTACGAGGAGGGCAAGAAGATCGGCTGGCGCGACGGTTTCCGCGCCCTCTACGCCATCGTGAAGTACAACGTGCTGCGCTGAAGCCGGCGCGTGCCGGCTCTTTACAGCGCCGTCTATTCCCCTAGGCTGCCCTCTGCCATGCGCCTCACCCAGCAACAGCGCCGCGCGATTCTTGCGCAGGTTCGCCGGCACGACCCGCAGGCGCAAGTGCGCATCTTCGGTTCGCGCGCCCGCGATGATGCCCGGGGGGGGGACATTGATCTGTTGATCTACTCCAATAGATTCGACCGCGCGGCGCTGCGCGAGCTCCGCATCGATCTGCAGGATGCCCTCGGGGAGCAGCATTTCGATCTGGTCCTGCACGGTCGCCGCCCGAGCGCTTTTGCCCGCAGCGTGGCCCGGGAGGCCGTCAACCTATGACGGCGCCCGCGGCAAAAAGCGTCCTCCAGGAGAATCTTGCCGGACTGCGTCAAGCCCTGGCCACACTGGAGCGGACCTGGCAGGAGGCGCAAGCGCTTGGAGCGGGCCCGGTCTACACCGACCGCGAACTCGATCTCATCGAAGTGCTCGCCGGGCGTTTCGCCCGTACCACCGATTTTTTGGTCAACAAGGTGCTGCGTTCCCTTGACCGTTTTGAACTCGAACCCGAGGGCACTCTGATCGACGTGATCAACCGGGCGGAGAAGCGCGGGGTGATCGCCAGTGCGCGCGACCTGCGCCGGATGAAGGAACTGCGCAACGAGATCGCACATGAATATCTCCCCAGCGGGCAGATCGAGCTGTTGGCCGACCTCAAAATTCACGTACTGATGTTGCTGGAAGCAGGCAAGCGCACCCTCGCTCACGCGTCCCGAGCTCTCAAAAACGCCCCTTGACCGGCTCCGGGCGCCCCTTCCTGTTTCGAACCGGAGATCACCGGCCCAGGTCGCCCGGCTGCATGTGCCGATCTACGGGGTGGGCATCAGCTACTACGGCCGCACCTACGAGGAGGGCAAGAAGATCGGCTGGCGCGACGGTTTCCGCGCCCTCTACGCCATCGTGAAGTACAACGTGCTGCGCTGAAGCCTTCCCGTGGTACGGAGCCTCGTGCGAGGTGACCGTCGCACAAAGCGGGATGGTTCACTGGCGCAGCGTAGGTTGCGCTCCCGCCGATTTTCAATCTGGCATCATGCGACTGGCGGAGGACAATCCCGCCCGTCCCCATCGTGAATCCTCTGCTGGAACTCCTGCGATGCTTGGTGCTGTTTCTCGGCCTGGTGTTCGGTCTCGGCCTGCCGCTGGTTGTCGGTGCGAAGGTCTCCACGGAGGAGAAAATCTGCATTGCCCCAGCGGTGGGTGTGATTCTGCTCTATCTGGCTGGTTTGACCCGGTATTGGCTGGATCTTCCGGCGGTCCTCGGTGTGGCGCTGCCAGCCGGGGTGCTCGTGCTTTGCGGTCTGCGGTGGCGGGCCTGCCTCAAGGTTCTCCGTGAACCGGCAGCCGGATACATGCTGGGGAGCTACCTGCTTGTCGCCGGCTGGCTGCTCGGATTTCTGGCCTTGGTGCGTAGCTACTCAGGCGGTGGCTGGGCACTCGACTGGGCGGCGCACTATGATCGGGCTCGTTTCTTTCTCGAACGTTGGCCTTCGGACCATCTGCTCCTTGGGCGTGAGTTGCTGCCTACCCGTCCGCCGCTGGCCAACGTAGTGACGGCAACTTTCATGTCATTAACCGGCTCCAGTTGTGCTTATTTCCAGATCTTCATGACGTTGACCGGGTCACTCGTCTTTTTGCCTGGCTGGTTGTTTACCGGCCGCTTTGCTTCCGATCAAAAGCGCGCGTGGGCGGTGTTCACGGTGTTGTTCATGCTTAATCCGGCGGTGCTGCAGAATGGAACGTTCGCCTGGACGAAGCTGCTCACGATGTTTTTTGTCCTGACTTCGTTGTGGTTCTTTATTCACGGACTCTTCGCCGGTTCCCGCCGCAGCCTCGCTGGGGCGTTCGCGCTGACCAGCGCAGGTTTCATCACCCACTATTCCGCCGGACCGTACGCAGCTGCACTGGTCGGCGCATATCTCTGGTGGCAGAGGCACCAACTCATGCGTCGCCCTTTCTGGGGGGGCACGGGTATGATTGCGGTGCCAGCGGCCTTGCTTCTGGCCACCTGGTTTGGGTGGGCGGTGCTGATCTACGGTCCGACAGAAACGTTTCTCTCCAACACATCGGTGACCGAGTCGACCGCCATTTCCTGGACATCCTTTCTGTCCGAAAAAAGTCATAACCTATACTGTACCCTGATTCCCCACCCCTTCCGGCCAGTCGACTACGGGTTCATCGCCCAGTCCAATCGGCCAGGTTTTTTGCGCGATTATTTTTTTCTGCTATATCAGGTGAACCTTCCTCTGATGCTTGGCAGCATGGGGGCGGGTCTCTTGGGCTACTTTCTATGGAAGAGATGGCGTACAAAGGAATCTTTGCCCAATAGGCCGCGTATTGGTTTCTGGGCATGGCTGGTCGGCTGCACCTTGGTCCTCGGCGTGTCAGCATACGGTGGCATCGACCAATGGGGAGTGGCCCACCTTTGCCTGATCGGCTTGGTATTACTTGGCCTGGCGTTTCTCGCGGCCAGCATGCCCACCGCGTCCCTGGGACTAAAAGTCCTGCTCACGTTCGGCATGGGCGTGGACAGCCTCCTCGGCATTGGACTGCACTTCTACCTTGAAAACCACCCGCATCCGTTCTCGGAAGCCATCGCAGACGGCGGCATCCGGCTGTTGCGCGAATTTGGAGCCACGGCGTGGGTGAACTATCAGGCTAAACGGCTATATGGTTGCGAATTCGTCGGCGATTGGCTCATCGCCAAGCCGCTGCTTGTAGCGTTTCTCGCCAGCCTCCTGTTGCTTGCGCTGAGGCAATTGCGCCGAAAGCCGCCTGGCCCCGCCCGCTTCGACGGTCCCCTGTCGTTTCTTCCGCGAACTTCTGCTGGGAAAGATCCTGGCCGCTTTTGCGCGGGCGTGACACCACCTAGGAACGCGCAACCATGAGCTGCCATGCTTTGCTGGTTTGCTGAGAATCCCGATCGCTACTGGTGGGTGGTCTGCTGCGCCATCGCCGGTGCGCTTTTCCTCATGTTGCGTCCACTGTTGCGCACAGACTGGCGGGACACAAAGCGCACCGACTGGAATTGGGGCTTGGTCATCCTCGCCGTGTTGCTCATCGGCCGCTGGCCCACATGGTTCGTCACCCGCCAGCTTAATCCTGACGAAAATCAGTTTATTGCCGGCGCACTGACCCTGCGGCACGATCCTGTGTTTTGGCGTTCCGTGGACGGCATGTCCTCGGGCCCTCTCAACTATTTGGCGCTCCTGCCCGTCGGCTGGCTCCACGGCGTCGATGACTATTTCTCCGCCCGCATCACTGCGCTGCTGCTGCTGGCTGCCTCGCTGATTCTCACCCACCAAGCCTGCGCGCTGCTAACTGGCGTGGCCACGGCGCGGATTGCAGGCTTCGCCACCCTTTGCCTCGAATCGCTGACCACCCAAAGCGATTTCCTCAGCTATTCGAGCGAACTGGTTTCGATCTGTCTGCTCGGGATGGCCGCCTATCTGATGACGCGACGATCTACCACCGGCGCCGCCGGGCCGGGCAACTTCGCTGGCGGCCTTGCCCTTGGCGCTATCCCACTGGCCAAGCTCCAAGCTGTCCCTCAAGCCGCGGTATTAAGCGTCGGATGGCTGATTTGTGAGATCTGGCATTGGCGGGCAGGTGGGCAGAAGGACGGCGGGAAAGTCCTTGCCCTGATCGCAGGCATGTCCGCGCCTTTGATAATCTGCGTCATTTATCTCACGGCTTTTGGCCTTTGGACCGACATGGGAGTTTCCTATCTGTTCAACAACGCAAGCTATGTCGGTGCCATCCACCTGTCACTGTGGGAGATTCTGCAGTTGACGTGGAGGTCTGCCTTTTATGAAGACGCCATGCTCGTGTGTTGGCTGGCCGGAAGCGGGCTATGGCTGCTGTTGACTCTTCCGCTCCTTTGGCCAAGTCGACCAAGCCATTGGCTACCCACAGCCGGCGCCGCGATTTTCTGTGCCCTGACCCTCGTCTGTATCGCAACCCCGAGGCGACCTTTCCTGCACTACTGGCAACTCCTGCCTGTGCCATGGATGCTGTTGTGCGCGACCGGCATAAGTGCAGCCTGTCGGCGGCTTGAAAACTGGCCGCGAACGCTGCGATACGGACTGCTGCTGTCCGTTCTGCTAATAAGTGTCGGCGGGTTGTTGTACGCTAGGGCTGGGGTTGATCATCCCTATGTTGGACGCTTAGTCACGTACCAAGCACATCCAACCAGCCGGGTGGCCCGGGAATTGCAACGCTTCACTCGGCCGGGTGAAGCGCTGGGTGTCTGGGGTTGGATGACGAATTTGTATGTGGAAGCCGGTCTCCGTCAGGCCACGCGCGAAGCCTATTCCCAGATGCAGATCCTCGGCGGTCCTTATTACGATTACTATCGACGGCGATATCTGTCCGATCTGGAGCGATCCCTCCCACCGATCTTCATCGACGCCATCGGGCCGGTTGATTTTGGTTTTTCTGCCAGCCACCTTCACCACGACAAAATATTTCCCGAGCTGGCCGCTTATGTGCGCACCCATTACACTCCCGTTGCCGATCTTGATGGCGTTCTGATTTTCGCCAGGAATGATCGACTCCTGTCCACACGGCCTTGAATGAAACGATTCATGTCCCCATGAAATCGCCGTAAAGCCCGGAAGCCAACGAGTTCGCTCTCGACTCTCCCCCATCCGGGCCAATGCTAAAGCCTGTTGCCATGTCAGGCTCTCCCTCCAGCGCCCGCATCGGCGTCATCGGTTTCGGCCAATGGGGCCCTAATCACGTGCGGAACTTCCGCATGATCGAAGGAAGTGACGTGGTGCGCGTCTGCGACACCAACGCCGCCCGGCTCGCCTTGGTTCGCCGGCAATTTCGCGACCTTGACACATCCGCCGATTCCGCCGCCATCACCACTGCGACCGATGTGGACGCCGTGGTGGTCGCCACGCCCGTCCAGACGCACTTCGAGCTCGTCAAGCAAGCGTTGACCGCCGGCAAGGATGTGCTCTGCGAAAAGCCGCTGGCCGCCACCGTTGATGAGTGCCGCGGCCTCTGCGAACTGGCCGCGACCCGCGGGCGCATCCTGATGGTCGGCCACGTCTTCCTCTACAATCCCAGTGTGCAGCACCTGAAGGTCGATCTTGAACGCGGTGAACTTGGGCGCATCTACTACATGGATGCCGTGCGCACCAACCTAGGCCCAGTGCGCCGCGACGTGGGCGCTCTCTACGATCTCGCCAGCCACGACATTTCGATTTTCAACCACCTGTTGGGTGTGCTCCCCGTCGAAGTGTCCGCGACTGCCGGATGTTATCTTCAGGAACACGTCGAAGACATCGGATTCCTCACACTGACCTATCCCAACGGAACCGTCTGTCACGTGCACACCTCGTGGCTCAACCCCCGCAAGGTTCGCCAGCTCACCATCGTGGGAGACCACAAGATGGCCGTATGGGACGACATGAACAATCTCGAGCCCATTCGTTACTATGATAAGGGTGTGACCACCGATCACTACACCTCCTTCGGCGAGTTCCAGATGATCCTGCGCGACGGCACGATCACCATTCCCAAGGTCAAGCTTTTCGAGCCGTTGCTCCATCAGGACCAGGAATTCGTGAAAAGTGTCCGTACGCGGCGCACCCCCGCTGCCGACGGCACATTCGGCCTGAATGTTGTCCGCGTGCTGGAAGCAGCCCGGGAATCGCTGCGCAACCATAGCCAGGCCGTCAAAGTAGCCTTCGCATGACCGACCGACCCGAGTCCTCACTCTACCGCATCGCCGCCGACGTCGCGCTCGGCCAGCGGGTGCGGCTCAATCCCTTCGTCAATCTCTACGGTTGCCGTATCGGCGATGACTGCATGATCGGCACCTTTGTCGAGATCCAGCGCGACGTCGAGATTGGTCCGCGGTGCCGCATCCAAAGTCACACGTTTATCTGCTCCGGCGTGACGTTGGAGGCCGATGTCTTTGTCGGCCACGGCGTGATGTTCATCAACGACCGGCATCCGACGGTGGCCACAACGCTGGCCCAGACTTGGAAACTGGAGCGTGTGCTCGTCCGGCAAGGCGCCGCGCTCGGCTCCGGTGCGCTGATCATGGGCGGGGTGACCATTGGCGAAGGTGCGACAATCGGCGCGGGCGCCGTCGTCACCCATGACGTGGCCTCCGGTGCAGTCGTCGCCGGCGTGCCTGCCCGCCTTCTACCCCGGCACGCCGGGTCCGGCTGATTTCATGAACGACGCTTCCATCCAGCCCGGTGCTGCCTCCTTCGTGGCGCTAAGCGTCATCGTACCCGCCTTCAACGAGGAAGTGCTGCTTGAAGGGACCGTCAGGCGCCTGCGTGCCAGCCTCAACGAACTGCAGATTCCTGCAGAGATCATCGTGGTCGATGACGGCAGCCGCGACCACACCGGCGAGATGGCTGATTGCCTCGCGCGCGAGCTCCCGGGCGTCGCCGCGTGCCATCAGGAAAACCAGGGACTCGGCGGCGCCTTTCGCACTGGAATCCGGCGCGCCACCGGCGAGTATGTGATGCTCTGGCCCGCCGACATGCCGGCCAATGCCGGCGACCTTGCTCCCTATACGGCTCAGTTTGGCCGCGCTGATGTGATTGTCGGCTGCCGCCGGCGTCGCGTAGGCTACAATCCGCTCATGCTGGTCAATGCGTGGCTTTATCCGCGGTTGGTCGCGCTCTTGTTTCAATTGCATCTTCGGGATGTAAATTGGATCCACGCGTACCGCCGCGACCAGTTTGCACGCATTCGCCTCACGCAGCGTGGCATCCCCATGCTAGCCGAGACGCTCGTCCGGTTGCGCGATATCGGGGCAACCTTTGTGCAGGTTGACGTGGAGATGAAGGCGCGGCTGGGTGGTGTGTCGTCTGCCTCGCGCTTCCAGGTGATGTGGCACACGTTGATCGGGCTGTTCTCCCTCTGGAACACTTGGCGCAAAGAAACTGACCATACCCCTTGCCCTGGAAGCATCGGCACATGACTCACTCCCCCGCTCCCTTCGCAGTTCCGTTCCAAGATCTGCCGCTCCAGATTCGCAACCTGCGCGCCGAACTCGACCCGGCGATCGCCACTGTGCTGGGGCATGGACAATTCATTCTCGGCCCTGAGGTCGCGACCTTCGAGGCGGTGTGGGCGCAATTTTGCGGGACGGCGCACGCCGTCGGCGTCGGCTCCGGCACTGATGCACTGCAACTCATCCTGCGCGCCCTGAACATCGGAGCCGGTGACGAGGTTATCACGGCGGCCAACAGCTTCATCGCCACGGCTGAAGCGATCTCCTATGCCGGTGCCCGACCGGTCTTGGTGGACTGCAGACGTGAGGACTACCTGATCGACCCGGCAGCGGTGGCCGCAGCCATCACGCCGCGGACCAGGGCCATCATGCCTGTGCACCTTTATGGGCAGCCGGCCAACCTGCCGGTGCTCGCCACCCTCGCCAGGAAGCACGGACTCGCGCTCATCGAGGATGCCGCGCAGGCGCACGGGGCCACCTTGAAAGACGGCCTGCGCTGCGGTTCGGTCGGCGTGGCCGCAGGTTTCAGTTTTTATCCGGGCAAGAATCTGGGTGCCTTCGGTGACGGCGGTGCAGTCACCACCAGCGACGCTACTCTGACCCGCCGGCTTCGCCTTCTTCGCAACTGGGGCTCGGTCGTGAAATACCATCACGAAATCCAGGGCTACAACTCGCGCCTCGACACCTTACAAGCCGCCATTCTCGCTGTAAAATTGCGGCACCTCGCTGATTGGAACGAGCAGCGACGGAGCGCCGCGGGCTGGTATCGGGCGGCACTGGCCGGCTGTCCGGGTCTCGAACTGCCATTCGAGTCCTCCTGGACCGACCGCCATGTCTACCACCTGTTTGTCGTCCGCATCCTGGAGCATGATCGTGATGCCATCGCAAAGGAGTTGGCTGCTCACGGCGTACAAACGGTTGTCCATTATCCGGTGCCGATCCACCAGCAGAGAGCTTACGCGGAGCTCGGCTACACCGCGGGAGCCTTTCCCAACGCTGAACGGGCTGCCCGCACGGTCCTTTCCCTGCCGATGTTCCCGGAAATCACCCCGGCACAGGTCGACCACGTGGCTCGGGCGCTGCGGGCCGCGCTGGCCACTTCCGTGCGATAGTCGCCATGTCCTGGCCCGCGCCGTTCCGCCGGAATCCCGCCATCGCCGCCGGACTGCTCATCGGCGCGCAGGTCCTCTGGGCGCTGACCGCAATGATGGATAAGTGCGTCACTCACGACGAAATCGCCCATCTCGTGGCCGGGCAGGCCTACTGGCAGTTCGGCGATTTCCGTCTGCAACCCGAGAATGGTAATCTACCGCAGCGCTGGGCGGCACTGCCCGCGTGGTTGCTCGACGCCCACTACCCCGATTTTTCGAATCCCGCCTGGCGTGACTCCGATGTGTGGACCCTGGGCTACCTGCATTTCTACCGGCTTGGCAACAACACCGACTGGCTGCTGTTTCTCGCCCGCGCCACGAACAGCCTATGGGCGGCGGCGACAGCCGCGCTGGTGTTCGCCTGGTCGCGACGCCTGTTTGGTCTGGCGGGCGGATTCACCGCGCTCCTCTTCTGTCTGCTCTGCCCCAATATGCTGGCGCAGGCTCCGCTGGCGACCTCCGACATGGCGGCAACGTTTTTCCTGATCGCAGCCGTCGGGGCGTTTTGGCGGCATCTACATCGATCCGAAATCGGCTGGGCGTTCCTGAGTGCCGTCACCTTCGGCCTAGCCTGCCTGGCGAAGTTTTCGGCGGTCCTGCTGCTGCCACTGGGCGCCGCGCTGATTATCGTGCGCGCTTTCCACGTCGAGCCTGTGGTTCTTAACCGGTGGCAATTCACCCGACGCCGGAGTAAACTGCTCGCGGGCTTGCTTTCGCTGCTGGGTCACGGCCTTGTCGCCACGGTGATAATCTGGGCGGCGTTCGACTTCCGGTTGGCCGCGGCGAATCCGGGACTTCCGTCCCCAATAGCCTATGCGCGGCCATGGGAAATGGTCTTGAGGGGACTCGATGGCCCGGTGGGCGCGCTGATCACGACAGTCCGTACCCTGCATCTGTTTCCAGATGCGTATCTTTACGGGCTGGCTCACGTCTTGGCTGACGCCGGCCACCACGGCGCCTTTCTGAACGGTGAGGCGAAAATCGGCGGCTGGTGGTGGTTCTTTCCGTACACTTTCCTCGTAAAGACGCCACCGTCATTCTTACTGGCCCTGGCCGGCACAGCTTGCTTGGCCGTGCTGCACTGGCACAAAAATGGACGAGCCCGATTGTTGCGCGACCTCCAGGCCGCCGCTCCGTTGTGGATTTTCTTTGGCATCTATTGGACGAGTTCGATTGCCAGTCAGCTCAACATCGGCCTGCGCCACGTACTGCCGACCTTTCCCGTGCTGTTTGTGTTCAGCGGATTGTTGGGCCGGTATCTTTGGGAGCACCGCTGGTGCGGGCGCTTGCTGCTGGGTGGGTTGCTGCTGTGGTCCGCTGTCGAAGTCGCGGCCATCCGGCCCGATTTTCTGGCCTACTTCAATTTGTTCGCAGGCGGTCCCTCCCAGGGCTACCGCCATCTGGTAGATAGCTCGCTCGACTGGGGGCAGGATCTGCCCGGTCTGGCCGGCTGGCTCGCCAGCCGGCGGAAGTCAGGCGATCAACGGGATGTCTACCTCGCGTATTTTGGTTCTGGTGACGAAAACTACGAAGGCATTCTTGCCTCTTCGTTGCCTCGGTTGCCTGCGCTGGACGCACCCTCTGCCTATCGGCTGGGTCCCGGTATCTACTGCGTCTCTGCCACCATGCTGCAACAACCTTACGGTCCCATGGCCGGGCCATGGACGATCGAGCTTGAGAAGCGGTACCAAGCGTTGCGTTCACTGGAAATCGATGCGCCACCGTCGCCTCGCCAAATACCGGTGTGCTCCAAGACAAAAGGCGACCAACTGCCATTATTCTGGAGAACGTACGATTGGCTGCGCTTCACCCGGCTTTGTCACTACCTCCGCGCCCGGGAACCTGTGGCACAGATTGGCCACTCCATCATGATCTACGACGTCACGGAGCAGGATCTGCATGTCGTGGTGGAAAGCCCCCTGCGTGAATTCGTCCGCGCGATAGAGCAAATGATACGCTCCAAGCAATGATCTCGTGCGTAGCACACACTGCGGTTGCGATGCAGCCCGAATTGAACCTGTCACCCCTTTGGTTGAAACTGCTGATTGCGGTGGCAGCTTGGCTGCTCCCTGGGTGGCTGCTTGGCCGCTGTTTTGGTTCACCGGCACCATGGTTGACGGCGTTTCTCGGTTCGGCAGTGCTATGGTTTCATGTTGTGATCGGCACTGATGCGCTTGGCGTGCGTCTCTCCACCGGCCCCCTTCTCGTTACCTGGCTCGCGGTCTGCGTGATTCTCGCGTGCCTGGCGCGAAAAGCTCCGGCCCAAGCAAGCCGAGGGCGACTTTCCCTGCTCCCTCACGACACGGACTGGCTTTGGGCCGCCGCGGGCATCTGCGGGCTCGCTTCGATCACCGTACGTGCGGTGCTTGATCCCCTCTCAGGCTGGGACAACGGTTTTCGTTGGGATTACCTGGCGCGAGCCTTGCTGGTCCATGGGAACTTGCATTTTTATCCGCCGGTGGCGGCGACGGATTTCGAAGCCTATGCCTGGTGCGACGGCATCCCGCCCTTGGTCCCGCTGCTCAACGCCTGGGTCTATTTGATCACCGGCACGACCAATCCGGTGGTGACCGTGGTGCGCATCGCCGGTGAAGCGCTGTTGCTAGGCAGCGCAGTGTTTGGACTGGCGTACGAATGGTGGGGCAAACGTGGTGGTTGGACAGCGGTTGGCATGCTCGGGACCAGCGCGCTGTTCCTCTGGAGCGTGGCGATGGGACAGGAAACGAGTCTGACTGCCCTTTCGCTTACCAGCATGTTGTTCCTGCTCGAACGTTATCACCGCGAACCAAATACGGCTACTGTCGTTTGGGCCGGAATCGCTGCGAGCGTGGGTGCACTCTCCCGCGAATATGGACTGGCATTCCCTTTGCTTGGCATTGGGATTCTCATCGCCCGAGAGGGGCGACGGAGCATTGGTCCGTTTGCCGCGATGACTATCGGGATGGCTGCACCCTGGTACCTGCGCAACTGGGCCCACACCGGCAACCCACTCTTCCCTCATTCGTTGGGCGGATATCTGCCGACGAACGCTGCCTACGCTGACATTGTCCGGTGCATCGGAGACTACTGGCGGCTCAATTCTCCCCACCTCCCATTCCTCCATCTGATCGCGGCCATCGGCGTGCTGGGCGGGTCCGTGCTCCTGGCAGGATGGGTCGGCCTCCTGTTACGCGGGAATCGATCCGCCTGGCCGGCCAGCGCCGGGATCGTGCTCATCGCCGGCCTCTGGCTGTGGTCCGTGCCCCAGACCGCGGGCGGCGGGTATTACTCTCTCCGCGTGCTCACTCCGGCGCTGGCAATCGCGGCGGTGCTCGCCGGCTGGCTGGGAAACCTGTCGTCGGGCGCGGGTCGCATGATGGTGGCGGGGGTGACGCTGCTGTTGTCAATTGATGCCGCCCGCCGTGCCTGGCTCTTGCCCGTCGCACCGTTGATATCGCCTTTTTCTTGGACGTTCACGCCTTGGCGGGAGATGAGGACTGTCATTCACCAGCCGCAGCCATGGGATCGCGTTGTACAGCTTTCGGCCGGTGGCTTAATCGCGGTGGACAACCCCGCCATGCATGTCGCTGTGAGTCGCGTCGGTGGTCACGCTGCAATGTTCTTCAGTCCGGCGCTGTCACCAAGCCTTGAGGCAGGCTTGCCTTTCGACCGCGCTCTCGGGCGGTTACGCAGCAATGGGCTGAGGTTGATGGTTCTCACGGTTACCGACCCGATTTCAGACGCGTTTATCGGGTTGCATCCCTTCCTGCAAACCCTGCGCACCCAGTACCAACCGGTGATGGTTTTCGACGGTGTGGAGGTCTTTGACCTTTCCGTTTTGAAGCCACTCTCATCATGAGTAGCCTTTTTGAAAGGCTTCATAGATTCCCTCCTGATGCTTCTTCCTCGCCGCAAGAGGTCGAGAAAAAGCATGCCTTTCTCTCATGCTGCTCATCTATCTTTTTTCCGTCGACAGGAAGCCTCTTGCTGCGCTGCCTCTTCCTCGCGGCGGTTGGTGTGGCCGGCACTGAAGTGTTAGTCTGGTTGTGGAGCGGCTGGTGTTTGTTCCCTTCGCTGATTTGGAACGACGTAAGACTGGCTCCTACCATCGCGCTGCATCTGGGTCTTCCGGTCTATCCGACGGCCCGTGAAGGCATTGTGAATACGTGGACCTATGGCCCGGTTCCGGTTGTGCTGATGTGGCCGGCGACTTTCGCACGCAGCGCCGCCGGCGCCTTGATGATTGCTGGCGGGCTCAACATTTTATTGAGTGTGTCGGCTATCACCGTCGTTTGCGCCAGCTGGCCGATACGGGAAGTAAGGACCTCGGCAATGTCGGCACGCTTCGTAGCGGTGCTCCTGTGCATTGGCGTCTGGCCCCAGCTTTGTTTCCACAATCTCCAGGCTGACAACGTGGCGGTGGCATTCGGCCTCATCGGCAACCTGCTGTTGGTTCGCGCCCGGAATCCTGCCTCGCGATGGGCAGCCGCCCTCTGTGCCATGGCAGCACTGGCTAGCAAGCAAACTTCGCTCGGTCCTGCTTTGGCCCAGATCCTCTGGCTGCTCGTGGCAAAAGACCGTGGCGAAGGGATCCGCCATGCAGGGCGATGCCTGCTTTCAGGGCTGGCCTTGGCGGGAATCTTCCTTACGGACTTCGGATGGCCAGGGCTTTGGTACACATTGATTGAACTGCCCTCCCGATTCCCTTGGATGGATGTTCCTCACCAGCGGCTCTTCGATCTGTCTCCGTACCTCCTGATCCATCTGGGACTTCCGGCTGCAGCCATGCTGGCATGGCGGAAGTGGTTCTGGTCAAAAGAGTCTCCGCTGCTGCTGCCGGCAATCACTTGGTGTGCTGCCTTTCCCTTCGGTTTCGCTGCCATGATGAAGCTGGGCGGCTCCGTGAATTCGCTCCATGGCCTGCTCCTTTGGCTTCCGCCAGTGCTGACTTACCTGCTTTCATCGGCACCCCGGCCTCATGCCGGGTCATGGCGGTCAATCTTCGCCTGCTTGGCGGCGGTCGGCCTCGCCAGCCTGCGGCTCACGCAGGTTCCCGCGCTGCCACTGACACCTTGTATCGAATCTTACCGGCAGGCTGACCATCTCACACACCTCCTGCCGGACACGATCTGGTTCCCGTGGAACCCCCTCGTCACTCTTTACAGCGAACGAAGATACTACCACGACGAGGATGGCATGTACGTGCGTTTTGTGTCGGGCCAACCAATCACATTCAGCCATGCTCGGCGACATCTACCTGCACGGTTCTGTGTCATCGCCCTGCCTCGAAGATGGAACTCTTGGGGCATCGCTTTTAATCTCGCGCCACCCCACGCCATCCGTCGTGAGTTCGGGTTGTGGACCCTCCTCTCATGGCCGGTCGAACACCCACCACCCAATGCCGATTCAACTGTGGCAAATTAATGCGCACCGTTGACAAGCCCATCCCGTCCACCCTGTTCCGGGCCCTTTGGTTGGCCGCCGTGCTTGTAGTCACGATTTGGCTATGGATGTGCTGGTGTCTGTTTCCCGGACGCGGCTGGAACGATGTACGCCTCGCGCCGACGCTCGGATTGAGCCTCGGCGTCCCGCTTTATCCAGGCCACAGCGGTCCGGTCAGCACCTGGATGTATGGTCCTCTGCCTGTGCTGTTACTTTGGCCTGCCACTTGGGCACGCGACGCGGGTTCAGCCCTGATGATTGCCGGCGCTATCAACCTGATGTTCTCTCTCGGTGCCATCATCGTGGTCTGCGCCTTCTGGCAGGTATCCGAGCCTCCGCAACCCTCGCCAGCCACGCGGGCTACCGTGGCTTTGCTCGTCCTCGCCATCTGGCCGGGGGCGGCATGGCAATATTTGCAGGCGGACAACACGGCCGTTGCGCTTGGCTTGCTGGCCAACCTTACACTCGTGCGCTCGCGCTCGTCGGTTGGATACTGGGGAGCCGCCTTTCTCGCCACAGCGGGTCTTTTCTGCAAACAGACATCCTTTGGAGTGCCGGTCGCCCAGATGATCTGGTTGGGCTGCACTCGCGGCTGGCCAGAAGCACGTGACCACGTTTTGCGGCTGCTCGCCGGAGGGGCTGTCTGGGCTGCTCTGTTTCTCGGCCGACAGGACGCGCCTGCTGCATGGTTTAATCTTGTGGTGACTCCTAATTCGCTCCCATGGACCGATCAACTGGGACGCCGGCTCTGGGACTTGTCCCCCTTTATTGCAATCCACTTGGGTGTACCCATCGTTACCTGGTTGTGGTTGCGCCCGCATCGCTTGGGACGCGATCTGTGGCTACCCATGGTGACTTGGGCGTGTGCCTTGCCGACGGGATTGGCGGCTGTCCTGAAGATCGGGGGCACGTTGAATTCACTGCAAAGCTTCCCGCTCTGGCTCCCGCCAGCCCTGGTGGTCGTAGGCACCTTCGCCGAAGGCCGTAAAGGGGTCCGATGGTTCTTATCAACTTTGGTAGGTGTCACGGCTTTGCTTTGCCTCTCGCGAATCTTACTTCTCCCCTCTCTCGTCTGGCGGCCGGAATTGCGGCTCTATCGCGAAGCCGAGTACTTGGCCAAAGTCCTGCCGGGGCAAGTCTGGTTTCCCTGGCACCCACTGGTGACCGTGTTCAGCGAGCACCGCCTCTACAACGTTGAAGATGGTCTGTATGTTCGTTTCGTCTCCGGACGCCCCCTGACCTATGACGAAGCGCGCCGCGACCTGCCCCCTCGCATGTCGGTCATCGCTCTGCCGCGATCCGCGACTGATTGGGGTGTCGCCCTTAGCCTTGCACCTCCTGGGACACAACGCCGCGAGTTCGGCCTTTGGAACCTGTACACTTGGCCACCGGAGCCTGCAAAGCCATGACCGTTCCGCCGATTGTCGCAGCCACTCTGCCGCGTCATAACTTAGCCCGGGGGCTGGCCTTGACCGCGCTCCTAGCCGTAACCGGGACGTGGCTCTGGGTGTGCTGGTGCGTTTTCCCCGGTTCGGCCTGGAATGATCTCCGCCTCGCCCCGGCATTTGCGCTCGCTCAAGGTGAACCGCTGTATCCCGGCAAGACAGCGAGCCCGATCAATACCTGGACCTACGGACCCCTGCCGGTAATCTCGATGCTTCCCGCTACTTGGGCGACCAGCCCCTCCCAAGCCCTGCTCATCGCCGGTGGCCTCAATCTGATCACATCGCTCGGCGCAATCTTTTTCGTGTGCACGTTCTGGCCGACCCCACGCGATCGCCAACTGCCCTGGGAGGGCCGCCTGCTTGTCGGAGCCTTCACCATCTTGCTTTGGCCCCGAGCGACGTTTCAATTCCTGCAAGCAGACAACCTGGCCGTGGCCCTGGGCCTCGTCGGCACGTTACTGCTGGTGAACGCAAAAAGCGAAGTGCCCCGTTGGGGCGCTGCACTCTGCACTATCGCCACACTCGCCTGCAAGCAGACCTCGTGCGGCCTCGTACTCGCGCAATTCGTGTGGCTCTGGCTTGCCGTGGGCAAAGGCGAAGCCATGCGCCATGGAGTCCGCTGTCTCGTTTCTGGCGCGGTGACAGCCGGCTTGATCGTGGCCGGCTTTGGCTTGGATCGGATCTGGTTCAACCTCGTTTTCCTGCCGTCACGATTCCCTTGGGTTCCAAATCCCCTGCCACGGATTATGCCCATGGCCCCAGAGCTCGCGATGCAGGTATTGATCCCCGGTGCCCTGCTGGTGATTTTCCGGAAGGCGGTCTGGTGCCGCGAATCCCCGCTCTTGTTGCCGGCACTGGCTTGGCTGTGCACCCTGCCGCCCGGCCTCGCCGCCCTCCTGAAACTGGGTGGGACGATCAATTCCATCCAAAGTTTCCAGCTCTGGCTGACGCCCACGTTTCTGGTAATGTGGGCAGCGATGCGGATACCGCGCCAAACAGCCTTAATTTTTGCAGGATCCATCGTTGCCGCACTGGCGATCGGCGGTCTACGGTTGTCGCAAAAGGAAGCCGTTCAATGGTACCCCGCTGTCGAACATTACCGGCAGGCCGCCGTTCTGGCGCAGGCCTTCCCTGAGCAAATCTGGTTCCCCTGCAATCCCTTGATCACCATCTTCAGCGATGGGCGGGTTTATCATGATGAGGACGGGCTGCACATGCGCCAAGTGTCCGGCATGCCCCCACGGCTCGATTACCTCAATGCGTATCTCCCCCGCCACATGTGCGTCATCGCGCTTCCCCGCAATGTCTACACTTGGGGGATCGCCGAACAGCTAGGCCCGGCCCAAAGGAAGCGCGACCTGTTTGGATCATGGGTTCTCTACTCGTGGCTGCCTGAGGTCCCGGTGAGCCCCCGTCAGCCCATCCCGTGATTGATTTCCGGGCGGTATGCTGACGTAATCCCTCTATCCCTTTGAGTCCGCCGTCATCCATCGCCGTCGTTGTCCCCGTCTACAACGAGGAAGCCGTGCTCCCGGAACTCTTTCGCCGGCTCGCCGCGGCGTTCGACAGTCAGCCGGACTGTCATTGGGCGGCCATTCTCGTCAACGACGGCAGCCGTGATCGCTCAGCCGAATTGATCGCCGAATACCATCAGCAGGATCCGCGTTTCAAACTGATCGAGCTCTCGCGCAATTTCGGTTTCCAGAGTGCTCTGGCCGCCGGTTTAGCGGCGGCGGCCACCGCCGACGCAGTCGTGACAATGGACGCGGACTTGCAGGATCCGCCGGAGCTCATCCCTGAACTCGTGGCCGCCTGGCGCGATGGCGCCGAGGTGGTGCGGGCCGTGCGCCGTACCCGCAGTGAAACCGGACTGCGCCGGGTGGCCTTTGATCTTTTTCACCGGCTCTTTGGCCTGGTCACTGATTATCCGGTGGAACCCAACTCAGGCACCTTCGGACTGCTGGGGCGTGCGGCCGTCGAGGCCTTTAATCATCTGCCCGAGCGCAACCGGTTTTTCCCGGGACTTCGCGCCTGGGTGGGGTTCCCGCGGGCCGATGTGCTCTACGACCGGCAGGAGCGCGCAGCGGGCCAGCCGCAACAGACCCTGCGCCGGCTGGTGCGCTACGCCTTCGACGGCCTCTTCAGCTTCTCCTATCTGCCGCTGCGCGTGCTGACCTATTGCGGCCTCTTTATCGCCGGCTTCGGATTTGCCATCGGTCTCTTCTTCGTGGTGCGGCGTTTGCTCGGCGTGGAAATCGCGCCCACCGGTTTCACCACGCTGGCGACGCTGGTGCTGTTCCTCGGCGGGGTGCAGCTCATCGGCATTGGCGTGCTCGGCGAGTATCTGGGCCGGGTTTACGACGAAGTGAAGCGGCGTCCCAACTACATTATCAAGCGCACTAGGGGTTTTGACTAAGGCTATCCTCAAATTATTCGCCAGCCTGGCCCTTGCCGCCGCGCTCGTCACCGCCGGATACGGGCTCCTCTTCACAATTTTCATGCTCTACGACGACGAGGGCTACGTGCTCATCTCGTTGAAGCATTTCGGCGAGGGTGGTGCACTCTATGACCAGGTATATTCCCAATATGGTCCACTTTTTTACCTCGGCTATGACACGCTGCGTCGGATACTGGGATTTGAGTGGAATTCTACCGCGGGTCGCTTGATCACGCTGGTGAACTGGACCGGGACGGCGGTTTGCTGCGCGTGGGTGGTGTACCGGGCGCGCGGACTCTGGCTTGCGGCGCTTTTCGCCTTAGCCGATGTGTTCCTGTTTTTGTGGATCATGATCCACGAGCCTATGCATCCGGGCGGCACTCTGGCGTTCCTTGTAGCCCTTGGGGCCTGGGTGGGTTACGAAGCCCTTCGTGCCGGCCGGCCGGCCGCCTTTGCGATCACGGTGGGGATGATCGGCACCGCCCTCCTATGCATCAAGGTAAACGTGGGGATTTTCTTTCTCACTGCCGGCGCCCTGCGTCTGCTGATGGGAATCTCGGGACGGATCGGACGGACGTGCCTTGGCGTCCTGATGGCGGGAAGCATCCTGATGCCGGCGGCCCTCATGACCAAGCTGCTCGGCGAGTCATGGGTGATTCGTTTCGCGCTCGTGACCGCGTTGAGCATCGCCAGCGTTGTCACGGCCACTCCGGTAGCATCCACCCAACCCGTCATCAGTTGGCGGGCGATTATGATCGGAGTTGGAACTGCGCTCGCTCTCCTTGCCGCCATCAGCTTGGCCATGATTATCCGGGGCACCGCCTGGGCGGAATTATTGGAAGGCATGCTGCTTGGCCCCTTCCGTCATCCACTGGTCTATTCCTTCGCCCTGCGTTGGCGACCCGGAACGGAATTCGTGGCTTCCGGCGCCTTGCTCCTCCTGCTCGCCCTTCGACGCCGGCCGGGTGATTTGCGTCTATTGAAAACCGTCGCCTGGGTGCGATTGCTCGCCTTGGCCCTCTTCCAACTCACCCTGCTGCCGTGGCTGGAGACAAGCCAGGCAGCCATCGCTCTGTGCTTCGGCGTTCCGCTGGCCGGACTATTTGCCCTGCCCCTCGGGAAACCGGATGAGTATGGCCGCTCTTGGACTGCCGCCCAGCCATGGTTGGCTTTGTTGCTGGTTTTCCAGGCGCTGCACGCCTATCCCATTGCCGGCAGCCAACTGAACTGGGGTACGTTTCTGTGGGTGCCGCTCATGGTGTTGGGAGGCTTTGAAGCGCTGGATTTCCTGCTGACTGGAAAAACCCCTCAACGTCGGCGCGTTGTGCGTGCTTCAGCACTGGGAGCTCTCGCAGGGCTGGCTGTTTTCATGATCGCACGCCTCGGCCAGATCGCCACCGTGCAGTGGCGCGGCAGCGAGCCGTTGGGATTAAAAGGCGCTGAACGTCTCAGACTGCCCTCCGATTTGGCCGCGGCTTTACGGACGCTCACCACCAATATCCAGGCCCATGGCGAGATGCTCTTCAGCCTGCCGGGAACCTTCAGCTTTAATCTCTGGTCGGGCGTGCCTCCGCCCACACTGGCCGATGTAACGCACTGGTTCTCCCTGCTCAGCGCCGAGCAGCAACGGTCCATCATCGACCGACTCGAAGCTTCACCTCGATCTCTCTTCCTGGTCCAACACAACATCCTGCATGCCATCATTGCCGAAAACTTCCGGGCAACCGGACCGGTGATGGATTACCTTCGCACCCACTATCATCGGGCTTTTGCCATCGAAGGCTATTCGTTGTGGGTTCGCAACGGCCGCGAAGTTGCCCCGCTTTCGACCGGAAAGATTGAACCCGGGGACGAAAAAGACGGACGGCCCTGGCGGCTCGATCTCACTCTTGCTGCCTGCCCTGCGGAGATCGCCAGCATTGAATTATGGGAGGTCGTCGACAGCCGCTGGCTCGCCGCACGTCTGGTCCCAGATAATGCCAAAGTGGAAATCACCCCCATTGGTCTCGACTGCCGACCTCTGGCTTCAGCCCGTCCAACCGGATGGCCATTTCGTATCAAACAGGTAAGCCTTGTGACGTGCTGTTTTATGCCAAATAGGCCACTGCCTTCCGGACAAAACTTGTTGGCCGTATTGCTAGATCCGACTGGCCGGCGGGTCGGTGAGGCGCGCGTCCTGCCGGCCAACGCCTTTTCCTTGCCTCCCGCTGTTGTGCCACCTGCCAGCCTCAAGTAAGCGTCGGGCGCGTTTCAACGTCGGCGCGCCACCAGCAGCAGACTGACGCCAAAGGGAAACGGCATGCGCCAGAAGGCCGAGGCAACGAAGATCTGCTGCAGCAGCCGGTTGAGCCAAGGAGCCGGTTCGCGATCCTCGGTGCGTGGACCATGCTTGGCACCACGACGGACCGTCCGGCGTCGCCACTTGCGCACCAGCCAGACCGCCGGATACGCCACGACGTTGGTGTAGTTGGCATGGATAAGTTCCCACTGCCCGGCCGGGAACAAGTCGCACAACTGACCACGTGAATAACGCCGGTAGTGGTGCAAGGCTTCATCCCAATCGCTCCACAAGGCCATACTCGCCGGAACCGTGACGACCGCCAAACCGTCCGGTTTGAGCAAACGGTGAAAATCACGCACCACGGCCGCATCGTCCGGCACATGCTCCAGGACATCAAGGGCGGTCACATAATCGAGCGATCCGTCCGGCAGCGGTACCTGGTCGCCCGCTAGGCTCAACACCTGGTCCGGCCGGAAGCGCCGGCGCAGCATCCGCAGCGCCTCCTCGTGGTCATCGAGCACGAGAACACGGCAGGCAGCCTCCATTTCCTTGGCAAAAACGCCTGTGCCCGCGCCACAGTCGAGCAACACATCGTCCAGCCGTGGCGGGCGCGCCCGGCGGATCCATCCCCGCACCAGCTCGCGTTTGCCAGCATAATACCAATGGGTGCGTTCCACACGTTCGAGATTCTGATATTCCTCCGCGTTCATGGCTGCATGCCGAGATCGATTACCGAACTTCGGGCTTGTCGGTAGCGTCAAGGGCTGCCGATAGTGTGTCCACGCTTTTGTTGGTCCCTGCCCGCATGATGCCGCTCCGTCTGCCTTCCGTGGTTGTGACCGCAGCAGTCACCCTATTGCTGGCGTTGCATTGGTGGTTGGGCGTGAGTGCACAGATCGGCACGACGGTGACCAATGACGAAACCGCTCATCTGGTGAGCGGCTATAGTTACTGGCGCTTTGACGACTACCGCCTGCAACCCGAAAACGGCAATCTGCCGCAACGCTGGGGCGCGGTGCCTTTGCTGGCCATGCATCCCCGCCTTCGACCGGCGGACGATCCATTGTTGTGGGGCGCCTCCCACGTCTGGCGCATCGGCTACGTCTTTTTCTTCGGTTCGGGCAACAACACCGATTATATGCTCTTCTGCGCTCGAGCCATCATGGCCTTCTGGGGTGTAGCCACTGGATTGCTCGTATTTCTCGCGGCACGGCGATTGTGGGGCGACGCGAGCGCCTTGTTGTCGCTCGGTCTGTACGCCTTTTCGACCACGACATTGGCCCACGGCCCGCTCGTGACGTCGGATATGTGTGCGACCTTCTGGCTGCTGGCCGCTACCAGTGCCTGGTGGCGGCTGACCGGTCGGTTGACATGGGCGAACCTAGCTTTGAGCTGCCTCGCCACCGGTTTCGCGTTCGTGGCAAAATTCACGTGCGTACTTCTTCTGCCGGTGTTCGTCTTGCTGATGGTCTGGCGTGTGCTGAACCCTGCATCACTTCTGCTCGCCCTGGGCGGGTCTGCAAAGGTAACACGCCATATCATGCCACGCTGGAAAAAACTGGCAGTGCTACTGGTGACGGGCCTGACACAGGCTGTGGTTGCCTGGGTGGTGATATGGACGTTTTTCGGTTGGCGCTACAGCGCTTCCGCTCCGGGTCTTCCACCTGCATGGAAGTATTATGTGCCATGGGAGATCGTGTTGCCGTCAGGTGGATTCTGGCGTTCATTCTTTGATCTATCTCGCGCGGTTCACTGGTTGCCCGACGCTTATCTGCAGGGGTTTGCCTACATGCAATATGCTGCTGACGGACGCAGCGGATTCCTCTTGGGAACTTACAGCAATGAGGGGTGGTGGTGGTTCTTCCCTTACGCCTTTCTTGCCAAGAGCACGCTCGGTGAACTACTGGCTGCGTTTGCCCTGCTGGCTGCGGCCGCGATCCGATGGTTGCATCGGTCCGCTGGTCTAAAGGCGTCGAATATCCTTTATCGGGATCTACAGCGACTCGCCCCGTGGTTGACCTTGGGTGGCATGGTCGGGATAACGGCTGTGGTCAGCCATCTCAACATTGGTCACCGTCACATCCTTACGGTTTACCCCTTGGTGGCATTGCTGGCTGGCGCATTGCTCCGGCCTTTTGCTGCACCATGGTTGCGGGCTGCCGGCCTCGTCGCGCTGCTGTCCACCGTGGTGGAAAGCACCATCGTGAGGCCGCACTATCTCGCTTTTTTCAACGCGGCGGTTGGCGGACCCTCCGCCGGCTGGCGGCAGCTTGTCGACAGTTCGCTGGATTGGGGACAAGACCTGCCTGCGCTGGCAAAATGGGTGCGCCACAACCGGCGTCCGGATGAGCCGGTGTTCGTCTCCTATTTCGGCACCGGATCCCCCTTTTATGAAGGTCTTCAGGCGCAGGAATTGTCGCCTTATTACACCTATGGGCGACCGCGTCGCTGGGTCGAAATGCAGCCAGGCCTTTACTGCATCAGCGCGACCATGCTGGAAGATGTCTACAGCCCTTTCCGCGGTGAATGGACTCGGGCGCGTGAAGCTGCATACCAGAGGCTGTTGCGTGAGCTGCGGCCAGATGTTCTTGCAGGTCGACTGAGCCCGTGCTTCCAGGAATTTGGAGAAGGGCCGACCAAATTGCTTTGGGATCTTGATCGCCTGCGTTTCGCCCGATTATGCCTCTACCTGCGCTTGCGGAGGCCTGACGCGGTTATCGGATACAGCCAATTTGTGTTCCGACTCAATGCCAATGAAGTGCGTACCGTCGTTGACGGTAATCTAGCAGAGTTGACTTCACTGATGGAACAGGCGGCTGCCAACAAGACTGATTAATCACGGCAGCTTCCGCAACCACTCGACCAGTTGATCGGCTTCCACCGTGTCGGGCACGGCCTGCATGGCTCGCGACCTTCCCTCCTTGACCACCTTCTTCCGCGTCTCAGCCCACTCCTTGAATTTTTTCTCATCGATCGTCGTGATACGACTGAGCCGCACCAGATAGATGGGTGAAAACGCCTTCTCATCGATTAACTGGAGTTGAACAGCCAGCCCGAGATCATCGTCCCCGGAGATGAACCGCTCGCCAGTCTTGGCGTCTACCCCCACTCGTTGAATGACAAAATAGTCGGCAAAACTGCGCCGTTGAAAATGGTAGAGAAACTCGTCGGCGCGTTGGGCGAGTGCCACCATATTGATGCTCGACTTGCCATAGAGAAACCACTGCAGGCCGGCATTCTCGTCGATGGCGATCACCGGCCGGTCATCCAAGGTCCGGATGAACCGTCCCAGCCAGTTAGTCGCGCGTGCAGCCATGTTTTGCTGGGTATACCGGTGCATCGCCATGCTTGGCGTCGCAAAAAAAATTAGATAAGCCAAAGCTCCCGTACAGGCATAAAGCCAGCGCCGGGAATGCGGCACGAGGCGCGGCCATACGTAGATCACAGCCAAGATAAGCAATAAATGGACAGGCAGGCTCAGCCGGCGGATGATCACATCATCCCATCTTCCCCAGAAATAACAGAGCATGAAAGCGGTGTGCACCAGCAATCCGAGTAGAAATATGCAGAAGACGGCCTCGCCTGGTTCATCGCGAATGATTTCCCGGTGCCGCCGATAGAGCAACAGCATGAAGAATCCCACCCCAAATGCTCCTGCGATTCCAACGAGCCACGAATTGGGCTGGGTACCGTCAAAACACAGGAAGAAATTCATGGCGTGCCCGACATTGTCGTAAAAGTAACGCAGTCCGAACGGATAATCGGCGCCTGCCACGTCGCCAAGCTGCCATGAGGCTTGGGAAACCTTGAATACGTTGTATTGGAGCGGACACATCACCAGCAGAAGTGGCACGGCTATGAGCACGCCCGGCAGGCGGATCGCCCGTGCCCGCCACCACAGGTAAGCCACCGTGGCAGCCACGGGGAGCACAAAGAGCACCGATTCGTACCGCACTTGGGTGAGCAGCACGCCAGACAACACGAAGGCGCCGAGCCTGTCGTTATCCAGAGGATACTCGACCGCGCGCATACCCAACCACCACGTAAGCAGAATCATCACCAGATTCAGCAGCTCGAAACCGCTGCCGCACGCATTCTGCTCCACAAGAGGAACGCCGATCAGCAACAGGATGGCGACATACGCACCACCCCAGCCGCCGACCCGGCGGGCGACGGACATCAGCAATAATACCAAGGCCAGCGAGAGGGCGGCGTTCAACACAAACACATTGCTCACGCGATAGCCCGTCAGGTCGTGCACTACCGAAAGTAAGAAAGGAAAAAACAACGGCCTTTTGTCCACGAAGGTGACGAAAGGCATGAAATCGCCTGCGTAATCATAACCACGCACCACTACAGCAGCCTGCCGATCGAAATGCATGCGCTGGGCAGTGAGCTGCAGCACGACCTCGTCGGCTACGATTTTGAACTCGTGCCGCTCGTGGATATGCAGAAATGCAGTAGCAGCCAGCGCAAACAAGGCCGGCCGCCACCACTCCCGCCATCGGCGCCGCGCCTGGCTGTAATCGCGCAAGCTGCGCACCAGATGGACTGCAAACAACGCCGCGGTCAGCAGGACAAGCCAATAGCCACACACACGTACGAGCGTAACCGCCTGCCAAGGCGTGAAAGAGACAAAACCCAAGATCAGTGCCAAGGCACTGACCAGTCCTAGCAACACCAGGCGTTTGGTCATAAAAAAGCCGCCCGCAGTTTGTGCGGGCGGCTCGTTGGAGGGAATCTAAAACTTACTGGACGTAAGTGATCGTACGGGCCCCAGCGATGCCGCTAACCGTGATCGGCGTACCTTGGGTATAGTTGCCGGGATAAGCCTCATTGGCCACCGTATTGAGAGCCTTGACGTAGGCAGACGATCCGACGAGCGAGGTGATCGCCGCCGCCGCCGTGCCATTC
Source organism: Opitutaceae bacterium (assembly GCA_028688225.1). GTDB lineage: Bacteria > Verrucomicrobiota > Verrucomicrobiia > Opitutales > Opitutaceae > Fen-1467. The sequence continues at coordinate 77,786 of JAQTYQ010000003.1, read as the reverse complement.
TCAAGGAAATACTGGTCGGCCGCAGCACCGAGCTGGCGCATGTTGTTCAACACCGCCTTGTCCTGCGAACTGGCTCGCACCTTCTGGAACGCGGGAATGGCCATCGCCGCCAAGAGGCCGATGATGACCACGACGATCATGATTTCGACAAGGGTGAAACCCTTGCTGGAACGAATGGATTTCATAGGAGATATGATACTGTAGCGTTGGATGATAAGAACCATCCCGGAGTGGGAATGGCAAGTGCAAGGTCATTACAAGAAAGGATGGGGGGCAAGAGCAGATTTAGTAAAAGCCTGTAAAATCCAGGCCAGCCTGCACCCATCCTCCCGCGACAGGGATGTGACCCAATCATTTTACAAGGCTACGGATCTAATAACGTATTACCCGACAAGACCTTAACCCGAACGTATTCTGCCACGGCAGGGAGGCTACCAAGGGATTCTTCGCCACAAAAAGGCCCAAGTGCACAAGTCCGAGGCTTTTGTCTTTGAGCTCCTTGGGCTCTTTCGGGGCCAACCAACCTCCCGTGGCGCCTGCCAGCCATAGATCCGCATCAAGTAGAGCGACGGCCGGTCCTTGGCGCCAGAAGATCCGGGCGGCCTTCGGTCTTGCATCAAAATTTAATCTTCATTCGCGTGTCTGCGGTCTTCACGATTGGAACAGGCGCAGCACGGCGGCAAGTGTCTGCTGCAATTGGCGCCGGCGGGCAGGAGTAACGGAGCCGAGTTTAGAGCGGTTTAAGGAATTATGTAGCCGTTTTTGTAGGTCGGGCTTTACGCCCGACGTGTCGGGGATAAACCCCGACCTACATGGCGGTTGCGGCTACACTTCAACTTAAACCGCTCTAACCGTCACCGCCGACTTTTTGACCACGGGGAAAAGCAGGCAGTCAAAAACGGTAAGGTGGTCGCAGCCGTCGGCCTCGTCGAGCAGCACCTGGCCGGGAAGCGGCTGGACGCCGGGACGCTTGGTGGTGCCATAGGAACCTGGCGACGAAGTCCGCCAGGTTCCTAGCGCGATCTGGCGCCGGGTCGCCGCCGTGAAGCTGGCCTGGCCGCGGCGGCGGGGCTGGCCAGCAGGGCATCGAGGGCAACGTGGGGCGCATCCTGCCAGAGCAATTCCAGGCGGTATTTGGCCCGGGTTTCCGGCGTGAAAAGATGGACCATGATTTCAAAGGCATCAAAAACGGTCCACCCGCTGCCCTGCACGCTTTCCACCCCCAGGATCGGTGCCCGGGCGCCATCCAACACCTTTTCCAGCTCGACGCGCAGCGCCCGGAGGTGCGGCTCGGAGGTTCCGGTGGCGAGAACGAGATAATCCGTGATCGAAGACTTGTCCCTGACATCGAGCACCTGCAGGTCCTCCGCCTTTTTATCGTCGAGCGCGCGGACGATGAGTTTGAGCAGTTTCAGCGCGGACATGACGGTCTTTTTGCGGGCGATGGTTTCTTTCATCAGGGAGAGGTGTTCAGCGCAACGTGATCACAACCGGCGCGTTTGAGCCACAAGAGAGCCTGTTGCGGCAATCCGGCCCGCGCTCCCCCAAAGTACGACAAACTCCTACCGGTAGAGGTTGTGCGCTTCAATGTAGGCAATAACCTTCTGGGGACAGAAATAATGCAACGACAACCCTTGATGGACCCGCTGCCGAAGTTCGCTGGAACTGATCTCGATGAGGTGCCCATCGCAGCGGCGCAGGCGCAGACCAGGGATATCGGGTGTTTGCCTGGCGGGATGTCCCGGCCGTTCCAAAAAAATAAACTCTACCAACCGCACCAGCTCAGCGATATCTTTCCAGAGATTGATCCTGGGCAGCTGGTCCCCGCCAATGATCCAAAACAGTTCCTCGCGTGGATACAGGGCCCGGAAATGGCGCACCGAATCAATGGTATAGCTCACGCCACCACGGCGCAGCTCAACATCGGAAATCTCGAACCTTTTGTCCCATGCAACGGCCGCACGGAGCATGGCCATCCGGTCTTCCGGACTTGACTGCACCTCGCGGGGCTTAAGCGGAGCCTGGGCTGCCGGCACCAGGATCAGGCGGTCGAGCTTGCACTGTTCAAAGACATCCTGTGCCGCGAGCAGGTGGCCAAAGTGCACCGGGTCGAAACTGCCTCCCAATAGCCCGATCTTCAAGCGAGGCGCCATTTCAGGCTTCGCTCACGTCGTGGAGCGTTCGGGAGGCAGGGGGCTGACAGAGGCTGGAGCCAGCGCCTCGCTTGAGGCCCGCCAAGCGGACAAGGTGATGATTGGCATGAGCACCCGGTATCATCGAATGAGTCGTCGCCTTCAATCTCGACCTGCTCTCAACATGTTTCGTGGTTGAGAAGCTCCAAGCAGGAGCTTGCCGGATCGCAGTCCGGCAAACTCCGCCGCCGTGGGCAAGGCCAAACGCAGCCAGGTTTGAGAGCCCAGCTCGCCCGCAACCAACGGCAAAAGGCGGAGGCTGGTGCCCGGGGCCGGACTCGAACCGGCATGGCCTTACGGCCAGGGGATTTTAAGTCCCCAGCGTCTACCATTCCGCCACCCGGGCGACATCGTTGTCGTTCATCATGAGGCTGGGCCGCTTGCAGACCGATCAATCCTGAGGGATCGGACTGCTCACCTCAAGGCATCGGTTGCGACGTTTTGAACCCGAAGGCAAAGACCACGGCCAGCATGATAAAGACGAAGCTCGCCACATAATTCCACGCCAGTTTCTCCTTGAGCACCAGAATCGCAAATATACTGAACACCACCAGTGTGATGACTTCCTGAATGACCTTGAGCTGGAAGCCGGTGTAAGTGCCGTAGCCGAGACGGTTGGCCGGCACCATCAGGCAATACTCGAAGAAGGCAATCCCCCACGACACGAGGACGACCTGCCACAGCGGACGGTCGTGGAGATACTTGAGGTGTCCATACCAGGCATAGGTCATGAACACGTTGGAGAAGCAGAGCAGCAGAATCGTTGGCATGGCAGTCGCGTTGGTGCAAGTAGTCGAAGCGCGGGGAGCGGCACGGTTGCCCCGGGACGGATTCCACCGTCGCTTTGTCCGGATTCCAAGTACTAAGCCTTCCTGTTTCAACCTCGGTCCACATGCCCCGGGTGACCGGCGATTGATCTTTGAATCCCGGGGGGGAATCTGACATTGGGAGCCTGTAACTTTACCCCTGACCATGGCCCTCACCATCATCCAGCATCCACTGGGCATCCATGTGCTCACCCACCTGCGGGACAAGACCACGAAGCCCGCGCTTTTCCGCACGCTCAGCCATCAACTCACCCTCCTGCTGGCACTCGAGGCTACGCGTGATCTCGCCACCGAGGAGAAAGCCGTCGACACCCCGCTTGAGTCCACGACCGGCCGCGTACTCGCCAAACCCCTTGCGGTCGTGCCTATTCTCCGCGCCGGTTTGGGTATGGTCGAGCCGTTCCTCGAGCTTTTCCCCGATATATGCGTCGGCTACATCGGCCTGGAACGGGACCATGTCACAGCCATTGCCCATTCGTACTATTGCAAATTGCCGCCGCTGGAGGGACGGCGCGTGCTCGTGGTCGACCCCATGCTGGCCACCGGCGGTTCCGCCGTGCAGGCGTTGGAGGTGGTCAAGGCCGCCGGCGCCAGGGACCTGGCGCTGGTGTGCATCGTGGCCGCGCCCGAGGGCGTGGCCCTCGTTGCGCAACGCCACCCGGCAGTGCCGATCTTCACCGCGGCGCTTGACCGCGAACTTAACGGCAAGAAATACATCCTGCCCGGTCTCGGCGATTTTGGCGACCGGCTGTACGGGACTTGATCCGGCCCCCGCGCGGCGAGCCAGGAACGCGACCAGACATTCCGCGCGCGTCTATTTCCAGCTCAGCACGAGCCTTCCGAAATAGGTGGTATCGAGCTTCCGGATGTCGTCGGCAGGACGGCTGGCATAGTCGTTGGATACGCCGAGACGGAGTTTCCATGCGGATGCTGCGAGGGGAATGTCGCAGTTGGTCTCCTGCATGATCCGCATATCGGTCAGGTACTCCAGTGCCGGCACGATGGCGAGACGGGTGGTCAGCAGGGCATTGTCCAGTTGCAGGGTATGGTTGAGACCGAGGTCCAAACCGATGAACCTGACGTTAGGCGTCGTCGCCGGGTCGGTGTAATCCTCATAACGGAAGGCCAGTCCGAGGCGGCCGGTAAGCGTCTGATGGATCTGCTTGATGAAATCGTAGCCGCCGCCGATCGCGGCGATGTTGTAGACGCTGAGATCCCTGATGTGATCAAATCCGCCTTCGTCGCGCGCATACCAGGAGTTTTTGTCGGAATAATTGTTGGAGTAATCCGCACCCGCCTTGAACTGGTCCGCAGACCTTACCCCGTCGGTCATCTGACGGTCATAACTGGTGGCGAGCACCAGGGTGTCCTTCAAGCGGGTGAGCGTTGCCCTCACGCCATAGGCGGAGCCGATCTGGGTATGGTTGCCGCTCTTCCCATTCAGGTCGACCGAGGCCTCGTAGGCCCAGTGCGCCGCCGGACTGACGACTTGGGGGTCGGGCTCCCCGGCAACCCACGAGGTGGCGATTTCGCTGACGGGGGTGCTGACCGGACCCGTGGCGGCAGCCACCTGGACCTGACCGTTCGTGCCGGAAAGCCTGCCGTCGTAACGCTGGCCCGTGACCAAGCGGACCGCGACCGGGGCCTCGGTCTCAAGGCGAACAATCTGGGATTGTGGGATGGCGATCGAGCCGGCGAAGGCCGTATCCAGATACACCTTGCCGTCAGCAATCTTCGTCACATGACCAACCAGATGGGTGCCGTCCTTCGTTTCGACGACATCCGCACGCATCGGGCTGGCCGTCATCGCGACCCACAGAATGAAAACAACCGTGAGTGAAACTCCGAGTGCGGCTCTCATGGTGTGAGCCAATATGCGAGCAGTGTCATGTCAATCCTCGCCACAGTCTTTTCCTCCCTCGGCATTTTCCCGAGCCGCCTCGACAATTTCGCCGGCGCCGCCCAGTCTGACCACACCCGCCATGCCCGTCGATCGCTCCGGACTTCTTCTCGCCGACCACTGGACCGATTACCAGCTGCTCGATTGCGGTGACGGCCTGAAACAAGAGCGCTGGGGTTCCTACGTGCTCGTGCGACCCGATCCCCAGATCCTCTGGCCCCGCCATGACCGGGCGGCCGGCACTCCATGGGAAAACTGGGACGGTTTCTACCACCGCAGCCCGAGCGGCGGGGGCCGCTGGGAGTTCAAGCGGCCGCTGCCGGAGCATTGGAGCATCCGCTATGCTCCGCTCAACCTGACCTTCAAGATCAGGCCGACCGGCTTCAAGCACACGGGGCTCTTTCCCGAGCAGGCGGCAAACTGGGAATGGTTCTCCCAAAAGCTCCGCACCGCCGGCCGGCCGGCGAGCGTGCTCAATCTCTTCGGCTACACCGGGGCCGCCTCGTGCGCCGCCGCCGCGGCGGGCGCAAGCGTCTGCCATGTCGATGCAGCGGAGGGCATGGTCAAATGGTGCCGGGAAAATGCCGCCCTTTCCGGCCTCGCCGCAGCGCCCATCCGCTACCTCGTTGACGATTGCCTCAAGTTCGTGCGTCGCGAGATCAAGCGCGGTCGCCGTTACGACGCGATCATCATGGATCCGCCCACCTACGGCCGCGGGGGCGGTGGTGAACTATGGAAACTCGAGGACCAGCTCTGGGAGTTGCTGGCCGAATGCCGCCGGGTGCTGAGCGACCGGCCGTTGTTCTTCCTGATCAACGCCTATACGGCGCGTTTCTCCCCCACCGTGGTCGTGAATCTGCTCACCGAGTTGATGCACGATGCCGGCGGTCGTGTCACCGGCGGTGAAGTCGGTCTGCCCATCACGGCCGACGCCAAGGTGCTGCCTTGCGGCATTTATGGGCGCTGGGAGGCGTGACTTGTCGCCGGTGACCTGTCACGCTCCGTTCCGTGACCACGTCCTCGATTTCCGACACCTATTTTTCCACCGCCATCGGCCTCCTGCAGCGTGTCCACGAGGCCAACCGGGCGACGTTGCAGCAGCTTGGCCCCGTCATCGGGCGGTCCGTCGCCGCCGGGGGGGTCATCCACACCTTTGGCAGCGGGCACAGCGAGATCATTGCCCGCGAGATCGTCGGCCGGGCCGGCGGCCTGGTCTGCGTGAGCGGTATCGCTGATCCCACCAGTGGATTCATTGAGAACCTGGTCGGCTACGGCACCAAACTCGCCGAGCGCTACGACCGCCTGCACGGCCTCCGGCCCGGCGAGACCGTCATCGTCATCTCCAATTCCGGCAAGAATGCCTCGCCCATTGAGGTGGCCCTCTATGCAAAACAGAAGGGTCTCACCGTTGTCGGCCTCACCGGCGTGGCGATGTCGCGCACGGCCCAGACCGTCCATCCCGGCGGGCAAAACCTGCACGCCATCGCCGACTACGTGCTCGATAACGGCGGCGTGCCCGGCGACGCCATCATCGAGGTCGCCGGCGGCCTCCGCGCCGGACCGACCTCGACGCTCGCCGGCGCCTTGCTGTTGAATCTGCTTTTTCTCGAGGTGATCGACTGGCTCAAGGCCGGCGGCCACCCCCTGCCGCTCCTGCGCAGCCAGAATCTGCCCGGCGCCATCGAATCCAATCGCGAACTCGCGAGGAAATATGCCGGCCGCCTGAGCAAGCCTTTGGCATAAGGATTTGTGCAAAAACAACCGTCCAGTGCACCGGCGACAAGCATGCCGCCCACCCCTGCCTTCAGCTTGGCGGAATCGTGCCGGGTGAGGCTGTTTTTGCGCAAATCCTTATGAGCTTCAAAATCGGCGTCGATGGCGGCGGCACAAAAACCGAATGCATCCTCGTCGATGCTTCCGGAGTGGTTGCGGGCCGGCACATGGCCCCGGGCTGCAATCCCAGCGTGGTGGGCCCTGACCAAGCGCGGGCGCTTCTGCTCGAGGCGATGCAGGCGGTCCGCGTCCAATCACGAATCCCCCAGCTCAAACTTGAGATCACGACGACCCTGCTCTGCATGGCGGGCAGCCAGCCGTTCTGGCGTGAAACCGCCGCCCAGCTCGGCGGTTTTGGCCGGATAGAGGCTGCACCCGATTCCCTCCCGGTGCTCGAACTCGCCACGGGAGGGGCACCCGGTCTGGTCGTGCACGCCGGCACGGGTTCGTTCGTCGCCGCCCGGGCGCCCGACGGATCTGCGCATTACGCCGGCGGCCTCGGCTGGCGCTTCGGCGATTCCGGCAGCGGCTACGATCTGGGCCGACGCGCCGTCGCCCGCGCCCTGCTCGAACTGCAGGGCTGGGCCGAACACACCGCCCTGGCTGAGGCGCTCTGCCAATACACCGGCCTCAGCGACTACGCCGCCAATTCGGGGCTGTTTTATGCCGATGCGGCGGCGAACGCCAAAATCGCCGCGTTTGCGCCCCGGGCAATCGAACTGGCGGAGCAGGGCTGCGGAGCCGCTCAACAAATCATCGCCGAATCGCTCGGCGGTCTCGCCGCGCTGGTGCATCGCGTGCTGCAACAGCTTTTCCCGCGGGCGACAGCCGGGGCCGCGCTACCCTGTGGCGTCTCCGGAGCGCTGCTCAACCGCCCAGCCTGCCGGTCTGCCCTGCGGGCCTTCGCCGCCACCCACGCCTGGCCCGTGCAGCTGCAACCAATCACCGACCCGCCCATTGAAGGCGTGCGCCGATTGTTGCTGAAGATGGAATAAGGTTCCCGGATTGGCCGGCGGGCCCGGATTTGCAGAGCTGGTTTGCCTGCGCACCACGAATCGCTACCCTGCCCTCATGCCTGCAGACGCGGCCAACATCCTCCCGACGCAGAAAAAGCCGAGCTACCCCATCATCGATGAGCTCCGCTCCTATCTGCGGCGCTACCGGCGGGATCGGGATCTGCCGGTCACTTACGCACGGCTCCGCGATTTCCAGGAAACCGCCCCGCTGATTGACGCATCCGGCCAGGCCACACTCTGGGAAACCGTGGCTTACCGTGCCGAAGACATGCCGGCGCTCAATGAAGACCTGAAGCGCATCTACGCCCTGCTCAAGGTCGACGGCGACTTCTCGGTCATGGCGCACCTCTACATCGACCGCATTGACTTCTGCTCCTTCGGCAACTCCCAGCCGTTTCGCATCCGCATCGTCAACGCCTACAACGACAATCCCGATCATTTCTACATCAAGCAGGCCGATGCCTCGCGCGTCTACGGGCTCGAGCTCGAGCACCTGCTTTCCCCCAACCGCCTCAGTTTCCTGACCTGCGGCGGCACCCTGGTCGAGGAGCATATTCCCGGCATCCCCGGTGACGTCTTCATCGAGCGCTGGTTGAACCACGGCGACCTCAAACCCATCCGGGTGGCCAAGGAGCTCGTGAAGTTCAACGAGCGCTGCTTCATCCGCCTGCTCGGCGACATGCGTTCCTACAACTTTGTCGTCATCATCATGCCCGATTTCGAGGACGCGCAGATCCGCATCCGCGCGATGGACTTCGACCAGCAATCTTACAACGGCCGCAAGAACTTCTACCTGCCCCAGTTCTTCAAGGAGAACACCCCGCTCGCGCTCTACTGCCTCAAGCACCTGCGCTACGAGACCTCGCTGCAATACCAGCGCGAGGAGCAGACGCTCATGCTGCAGCGCTCCGAGATCGCCGCGCACCGCCTGGGCTATCTGCTGCAGGTCATGGTGCGGGACCGCATCGCTCCCGACGAGAAAGTGCACCAGCTTCGGGAGAGCCTAGCCGAGCATTTTCGCTCCGAGCGCCACCTGCACTGCCAGACCATGGGGGAACTGGTCCGCGAGAATCTCGAGACCCTCCGGCGCAACATCGGCCGGCCGGTCGCTCCGCTCATCGGCGAAGAAGAATTCGCCTGAGTCGCGGCTCCGCCACGCCGTGGCTCACGTCAATGTGAGCACGATCTTGCCAAACTGGGCCGCTGTCTTCATGCGCCGCAGCCCTTGTTCGACCTCCTCCAGCGGCAGGATGGTGTCGATCACCGGCACGATGCGCTTCGTCTCGACCAGGCGCACCATGGCCGCAAAGTCCGCCGGTGCGCCCATCGTGGTGCCAAGCAGCGAGAGCTGGCGGAAGAACACCTTGCGGGCGTCGAAACCCGGCGGATTTCCTGTCGTCGCGCCATAGAAGACGATGCGCCCCCCGGGCCGGGCGAGTTCGATCAGCGGGGCCAGACCCTCGCCCATGGCGCTGTCCACGATCAGGTCAAAAAAACCGCCCTGCTGCTGGAGCTGCGTCGACCAGCCGGGGTCGCGGTAGCTGGCGCCGCCGGCGGCGCCGAGGGTGCGCGCCTGCGCCAGTTTTTCCGCCGACCCGGACGTGACATAGACGGTGGCCCCCGCGGCCAAGGCGAATTGTAGGGTGAGGAGCGCCACCCCGCCGCCGATGCCGGTGATGAGCACCTTCTCGCCCGCACGAAGCTGACCGCGGGAGAAAAGGGCCCGCCAAGCGGTAAGTCCGGCAAGCGGAAGTGCTGCGGCCTGCCCCACGGCAAGATGGGCGGGCCGGGGTGCAAGGTTGGCCACCGGCACCGCTACTGCCTCGGCCAGGGTGCCGTCATCGGGGAGGCCGAGGATGCGAAACCGAGTTCCCTGGACCCGTGGATCAACACCCCAGTCGAGGCTGGGGTTGATGACGACCTGACGCCCAATCCACTCACGGTCGTTTTGGCTGCCGACGGCCTCGACCACACCCGTGCCGTCGGATCCGAGGATGATGGGAAACTTCAGTCCGGCATAGCGACCCTGCTGAATCCAGAGGTCACGATGGTTCAACGCCGCGGCCTCCAGGCGCACCACGGCCAAACCCGGCGCTGGCACCGGATCGGCGACCTGCCTGATGACGAGTTGTTTTTCTACGCCCTCAAGAACGGCGGCTTTCATAAGTGATGCCCGGTGGGAAATGTCGCTGTCGTCCCCGCACAACGCAACAGCGGGCCCTACCCTTTCCTGAGCTTCTTGCGCAAAGCCCGCGCGTCCGGGCTGAGGGCTCCGCAGCCCTCGCTGCCGCAGCCCGGCGTCTTGCCCTTCTTCATGGCCATGCGCACCAGCCACGTCGCGGCAAGCCCGACGATCAACAGCGCGCTGATAGTCTGCCAGGAAGAGGTCATCAAGAGATCATAGGCCATCGGGGCGCATTGTCAGGCCGGGCGCATCAAAATCCCAGCGCGCGACCGGTCTGATAGACGGCGAAACAGACGAGCCAGGCGGTGCCCGTCATGTACGCGATCTGGAAAAGCGGCCAGCGCCAGGAGTTGGTCTCACGTTGCACCACGGCCACCGTGCTCATGCATTGCATGGCAAAAACATAATAGATCATGAGGGTGAGACAGACGAGCGGCGTGAACAGTTTGGCCCCATCCGGCCACACGGCCGCGGCCAACGAACTGCGCAAGGGGGCGATGTCCGCGTGCTTCCCCCCATCGAGGCTATCGACGCTGAACACAACCGCCAGTGAACTGACAAAGACCTCGCGCGCCGCAAACGAACTGATCAGCCCGATCCCGATGCGCCAGTCGAACCCCAGCGGCTTGATGGCTGGTTCGAGCACGCGTCCCGCCGTGCCCGCGAAGCTATGCGCAATCTGATCCTGCGATGTCGCGGGACCGGGATGTTTGGGATAAGTGGTGAGAAACCACAGTACGATCGAGATGCCGAGGATGATGGTGCCCGCCTTGCGCAGGAAGAGGCCGGCGCGTTCCAGCATGTGCAGCAGCACGTCCCTCAGGCGCGGCAGGCGGTAAGGCGGCAGTTCCATGAGCATGAGCGGCGGTTCGCCCTGGAGCAGATATTTCTTGAACAGCCAGGCGAAGCCAAACGCGCCCAGCGTGCCCAGCGCATACATGAGCAGCATCAAGCCCACTTTTGCACCGACGGACACCCGGTCGCCGGGCAGCAGCGCGGCAATCATGAGCAGATAGACCGGCAGCCGCGCCGAACAGCTCATCAGCGGCGCCACGAGGATCGTCACCAGCCGGTCTTTCGGATCCTCGATGGTGCGCGTGGCCATGATGCCGGGGATCGCACAGGCATACGAGCTGAGCAACGGAATGAACGATTTGCCGTTGAGACCAACCCGGCTCATCAGGCGGTCCATGATGAACGCGGCGCGCGCCATGTAACCGGTGCTCTCGAGCAGGCCGAGAAAGAAGAACAGGATCAGGATCTGCGGCAGGAAGACCACCACGCCCCCCACGCCCGCGATCGCCCCGCCGGTGACAAGGTCACGCAGGTCGCCCGGGGGCATGAGGTCCTGCACCCAGCCGCCGAGCGCAGCCACCCGCGCGTCGATCCAGTTCATCGGATACTCCGCGAGAGTGAAAATCGAGAGGAACAGCACCGCCATGACACCCCCGAGCACCAACCAGCCCCACAAAGGATGCACGACGACCCCGTCGATACGGTCGGATATGCCCGGACCGGATCGGCCGGTGCGTTGCACAACCTCGGCGCATAATCGCCCGATGCCTTCGTAGCGGCTGTTCACGAGTGCACCCGACCAATCGATGCCTTCTCCCTCCCAACGCCTTTTCCAAGCCGCAAGGATCGCCGTCGTGGGCGCGCTGAGCGGGGTGGAGCCGGCGACACGCACCGTATCCTGATCGGTGAGGAGCAGGAGCGCCTCCGCCCGGGCGATCAGCGGTTGCTTGCGGTCGTGTTCGACCAGCGAGGCCTGCAGCTCGGAAACGGCAGGAGCAATGGGTACGGGAATATCCCAGCTATGCCGCGACAGCGGCAGATCGGGGCGGCTCATGGCCAGACGGAGCTCAAGGATGCCTTTGCCGTTGGCCGCCTCGCAGGGGACGACCGGGATCCCCAGCGCATGCTCGAGACGCGTAAGGCGCAGGTTGAGTCCGGCGGTCGCAACAAGATCCATCATGTTGAGCACGAGGATGACAGGCCGGCCGAGATCAAGCACCTGATGGACCAAGTAAAGGTTTCGCTCGAGATTGGTGGCATCGACAATGCAGATGATGCGATCGGGTTGCGCGGTATCCGTGCGCCGGCCGAGGAGCACGTCGCGCACAATGGCTTCGTCCGGCGAGCGGGCGGCCAGCGAGTAGGTGCCGGGCAGGTCGATGACCGTGATCGGACGGCCATGCTGCGAGTAGGTGGTTCCGATCCTCTTCTCGACGGTGACGCCGGGATAGTTGCCGACCTTCTGTTTCAGCCCGGTGAGCGCATTGAAGAGCGTGCTCTTGCCGCAATTGGGATTGCCGACGAGAGCATAGACGGGCGGGCGGCCCGCAGTGGCGGATTTGGAAAAAGTATCGCTCATCGCGGGCCAGCAAGGAAATCAACATCCACCGGCCCGCGGCCGGCAGCCATGATGGCCGGTTCCATCGGGCAATGCGTCACTGGCCATCGGCTAATTCCACCAGCACGTATTCCGCCTCGCTCTTGCGCAGCGTGAGGCTGTAACCCCGCACCTGGATCTCCAAGGGGTCGCCAAGCGGAGCGGTGCGCACCAGCGTTAGCGAAGTACCGGGCAGCACGCCCATCTCGCGCAGACGAAGAAACGCCGAGCCTTGTCTGGGGAATTCGCGCACGATCGCCCGGGTTCCGATAGGAAGCTGTGACAATTTGAGCATTGAGGCATGGACGGTCCGGCGGCGTTCAAGTAAACAAGACCGGCTCAGGCGTCTCCACGGATCGGTTCAACGACGATGTTTTGTGCGGCCTGATCGCTCAGGGCCACCCGGGTGCCACAAAGCTGGCAGATCAACAGGTGCTTGCCGGCGATTTTTTGGATGATGGCAGACTCGCAAAACCCCATCTCACGGAGGCGCTGGCTGAACTCGCTTTTACCATTCACCTCGGCAACGCGGCCAGACACACCGGCAGGAAGTTCGGTAAGGGCAAGGCGCTGGGGGCAACCGTTGTCAGGTAATGCAGGCACGCCTCCGAGCAAAACAAGTTGAGACTCAGTTTCAACTCAAATCCAAGAGTCTGTCCTCAAATACACCGGCTATTCGTTCTATTAATTGATTGATAATGATTAACACTATCTTCGGCCATGCGCATGTTATAACCAAATCCCTGGTCTACCCCATTAACAAGACTGACTTCTTTCTCTATTTCTCCGGGAGGAAGCTCCTCAAGCGGGGCGAACCGTTCGGACGAGAAGCCAAGCTCCTGCTGACCTGCATGAAAGGGATCCGGTGAATTGATCAATTCTTCGAGCAAAAGCCCGACTGTCGCCGTGTCACCTCCTTTCACGACCTTCTCACGGCCCAGGAAAACCTCGCGGATGGTGTACGTCTTCCCCTTCACCGGGAGCTGGGTGTAAATCGCCCGGATGAAATCGGCGAATGTGTCGTTTATGCAGACAACTTTCTGACCCTTGACCATGGCTGAGGTAATCCTGCCTTGCGACTTGAGCGATCACGGCGCGAGATGCGGCCGATATTCCGCTTTCAAACACGCCGGTTCTTGCGGGCCCATGCCGAACCAAGGCCATCCGTGAGCCTGCCAGAATCGCGTCCTGTCGTCTCGCATATTTTCCCGACAAATTTCATTCACTACCGTCCCAAAGGCGGCTTTACTGATAGCATGACTTCATCTCCTGTCGATGGCGGCCTGAATCCGCATGGGGGCCCGACCTTCCCTTGGGGACACACCCTGCTGACCAATTCCCTGCTTAACAAAGGGACGGCCTTCACCGAGCGCGAACGGGATGCACTGGGACTACGCGGGCTGCTGCCGCCGCGCGTGTTCACGCTCAAGGAACAACTCGGGCGCGCGTACGGCAATTTTCTCCGTAAATCAGACCCGCTCGAAAAGTACATCTTCCTCACCACCCTGCAAAATCGCAACGAGACTCTGTTCTACAAGCTGGTGCAGGAACACGCGGAGGAGATGATCCCCATCATTTATACACCGACGGTGGGCCAGGCCTGTCTCGAATACGGCGCCATCTTTCGCCGGCCGCGTGGGATCTTCATCAGCATCCGCGAGCGCGGCCGCATCGCGGAGATTTTTCGCCACTGGCCGCATCCAGACGTGCGCATGATTGTGGTAACCGATGGCGAACGTATCCTCGGCTTGGGAGATCTGGGCGCGCTGGGCATGGGCATCCCCGTCGGCAAGCTCTCGCTCTACACGGCCTGTGCGGGGCTGCATCCTTATTATTGCCTTCCCATCACCTTGGATGTCGGCACCGACAACACCAAGCTGCACGAGGATCCGCTATACATCGGACTTTATCAGAAACGCGTGCGTGGTCCGGAATATGATGCCTTCCTCCAGGAATTCGTCGAAGCGGTCCAGCAAGCCTATCCCAAAGCCCTGCTCCAGTGGGAGGATTTCGGGAACACCAACGCGTTCCGACTGCTTCGCCAGTACCGCGACAAAATTTGCAGTTTCAATGACGACATTCAGGGCACCGCTTCCGTGGCGCTGGCCGGTATTCTCGCCGGTTTGCGCCTTGTCGGCGGTCGCCTGCGTGATCAGAAACTCCTCTTCCTCGGCGCCGGCGAGGCGGGCACGGGCATCGCCGATCTCTTTGTGGCGGCAGTCCAACAGGAAGGCCTCAGCGAGGCCGAAGCCCGCCAGCACTGCTGGTTTGTCGATTCGCAGGGGCTGGTCGTACGCAACCGCCCGGGTCGCCTGGCCGACCATAAGGCGCCTTATGCGCACGTTCACCCCCCCCTGGCAACTCTGGCCGAGGCGGTCGAGACTCTCCGTCCCACGGCGCTCATTGGGGTTTCAGGGCAGGCACGAGCCTTTACGCGGGAAATTGTCTCCCGGATGTCCTCCTTTAATCAGCGTCCCATCATCTTCGCCCTGTCAAACCCCACCTCCAAAGCGGAGTGCACCGCGGAAGACGCCTATCTCTGGACGGAAGGTCGCGCGATAGTTGCCAGTGGAAGCCCGTTCCCGCCGGTGACACTTGGCGGCCGCACCTTCGTGCCGGGCCAGGGCAACAACGTTTACATCTTCCCTGGTGTCGGCTTGGGCGCCTTGGTCTGTGAATCCACCCAAATAACAGATGGCATGTTCCTGACCGCCGCCAAGGCGCTGGCCGCGCTGGTGTCTGACGAAGATCTTGTGCTCGGACGGGTTTACCCGGCCCTGTCGAAGATCCGCGAAGTTTCCGTCAAGATCGCCACGGCTGTCGCCGACGAAGCCTATCACGCTGGTCTGGCCCGCCGGCCCTACCCGGCCGACCTCGAAGCCGACATCCGTTCCCGCATGTTCGTGCCGGCCTATCGGGATTACGTCTGATCCGCCGCGCTGGAGCCGGCGGCGCGTCATTATGAATCCTTTTCATATTTCAGCCCATAGTTACTAACTGGGATGGAACTTGAATTTGTATTGTCGCGACCGGAGGCGGGTTGGAGCCTTGCTTGGTTTTGTGCCCGCCGGCTTCCGGACCAATGGTGGCGGTTCCTGACCGGCGGTCGCTTTGTTACCCATGTCCCCGTCTGCCACCCCACCCCAAAAAACCTCAGATGAACGTCTATATTGCAGAGGTTCTTGACACCTTGGCACGCCGCAATGCCGGCGAGCCGGAGTTTCTCCAAGCCGCACGCGAAGTGCTCGAATCGCTCGGTCCGGTGATCGAGCGGCACAAGAAATACCGGGAGGGCCGGATTCTTGAGCGGCTCGTCGAGCCGGAGCGCCAGTTCATCTTCCGGGTGGCCTGGCAAGACGACGCCAGCCGGATCCAGGTCAACCGCGGTTTTCGCGTCCAGTTCAACAGCGCGATCGGCCCCTACAAGGGCGGACTGCGCTTCCACCCGAGCGTGAACCTCGGCATCCTGAAGTTCCTCGGTTTCGAACAGATCTTCAAGAACTCGCTGACCACACTGCCCATGGGCGGCGGCAAGGGCGGATCGGATTTTGACCCCAAGGGCAAATCCGACAACGAGGTGATGCGCTTCTGCCAGAGCTTCATGACCGAGCTCTGCCGCCATATCGGGGCTGACACTGACGTGCCGGCCGGCGACATCGGCGTGGGCGGTCGGGAGATCGGCTTCCTGTTCGGCCAGTACAAGCGCCTGCGCAACGAGTTCACCGGCGTCCTCACCGGCAAGGGTCTCAAATGGGGCGGCTCGCTTGTCCGTCCGGAGGCTACCGGCTACGGCGCGGTGTATTTCGCAGAAGAGATGCTCAAGACCCGCGGGGAATCCCTTAAAGGCAAGATCTGCACAGTGTCCGGTTCCGGCAATGTCGCCCAATACACCGTCGAGAAGCTGCTGCAACTCGGCGCCCGGCCGGTGACCCTGTCGGACTCCGACGGCACCATCTATGACTCGCACGGCATCACCGCCGAGAAGCTCGCTTACGTGATGGAACTGAAGAACGTCCGGCGCGGCCGCATTCGCGAGTATGTCGGGAAATTTGGCGCCCGGTATATCGAGGGTCAGCGTCCGTGGAGCATTCCTTGCGGGTGCGCTTTCCCGAGCGCGACGCAAAACGAGATCGACGGCGAGGATGCCAAGGTCCTGCTCCAGAACGGCTGCACACTCGTCTGCGAAGGCGCCAACATGCCGTCAACGCCTGAAGCGGTGGAAGCCTTTCTCCAGGCGAAAATTCTTTACGGCCCGGGCAAGGCCGCCAACGCGGGCGGCGTCGCCACCTCCGGTCTGGAGATGACGCAGAATTCGATGCGGCTCAGCTGGAATCGCGAGGAGGTGGACCAGCGGCTGCACCGCATCATGGTGGACATCCACCGCAACAGCCGGACCACGGCCGAGGAATATGGCGCCCCGGGCAATTATGTGCTCGGCGCGAATATCGCCGGATTTACCAAGGTGGCCGATGCCATGCTGGACCACGGTGTGACCTGACGGTTCTTCTGGCCGGTGGCCCGCTCTTCCGGCGCACCGGCCTTTTTTGATAGTGCAGGCGTCATGCCGGCCGCCCATGCTGCAGGGTGGCCGGCAGTTCTGATTCCCCCGTCATGCCCACCTCCCCTGCCACCTTCACCACCGGCCTTCCCGGCTTGGATCGCGTTCTGCATGGCATCGAACCCGGCGACAACATCGTCTGGGAGGTTGAAGCGATCGCCGAGTATCAGGAACTGGTCGTCCCCTACGCCGCGGCGGCCAAGGCGGCGGGCCGGCACTTGATCTATTTCCGGTTCGCCAACCACCCACCGTTGCTCGGGGAATCAGCGGGTGCGGAGACCTGCCAATTCGATCCGACCTGCGGGTTTGAGAGTTTTGTCCGTAATGTCCATGCAGTCATCGAGAAGGCCGGCCGCGGGGTCATCTACATCTTTGACTGTCTCTCCCCCCTGGCGGACGCATGGGGATCCGACCAAAGCCTGGGTAATTTTTTCATGCTCACCTGTCCGCGGCTCCTGGACCTCGAGACGGTGACCTATTTCGGCCTTTATCGCGACCGCCATTCGCTCTATGCGCTCGAGCCGATCCGGGCCACGACGCAATTCATGCTCGATGTCTTCCGTTTTGATGGCGGGCTCTATCTGCGCCCCCTCAAGGTGCAGCACCGCTCGCGCGACGCAATGAACGCCATCCACGTCCGCCGTGGCGACACCTTCCTGCCCGTGAAAGACAGCGCGGTGCTGGCCCAGATTCTCTCGCGCACCCAATGGCCCCGGCTGCAGAGCGACCGCCGGATCGGCTATTGGCGGCGGCTGTTTCAGGAGGCGCAAACCGTGGCGCAGGAATGCCGGGAGAACCGCTGCCCGCCGGAGCGCTACGAGAAGATGCTCCGCCGGGTGCGCTGGGCTCTGCGCGTGCACCGCTCGGGCATTGCGCCGCTGGTTGAGCGATTCCTTACGCTGGAGGATTTTCTCGCCATCCGCGACCGCATGATCGGGATCGGCTCCGTCGGAGGCAAAACGCTCGGCATGCTTGTGGCCCGCGCCATCCTGCGCGAACGCGATCCGGAACTGGCGTCCCGCCTTGAGGCGCACGACTCGTTCTTCGTGGGTGCCGAGGTGTTCATCTCCTTCCTGGTGCAAAACGGCGCCTGGTGGCTGCGCGAGCAGCAAAAGAATCCCGAGACGTTCCTCCAGGGGCTGGCGGAAGGGCGGCGGCTGATCCTGAACGGACTCTTTCCCGATGGCATCCTCGAACAATTCCAGGGCATGCTCGATTATTTTGGCGAGTCGCCGTACATCGTGCGCTCCAGTTCGATTCTCGAAGACGCCCGGGGCAACGCCTTCTCCGGGAAATATGAAAGTGTGTTTGTCGTCAACCGCGGCTCGCGCGAGAAACGCATGGCCGCGTTGCTCGATGCCGTGCGCCGCGTCTACGCCAGCGTTCTCGACGAAGACACCCTGCTCTATCGCAAGCGCCGCGGACTGCTCGAGAGTGAAGAGCGCATGGCCCTCCTCGTCATGCGCGTGTCGGGTGCACCTCAGGGCCGATACTACTACCCGCAGGCGGCCGGGGTCGGCCTGTCCTACAATCCGTATGTCTGGCATCCGGACATCGATCCCCGCGCCGGCGTGGTGCGACTCGTCTTCGGCCTCGGCACGCGGGCCGTGGACCGCTGCGATGACGACTACACCCGGCTGGTGGCGCTCAACGCGCCCACCCGCCGGCCCGAGGCGAACTTCGAGGATGCGCGGGAACACTGCCAGCGGCGGATGGACTGCCTGGACTTGCGCAAGGGCGGATTCGTCTCGCTGCCTTTTCCCGAGGTCATCAGCGAGACGCCCGAGTTCTCCCTCGATCCCTACCTTTCCTACACCGCCGAGAGATACCCCTGGATCACGTTCGACCGCCTGCTGACCGAAACGCCGGTGGCCGCGGATCTGCGGCGCATGCTGGCCTTGCTCGAGGAAGCGTACGAGCATCCGGTGGACATCGAGTTCACGGTCAACTTTCTGGCCGACGGCTCCTACCGGATCCACCTGCTGCAATGCCGCACTTTCCAGTTCCGGCGCGAGACCGGCGGCATGACCCTGACCGCCCAAGGCGAGCAGACCCGGCTGTTGACGGCGCACGGGGCGGTGATCGGTGTCAGCCGGGAACAGCGGCTCAGCCGCATCATCTACATCGTGACGGAGGCCTACGCCGGACTTTCCGAGCGGGATCGCTACGCGGTGGCACGGCTGATCGGTCGCCTCAATCAGCAGCATCCACCCACCGAGCGCGGCTTCATGCTCATCGGCCCGGGCCGCTGGGGCACCCACAGTCCTTCGCTGGGGATCCCGGTTTCGTTCGCGGAAATCAGCCGGGCCTCGGTCGTCTGCGAGGTCGTCGCCATGCACGAACGACTCATCCCTGATGTCTCGCTCGGCACGCATTTCTTCAATGACCTGGTCGAGCACGACATGCTCTATGTGGCCTATTTCCCGAAGAAGAGCGGCAACCAGCTCGACACGGAGTGGTTCCAACGCGCACCGAGCCGGCTGCTCGAACTGGACGCCACCGCCGGTAATTTCGCCGGGGTCGTCCGGGTGATCGACTGTGACGCCACGGGCGGGCGCGTCTGGCTGCGCGCCGACGCCACCGCCCAAGAGGCGATTGTTTTCCGGACGGAGTAGCCGGCCACATACCGGCGGGCGCGGCCGAACGGCGCACCCGCCCGGAGTACTACTATGGCAGGTCGGTCGAACCCATCAGATAGCGGTCGCATTCCCGCGCGGCGCCGCGGCCCTCGTTGATGGCCCACACCACCAGGCTTTGCCCGCGGCGGCAATCGCCGGCGGCGAACACGCCCCTGAGGTTGGTCGTATACTTTTCGTGCTCGGCCTTGATATTGCTGCGCTGGTCGCACTCAATGCCGAGCTCCTTGAGCAGCGCCTGTTCCGGCCCGAGGAAGCCCATCGCCAGCAGCACGAGCTGGGCGGGGATGGTTCTCTCGGTGCCCGGCTGCTCCTTGGGCACAAACTGGCCCTTCTCGTTTTTGTCCCACTTGATCTGGACGGTCACGAGTTCCTTTACCCGGCCCCCGCTGTCGCCAACGTATTTTTTCACGGTGGTGAGATAAATGCGTGGATCCGAGCCGAACCGGGCGGCGGCCTCTTCCTGACCATAGTCCATGCGGTAGACCTTGGGCCACTCGGGCCAGGGATTATCGGGCTGACGCTCCATTGGCGGCTTAGGCAAGATCTCGATTTGCACCACATTTCGACAGCCCTGGCGCATGGCCGAGCCGACGCAGTCGGTGCCAGTGTCGCCACCACCAATGACAATCACGTCCTTGCCGCGGGCGTGGATGGGGCTTGTGTCGGGATCGCCGGCCAGCACGGCCTTGGTGTTGGCGGTAAGGTACTCCAGCGCAAAGTGCACACTGGCAAGGTTGCGCCCCTCAACGGGAAGATCGCGCGGCTGCGTGGCCCCGGTGCAGATGACCGTGGCATCGTATTCCTTGAGGAAGATCTGCGGCTCGACGTTCTCCCCGACATGGGCGTTGCAGATGAACTTGATGCCTTCCTGCTCCAGGAGGTTGAGACGGCGCAGAAGAACCTCCTGCTTGTCGAGCTTCATGTTCGGAATTCCGTACATGAGCAGACCGCCAGGACGGTCGGCACGTTCAAAGACGGTTACCCAGTGACCGGCGCGATTGAGCTGCGCCGCGGCCGCTAGGCCCGCCGGGCCGGAACCGATGACGGCAACCTTCTTGCCGGTACGCGCTCGTGGAGCCTCCGCAACCACCCAGCCTTCGTCCCATCCCCTGTCGATGACGCTGCATTCGATGTTCTTGATCGTGACCGGCGGATTGGTAATGCCGAGTACGCAGGAGCCCTCGCAGGGTGCTGGACATACGCGCCCGGTGAATTCCGGAAAGTTGTTCGTCTTGTGTAGACGTTCCAGCGCCTTGCGCCAGAGGCCGCGATAGACAAGGTCGTTCCACTCGGGAATCAGATTGTGGATCGGACAGCCCGAGGCCATGCCGCTGATGAGCTTGCCCGTATGGCAGAAGGGCACACCGCAATCCATGCAGCGCGCGCCTTGGTTGTGCAGTTTTCTCTCCTCCGTGTGGGGATGAAACTCCTTCCAGTCTCGTACCCGCTCCAGCGGCAGACGGTCCACGGGCAGTTCCCGCAGATACTCGATGAATCCAGTTGGTTTGCCCATCGTTTTTTTTTGGTCCGGTGTCAGGTGATGAATTACGGTGGAATTAATTGCCGCCGACACGCGAAAGATCGCAGGCATTCTCTTCGAAAGCGACCATGACGGCCTCGTCGCCGGTCAGGCCCTGCTCGTGAGCCCGCTGGATGCACGCGAGCATCCGCTGGTAATCCTTGGGCATGATCTTCATAAAACGGGGCAGCATCTGCTCCCACGCCTCCAGCACCTGCTGGGCGCGGAGGCTATTCGTATAGGCGAGGTGCTTCTCGATCATGCCGCGGATCTCGGCCACTTCCGCCAGATCTGTCACCTTGCCCAGATCGACCATCTGCAGATTGACGTTGCGCGCAAAGTCGCCCGTTTCATCCAGCACATAGGCGATGCCACCGGACATACCCGCGGCGAAATTGCGGCCCGTGGGGCCGAGCACGACGACGCGACCGCCGGTCATGTATTCGCAGCCGTGGTCGCCCACGGATTCGACGACCGCGCTGATGCCGCTGTTGCGGACGCAGAAGCGCTCGCCCGCCATGCCGCGGATATAGGCCTCGCCGCTCGTGGCGCCGTAGAAGGCCACGTTGCCGACGATGATGTTGCTCTCCGGGGTGAAGGTGCTGCCCGCCGGCGGATAGACGATAATCTTGCCGCCGGAAAGGCCCTTACCAAGATAATCGTTGGCATCACCTTCGAGGGTGAAAGTCATACCCTTCGGCATAAAAGCGGCGAAGCTCTGGCCGGCCGAACCTCTAAAGTGGATGCGAATGGTGTCCTCGGGCAGGCCTTTGGCTCCCCACTTTTTTGTGATCTCGCTGCCGGTAATAGTACCAACGACGCGATGGATATTCCGGATCGGCATTTCGGCCACAACGGTCTCGCCGCGCTCGATCGCCGGCCGGCAGAGTTCGAGCAGCACGGTGAGGTCGAGCGACTTCTCCAGACCGTGATCCTGCTTGATCTGACAGAAACGGCCAACGTCGGAAGCGACGTCGGGCTGGTACAGGATGTTGCTGAAGTCGAGGCCCTTGGTCTTCCAGTGGTCGATGGCCTTCCGGGGTTCGAGATATTCGACCCGACCGACCATCTCCTCCAATGTGCGGAATCCGAGCTGCGCCATGATCTCGCGCAATTCCTCCGCCACAAAACGCATGAAGTTGATGACGTATTCCGGCCGGCCGGCGAACTTCGCCCGCAGCCGGGGATCCTGCGTGGCCACGCCTGCCGGACAGGTGTTGAGATGACAGACCCGCATCATGATGCAGCCCGACGCGACCAACGGAGCAGTGGCGAAGCCGAATTCCTCGGCACCCAGCAAGGCGGCGATCGCGATATCGCGGCCCGTCTTCAGCTGGCCGTCGGTTTCCACCGCGATGCGGTCGCGGAGATTGTTGAGCACGAGGGTCTGATGGGCCTCGGCAAGGCCGAGCTCCCACGGCAGGCCCGCGTGCTTGATCGAAGTCAACGGCGAGGCGCCCGTGCCGCCGTCATGGCCGGAAATCAGGACAACATCGGCATGCGCCTTGGCGACGCCGGCGGCGATCGTGCCCACGCCGACCTCCGCCACGAGCTTGACACTGATGCGGGCCTGACGGTTGGCGTTCTTGAGATCATGGATGAGCTCGGCCAAGTCTTCGATGGAATAGATGTCATGGTGCGGCGGCGGCGAGATGAGCCCTACGCCGGCCGTGGTGAGACGGGTCTTGGCAATCCACGGGTAGACCTTGGTACCAGGCAACTGGCCGCCTTCACCGGGCTTGGCGCCCTGGGCCATCTTGATCTGGAGTTCGCGCGCGTTGACGAGATATTCGCTCGTGACCCCGAAGCGGCCAGAAGCGACCTGCTTGATGGCCGAGTTCTTGGAGTCGCCGTTGGGCAGGGGTTCGTAGCGGACCGGATCTTCGCCGCCCTCGCCGGTATTGCTCTTGCCGCCGATGCGGTTCATCGCGATCGCCATGTTCTCGTGGGCCTCCTTGCTGATGGAGCCGTAGGACATCGCGCCGGTTTTGAACCGTTTCATAATGCTCTCCACCGGTTCAACCTCCTCGATCGGGATCGGTTCGCTGGGCTTGAAATCGAGTAAGCCACGCAGCGTGCAAAGGTCTTTCGCCTGATTATTGATGAGTTTGGCGTAATCCTTGAACACCGTGTAACTGCCGGTGCGCACGGCCTTCTGCAGGCGGTGGATCGTCTCGGGATTGAAGAGATGGACTTCGCCATCATCCCGCCACTGGTACTGGCCCCCCACCGGCAGTACGCTGCCATTGATCAACCGCTGGGGAAACGCCTGATGATGCCGCGCGAGCACCTCCTGAGCAATGACGTCGAGCCCGATGCCACCGATCCGCGACGGGGTCCAAGTGAAATATTTGTCCACCACGTCCTGCCGGAGGCCCACCGCTTCGAACACTTGCGCTCCCCGGTAGCTCTGAATGGACGAAATGCCCATCTTGGACATCACCTTGATGACACCCTTGGACGCCGCTTTGACTATATTCTTGCAGGCTGTCTTGTGATCCACATTGGGCAGCAGGCCGTCGTGGATCATCTCATCGACGGTTTCGAAGGCGAGATAGGGATTGATCGCGCTGCAGCCGTAACCGATCAGCAGCGAGAAGTGATGCACTTCGCGCGCCTCCGCAGTTTCGAGCAGCATGCTGATGCGCGTCCGCAATCCTTCTCGGATGAGGTAATGATGGAGACCGGCGACGGCGAGCAATGCAGGCACCGGCGCGTAATCCTGGTTCACCCCACGATCGCTAAGGATGATGACATTGATCTCCTCCTCCTCGATCATGCGGCGCGCCATCACGCACAACTCTTCCAGGGATTTGCTGAGGCCCTTCTCTCCGCGGGTCACCCGGAAGAGAACTGGCAGCACCCCAACCTTGAAGCCCGGAAGGTCTAGGCGACGCAGCTTGGCAAACTCCTCATTGGTGAGAATCGGCCATTCCAGTTCCACCCGACGACAGGCGGATGGCTGCGGATTCAACAAGTTGCCTTCGGATCCAATCCTCGTTTCCGCCGAGATGATGAGTTCCTCACGGATGCAATCGATCGGCGGGTTGGTGACCTGGGCAAAGAGCTCCTTGAAATAGTCGTAGAGGAGCCGCGGCTTGTTGGAGAGCACCGCCAGGGCAGCGTCATTGCCCATGGAGCCGATCGGCTCGACTCCGTCGCGCGCCATGGGAGTGAGAATGATGCGCTGGTCTTCGAATGTGTAACCAAAGGCGATCTGCCGTTGCAGCAGCGTCCGGGAATTCGGCTCGGGAATCGCCGGCGCCGCCGGCAGGTCGTCGAGATGGACGAGCTGTTCGTTCAGCCAAAGGCGATAAGGGCGCTCCGTGGCGATCTTACCCTTGATTTCCTCATCGGACACAATGCGCCCTTCCTCGGTATCGATGAGAAACATGCGACCTGGCTGGAGGCGGCCTTTCTGTGCGACTTGATCCGCTGGTACATCGAGGACGCCAACTTCGGAGGCCATGATCACCCGGTCGTCTTTGGTCACATAATAACGCGAGGGGCGGAGGCCATTGCGATCAAGCACGGCGCCGATCTTTTTACCGTCAGTAAAAGCGATGGAGGCCGGGCCATCCCACGGCTCCATTAGGCACGAATGATACTGGTAAAACGCTTTCCGGGCGTCGTCCATGGTCTCATGCTTGGACCAAGGCTCCGGGATCATCATCATCATCGCATGCGGCAGCGAACGTCCGGCCAGCACGAGCAGTTCGAGGGTGTTGTCAAACATCGCCGAGTCGCTGCCATTGGGATCGATGATCGGATGAACCTTTCCCATGTCATCCCCGAACAGATCCGACTCGAAAAGGGCGCCGCGGGCATGCATCCAGTTGATATTACCGCGCAGGGTGTTGATCTCGCCATTGTGCGCCATGTAACGATACGGATGGGCGCGCTCCCAACTCGGGAAGGTATTGGTGCTGAATCGCGAATGGACAAGCGCCAGCGCGGTTTCCATCGCCGGATCCCGCAGATCAGGGAAATACTCCGGCAGTTGCTCCGTGAGGAGCATGCCCTTGTAGATGATGGTCTTGTAGGACAGACTAGGCAGGTACCAGTATTCGCCACCATCGAGACCGGCCACACGGATCTCGTTGTAGGCGCGCTTGCGGATTACGTAGAGCTTCCGCTCGAATGCCAGATCATCTGTCAGCTGTTTGTTCCGGCCGATGAAAATCTGTCGAATGAACGGTTCACATGACCGGGCAGTGTCTCCCAGCGATGAACTATTGGTGGGCACCGTGCGCCAGCCAAGGAAGCTCTGCCCTTCCGACTGAACAATCTGCTCGAAGCGCTCCTCCAAACGGCGACGGTGCGTGGGATTGCGCGGCAGGAAGACCAGCCCGCTGCCGTACTCTGCAGAATCCGGCAGCATGATGCGGGCTTTCTTGCATACCCCCCTGAGAAATGTATGCGGCATTTGCAAGAGCACCCCCGCACCGTCACCGGTATTGGGCTCGCTGCCGCTGGCACCTCGATGATCAAGGTTCTTCAGTACCTGGAGTGCCTGCTGCAAAATCTGATGCGATTGGCGGCCTTTCATGTCCACAACGAAACCAACACCGCAGGCATCGTGCTCAAACCATGGATCATAAAGGCCCTGCTTCGGCGGCAGCCCCGGCCACCGTGGACGGGAAGCACCAGTACTGTCACTTCTCTTGTTCATCTTTTCGGATACCGTGTAGCGTTAACCGTCGGGTCAATGGTAAACTAGATTCCCGCCCTCGGGAGCAAGATCCGGTGGCGGCTTCCGCAGCTCGGTGAGCCTCACCGACCATGAGGGATCGAGTTGGGCGAATGGTTAAACTAGGTGATGGATGCACAAAAAAAGAGCCGGTCGCGCGGTGCGTGAGCCGGCCCTGTAAAACGAGGATGGTTTTGACTAGGTTGGCTCGTCAGAAGAACCGGATGGTTTTGGTTGCCATTTTAGCATTCTCCCCCTCCCTGCAGCCGACGTTGGTTGGCTCGTCGGCCTGAACGTCGTTGGGCGTGACGAGGTTGTTGGCGAGAAGGTAATTTTCAACCTCTTCGCCGGAAATATCGGCCAGCATCACACCGTCGATCTCGACACAGGGGGAAAGAGGCTGACCTGACTTGCGCACCATCTCCTCGTAGTTGGCGCGATCGTTGAGGATATCAATGTCTTTGAACTCGAGATTGAACTTGCGCATGACGGCCCGTACACCGCGGGACCAGCCGCAGTGCGGTTTCAGGTATGCCTTGATCTTCATATGGGAACAATGCCGAGAGGCAAAGGCGGCGCAACTTATAGGAGCGATTTCTGCGCGATCAAGAGAAAGGTTCAGCTTTTTTCAGCGGCGGTTCCCACCGCCGTTTGGTGCCTGCACGCGGAGTTTTGCCTAGCGGCGCCCCACCCTTTCGGCTAGACCCCGCCCATGAAAGTCCTCGTGACCGGCGCGGCCGGCTTCATCGGTTTCCATGCCTGCCAACGACTCGCGCGCTCCCGGAATTGCGAGGTACTGGGGGTGGACAACCTGAACGAGCATGCCTCCGTGGAATTGAAGCGCGCGCGCCTGGCGGAGTTGGAGAAGCTGGAGGGTTTCCGTTTTGTTAAGGCCGACTTCGCTGATGCATCGGCGTTCAACGTTATTTACGAGCAGTGGCGGCCCGATTACGTGGTGCATCTCGGCGCGCAGACCGGGGTACGCTACAGCTTCGAAAATCCGGCCGCCTACGTGCACAGCAATCTGGATGGCTTCGCCAGCGTGCTTGAGGCCGCCAGGCGGCGCCCCCCCAGGCATCTTGTGTTCGCCTCGAGCAGCTCTATCTACGGTTCGAGTGCACGGGTGCCATTCCGCGAAGAGGATGACACCGGGCACCCGCTCTCATTTTACGCTGCGACCAAAAAGGCCAACGAGGCGATGGCCTACAGTTATGTGCACATGCACGGTCTGCACATCACCGGACTGCGTTTTTTCACGGTCTATGGACCTTGGGGGCGGCCGGATATGGCGCCGATCCTCTTCGCCCGGGCCATTTGCGAAGGTACGCCCGTCCGGCTTTACAACCAGGGCCGCTACCGCCGCGATTTCACCTATGTCGATGATATTGTGGATGGCGTGCTCAAAGTCCTTCTTTATCCGTCGGCCGAGAAATCCGCGCCCGGGTGGCAGATTTTTAACATCGGCCATAATCGGCCCGTCGAAATGGCCGCCTTTGTGCAGATGCTCGAAGCCTTTCTTGGCCGGAAAGCGCAGGTGGAGCTGCTGCCGTCGCTCGCAACCGAGATGCCCGAGACCTGCGCCGATCTGACGCGCATCCGTGCCGCGGTCGGTTATGAGCCCAAGGTGTTGTTGGAGGAAGGCCTGCGCCGGTTCGGCGAGTGGTTCAAACATCATTACGGCTACAGATAAGCCCCGAGGTATTCCCGGTGGGAGGGGTCGTGACCGTATCCTGTGGGTCTGCATCTTTCTTTTCATTTGCGCCGGCGATGCTTTGCAGAAAAAGTTCTGCGAACATATGCTTGCCTCGCTTTTGGCTCCGGGCGTTACTTTTTCCATAGATAAAATATATTCCGTATACTCTAAATCCCATGTCCAAAGCCACCCCCGCTAAAACTGCTTCCGCTCCCGCCCGATCCGAACCGGTCGACCGTGCCACCGATCCGGTGCACATCAAAAACATCGAACTTGCCGTTTCCGCCATCACCAAACAGTTCGGCGAAGGCTCCATTATGCGCCTCGGCAGCGCGACCCGCATGGTGGTTGATACCATTTCCACGGGTTCGCTTGCCATCGACCTGACCCTCGGCGTTGGCGGCCTGCCTCGAGGGCGCATCATCGAGATCTTCGGGCCTGAGTCGTCAGGCAAAACCACTTTGTGCTTGAGCGTCATCGCCGAAGCCCAGCGGCGCGGCGGCCTCGCCGCCTTTATTGATGTAGAGCATGCACTTGATCCCAAGTATGCGCGCACGGTCGGCGTGAAACTCGATGATCTGCTCGTCTCGCAACCCGACAGCGGTGAAGATGCGCTCAATATCGCCGAAACGCTGATCCGTTCGAATTCCATTGATGTCATTGTCATCGATTCCGTCGCGGCCCTCGTGTCCCGGGCTGAACTGGACGGTCAGATGGGCGACGCCACTGTCGGCGCGCAGGCGCGCCTTATGAGCCAGGCCATGCGCCGCCTGACATCGGTCGTCAGCAGGACCAAGTGTGTTTGCATTTTCACCAACCAGATTCGCGAAAAGATCGGCGTCATGTTCGGCAACCCCGAAGTCACGCCCGGAGGTCGCGCGCTGAAGTTCTTTTCCTCGCTGCGCATTGACATCCGCCGCAAAGACCAGCTCAAGACGCCTGAGGGCAGGGTCGTCGGCAACCGGACCAAGATCAAAGTTGTGAAAAACAAAGTCGCCCCACCCTTCACCGAGTGCGAGTTCGACATCATGTACAATGAAGGCATCTCGCGTACGGGCTCGCTGCTTGATTTGGGCCTTGAGCACAAGATTCTCGAAAAGAAAGGCGCGTGGATCGCCTACAATGGTGAACTGATCGGTCAAGGGCGCGAAGCAGCCAAGGAGGCGCTGGCAAAAAATCCCGACCTTGCCGCCAAAATTACGACCGAGATCCTCGCTCGCGTGAACGTCACGGGTGGTGCTGAAATCACGAGCGGCGCCCGGGTGGAGTAAGCCGCAGTTCAATCAGGCAGGTTTCACCGCCGGCTCCCGGCTCGGGAGCGCTTTCGCTTTGCCTTCAGCAGCAGCGTCGTTTGGGTGGCGGCATGGTGTCCACCACCGATACAATCGCCGCACTGGCCACGCCCGTCGGCACATCCGCCCTTGCCCTTGTGCGCGCAAGCGGACCGCTGGCCGCTGGACTTATACGGGCAATTCCCAGCAAGCCTCTCCTTCCACGCCAGGCACGTCACAGTGATTATTATGACCAGGCCGGCAGCCTGATTGACGATGTCATCTATGTGTTCTTCCAGGCGCCGCACTCTTACACCGGTGAAGATCTTCTTGAAATCAGCTGCCATGGTAACCCATTCATAGTCCATAAGATATTGAGCGACCTCTATGCTCGGGGATGTCGACCAGCGGAGCCGGGTGAATTTTCGAAGCGAGCCTTTCTCAACGGCCGCATCGATTTATGCCAAGCTGAAGCGGTGATGGATCTCATTCATGCCAAGAGCGAACGGGCGCTCTTGGCAGCCAATCAGCAACTCCGCGGCGCCTTGGGGCGATGCATGCAGGACATGACCGATCAACTCATCGATTTGCTCGCGCGGGTCGAAGCCTACATCGACTTTCCGGACGAAGACCTGCCGGGCGAGGATCGCGCAAACCTGCTGGCCGGTGTCCAGCGACTGGCTGTGGCGACAGCCCGGCTTCTGGCCACGAATCATTATGGGACGATTCTGCGCGATGGGCTGAAGACCGTCATCCTGGGAGAACCCAACTCAGGTAAAAGCAGTCTGCTCAACCGTCTCGTCGGGCATGAACGCGCCCTGGTGAGCGCGGAAGCAGGAACGACGCGTGACTACCTCGAGGAACGCATTACGCTTGGGCCACACTGTATCAGATTCACAGATACTGCTGGCCTTAATCCC
Organism: Opitutaceae bacterium; assembly: GCA_028688225.1. Lineage (GTDB taxonomy): Bacteria > Verrucomicrobiota > Verrucomicrobiia > Opitutales > Opitutaceae > Fen-1467. The sequence goes on along the minus strand of JAQTYQ010000003.1, from coordinate 48,211 downwards.
CGGCCCTCGCCGATCGAGAAACTCGGCATGGCGAAAACCCTGGAGCGAGCCGCGGAGGCAGATCTGATGCTGCTCGTCCTCGACGCCACCCGCCCCGTGCCCCCCCTACCCCGGGAAATTCAAGCCCGCCTCACGCCACAAAGCACCCTCGCCGTAATCAACAAGATTGACCTCGCCCCTGTTGGCTTCCACCCCGCGTTGCCAACGTCGTTGCCCATCATGAAGACTTCGGCCTTGACTGGAGCTGGGTGCGACGAACTCGTCACGGCGATCATTCAACGCGCCGAATCGTTCCGCGTGGAACAAGGCGAAGATCTTGTGACAATTAACTCCCGCCACGCGTATGCCTTGAATCAAGCTAGTACCTGCTTACGCGAGGCACAAACCAAGCTTGAGAGCACGTGCCCATCGGAGCTGCTGGCAAGCGACCTAAGAGGTGTACTCGCTGCCTTTGGAGAGATATCAGGCAAGGTCGACAATGAACATGTCTTGGACCGCCTTTTCTCTACTTTTTGTATTGGGAAATAATCTTGTTGATGCAGCTTACTAAATTTACTTATGTAAATGACAAACAACAAGATACAGTTTGATGTCATCGTGTGCGGGGCTGGTCATGCAGGAGTTGAGGCTGCCCTGGCGGCCTCAAGGATGGGAGCCTCCACCCTCCTTCTGACAGGCAACATCGATACGATTGCCCAAATGAGCTGCAATCCAGCGATCGGCGGCCAAGCCAAGGGACAGATAGTGCGTGAGATTGATGCACTTGGAGGCGAAATGGCCATCAACGCAGATGTCACCGCAATACAATTCAGATTATTAAATGAGTCGAAAGGTCCGGCTGTCCAATCCCCACGTGCCCAATGTGACAAGAAAACCTACCAACTTCGTCTGAAACACACTCTAGAGCTGCAACCCAATCTTCAACTTTTTCAGGCTACCGTCGCTGGATTGATCATCAGGAATGGACAGGTTCTTGGCTGTCGTACCAACCTCGATATCGATTTTTTCGGGACGACTGTCATTATTACAACAGGGACATTCCTGCGTGGCCTGATGCATATTGGCCAAAACAAAAACGAAGGTGGGCGCCTTGGGGATTTTTGTGCGAAAACGCTTTCGGAGAGTCTGCTTAATGCCGGTATAGAGTTGCAACGACTCAAGACCGGGACGCCTCCGCGAATATTGGGCCGCAGCATTAACTTCTCAAAAACTCAAGAGCAGAAAGGTGATGATCATCCTGTTTTTTTTGCCTTTCATGACACGCGGGATCCAGAGGATTTGTTCCACGTGGAACATACCAGTGAGCATCGCTTGGGATGGCCGCCTGGTAGTAACCAAGTATCCTGCTGGATCACTTATACTACAGGTCTGACGGCCGAAATAGTCCGGAAAAACCTTCACCGATCAGCGATGTACAGCGGAGAAATCACCGGAATAGGGCCGCGCTATTGTCCAAGCATTGAAGACAAATTTGTCCGTTTTTCGGATAAGCTTCGGCATATCTTATTCTTGGAACCTGAGGGTAGGGGGACAAATGAGTTCTACATTAATGGCCTATCAACGAGTCTTCCCTTCGAAATTCAGCTTGAAATGGTTCATAGTATCCCGGGGCTTGAGCAAGCAGTCATCCTGAGGCCTGCTTATGCCGTTGAGTATGATTTTGCTCCACCGACTCAGCTATATCCATCATTAGAGTCGAAGAAGGTCACTAATCTATTTCTTGCAGGGCAAATCAACGGTACTTCCGGTTACGAGGAAGCAGCAGGGCAGGGGATTATCGCCGGAATCAATGCTGTGCAGAAGATAAAAAGCAGCCCTCCCCTTATTATCAAACGTGACGAAGGTTATATCGGTGTTTTGATCGATGACCTTGTCACCAAAGGAACGACTGAGCCCTATCGTATGTTCACTAGTCGAGCCGAATATCGTCTGCTATTTAACCACGGCAGCGCGGAGCTGCGATTAGTACACCATTCAAAATTGTTTAACTTATTGTCCAATAATAGATTAGGGAGAATACAACAAAAAAAACTGCTGATCGAAAATTGGACGGACAAACTGGAATCTTCCAGTGAGAACGGTACGACGTGGGGAGACCGTCTCCGGCGGGGAGAGAGGATAGAAGCATTGCCCCCCGAATTTCTCTCAGAGACTGAGCCAATCCGACAAGAGGTCCTTTATCGCGTCCACTATCGAGGTTATTTGGAGCGCGAACTGCGCCAGATTGGGAAAATGTTCGAAATCGAACGTATTCGAATTCCTGAGGGGATTGACTACTTGTCCATCCGTGGCCTGCGCCACGAAAGTGCCTTAAAACTCCAGCAAATCCGCCCCTCTACCTTGGGCCAGGCTGGCCGCATCAGCGGTGTCAACCCAGCAGACATCAGCATTCTCATGGTCCTTATCAAGGCGGGTGGGGGGAACACGTCTGATCGGTAATTAATGACCACCAAACGGCCTGCTGCGGACAACGGCGCAAGATTGCCGTTGATGTAACAAATAAGTGACACCCCGAAATACACTAGCAAACACATCCGCCCAGCTTATGCTCAATCCCCATGTCAGAGCACAGGCCCAAGAAGATTCTGGTTGTTGACGACGAACCGGACGTAGCTGACCTCGTATCGTACCATCTTAAGGCCAAAGGCTATCAAGTAGAGACTGTTAATAATCCCAACGTCAGTATAGGAATCGCTCGTTCCTTCTTACCAGATCTCGTCATCCTGGATATCATGATGCCCGATCTTAACGGCACTCAGATCTGCCGCATCTTGCGTGCTGATCCCAAGCTCAAGAATGTGCCTATCATTTTCCTTACGGCCAAAGCAGAAGAAAGCGACCGTATCGTCGGATTTGAAATTGGTTGCGATGATTACATATGCAAACCTTTTAATATAAAAGAGTTAATACTTAGAATCCAGTCAATCCTCCGTCGTGTAGCCGAAGACGTTTCAGAAGAAGTCAAACGCGTTCAGGTCGGGCAAATCGTCCTCGATATCGAGCGCCATGAAGTCTCCGTTCATGGGCGCCCGATTGAACTGACTGCGACTGAGTTCAAACTGCTCCGTCTACTCATGGAACGCCGGGGCCGGGTGCAGACACGTGAACACTTGCTCATCAATGTATGGAACTATGAGACGGAGATTGAAACCCGGACGGTCGATACCCACATCCGCCGCTTGCGCGAGAAACTCGGTTCCGAGGCTGATTGGGTTGAAACAGTCCGCGGGGTTGGATACCGCATTGCTGAACGCAAAATCGAAGCATGCTCTACCTGATCACCGCCGCCCTTGGCGTCGGCCTTGTCATTGCCCTTAAGCGGCTCCGCGATCACCGCCAAGCACTACGCAGCCTCCATCAGGCCATCCTGGAAAAGCGACCGCTGCTGCGCGTAAAGGAGGCTGATGGCAAAACCACTGCCGGTTGGGATCGGCTGTATTCTGCGGCCAATGAACTCATCGCCGAGGTCGCTCACTTGCAGCAGCTGCGCTCGGGGCAGCTTGCCCAGCTCGAGGCCACCCTGGGGAGCCTGCAGGAGGCCGTGCTCATTGTTGATGCCGAAAACCGAATCCTGCTCGCAAACAAAGCGCTGCAGACCATTTTCCCTCGGGCGAAGGACATCCTCAACCAGCGGCTGGAAATCGTTCTTCATAGTGTAGCCTTCCTTAATTACGTCGAGGCCGTGCGCAGCGGCCGCGCCCAGCCGCAACACGAACTCGAATTCATCGAGGGCACTGTTTCCCTCTGGCTGGAGGTCACCGGCGCGCTCGTGACCCCCCTGAATGGTGACCGGGGTTCCTGGGCGCTGTTCGTGCTCCACGATATCACGAGGCAGAAGGAGCTGGAAGGCATCCGGAAGGATTTTGTGGCCAATGTCTCCCATGAACTCCGGACTCCCCTGAGCATCATCAAGGGCTATATCGAGACCCTGGTCGACGGCCATCGCAGCATGCCGATTGAAGATCGCGAGCGCTTTCTCCAGACCATCCAGCGCCATACCGAGCGCCTCAACTCGCTGCTCGAGGACCTGCTCACGCTCTCACGCCTGGAATCGATCAATCCCGGTTTGCACTGTGAATCGACCGTGCTCGCCGACCTCATCGCCGGCCTTGTTGACGACATTCGCGGACGTCCCTCGGCCGGCGGGCATCTGCTCTCGTTCGCCGTCGAGCCGGCCATCGGTTCGGTGCTGGTGGATCCGCTCAAGATTTCGCAGGTGTGCGCGAACCTTCTCGACAACGCGCTCAAATATACCCCATCCGGCTCGCGCATCGATGTGAGTGCCCGCTTGCAGGGAAACGAGGTCGAGGTCTGTGTGCGCGACAACGGACCCGGTATCCCGGCAGCGGATATTCCGCATATCTTCGAGAGATTTTATCGCGTCGACAAAGGCCGCTCGCGGGAAAAAGGCGGCACCGGTCTGGGCCTCAGTATTGTGAAGCATATCGTGCAACTCCATGGCGGCCGGGTATGGATGGAAAGCGAACTCGGCAAGGGAACGGCGTTTTATTTTACGCTGCCGCAACGCCCCGCCTGACCGAGTCGGTGATGATCCTGGCCTACGGCCGGCCGGGTTATCCTCGCACCGGGTAACTGCCTGAAAGCCGATCCTTGCGCGCCGCGGTCGCTATCTTTACCCCTTCACGTTCCCATGCCCCGCGAAGTCTTTGCCGCCATTCAAGCCGGACGTTTCTCCGCCCTACGCCAGGAACTCGCCGCGACTTTGCCGTCATCCTTGTCGCGTCTGGTTCTGGAAATCGGCTGTGGCAACGGGCATTTTCTCACGGCCTACGCCGCAACGCACCCGGACCGGTTCTGTGTCGGCGTCGATCTCCGTCTTGAACGGATTGAAAAAGCGCTGCGCAAGCGCGACCGGGCAGGCCTTGCCAATCTCCATTTCATCCGCTGCGAGGCACGGGCTTTTCTCCGAGCTCTGCCGGCCGGTGTCCAATTGCTCGAGGTCTATATGCTGTTTCCCGACCCCTGGCCGAAGAAGCGCCACCACAAGAATCGGCTGCTCAAGCCGGAGTTTCTCACTGAAATCGCCACCCGGGCAGGGCAGGGGAGCCGCCTTTTCTTCCGCACCGACTACCAGCCCTACTACGACGACGCTGCGGGGATCATCGCCGCACACCCTCAATGGCGCCTCCTGCCATCCAGTCCCTTTCCTTTTGAGCACCAGACTATTTTTCAGTCCCGGGCCGAAACTTTTCATTCGCTCGGAGCCATCCATGAATCCTCCCCGGTCCAGGCGAACAAGTTGCAGCCAGACGAGTAGTTTTCGTCACGATGCCCGTGCGCACTGGGCTAATGTTTGCCCGCTGATTATCCTCGCTTGATTTTCGGGGGTTGACGCCGATTAAAGCGTTTGGCTAACACATATCCTTTTTAACCCGTCCCATTGCGGTCCTTGTACGATGTCGTTGGTCAGAATACTGGCCCTTTTTCCTGCTCTTTTGGCTTCCAGCATACCCGCCATTGCTAGTGAAGGTGGCATTGCTGCGAAGGCTGAACAACTATTCAAAATCGGCTACCTGCCGGTGACCAACAGCATGGTCACAAGCTGGGTCGTCGCCTTGGTGCTTATCATTGTCGTCCGTCTGGCGGTCCGGAAACCGAAAATCATCCCGACAGCCGGTCAGGCGGTCATCGAAAACCTCGTGCAGGGCGTGCTTGATCTCATTACACCCATTGTCGGTCCCAAAGTCTCCCGCCCCGCCTTTCCTCTGCTGGTGGCGCTCTTCACCTTTATTCTCATCCAGAACTGGAGCGGCCTGCTCCCCGGCGTCGGCACCGTCAAAATCTTTAGGCATGGTACGTGGGTGGAACTCATCCGGCCGGGCAACGCCGACATGAACGGCACCATCGCGCTCGCGGTTGTCGCGATGATCTGCTGGTTCTACTTCATCATGCGCTACGCCGGTCCCCGAGCCGTGCTTTATGACCTCTTTGGCAACAAGGCCGATCGGAAGGAAATGCCCGCCATCATCTACTATTTTCTCTTTGTGATCTTCTTTGGCGTCGGCCTCATCGAGGTTATTTCCATCCTTTTCCGCCCCGTTTCGCTCTCGTTCCGGCTTTTCGGCAACATCTTTGGCGGGGAAAACCTCCTGCATGCCATGTTTGGCCTGCAAAAGTGGGTGCTGCCGGTTCCGTTTTATTTTCTCGAACTGCTCATCGGCTTTGTGCAGGCGCTCGTCTTCACCCTGCTGGTAAGCGTGTACATCGGCCTCATTTGCAACCATGGCGACGAAGAACATGGCCCGGTGAAACACGAGGAGGTCGCCATCCCGCATTGATCCCTTTCCCGGCGGGACCGTGCCCACGATGCGCGGACGCCGTGAACCCAACAACCAACCCACATCATCATGATCCAACTCATCGCTGAAATCACCGGCAATTTTAAAGCCATCCAGGGCGCCCTCGGCTGTGTCGCGGCTGCCATCGGCGTAGGCCTCGTCGGCACGAAGGCCGTCGAGTCTGTCGGCCGTAATCCCGGTGCGTCGGGCAAGATCCTCGTCCAGTCCATCATCGGCATGGCCCTGGCCGAAGCGGTCGCGTTCTACGCGCTCTTCCTCGGAAACTACTGATCCATCTCCACCCGCGTCGGCACCATTCCGTCCGGCGCGGTCCTTTCCCGCCATGCTCCCGCAACTGCTCCTCCTCGCCACTAGCGCCGAACCGGATGAAAATGCCTCCGGGGTGACGAAACTCTTCTCCGATTTCGGCATCGACCCGCCTCTGCTCCTCGCGCAGATCCTGAGTTTCTCCGTGGTCGCGTTCCTGTTGTGGAAGTTCGCGTTCAAGCCGGTGCTGGCGACCCTGGAAGATCGTCAGCGGCAGATCGAGTCGGGTCTTAAATATGCCGAGGAGATGAAAGCCAAGCTTGCGCAAGCCCAGCAGGACAGCGTCGCCATCATCAAGCAGGCCCAGCGCGAAGGCACGACCTTGGTCGAGGAGGCACGCAAAACCGCCAAGGAATTCCTCGACCGCCAGCAGCAGGAGGCCACCGCCCGGGCCAACGATCTGCTCGCCAAGGCGCAGCAGGCCGTCGGGCTCGAGCACAAAAAGATGCTCGAAGAGACCCGCGGCGAGATCGCCCGCCTCGTGGTCACGACCACGCAGCGCGTGCTGGCCAAGGAATTGAGCGAAGCCGAGCGCGCCCGTTACAACGAGGCCGCGACCCGCGAAATTACCACCAAATAAGTACGCCGGCGGCCTGATTTTTCCGACCTTCCATTCCGATGCGCGTCAGCAAACAATCCCAGCAATTCGCCCGGCAGCTCTTCCGCCTGAGCCTCGCGGATGGGCAGGTTTCGCCGGAGCGGGTGAACGGCGTGCTCACGCATCTGACCCAGCACCCGCCGCGGCAACCGCTCGCCGTCCTCCGCCGGTATCATCGTCTCGTCGCCGTGCAGCTGGCCAAGAACCGTGCCCTGGTCGAGCACGCCGGCGTCATCGATGCCGGCGTGCTCCGTACCATCGAGGCCACCTTCACGCAGAAATACCGGCGCCCCGTCGCGGCGGCCGCCCGGCCGGACCCGCGCCTCATCGCGGGTCTGCGCATCCGGGTCGGGGACGACGTTTATGAATCGTCCGTCGCTGCGCAGCTTACCGCCCTTGCGTTGTCGCTCTGATCCATCTTCCGCACCCTTCCACACCCCAATCGCGCGCTGCGCCCATGAGCACCGTCATCGAACAGATTGAACAACAGATCGCCCTGCTTTCCTCCAAGGCGGTCAAAAAGAACACCGGTACCATCCGCTCCGTCGCCGATGGCGTCGCCAAAGTCGACGGCCTTTCCGCCGTGATGTACAACGAGATGGTCCAGTTCCCCGGCAACGCCATCGGCATTGCGCTCAACCTGGAGGAGGATGAGGTCGGCTGTGTCGTCCTGGGCGACGTGGCCGGGCTCAAGGAAGGCGATGAAGTGCAGACCACCGGCCGCCTGCTTTCCGTGCCCGTGGGCAGGATGCTGCTCGGGCGGGTGGTTGACGCGCTCGGACGTCCTCTTGACGGCAAAGGCCCCGTCGAAACCAAGGAGTTTTACCCCGTCGAGAAGATCGCGCCCGGCATCATCGTCCGCAAGTCCGTCTCCCAGCCGGTGCTCACCGGCATCATGGCGATCGATTCGATGATCCCGATCGGCCGCGGCCAGCGTGAACTGATCATCGGTGACCGCGGCACCGGCAAGACGACCATCGTCATCGACACGATCATCAACCAGGCGCGCATCAACCGCCAGGGGCTGGCCTCGAAGGATCCGGCCTTTCGCCCCCTCTATTCCATTTACGTGGCCGTCGGGCAAAAGCAGTCCAACATCGCGCGCACCATCGCCACCCTCGAGGCCGCGGGCGCCATGGAGTATACCGTCATCGTTGCCGCGCCTGCCGCTGATAATCCCGCCAACCAGTACGTCGCGCCATACGCCGGTGCCGCCATGGGCGAATGGTTCATGGAGAACAACCTGGACGCCCTGATCGTGTATGACGACCTCTCCAAGCACGCCGTCGCCTATCGTCAGATTTCGCTCATCCTCAAACGGCCGTCCGGCCGCGAGGCTTACCCCGGCGATGTGTTTTACCTGCACTCGCGTCTCCTGGAGCGTGCGGCGCGCCTCGCCGGCAAGGGATCGCTGACCGCACTGCCCATCATCGAGACCCTCGCGGGCGACGTCTCGGCCTACATTCCGACCAACGTCATCTCGATCACCGACGGCCAGATCTACCTCGAGACCGATCTTTTCAACCAGGGTGTCCGCCCGGCCGTGTCCGTCGGCCTTTCCGTTTCGCGGGTCGGTTCCAGCGCGCAACTCAAGATGACCAAGCAGGTCGCCGGCAAGCTCAAGGGCGAGCTGGCCCAGTTCCGCGAGCTGGCCGCCTTCGCGCAGTTCGGCTCCGACCTCGACGCGCGCACCAAGGCCCAGCTCGACCGCGGTGCGCGCATCGTCGAACTCTTCAAGCAGCCCGCTTTCAACCCGATTCCCATCGAGGTGCAGGCCGCCGTCCTCTGGGCGATGCAGAACAACTACTTTGATCCCATCGACGTGAAGAAGATTGTCGATGCCGCCAACCACCTGCGGGAGTTCCTCACCACCCGCAAGAGCGCATTGCTCGACCGCCTTCGCGAGAAGGCCGTGATCGACGATACGATCAACGCCGAGCTCAAGCAGGCGCTCGAGGAATGGAAATCCAGCCATGCCGCCTGAGCCGGGTTGTCCCTGACGCCGGTTTCTGAATCCCTCCCGTAATGGCCTCCACCCGCGACATCCGCCGCCGCATCAAGTCGGTCAGGAACACCCGCCAGATCACCAAGGCGATGGAGTTGGTGGCCGCATCGAAGATGAAGAAGGCGCAGCAGGCCGCGCTCGCCGGCCGCCCCTATGCGCAGCTCCTGGCCGACATGCTGGCCACGCTGGCCACCCGGGTCGACGAATCGTTCCATCCCTTCCTGGTGCAGCGCCCGGTGAGAACCCGCGGGATTATCCTCGTCACCACCGACAAGGGCCTCTGCGGTCCTTTGAACGGCAACCTGTTCAAGCTGGTGATGGAGATCAAGGAACCGGCGAAATTCGCCGTCATCGGCCGCAAGGGTTCGCAGTTCCTCGCGCGCACCCGGCGCGATTTGCTCGCCGACTTCCAGGTCAACGACCACGTGCCCTTCGTCCAGATCAAGCAGGTGGCCGAATTCATGGTGCAGCAGTTTCTCGCGGGTGTCGTCGACACGCTCGAGATCATCTGGCCCCGCTTCCGCAACACTTTGGTCCAGGAGCCGGCGCGCCTGCCGCTGCTCCCGCTGCAGAATTTGCCGGATGCCGTCGCCACCCTTCGGGGTGGCCCCGCCGGTGCCACCCCGAAGGCCGACGACCGGCCCATGCTCTTCGAACCCGGTCCTGCGGCCGTGTTATCCGCGCTGCTCCCGCTCTACCTCAACCGCGAAGTCTACCACCATGTGCTCGACGCCAAGGCCTCCGAGCACAGTGCCCGCATGGTCGCGATGAAGACCGCCAAGGATAATGCCACCAAGCTCATCGACGATCTCACCCTCGAGTACAACAAGGCCCGCCAGGCCTCCATTACGCAGGAGATCCTCGAAATCGCCGCGGCCCAATATTCCCAATAACCCTCGCCTGCTTCCCCCTTTTTCTTCTCGTCCATGAGTAACACCGGCAAAATCGTCCAAGTCATCGGCCCCGTCGTCGACATCCAGTTTGCGGCGGAACATATGCCCGCCATCTACCAGGCGCTCACTGTCGAGTACACCGCCGCCGGCCGGCCGGAGAAACTCACGCTCGAGGTGCAGCAGCACCTCGGCGAGGGGGTCGTCCGCACCATCGCCATGTCGTCCTCCGAAGGCCTCGTCCGCGGCATGTCGATCACGGACACGGGCGCGCCCATCACCGTGCCGGTCGGGGAGGGCGTGCTCGGCCGTATCATCAATGTCACCGGCGACCCCGTCGACGACCGGGGCCCCGTGCCGCACCAGAAACGCTACCCCATCCATCGCCCGCCTCCGACGCTTGTCGACCAGGACGTCAAATCCACGATCCTCGAGACCGGCATCAAGGTCATCGACCTCATCTGCCCGTTCGTGAGAGGCGGCAAGGTGGGCGCGTTCGGCGGCGCCGGCGTCGGCAAGACGGTCGTGATCCAGGAGCTCATCAACAACATCGCCAAGGCGCATGGCGGTTATTCCGTCTTCGCCGGAGTGGGGGAGCGTTCGCGCGAAGGCAACGACCTCTATCACGAGATGTCCGAGTCGAAGGTCATCATGCAGGATGACATTGCGAAATCGAAGGTGGCCCTCGTGTACGGCCAGATGAACGAGCCGCCGGGTGCCCGCCTGCGGGTGGGCCTCTCCGCCCTCGCCGTGGCCGAGTACTTCCGCGACGAGAAGAACCAGGACGTGCTCCTCTTCATCGACAACATCTTCCGCTTCTCCCAGGCCGGCTCCGAGGTGTCCGCGCTGCTTGGCCGCTCGCCGTCCGCCGTCGGTTACCAGCCGACGCTCGCCAGCGAGATGGGCGTCCTCCAGGAGCGCATCACTTCCACCAAGAAGGGCTCCATCACCTCGTTCCAGGCCATCTACGTACCCGCCGACGACCTCACCGACCCCGCGCCAGCCAACACCTTCGCGCACCTCGACTCGACCATCGTGCTTGACCGGGCGATTTCCGAGCTCGGCATCTACCCGGCCGTCGATCCGCTGGCTTCGACCTCCAAGGCGCTGGCGGCCGACGTCGTCGGGGCCGATCATTACGAGGTCGCCCGCGGGGTGCAGCGCGTCCTCCAGCGCTACAAGGACCTGCAGGATATCATCGCCATCCTCGGCCTCGATGAACTTGCGCCCGACGACAAACTCACTGTCTACCGTGCCCGCAAGATCCAGCGCTTCCTCTCCCAACCCTTCACCGTGGCCGAGGTCTTCACCGGCACGGCGGGCAAGTATGTGCCCGTCAAGGAAACCATCCGGGGTTTCAAGCTGATCCTCGACGGCCAGCTCGACGACGTTTCCGAGGGTGACTTCTACATGAAGGGTTCCATCGACGACGTCCTCGCCGCGGCGAAAAAGGACTGACGGGCTAAAGGGCAGAAAGGCTAAAGTGTTTCACGCACACGGAGACCTCAGGAAGCGTACGCAGGATTTCGCGCGACGCTGCGCGCATGCCTATCGCGCATTGCCCGCCCGCGACCGTGTGGCCCAAGTCTGGGGCGAACAAATGCTCCGGGCCGGCAGTTCTGTTGGCTCCAACTATCGCGAAGCACAGCGTGGTCGTTCACTTGCCGAGCACCGTTCAAAGCTCGGCGACTGCCTCCGTGAAGCCGACGAAGCTCTTTATTGGATGGAGCTGCTCGAACTCGAGGGCTACTTCAAGCCCACGGCAATTGCGCCGCTCACGCAGGAGGCGAGTGAACTCATCGCTATCTTCGCGAGTCTCCTCCGAAAATCTTGACTGAGCCCTCCATTTCAGCCCTTCAGCCTTTCAGTCCTACAGCCTTTTTCTCACCATGCCCCTCACGCTCGAAATCGTCACGCCTGAAGACCGGGTCTACCGCGACACGGTCGACACGGTGGTCATTCCGACCGTCGAAGGCGAGATCGGCATCCTCCCCGGCCATATTCCCCTGCTCACGCAGGTGGCGGACGGAGAATTGCGCGTGACCAAAGGCCACGAAACCAAGGGTCTGGTCGTCAGCGGCGGTTTCGCGGAAATCGACGGCGACCGGGTCAAGGTGCTCGCCGAGTTTGCCATCCACGAGGTGCAAATCGACGAGCATGCCGCCGAGAAGGCGATGCAACGCGCGGAGGAGGCGCTCAAAGGCAGGGAAAAGCTGGAACCCGCCGAGATCGAACGCCTCGAAGGTCTGGTCCGGTTTGCCGTCGCCCAACTGGGGGTCAAGCGCAAGCACCGTTAGGTCCGGTGGTTTTTCCGCCCGCCGGTCAGCGCGCCAAGCACCCCAGCCGTACGGCAACGCCAGGCTTCTTTTCACTCTGCCGCTTTGTAGGTAGCCAAACTCGTCAGAGTTTGGATAATCGTCCTCGGCGCCATGACCTCTTCCGCCTTTCCTCAATCCATCATCGCCCGCAAACGCGACGGCCATGCCCTGGCTCCCGAGGAGATCGCGGCGTTTGTGCGCGGAGTAGCGCAGGGAGGGTGGACCGACTACCAGGCCACCGCCCTGCTCATGGCCATTTTTCTGCGCGGCATGACGCCGGAGGAGACCGTCTGCCTGACCGGACAGATGATGAGTTCCGGCGTGGTAGCCGATCTTACCGGAATTCCGGGAGTGAAGGTCGACAAACACTCCACCGGCGGGGTGGGCGACAAGGTTTCGCTCGTCCTCGCCCCGCTCGTCGCCGCCTGCGGCGTGCCCGTGCCCATGATGAGCGGGCGTGGTCTCGGCCACACGGGCGGCACGCTCGACAAGCTCGAATCCATCCCCGGTTTTCGTGTCGGCCTCTCGCTGACGGAATATGTCGCGCAGATCCGGCGCATCGGCGTCGCCATGATCGGCCAGACCGCCGAACTCGCGCCGGCCGACCGCAAGCTCTACGCGCTCCGCGACGTCACCGCCACCGTGGAATCGATTCCCCTCATCTGCGCGAGCATCATGTCGAAGAAGCTCGCCGAAGGCGTCGACGCGCTCGTGCTCGACGTGAAGTTCGGCCGCGGCGCCTTCATGCAGTCGCGGACACGGGCCCACGAACTCGCCGTCGCCCTGGTGGCCATTGGCCGGGCCATGGGCCGGCCCACCCGGGCCCTGCTCACCTCGATGGAACAACCGCTCGGCCGCACCGTCGGCAATGCCGTCGAAGTCGTCGAAGCGATCGAGGCGCTTCAGGGTCGCGGTCCGGCCGATCTCATGGCCGTAACCTATGCGCTCGGTGTGCACATGCTGCTGCTGGCCCGGGTTGCGTCCGATCCCGCTGATGCCCGCCGCCGGCTCGAGACGACGATGGCCAGCGGCGCCGCGCTGGCCAGATTCCGCGAACTCGTGGCCGCCCAGGGCGGGGATCCGGCCGTGGTGGACGACTATTCCCGCCTGCCGCGTGCCGGGTACCTCCGCGACGTTCCCGCGCCTCACTCCGGTTATGTGACCGACGTCGATCCCATGGCCATTGCCCAAGTCGCGCTGCGACTCGGCGCCGGTCGCAGCCATGCCGCCGCTTCAGTTGACCACGCGGTGGGTCTGACCGGCCTGAAAAAGGTCGGCGAAGCCGTGCAGGCCGGCGACCCCCTGTGCACCGTGCATGCCCGGGACAATGCCCTTCTGGACGCCGCCCTCCCGCCGACTGCCGCCGCCTTCAAAATCGACTCCCGTCCCGTCCAGCCCTCGCCGCTGATTGATGAGCTTGTCGAATAGGCCGGACCTGCCGTCCTGATAAATTCCGCGCGCCATGGCGGCGGGCGGCATAACGCTCGCCCGAACCGCGAAAGCCGCTACGTTGGCCCGGCGATGTACTCCACCGGTAACCGGATTACCTGGCTCCAAGGCCCCGGGGCGAATTGCGCTGGAACTGGCCCCGTGCCCCCGCGCCCCTGGCATTTCGTGCTGCTGGGCCCGCCCGGCGTGGGCAAGGGCACCCAGGCCGAGCAGATCATCGCCGAGTATGGCGCCTGCCACCTTTCTACCGGCGACGTCTTCCGTTATGCCGCGCACGACACCAGTGGTCAGGCTCCTTCACCGGCGATGGCCGTGGCCTTGGCCGCCATGAAACGCGGTGAGCTGGTTTCCGACGCCACCGTCGTGGAACTCGTGCGCGAGCGCGCCCAGTGCCTGGCCTGCCGGTACGGTTTCCTGCTCGACGGTTTTCCCCGTACCCTTGAGCAGGCCCATGCGCTTGACGGCATCCTCGCCCGGATCGGCCGCCCGCTCGATGCGGCCATCAATTACTTCGCCCCCGAGTCCCTGATCATCGAGCGGCTTTCCGGCCGCCGGGTCTGCCAGCAGTGCCGCACGGGCTACCACGTCGCGAACAAGCCTCCGCGCGTGTCCGGCCGCTGCGATGCCTGCGGCGGCGAGCTGATTCAGCGCGAGGACGACAAGCCCGAGGCCATCCGCACCCGCCTGCGCGCCTACGCCGCGACCTGCGACCCCGTGCTGGAGTATTATCGGCGCCAGGGACTGCTCCGGGAGATCGACGCCTCGAGCGATCCCAAAGCCGTGTTTGTCCACACGCGCGACGTGATCCAGAAACTGAACCGCGCCGTCTCATCTTAGGCCATCCGCTGCGTTCACGCTGGCGGGTGAAGCACACCCTGGAGGAGCCGGCCGCATCATCCTGCCAGCAGCCGCTGGAACGCATCAAGCAGCTGGTGGGTGGCCCCGCCAAGAAAGATGAAGTACAGGAGCCCGCTGGCAAAAAACCCGTAACCGGCCACGATGGCCGCACCGTCGCGCTCCATCAGCCCGCCCGCGATGAGGATGATCGCCCAGGCCGGAATGGTGTTGGTGAACGGAATCGGCAGGGGCAGCAGCAGCACCAGCGCGGCCAGGAACATCATCACGGCGTGCATCCGCCGCAGCAGTCCGACTTCGGTCAGCGGCGCAACCCGCGGACGCAGGAATTTCTCAAGGAAGCGGACGCTGCCCGTCGTCGCCGCAAAAACCTTGCCCAAGAATCCGGGCGGAAGCTGCCGGCCTAATAATTTCCTTGGCAGCCAGGGGCGCTGACCCAGCGCCAGCCGCAGCGAGACCAGCGCGATCACCAGTCCGAGCGGGGTGGACAGTCCCGGCAGGGGAATCGGCGTGCAGAACGGCAACGCGAGCAGGATGACCAGCAGGAGATAGGCCCGGCCCCGTAGCACCAGGATCACCTCCTGCAATGTCACCGGTTGGTCGGTGAAGCGGGCCTGCAGACCGGCCAGCTCCTCGGAAAGCTTGGGCGGTTTATCCGCCGGACCGGCGGCAGGCCGGCCGGACTCAGGTGCCGCGCTTGTTTCCATAAAGCTCGATTTGCAGGCGGGGGGCGTAGCGGAAACCGCGCTGTTTGCAGAGGTCGCTCAACCAGGCCGCGCGTTCGCGCAGTGCCGCCACCGTCGTGCCTTCGGGCATGAGCAGCACCTTGGGCCGGGGCACGTCGCGCTGCAGCTGCGCCAGCATGCCCTCGATCTCGTCCACATCGGCCGGCTGGGTGACGACGAACTTCAGCTGCCAGGGGTAGGCATCGAGCCATTCGCGCACGATCCGCGGCTGCCACCGCAGCGCCTCGTGCTTGCGCCGCCAGGCCGTATGCTGCCGTGGGTCGGGCGCCGAGTTGAGCAACTTGGGCGAGAGTGACGCCAGGTCGCAGGCGATGCCGCCGGGCGCGACCGTGCCCGCGGTTTCGATCGTGACGTGGCGGCCGAGCCGCTTGAGCTCGCCGGCCAGGTCCCTGATCTCCGGCGCCACCATCGGCTCCCCGCCGGTGAGCACGACGTGCGGGGCGGAGTGCCGGACAACCTCGGCCACGATGTCGCCCACGGTCCGCAGCGTCCCCTCCGGCTGCCACGAGGCGTACGGCGTGTCGCACCACGTGCAGCGCAGATTGCAGCCCGAGGTGCGCACAAACACCGACGGCACGCCGGAGAGCTCGCCCTCGCCCTGGAGGGAGTAAAAAATCTCGGAGATCAGCATTCCCAATCCATTTGCAACCACTGATTCACTCTGATGAACACTGATAAAAAACCATTCGCGAAGATCAGTGCAGATTAGCGGTTCGCACCGGTTTCGGCGGCAGCGGATCGGTCGAGGCATAGACGGTGGGATCGGGGAGCCCGGCGAGGAGAAACGCCTCGCGCCGCTCCACGCAGGTCCCGCACCGGCCGCAGTGGATTTCGCCGCCCTTGTAGCACGACCAGGTCTGCGCGTAATCCACGCCCAGCCGTGCGCCTTCGGCGGCGATTTGCGCCTTGGTCAGCGCGATGAACGGACGCAGCAGGGCGATGCCGGCATACGTGCCATGGCGCATGGCCTCACCCATCGCCCGCATGAAGTCCTCGCGGCAGTCGGGATAGATCGCGTGGTCGCCGCCATGCGCCGCGATGACAAGCCCCTCCGCTCCCCTGCTTTCCGCAAAACCGGTGGCGATGGAGAGCATGATGGCATTGCGGAACGGCACCACCGTCTGTCGCATGGTCGTCGCCTCGTAGTGGCCGTCCGGCACCGCGCCGCCCGACTGGAGCAGCGCGGAGGCGAAGCAACGGTTGATGAAGTCGAGCCCGATCACCTGGTGCGCCACCCCCAGCCGGCGGGTGTTTTCGGCGGCAAAGGGGATCTCGCGATGATTGTGCTTGGAGCCGTAATCGAAGCTTAGGGCCACGACGATCTCATGGTGCCGGCTCGCCCAATGGAGCGCCGTCACCGAGTCCATGCCGCCCGAGCAAAGCACCACGACCTTCATGCGATCATTGTGCCGGAAAGGAGGACAAAGGACACCAAAAACTCCTGTCGCCAAGCCCGGCTTTTGCGTTTTGGTGTTGTTCTGTGGTCCGCCCCTGCCTTCCGCTTGTCATCGCCCATCGCGGTGCCTCCGCCGAGGCCCCGGAGAATACGCTCGCCGCCTTTCGGCGCGCGCTCGCGCGGGGCGCCGACGGCGTCGAACTCGATGTGCAGGTGACGCGCGATGGCGTGCCTGTGGTCTTCCACGACGCCTCCCTCATCCGCCTGACCGGACGGCTCGGACTCATCGCGCAGTCTACCCGTGCCGGGCTGCGCGCGGTCCGCGTCTGCGGCGAACCCATCCCCACGCTCGCCGAAGTGCTCACACTCACCCGCCGCCGCGCCGTCGTGCAGGTCGAGATCAAGTCCGGCGTGCCGGTCGCGCCCGTCGTGCGCACCGTCCAACGGCTCGGCGCCGCGGTCGTCCTCGCGTCATTTGACGTCAAGATCGTCGCGGAAGCGCGCCGGCTGGCGCCCCGGATTCCCCGCATGCTGATCGCGGGCGGCGGCAACGGGCCCACCCGGCGCCGCGCCCGGGCCGGGACCCTCGTGCCGGTTCTCGCCGCCCTCGGCGCCTCCGGCGTGAGCATCGATTATCGCGCCCTGCGCTCGCCCGCCTTCATCGCCGCCTTGCATCGCCGCGGCTTGTCCGTCTGGTGTTGGACGGTGAACGATCCCCGCGTCATGCTCCGTCTTGCCTTCTGGGGCGCCGATGCGATCCTTTCCGACAATCCCGCCTTGCTCAAAACGACCCTCTTCGGATCCGACTGATGAGTCCGCCCGGCCCCGGCCTGCCGCAATCCGCCAGTTGATGATCATCCTGCACGATCCCCAGTGCGCCGACTACGGCTCCTCCCAGCGCCCCGAGCAGCCGCTGCGTATCACCCAGAGTGCCGCCCATCTGCGCGCCGCCCATCCGGCGTGGGAGTGGCGCATCCCGGCCATCGCCACCGAGGACGTGCTCCTGACCGTGCATACCCCCGTCCACCTCGGGCGCCTGCAGGCTCCGCCTGATTTCGACGACGACACGCCCTACTTCGAGGGAATCTACGATCACGCCCGTCGTGCGGTCGGTGCCGCGCTCGCCGCCATGAATCTCGCGCTGGTGCAGCACGAGAAGGCCTTCGCCCTGATGCGGCCGCCGGGCCACCATGCCACTGCGGGCCAGGCGATGGGCTTCTGCTACCTCAACCAGGTTGCCCTGGGGGCGGTCGCCGCCCGCGCCCGCGGCGCCCAGCGCGTGGCCGTCTGGGATTTCGACGCCCATCATGGCAACGGCACGGAGGCCATCCTCGACGGCCGCGAAGGCTTTCTGTTCTGTTCGATCCACCAGTTCCCCGGCTATCCGGGCACGGGCACGCGCAACACGGTCAACTGCCGCAATTATCCCATCGCCCCGCATACCCCGCGCGACGAGCACATGGCGGAACTGGCCCGTTCGTGGGACGCCATCGTGGGCTTCAAGCCCGACCTCGTACTGGTGTCCGCCGGGTTCGATGCCTACGTGCGCGATCCCATCACCGCCATGACCCTCGAGCCGGAGGACTTTGCCGCGCTGGGCCGCTGGCTGCATCAGGCCGATTTCCCCGTAGCCGGGATTCTGGAGGGCGGCTACAGCCCCGAGCTGCCGCTGCTGCTCGACGCCTTCCTGGGCGCGTGGGCCTGAACCGCGATGGTTGCACCGATGTTGCGTCGCCTCGCCCAAACTCTGCAGCAGGCCGGGACCCACTTTCGTCTGTTCAATCCCGCCCCGGCCACGCATCCTGCCGGGTTGACCACCCCCGCAGCCGCTTTGAACGCCTCGCCCGTCCATACGTTCATCGACCAACCCGCGCAGCTCGCGCCGCTACTCGACGCCCTGCAACGGGTTGACGAGGTCGCGCTCGACACCGAGGCGGACAACCTGTTCCGGTACCGCACGCGTATCTGCCTCCTGCAGGTCATGGCCGGCCGGGAGATTTTTCTGGTCGATCTGCTGGCGCCCCTGCCCCTCGACGGCCTCTGGCAGCACCTCGCCGCCAAACATCTCGTCATGCACGGCAGCGACTTCGACCTGCGGCTGCTGTACGACTTCTGCGGCTTCACGGCGCACAGCCTTTTCGACACGATGATGGCCGCGCAACTACTCAACCGGCCGCGCATCGGCCTGGCGTCGCTGCTGGAGCAGCACTTCGGCGTGGCTCTCACCAAGGAGGGGCAGAAAGCCAACTGGTCCCGGCGTCCACTGACGCAAAAGCTGGTCGATTACGCGGCGCTCGACGTCTTTTACCTGCCCGCCCTGCGCGACATCCTCCGCACCGAGCTGGAGCGCTGCGGCCGGCTGGGCTGGCAGGAGCAGCGCTGCCGCTGGCAGATCGAGAGCGCCCGGAACGGTTTTCCGCAAAACGACGAACACGCCTGGCGCATCGGTCGCTCCGAACGGCTCGGCCCCCGCGGCCTGTGCGTGCTCTGGGCCGTCTGGCACTGGCGCGAGGAAACCGCCCGCCAGCTCGACCAGCCGCCGTTCAAGATCACCGGCAACGACCTGCTGATTGAAATCGCCGCGCGCGCCGACGCCGGCTTGCCCGAGGAGGCCGTCCTCGCCGTCAACCTCGGCAAGCGCCATTCCCGCCTCATCCACGGCCTCACCGAGGCCGTGCGCGCCGGCCGGGCGAAGAATCCCGCCTCGCTCCCGCGCCGGCGCCGCGAGCGCGATCCCAACTGGCAGCCCCTCAATGCCACCGAACTGGCGCTGCAGGATCGTCTCAAGGCCGACCGGGACCGGTTGGCCCAACAGCTCAACCTCGATCCCACACTCATTGCCAACCGCGCCCAGCTCGCCCAGATCGCGCGGGATCCGGCGCGGATCGACGATATCCTGCTGCCCTGGCAGGCTGATCTCCTCCGCAACGAGCCGGCGCTCAAGAACGGCGAGGAGCAGGCGTAGCGGGGGCAGATGGAGTTCCCGAATCGTTACGACGGTTTGCGCTGGCGTAGGTTGTAGCCGGGGTCGACGACCCCGGCGGACCAGCCTCCCCGAGGCCGGCTACAGAGCGCCGTCTTTCTGCTTTGCGCCGGCGCCGCTTTGCGCGAGCCTGCATTCGTGTCCGCCGACTCCGCCAATATCGCGCGCCACCTGCCGCTCATGGCCGCCCGCCAGCCCGGCCGGGCCGCGGTCAAAATTCCCCGCGGCCGGACGCGCTCCGGTGACATCGATTACCTGACGCTCACCTTTGCGGAGCTCGAGGCCGAGGTTGACGCATGGTATGCGCAGCTCATCGCCCGCGGCCTGCGGGCCGGCGACCGCACGCTCGTCATGGTGCGGCCGGGCCTGCCGCTCATCGCCGCGGCCTTCGCGCTCTTCCGGCTTGGCGCCGTGCCGGTGGTGATTGATCCCGGCATGGGCCTGCGGCATTTCCTCGCCTGCGTGGCCCGCTCCCGGCCCCGCGCGCTGCTGGGCATCCCCTATGCCCGGCTCCTAAGCCGGGTCGTCCGCCGGCCCTTCCGCAGCGTGGAAATCCGGGTCCCGGCCAGTAATTCCATGACGGCCCGACTGAGGCCGCTGCCGGGAACTGGAGACCGGTTACCGGAAGGCGGAAAACATCCACTGGAAAACCTATCCGGTTTCCGGTCTCCGGTCTCCGGTCTCCAGAACAGCCGTTCCACCGATCTCGCCGCCATCCTGTTCACTTCCGGCTCCACCGGTTTTCCCAAGGGCGTCTGTTACGAGCATGGCATGTTCGACGCCCAGGTTCGCCTGATCCGGGAAACCTATGGCATCGAGCCGGGCGAGGTCGACCTGCCGATGTTGCCGATCTTCGCGCTGTTCGGCCCGGCCCTCGGCCTGACCACGGTCGTGCCCGAACTCGATCCCGGCCGCCCCGCCGCCGTCGATCCGACCAAAATCGTGCAGGCCATCCGCCAGGAGCAGGTGACGAATTCCTTCGGCTCGCCCACGCTCTGGCGCAAGATTGCGGATCACTGCCTTGCGCACGGCCTCACCCTGCCGAGTCTGCGGCGAGTGCTCTGCGCCGGGGCGCCCGTGCCGGCCTCGCTCTGGACCGATGCGCCCCGTTTCATTCCCCAGGGCCGGTTGCACAGTCCCTACGGCGCGACGGAGGTTCTTCCCGTCAGCACCGTGACCGCCGACGCCATCAATCCCGCCGCCGTGCGCGGCGCCTGCGTGGGCCGGCCCCTGGCGGAAAATCGGGTGAAAATCATTGCCCTGACCGATGGCCCGATCGCGACGCTGGCCGACGTGCGGGAACTGCCGCGCGGTGAGATCGGCGAGATCATCGTCGCCGGTCCGACCGTCACCCGGGAGTACGACCGGCTGCCGGAAGCCACGGCATTGGCCAAGATCCGCGACGGCGACACCGTCTGGCACCGCATGGGTGACTGCGGGTATCTCGATGCGGAAGGCGTTCTCTGGTTCTGCGGCCGCGCCGCCGAACGCGTGGAGACGGCCGACGGGCCCATGTTCACCGAACCCTGCGAGCAGGTGTTCCGGGTGCATCCGCAAGTGGCGCGCTGCGCGCTGGTCGGCCTCGGTCCGCGCGGCCGGCAGGTGCCGGCCATCGTGGTCGAACCCAAGGCCGGAACGCCGCTGCGCTCCGCCGGCGACCGGCAGGCGTTCGCGGAGGTCCTGCGCCGGCTGGCCCTGGGGCACGCTCACACGGCGTGCATCCGCCGCTTTTATTTTCACCCGCGCTTCCCGGTGGATGTGCGGCACAATGCGAAAATCCATCGGCACGCGCTCGCCCGCTGGGCCGCCACCCGAAACGGCGTCACGTTTCGGGAGTGACGAGTGAAAATGAAAGTGAAAGTGATTGAGTCGCCTCCTGCCGTGTCTGCCACTCTCACCCCTCACCCTCACTCTCCGCTTGGCCCCGTCCTGGTGACCGGCGGCACGGGTTTCCTCGGCCGGCACCTGGTGGAGCGCCTGCTTGCCTTGGGACGGACGGTCACCGTGCTGGCGCGCCGGCCGGCGCCGGATTTGGAAAAACAAGGCGCACGCTTCGTGACCGCCGATCTGGCTGACGCCGACGCGGTACGTTCGGCGTGTCAGGGGGTGGGGACCGTCTTCCATGTCGCGGCCAAAGTGGGCGTGTGGGGCTGCTACGACGATTACTTCCGTACCAATGTGCTGGGCACGCGCGCCATCCTCGACGGCTGCCGGGCCCATGGAGTGCGCCGGCTGGTCTACACCAGCACGCCGAGCGTGGTCTACAACGGCCGCGATCTCGCCGGTGCCGATGAATCGCTGCCCCTCACGACCGCCTGTCCGGCAGCCTATCCGCTGACCAAGGCCATCGCCGAGCGGGAGGTGCTCGCGGCCAGCACGCCGGAGCTGCGCACGGTCGCGCTGCGCCCACACCTCATCTGGGGCGCGGATGATCCCCATCTCGTGCCGCGCCTCCTCGAACGTGCCCGGTCGGGACGCCTGCACATCGTCGGCACCGGCCTTAACCGCGTGGACATGGTCCACGTGCGCAACGCGGTCGACGCCCACCTCTTGGCCGAGCTCGCATTCATATCTCCGCCCAACCCAGAACCCAAAACCCAAAACTCAAAACCCGCCGCCCTACCGCCGCCCGCCGCCGGCCGGGCCTATTTCATCACCAACGGCGAGCCGGTGGTGCTCTGGGAGTGGATCAACGGCCTGCTGCGCGCGCTGGGCCGGCCGCCCGTGACCAAACGTCTGTCGCTCGGCGTGGCCACCGCGGTGGGCGCAGCCTGCGAGGCGCTGTGGCACCTGCTGCCGCTCCGGGGCGAGCCGCCGTTGACGCGTTTTGTGGCGAAGGAGCTTGCCACCGACCACTGGTTCGACATCAGCGCCGCCCGGCGCGACCTCGGCTACCGGCCGCGCGTGTCGATGGCCGAGGGCACCGCCGAGCTGGTAGCGCACCTGCAAAACACCGCCGTGCTGTAGGACGGAGTCACCATCCTTTGCCGAGGCTATGGAGCGCAAGCGGGACGAGGATGCTACAGTAGGAGACAGGCTTGCAGGCGATTAATCCTCCGTCATCGCGAGCAAGCTCGCTCCTACAATTGCATGAGCCCGGATTCAGCCCTACCTCACCCAAACACAGCGAACGAGGGTTACCACTGCCACTCCTCCTCATCGAACTTGGTGGCGGCGGGCGCTTTCCCGTGTACCAAGTGGTCATCTCCTGCCGCAGCCATACGACTGAATATGTCAGCCCAGCCGGCACGCGGTGCCTTCACCGGGCGCGTGGCTTTGGTTTTGCTGGTGCCGCGCGAATCGCCATTTGGCACTTTGTTCTTCACGATGGCCACAAAGCACCCAAGTGTTATTCTCATCAATTAAGAACTCCCGGGCATTAATTGATCTGTGGCGTCGACACACTGAAGAATGAACAACTTCCCAGCCAGTCGCGTGATACAGGCGGCCGTGGAAGCCTGCCGCAGTTTTGCGGACTATCAGCCTCGGTTTTTCAATTTCCCCCAAAGAGCTGGCTGGCGGGGTTGGGAGAATTGGCTCACCGTCGACATCGGCCGCCGGCTAAACAATGAGGACGTTCTTTCATTCGCCCTCTATCCCTGCAAACGGGAGAAGAAGCACATGGATCTTTCAGTGGGTTCGGATTCGAATCTAAAAGTAGCCGTTGAAATCAAGGTTAGCTATATTGACGACAATGAAGCTCCGGAGACGACGACACTACCTGCTCGAGTTCTGAAGGACAGAGACAAACTGGAGACGCTTGAACCCGGCATAGTGTGCCTGTTGCTCGTTTCGATATGTTTCGAATCCCAGACGGCACTCCGCGTTTATCGAGCAAATGTGAACCGTGGATTACCCAAAATATTTCCTGGCTGGAAATCGGAGTGGCACGACTGTTCAAATGGGAAGAGGGACGGCTGGAATCTGTTGCTCGTGCTAACTCGCATACGTGGACCTCAGCGCCAAACGCCACGCCCAATAAAGTAGTCATCCCCGCTGCCGGACCGCCTCGAAAAGCGTGATGATCGTGGCCATGGCCACGTTGAGCGAGTCGGCCTGGCCAGCCATCGGGATGCGCACGAGCCCGTCGCTCTCCTTCAGCCAGAATTCGCTCAGGCCGTACTGCTCGCTGCCCATGATGATCGCCAGCGGACCGCGCAGGTCCGAGTCGGTGTAGAGCGCCGGCGCCGCCGGGGTGGTGGCCACCGCCCGGATGCCGCGGACCCGCAGCCAAGCCCGCACGTCCGGACCGGCCGCCATCACGACCGGCATCGAGAACAGCACGCCAGTCGACGAGCGCACGACATTGGGGTTGAAGATGTCGGTGACCGGATCACAGACGATGACCGCGTCGACGCCGGCCGCGTCCGCACTGCGCAAAATGGTGCCGAGGTTGCCGGGCTTTTCGATGGCCTCGATCACGAGGAGAAAGGGCGTGGCCGATCTTGTAGCCGGGGTCGCCCTGTCCGCCATAGCTTTAGCGACGGTGGATGACCCCGGAGAGCCGGCCTCACCGAGGCCGGCTACAACCTTGTCCAAGTCGTCGAGCGTGCGCTGCCATTGCGGCGCCACCGCCAGCAGGCCGTCGGGCCGGTCGCGGTACGAGACCTTGGCAAACGCCTCCTTCGACAGCTCGAACACCGGCGTACCGGCGCGCTGCGCCTCCTCGATGAGCGCCGGTTCGTTCTCACCGAGGAACCAGTCGGGCCCGTAATAAAGCTCCACTGGCTTCACCCCCGCCGCCAGCGCCCGCTTCACTTCACGGTAGCCCTCGACCAGAAACAATCCCTCCTCGTCGCGGGCCCGCCGGTCGCGCAGCTTCACGAGCTGTTTCACCCGGGGGTTCTGCAGGCTGGTAATCCGCTCGACAGACATTTAACCGCAAAAAGGCGCAAAAGGCGCAAAAAGTCAGTCTGGATTTTGTTTTGGCCTTCCGGGGCATTTTCACCCTCATAATTCCGCTCGGTGGCCAAAACAAAATTCAACGACCGTCCGTTCGCCTACCACCAGGAGTTGGAGCTCGAGATCACGACGCTTACCAACCTCGGCGTCGGCCTCGGCCGGATTCAGTTGGAGACTGGAGACCGGAGGCGGGAGGCTGGTTTGCCCGACCCTGCGGACCAAGCGGCGGGTGGGCCTGCCCTCCGTAACCCCGCGGAGCGGGGCGAAGGATGGGTGGTGTTGGTTCCCTTCGCCCTGCCCGGCGAACGGGTGCGGGCGCGGGTGTTTCGCAACCACCAGAACTACTCCGAAGCCGACCTGGTCGAGGTGCTGACTCCTTCGCCGCACCGCGTGGTGCCGCGCTGCGCGCTGTTCGGCCGCTGCGGCGGCTGCCAGTACCAGAATCTGGCGTACGCCGAACAGCTTCAATGGAAACAGCGCCAGGTGCGTGAATTGCTCCAGCACATGGCCGGCATCGAGTTTGAGGTCGCGCCCGTCATCGCCTCGCCGCGTGAGTTCGGATACCGCTCGAAGATCACGCCTCATTTTCCCGCGCCGAAGGGTAGGGCGCGACCGCTGGGCGCGCCACCATCTGACGGACGGCCCAGCGGTCCGTCCCTACCTGATTTTCCGATCGGGTTTCTGAAACAAGGGACCCGTCATGAGATCATCGACGTGCCGCGGTGCGAAATCGCCACCGCCGCCATCAACCAGAAACTCACGGAAGTGCGCGCCGAGATCGGAGCCAAAATGGCGGCCGGCGCATATCCACGCGGGGCCACCCTCCTGCTGCGCGAGGCTTCCGGCGTGGTGACCACCGACTATGACGCCGTCATCACAGAGGAAATCCCTGTAGCTGGCCTCGGCGAGGCCGGACCCTCCTTCGTCAAGGCGACGGAAGAGCCCGCGACGGGGGCGTCGCGGCTCCAGCTGAAGTTTCTCGCGCGCGATTTCTTCCAGAACAATCCGTTCATCCTGCCGGCCTTCGCCGGCTATGTCCGCGACCAGGCGGCCGCCGGCGGCGCGCGGTTTCTCATCGATGCCTACTGCGGGAGCGGACTCTTCGCACTGGCCGCGGCGGCGAAGTTCGAGCGCGTGGCCGGCGTCGAGATCAGCGAAACCTCCATCCGGTTCGCCCGCGAAAACGCCGCGGCCAACGGCATGGCCAACGCCTCTTTCCTCGCGGGCGACGCCACGGCGATTTTTGTCGGACTCGACTTCCCGCCGGGCGACACGGTCGTCGTCATCGATCCGCCGCGCAAGGGCTGCGACGAATCGTTCCTGCGGCAGCTTTTCGCCTTTGGTCCGCAGGCGGTGGTGTATGTCTCATGCGATCCAGCCACGCAGATGCGCGATCTGACACGCTTTCTCGCCGCCGGCTACAAGCTGGCCGCCGTCCAGCCCTTCGACCTCTTTCCGCAGACGCGTCACCTGGAGTGTGTCATGACGCTGCGGAGGGAGACCACGGGATAGGCCTCAGCGATACTCCAGCCATTCCGGCGCGGCGTATTGCTCGATCAGGCCGCTGACCTCGTCTTCGTTCAGCGCGGGCCAGGGCGTGGGGGTCGCCGGGATGCCCACGGCTTGCGCCAACGCGGCGATGAATCGTCCGCCAAAAGCGTCCCAATCGAGCGGCGGCACGGCGGGTTTCCAGATCGAGCCCTGGAACAGGAGCCCGTGCTTGTTCCGCTTCTGGGCGGCGCCGGCGATCTTTTCGCCCGTGCCGTCGTGGATGACGTCGTAGAGCTCTGCGCGCTGGAAGCAGACCCCGGGGCCGGCGGATTCCACCGGTTCGGCCTGTGTCTTCACCACCGCCGGCTGGCCGAGTTCACGCAGCGCCTGCGCCAGGCCTTCATGCACCAGCCGATAGGATTGGGTGGCCCGGGCCTCCCACAGCGCATGTCCCCGTGGAATCACCAGGGCGTAGGTCCAGTCCTGGCGGTGATCCACGATGCCGCCACCGGTGGGCCGCCGGCACAGATCGAGCGACGCCTCCGGCGGCAACTGTCCGCGCACCCAGGCGATTTTCTGCCCGAAGCCGAAGGTGAAGGCCGGTCCGCGCCATTCGTAATGGCGGAACCGCACCGCTTCCGCCGGCGGATAGCGCTGCAGGAGCAGGAAATCGAGCGCCATGTTCTCGGCGGCTCCGCCCGTGCGGGAGGGTAGGACGTGAAATTCCATGTCGGCAGGCTGAGGCATCCGCCCGCGCTTGCCAACGCCGGAGCCGCCGCCGCCTCAATCCCCGGCCTCGGCGCCGCCGGCGGAGAGGAGCTCGGGCGAAAGATGCCAGCGCAGACACCAGCGGGCCCGGCCGGTCTTTTTGTGCTGCCCACCGGTTGTCTCGAACGCCAGCACGGCACTTTTCCGAACGTCGAAGCCAACCGGCTTCAGCTTGCCGCGCACCAACAGCGTGGCGAGGGCTCCGAGCTGCGGCTCGTGTCCCACGATCATCACCACCTGGTCCGCCCGTTCGAGCCGGTCGGCGACGGCCACCGGATCATCCTCGGGCAGCAGCCCGGGGGTCTCGATCAGCAGGACGTCGAAGCCGAGCTCCTTCACCAGCAGCTCCGCCGTCTCCCGGGAACGCACGAGCGGGCTGTGCCAGACCGCGTGCACTGTCGCCAGGGCGTTACTGGTGCGGAGAAAGGCCGCCACCCGTTTCGTGACCTCGCGCCCCCGGGCACTCAGGGCGCGCCGCGCATCATCCTTGTCGGCAAGCGCATGACCGTGACGCACGAGGAATAGCTTCATCGGGAGACAAACGCATTCAGGGTGAGAGCCGCTCGATGATCCAGTCGCCGCCCGGTTCGCGGCGGTAGCGGAGCCGGTCATGCAGCCGGTTGCGCCGGCCCTGCCAGAACTCGACGGCCGACGGCGCCAGCCGATACCCGCCCCAGTGGGGCGGCAGCGGCACTTCGCGGCCGGCGTATTTGTTTTCGACGGCCTGCATCGCCTGTTCGAGCACGGCGCGGCTGGCAATCAGCGTGCTTTGCGCGGAAGCCCAGGCGGCGAGCTGGTTGCCGCGCGGCCGGCTGTGAAAATACGCCTCCGCCTCCTCCCGTGGCATCCGGGCGACCGGGCCCTCGATGATCACCTGCCGTTCGAGCGCATACCAGGGCAAGAGGAGGGTGGCGTGCGGATTGCCGTCGAGTTCGCGGCCCTTGCGGCTTTCGTAGCTGGTGTAGAACACGAAACCGCGGCCATCGACGCCCTTCAGCAGCACGGTGCGGGCGGAGGGGCGGCCGTCGCGCCCGGCGGTGGCCAGCACCATGCCGTTGGGATCGGGCAGGCGGGCGGCCTCCGCCTCCTGGAACCACCGGTCGAACTGCCGGAACGGGTCGCGCGCCAGGCTTTTCTCGCTGAGGCCCGCCAGGCTGTAGTCTTTGCGAAGGTCGGCCAGGTTCGACATGCTTGGTTCGCCCCCAACTGCACCCACCTCCGCAGCAATGTCAAAAGGCAAGTCAGCCTGGTCTGCATCCCTCAAAGATGCCATCGGCCCGCGATACCTTGGGACGCGCCGCTCTCGTCGCGTGTCATCGCGCGCTCCCCAGCAAAGGTGGCCCTGAGCGGCGACGAGGCGTCGCCGCTCCATTTTGCGCGCCAACGTCAAGGGCATCGGACATGAGATCCTGCAGCTGATGCGAGGTTGCCAACGATGGCCCGGAGCTTGGATGCTCTCTGCCACCCGCCTTCGCCTTGTCCTTCGCCGAACAGCTTCCCGTTTGGGCTTACCCCCTGCTTCTTGCCGCCGGCTTCAGCGCCGGGCTGGTCGATTCCATTGCCGGCGGAGGCGGCATCATCTCCCTGCCGGTCCTGCTCAATTTCGGCCTGCCGCCGCAACTGGCGCTGGGCACCAATAAGTTCCAGTCGTCCTTCGGCAGCGTCTCGGCCTCGTGGCAATACGTTCGCCGCGGCCTCGTCGACCTGCGTTCCTGCCGGGCCGGCATCCTCCTGACACTGGCCGGCGCCCTGCTGGGGGCATGGGCCGTGCAGCGCGTCGAGTCGCACGTGCTGGAACGGGTGATCCCGGTCCTGCTCGCCGCCATCGTCGTTTATCTGGTTTTCCAGCCGCAGCTCGGGCTCGCGGACCGGCCGGCGCGGCTGGGCGCCGCGTCCTTCTCCGCCATCTTCGGCCTCGGCCTGGGGTTTTATGACGGCTTCTTCGGCCCCGGCACGGGTTCGTTCTGGGCCATCGCGTTTGTGCTGTTGCGCGGGCATGATCTTCCCCGGGCGACGGCCCACACCAAGGTGATGAATGCCGCGAGCAATCTCGCCTCGCTCGCGCTTTTTGCCCCGGCCGGGCTGGTGCATCTGGGCGCGGGGCTGGTGATGGCCGCGGGCCAGGTGCTGGGCGCCCGGCTGGGCGCCGGTCTCGTCGTGCGGCGGGGGGCGCGCTTCGTCCGGCCGGCCTTCCTCCTCATGGCCGCCCTCACCATCGTGCGGCTCCTCTGGATCAATCTCGCCCGGCCGCACTGACGCCCCCAAGCTTGTCCCCGCCCGCGATCCTTTCCTGTCCCCATGACACCTTTTCAATACCTTGACCGCCACCGCCCCGACCTCATCGCCCTGCTGCAAAAGCTGGTGCGCATCCCGACGATCAACCCGCCCGGTGAAAACTACGCGGCCATCACCGCGCTGCTCACGCGCGAACTGGCCGCCGCCGGCCTGCAGGCGCGCCGGCTGCCCGTGCCCAGCCCGGCGGCGCAAAAGCGGCTGCAGCCCGAGCTGCGCACCCATCCCCGTTACAACGTCCTCGGCTTCCGCGACGCGGGCGCCGCGAAGACCATCCATTTCAACGCGCACTATGACGTCGTGCCCGCCGGGGGCCGCTGGCGGCACGGCAGCCCGTTTGCACCCGCGGTCGAGGGCGGCTGGATCTACGGCCGCGGCACCGCCGACATGAAAGGCTCCATCGCCAGCCTGATTCTCGCGCTCCGGGCTCTGCGCGCCACGGGGGCGCGGCCCCGCTGCAACATCGAGGTTTCCTTCACCGCCGATGAGGAGACCGACAGCCTGCTCGGCGCCGGCTGGCTGGTCGACCAGACGCCCCTCCGGGCCGACTACGCCGTGGTGATGGAGGGCGGGGAGGGTCGCGCCATCGGGTGCGGCCACAACGGCGTCGTGTGGCTCAACGTCGTGGTGCACGGCAAGCCGGCGCACGGTTCGATGCCCGACCGGGGTGTCAATGCGCTGGAGAAGATGTCGGCGCTTGTGCTGGCTCTCGAAGGCTACAAGCGGCGCCTCGTGCGGCGCCGTTTCCGCACTCCCGACGGCCGGGTGATGCATCCCACGATCAACGTCGGCGGCGTGTTTGCGGCCGGCGCGGGCGGCAAGATCAACACCGTTCCCGCCGAGGCCAGCTTCAGCATCGACCGCCGCGTCATCGCCACCGAGACCGTCGCCGCCGCAGAGCGCGAGCTGCGGTCGTTTCTCGCCGCGGCGGCGCGCCGCATCCCGCAGTGCCGCATCACCGTGGAGAAGGTGTCGGAAAACCACCCCTGCTTCCGCGATCCCGCCCATCCGTTCTTTGCGGCCATGGCCGCGAGCGTGAGGCGGGTGCGCGGCGGCCGGCCGGTCTTCTCCGTCTCCACCGGCTTCAATGACATGCATTTCTTCGCCGAGCACCTCCGCGTACCCACCATCGGCTACGGACCGGTCGGCTTCAGCCCCCACGCCGTCGACGAGCGCGCCCGGGTGGCCGACCTCGTCACCGCCGCCAAGATCTACGCCGATCTGCTGACCAGTTTCGCCGGCTAGGAATCACCACGGATTTCACCGATCGACACGGATGGTCAGCGGACGACGCGCTTCCAACGCTGGTCTGCGTGCTTGAAGTTTAGGCGGAGGGCGTTCTGCGGCCTTGCAATTTCACCACGTAATGGTGATTTTTAGGCTATGATCCGGCGAAATATTGAAGACGCAGTCCATCAGGCGCTTGCCGACACCCCCGTGGTGCTGCTCAACGGCCCGCGGCAGGCGGGAAAGACCACGCTGGCCCAGATGATCACGGAGCAAGCCGACGCGCGCTATTACTCCCTCGACGATGCCGCCACGCTCGCGTCAGCCGCTGGCGATCCGACCGGGTTTGTCCGCAATCTGTCCGGTCCGGTCGTCATCGACGAGATCCAGAAGGCCCCCGACCTGTTTCCCGCCATCAAACTAGCGGTGGACAAGGATCGCCAGCCCGGCCGTTTCCTCCTCACCGGTTCGGCCAACGTGATGACCCTGCCCCGCCTGTCCGAATCCCTGGCGGGGCGGATGGAGATCATTCCCCTGTTCCCTTTCTCGTCCGGCGAACTGGCAGGACAGCGCGAGGGCTTCCTGAAACGGCTGTTCGATGGCACCATCGCCGGGACGATGCCGGTGTCTGTGAAGGACGACCTGCCGACGCGACTGGTGCGCGGCGGGTATCCCGAAGCGGCCCAACGGGAATCCGACGATCGCCGCACCGCGTGGTTCGCCTCCTACATCTCTACGATCCTGCAACGCGACGTGCGCGACCTGGCGCGGGTCGAGGCACTGCACGCTCTGCCGAACCTGCTCAAGCTGCTCGCGGCCCGGGTCTCCGGGTCGCTGAACCTCGCCGACGTGAGCCGCGATGCCGGCTTGCCGCACACCACGCTGAACCGCCATCTGGCCCTGCTGGAAACCGTATTTCTGGTCCACCGGCTCCCGGCATGGTCGCCCAATCTCGGCAAGCGCCTGGTCAAGGCTCCGAAGCTGCACCTAGTGGACTCCGGTCTCGCCTGCCACCTGATCGGTGCGGATGCCCGAAGGCTCACCGAAGATCGCCCCCTGCTCGGCCGGCTGCTGGAGACGTTCGTCGTCAGCGAACTCCGCAAACAGCTTTCGTGGACCGATCCGCGCGCATCGCTGTTCCATTTCCGCACGGCCGCCGGCTCAGAAGTAGATGTGATGCTCGAAAAGGCCGATGGCTCAGTC
Organism: Opitutaceae bacterium; assembly: GCA_028688225.1. GTDB lineage: Bacteria > Verrucomicrobiota > Verrucomicrobiia > Opitutales > Opitutaceae > Fen-1467. The sequence goes on along the minus strand of JAQTYQ010000003.1, from coordinate 16,462 downwards.
GCCGCCATCGAAATCAAGGCCAGCGCCACGGTGGGAGCGTCGGACTTCAATGCGTTGACCGCCCTACGCGACCAGCTCGGGAAGCGGTTTGCCGCCGGCATCGTGCTCTACCTTGGCGACCAAGTCGTTCCCTTCGGCGACAAGCTCACGCTCGTACCGTTGCCGGCTCTCTGGGCCAAGTAGAAGATCAGATCAATCCTTTCGCCTCACGCTGGTTTCAAGACCTGCGTCAAGACCGCCTCGGCTGCCTCTTCGCCGCGACTGGCAAGATGGGCCACATCCAGGTAAGTCTGGAGTGGACTCGTGCACCTGTGCGTTAAAAAGGTCCATCGTCCGGCGGCACGAGCATCACGAGATTGTCGCCAGATTCGGCCGGCTTGGCATCGAGGTGTTGGACGACCCCCTCACACACTCCGGCGACACCATCAGCTACTGGAAAGGCCGGCTTGCAGGCCGGTCTGGTCAATGGCGGCGGCCCGCAATGGTTCGCACAGGCTGCGCCAGCCCACTGGGGACACGGCGGTCGAAATGGCTGGGTTTTGCCGGGGCCGGCCGCAGGTAACCAACACTGGATCGCTCATATTTCGCCTACCCCCGGGCCGGGCTTTCTGTCCGCAGCGCAGTGTCGGGCATCAACCGAGTGCCAAACCACTTCCCAAACTCCCGAACCAGCTCTTCTTCCGGCCAATCTAGCTTTTGACAAAGTCGCCTCCTCAAGAATTCAACCAGCCGAAGGGAGCTATGCGCGTGTGCGTCTCCTCGATGCGCCGACGATCGTCTCGCTCAGCTCCCGGTGCACCAGATTATCCGCGGGCATCGGTGCCATTGGTGGTAAAAATACTCATCCCGCCAGGCCGCGGCGGATCATCGCCACCGCGATGGCGGCGAGCAGCATCGAGATGATCTTGGAGATGGCGCGCAGGCCCATCTGGCCGATCCGGCGGCCCAGCCACTCGCTGCCGATGAAGGCCAGCGCCACGAGCACCAGGTTTACCGCCAGTGCCGCCAGCGTCACCGGCATGCCCTGCGTCTGCACGAGCAGCAGCAGCGTGGTGATCAGCGCCGGACCGGCGATGAGCGGCATGCCGAGCGGCACGATGCCGAAATCCTCCGGCAGCTGCACCGGCGCGCCCTCCGGCTGGATCAGGTCGCGCGCCGCCAGGATGAAAAGGATGAGTCCACCCGCGATCTGGAAGTCCTTCACGGAGACCCCGACGGCGGCAAAGACGTTCTGCCCGAGGAACAGAAACCCGAGGGCCACCACGCCGCCCGTCACCGTGGCCTGCCAGGCGATGCGCTGCCGGGCCGCGGGCGCCACGCCCCGCCCGAGCGCGAGAAATATCGCCGCCAACCCGATGGGGTCGATGGCCACGAACAGCGGAATGAACGCCTTGAGAAAATTGGTCAGGGTCTCAGGCATGGCCCGAGGCATAGACGGAAGCGGTTCCCGGGTCGAGACCCACTTGGCGCCCGGCGGGCGCCGCCTCGCCATCGCTGGCGCGGTGAAGTCAGATCGCCGCTTCAGAGGGAACACGCGACGAGGGCGTCGCGTCTCCAGAAACAGGGCCTCAGGCCGGGACCGCAAGGGCTGCCGGCTAATGCAGCAGCCGTGACAGCATCGCGTAGACGATGAGGGCGAGGAGCACCAGCCCGGTGCCGAAGAAGAGGAAGCCGAAGCCCTTGGCGATCTTCTTGCGGCCCTCCCAGTCGTCCTTCACGCGGTACTCCTCGAGCCGGCCCTCGGCCACGAGCCGGTCGTGCCAGCGCTTCCGCTCGTGCAGCAATTCCGTCTTCGAAATGCGGCCGGAGAAGATGACCGTGTCCATCGGGAACTTCTCGATGCGGAAATGGGTGTTGAAGAAGTGGAAGGTGAAGATGAAGCCGGCGGCGAGCAGCGCCTCGTCGGAGTGCACCACCAGCGCGATGTTGATGATCCAGCCGGGCAGGAAAAGCGTGAAGAACTTGGGGAACCACATGATCAGGCCGGAGACGCCGATGGCGAAGATGCCCCAGAACACGGCGAAGTAGTCAAACCGCTCCCAGTAGGTCCAGCGGTCGAACTGCGGCCGCGGGCCCTTGCCGAAGAACCATTTCTGGTGCGCGATGAAGTCGCGCCAGTCCTGGAACGACGGCACCATCGAGTCGGGGCCGAACACCGCCGTCCAGGCCCGGCGCAGTTTCAGCCGGCCGGTGGCAGGATCGCGCAGGGACTGGCGGCGGCGCCACAGCGTCCCGGCCAGTTCGCCCACGTGGAGCCCGAAATAGGCAAAGGTGACCAGCGCCCCGAAATGGTGCAGCGAGCGCGCCACGTCGGCTCCGCCGATCAGATTGAAGATCGTCCTTGCCCAGTCGGTGTAGTAAAACTTCAACGGCATGCCGGTGATGACCAGCAGCAGGAAGCTCGTCACGACCATGAGGTGCAGGAACCGCTCGAACGGCGTGAAGCGCGTGAACTGCTCGTCATCCGCGTGCACCTGGACCTTGGCCTCCCGGAACGCCTTGGAGTCATGCAGGAAGAGATAGACGGACCGGACGAGCCAGAAGAGCGTGTGCACGCCGAAGAAGGCAAACACGCCGACGAGCAGCGCCGTCATGAAGAGGAAGACCTTGTTGAGCAACGGATAATTGGCCTTGTCGAGCGGGTTGGCGTGCGGCTGGTAGGTGGTGAACTTGACGCCCACGCCGGCATGGCACTGCTGGCAGGTGCCGACGATGCGCTCCTGGGAAAGGCGCGACCGGGGGTCGCTCACCGGGAACACGTCATGATGACCGTGACAGTCGTAACAGGCGGCGACATCCGCGGCGACATTGGGCCGGCCCAGGGCCATGGCCTTGCCGTGATAGGTCTCGCGGTAGTGGGCGAGCCGGTCCTCGTGACAGCGGCCGCAGCGCCGGTCGCTGAGCGACTTGAAATGGGCGCTGGCGGGCTTCTCGATCTCGTGCGCCGAATGGCAGTCGGAGCAGACCGGCCCGCGGCGGTCGCCCTGGGCGAGCAGCTGGCCGTGCACGCTCTGGTTGTAGACCTGCTCGATGCCGAGGTGGCACTGGCCGCAGGTCCCGGCAACGTGGGCGTGGTTGGTGTGCGAGTCCTTGTCGACGCTGCGCTTGATGTCGTGCACGCCGTGGCAGTTGTTGCAGGAGGGGGCGATGATCAGCCCCATCTGCAAAAGGGCGCGGCCGTGGATACTGTCGCGATAGTGGGCCGGGGCCTCCGGATTGGGGATGCGGTATTCCTCCGTCAGACCCCGGTTGCTATGGCAGGTGGCGCAGGTCTGCGGGAGGTTGAGCTTGAAGACCGGCGAATCGAGCTGCTTCACCGGCACCATTTCATGCGTGCCGTGACAGCTGGCACAGGTCGCCGCGCCTGATGCCCCCATCGTGTGGCTGACGCCGTGGATGCTGGCGGCGTAGGTCCGGCTCTGCGCCTCGTGGCAGGTGGCGCACTGCGCGGGCGGGAGCTTCGAAGGATGGGGTGTCTCCGTGATGCCCGCGTGGCAGTCGACGCAATTCAGCTTCCCGTGAACGGATTTCTGGAAAAATTCAGGCCTCACGCCGGTGAACTTCTCCGGACCGCCTTGGCTCTTGGGCAGCGGTTCCGCCTCGTGGCAATCCAGGCACTCGCTGTTCGGAACGATTTGCGTGGCACGCAAGACTCCCGCGGCCGCCAGGCATGCCCCTCCGAGCAACAACCGGCCGGCCCACCCGGCAATATGCATCCGGGGCGGCAGCAGGAGAGCGATCAGGTCCGACGCCATGGGCAAGCTTTTGATCTGCCGGCATCATAGCGGGCTCCGGAGCAGCCGACACCGCATGGGTTGACGGATGCTGGGCATATTTTGCGCGGAGAATGGGCATCTTTTGCGGAGGCGCGCCCGCGGCGCATCTGAGCAAGAAACGCCCATGATCGGTCAAACCATGCGGTGTCGGTCGGGGCCGTTCCCGCTATGATGCCGGCAGATTTTCCCCCCTCGCGCATGACGCCCGCAACGACCGTTTTCCTTCTGCTGCGCCGGGTCAGCCTGATCCGGGGATGGCGGGCGTTGCTGCTGGGGGCCGGGTGTCTGTTGATCGCGGGACCCGGGCGCGGCGATGAACCGGCGGCGGCTTCCGCCGCCTGCCTCGAGTGCCATCGCGATGCCAAACTTACCATGCAGAAGGCCGGTCGCATGGTGTCGCTTTTTGCCGACCAGACCGCTTTGGCCCGATCCGCGCACAGTTCGCTCGAGTGCGCCGATTGCCATGAGGGCATCGACGCCGACAACCTTCCGCACAAAAGCCCGCTCACCCCCGTCGACTGCGCGTCCTGCCACGAGAACACCGGACGCAAACATGCCTTTCACCCGCGGTTGGCCCTCACGCCGATGCCGCCGGGTGAAGACACCGCCTGCACCGCCTGCCATGGCACGCACGCCGTGGCGCGCATCCAATCCGCCGACTTTCCCTTCACCCCCGCCCAGCAGACGGAAGCCTGCGGCCGCTGCCACCGGCCGGCCCGCGATCAGTTTCTGGCCTCCGCCCATGGCCACGCCCTGGTCGCCTCCACCCCGGACGCTCCCACCTGCCTCACCTGCCACCGGAAAGCCATTGCCAGCCCTGCACCCGGCCGGCCCGGCATTGATCTGAAACTCGCGCAGGTCGCCCTCTGCGAATCCTGCCATCTCGAGAAATCAGCGGTCGCCAGCCAGACGCTCCTGGGCACCCGTTTTGTGACATCCTTCGAGCACAGCGTGCACGGCGCCGCCCTGGCCCGTGGCGAGGTCAAAGCCGCCAACTGCGTCGACTGTCACGGCAGCCACCAGATGAACCTGGCCATGGTCGCCGGCTCGCGCGTCAATAAACAGCAAATCCCCGCAACCTGCGCCAAATGCCATGAGCCGATCGCCACGGAATTCGAGTCGAGCGTCCACGCCGCCGCGCTCCACAAGGGCAACCTTGACTCTCCGGTCTGCACGACCTGCCACGGCGAACACGACATCCGCGCGCACACCGACCCGGCGTCTCCGGTGTATTCCAAGAATGTCGCCCAGCAGGTGTGCGCCTCCTGCCACGCCTCCGTCCGCCTGACCAAGAAATACGGCCTCATCGCCGATTCCTTCCAGACGTTCGCCGACAGCTACCATGGGCTGGCCGCCCGCGGCGGCGCGGTGACAGTCGTCAACTGCGCGAGCTGCCATAGTTCCCACGCGATCAAGTCGCACCTCGATCCGACCTCGACTGTCTCCAAGGACAATCTGGTCGCCACCTGCGGCCAGTGCCATCCCGGCGCCAACCAGCGGTTCACGATCGGCCGGGTGCACGCGAGTCCCGACCAGCGCGCCGAGAGCCCGATCCTCTACTGGATCGCCAACCTCTACCTGGTCCTGATCTTCCTGGTCATCGGCGGCATGACGGTGCACAACCTGACCGACTTCGTCCGCAAGCTCCTGCGCAAACTCGCCTTGCAGAAGGGCGAAATCCCGCCGGAGCCGGCGTCGCACCGGCTCTATCTGCGGATGACGGTGCACGAGCGCCTGCAGCACGCCGCGGTGGCGATCAGCTTCATCCTGCTCGTCCTGACCGGCTTCATGCTGCGCTATCCCGAGGCCTGGTGGGTGGAGGCCATCCGCAGCTTGAGCAACAGCGCCTTTGCCGCCCGGAGTCTGGTCCACCGGCTGGCGGGCGTAGCGCTCATGGCCGCGGGTCTGTGGCACGTGAGCTACCTCGCGTTGACGCCGGAGGGCCGGCGGCTATTCCGCGACCTCCTGCCGGCCTGGCGCGATCTCACCGACCCGTGGAAGGTGCTGCAGTACAATCTGCGGCTGGCGCCGGAAAAACCGAAGTTCGACCGCTTCAGTTACATCGAGAAAGCCGAATACTGGGCTCTCATCTGGGGCACCGTGCTCATGGGTGCCACCGGCGCGATCCTTTGGTTTGAGAACACCTCGATGGGGCTCTTCACCAAGCTTGGCTTCGACATCGCCCGCACGGTCCATTTCTATGAAGCCATCCTCGCCACGCTCGCAATCCTCGTCTGGCATTTTTACTTCGTGATCTTCAACCCCGACGTCTATCCGATGAGCCTGGCCTGGCTCACCGGGCAGGTGTCCGAGCACGAGATGCGGGAGGACCACCCGCTGGAACTCGAACGCCTGAAACAGGGCGAGGCGGACACCGATCCAAAGTCGACGCCGGCCCGGGAACCGGATCATCCTGACGACGCGCCCGCTTTGTAAGCGACCTTCAACCCCAACCCCGGTGCGACCGCCCCCGCCGCACCTTCAACCCACGAAGGCACCATGCATCCGACCATCAAACTACATCTCGACCCGGAGGAGTTCGCCCCCATCGAGCGTCTGGCCAGGGAGCTGCACGTCACACCCGAGGCTGTCGTCTACGCCGGTCTTGATTGCATCATGCGCCGCGTGCACGCGGCCGAAGTGCGCAAAGAGATCGCCGACCTTCAGACCGGCCGTCAGGAAGGTCTTCCCCCCTGGGCCGACAGCGCGCGCGGCGTGCACATCTACGAAAGCAAGCGCGACGAGTAGCCGGCCGGCTGCCCGGACGCGCCCCTGCCTTGACGCTTGAAGCGGCGGGCTTTCGTCGCACGCTCCCCCGCACCGACCATGGGCGGCCCGCTGCGTCATTTTTATGATCTCACCCGCGATGAAATCATCGCGCTGGTCGCATCCTGGGATTTCAGCCCGGTGCATGCCGTGCGGTTGTGGAGCTACGTCTACCACGACGGCGTGGACCGGTTCGCGGCCATGCCGGAGGTGCCGGCGCGGCTGCGCGCGCGGCTCGAAGGGGAGCTTTCACTCGCCCGGCCGCCGGTCGCGCTCGAGACGCTGAGTGCCGACGGTTTCACGCGCAAATACCTGCTGGCGCTCGCCGACGGCCCCCGCATCGAAACCGTCCTGATGCGCTACACCGGACGCGTCACCGCCTGCATCAGCAGCCAGGCCGGATGCGCGATGGGCTGCGGGTTCTGCGCCACCGGCCAGATGGGTTTCGTCCGCCACCTCACGCCCGGCGAGATCGTGACGCAGGTGTTGCACATCGGCCGCGTGTTGCGCCGGGCCGGCCCCGCCGCAGCGGCGGGGCCGGCCCGGGTTGACAGCGACTCGCCGCATGCCCGCCACGAGCGGCTGCGCAATGTCGTGCTCATGGGCATGGGCGAACCGCTGCACAACTACGAGGCGGTCATGCGGGCCGTGGACATCCTGCGCGACCAGAATGGCCCGGCGATCGGCGCGAAGCGCATCACGTTGAGCACGGTCGGCGTGATTCCCGGCATCGTGCGCCTGGCCGACGAGGCCCGCCCGATCCAGCTCGCCGTCAGCCTGCATGCCGCCACCCAGGCGGAACGCGCCGCCCTCGTGCCGGTGGCCGCACGCTGGCCGCTCGCCGAACTCATCAAGGCCTGCCGCTATTACGTGGAAAAACAGCAGCGCCGCATCTTTTTCGAATGGACGCTCATCGCCGGGCGCAACGACACCCCGGAACAGGCCCATGCCGTCGGCCGCCTCCTGCGTGGCCTGCAGGCCCAGGTGAACCTCATTCCGCTCAATCCGACGGCGGGCTACGGCGGCGTGCCCTCCGATCGAGATGCCGCGCGGCGTTTTCAGGAAATCCTCGCCGGGCATGGCCTGCCCAGCACGGTGCGCCAACGCCGGGGCCTCGACATCGCCGCCGGGTGCGGCCAGCTGGCGGGCGGCGCCAGGCCCCCCTGACCCCCGGGAGGCGATCCGACAAAGTCGCACCTTGCGACACCATCGAGTCCGGTTTGCGACGCCTCGTTCGTTGGATAGATGAACCGGCAACAACCGAATTTCCCCACTGAAAGGAACAGTAACCATGACAACCCACACCATCCGGCTGCACCGCGTCCTCCGTGCGACCCCCGAAAAAGTGTATCGCGCGTTCCTCGATGCCGACGCCATGAACAAATGGCTCCCGCCGAACGGCTTCACCGGAAAGATCCACCACCTGGACGCCAGGGTCGGCGGTACCTACAAGATGTCGTTTACGAACTTCACCACCGGCAAGAGCCACTCCTTCGGCGGAGAGTATCTTGAACTGGTGCCGCACGAGCGGCTCCGCTACACGGACAAGTTCGACGACCCGAACCTGCCCGGCAAAAATGCAGACGACGGTCACGTTGAAGAAAGTGCCGGTCGGAACGGAGCTGAACATCGTGCAAGAGGGAGTGCCCGGTGTGATCCCCGCGGAGGCTTGCCATCTTGGCTGGCAGGAATCGCTCACGCTGCTCATCCAGCTCGTCGAAGCCGAGATTCCCGACTGATGGGGGAAATTTATCAGTCAGTGATGAACGCCGATCTGGAGATCGGTGCTTCTGCAGCGATTGAAGAAACTGCCTCAGCCGTATCTCTACAGTCGCGTTCCGCAACGCGCGGGAGCAGCCGAGGCGACGAGGCTGTCATTGGCCGCTCACCGCCACTCCCGCCTCCTTACGTCGGCGGCTACGCTGGACTGCCTGGATAATACGCATAGGGGGATCGGCGCGGCTCGTTCCGCCTCAATGGTGCCGCCTTGCCGGGCTTTTGTTCCGACGTCCCGCGCCCCGGCCTCGCGCTACTTCCGCAACAGCTCCCGCAGCGCGTCGGCGGCGATCCAGCGGGCGGCGCGCGAGTCGAGCCTTTGGATTGCGCGCGCCTCGGCCATGGCCGCGCGGCGCAGGCGGGGGTTGCGCTTGCCGATCTGCCGGAGGGCCCAGTTGACCGCCTTCTTCACGAAATTGCGCTCATCCGTGGCTCCCCGCCGGATGGCCGGCAGGAATTCGAGAAAGACCGCGTCGGGCAGCTCCTGCCCGTGCACAGCCAGTCCGGCCATGAGGACAAACCCGGCCCGCTTGACAAATTCCGTGCGCCGCCGGCTCCACGCGTGCGCCTTCTCGACGGCGAATGGGGTGCGGTTGAAGAGGTGGATGCAGCAGCCGTCGACCGTGGCCCAGTTGTCAAACTGGCGGGCCCATGCCTCCATTTGTCCGCGGGTGATCTGCGCTGGATCATCCACTAGCATGGCGAGAATGCGCGCCTCGTGGACGCCGGTTTCCCACAACGCCAGTGCGAGCGCGTGATTGCGCCGATACGCCCGGGCCAGCGGTCGCAGCGCGGCCATGGAGATCCCCAGGTGCTCGCCACCCGGCGTGATGCCGAAGCGTCGCTGGCCCTCGATGTCGCGCGGACTGCGCCGTGGGCGCAGGTGGGCGACGATTTCCGTGGCCGTGGCCGTGGTCACGGCCGCGCCCGCCGGGCCCGGACCGCACGGATGCGCAGGTCGGCAGTCGGCAGACGAGGCATAGCCATGGGATGGTTGCCGCCGGCTTACAACGCCAACACCTGTCTCGCCTGCGCCACCGCCGGCGTGGCGGCGAGCGCGGCCGGAGCCGGAAGCGCGGCCAGGCCCAGGCGCCGGGCGCGGGCTTGAAGGCTGAGCGCCAGCAAGGTGGCCAGCTCCGATTCCGCCGCCAGCGCCGCCGCACGGCCGGCCACCTCGGCCGGTATGACCAGTTGCGCCGGGGGCAGGATTTGTTTTTCGCCCAGAAAAAGCGTCAGCCCGGCGCCGAGGGCCTCGATGTAGGCCTGCAGCTTGGCCGGAGGCGTGTAGACGAGGCCCTGGCCGGCGGGGTGGGGCGTGAATTCCATGAAGGCGCGCAGTTGCGCCTGGAGTTGTGCGAGAGCCTGGTCGGCGGTCGCCGGCGTCCAGCGCGCGAGGAAGGATTTGCGCTCGCGGAATTTCTTCACCTCCCAGAGATGCAGCACGAGCTCATAGTCCCCATGCTCCTGCCGCAACGCGCCGGTGCAGACAAAATCCAGCCCGCCTTCGACCGTTTCGATCAGCTGGCGGATATGTTCCGTCGTCCATTCCACGGGGAAAAGCCCGTAATGCTCGCGTTGCCGGGTGCCGATCACCGCGAGCGTGCTGCTGTTGGCGCTGAAGAACAGCATTTCCGCGAGCCACAGCGGAATGCCGCGCGACAGGCGTCCGAGTTCATTTTCGGGCTGCCTGGCCGCCCCGGCGAAGTCCTTGAGCCCGAGGACGGACAGCTGGCCGAAGGCAATCCGCCGCAGCTTGCCCGCCTTCGGAGGCAGCAGATCGGGCATGCTTTCGAGGCCATAAAACCAGATCGGTTTGCTGATGCTCACGAGTTCGATGCTCGTCGCCTCGCCCTCCGGGGTGTTGCCGGCCGGCGGCGCCGGGGGACCCACGCCCTCGGCTTCAAGCAGCATCATGTCGGCAATGGCGTTGGAGAAACCGAGCAGGCGCTCCTCAAGGTCAGGCCGGTCCAGCGCGAAGAGCAGGTCGAGCACGTGCTGCGCCGACTGCGGTTCGCGCACGGCCAGGTATGCCTGCAGTACGTTGAGGCCGGTGGCGGGACCGTGGCGCTGCGCATCATAGCGTGGCGCCACGAGGCCGATGATCTCCCGCGGATGGCCGGTGACGCCAAGATCACCGGAAATGGTCACGAGCACGTCGGCGCGGTCCCCGGCGCTGGCGAGCACTTCCTCATAGACGGCCAGGGCGCCGGCCAGGTCCTTGTGTTCGAGCGCCTCGCGCGCCTGCCGGAGGCGGGTAAGCACACCGCCGCCGGCCGACGGCGGTGGGAGCGCGGGCGCCGGATTCTCGGGCTGGATGCCGGCGGGCCGCGCGACGGGTGCAGCCGGCGGAGGAATGGCCGCAGGCGCCGGGCCGGCGGATTTCTTCGGAAGCAACCGGTCGAGTAATCCCATGCCCGAGTAGGAAACGCACCCGCGTCACGCAGGCGACGAAAATTTGCGCTGCCCGCGGTCGCCCTGAATCCTTACGACGTTCTGCGCTTGCGTTGGTTGTAGCCGGGGTCGGCGACCCCGGAAGTCCGGCCTCGCCGAGGCCGGCTACAGCAAGGGCGATGCCTCCCCTTTGATGCATGCCTCCCGCCGCATCGTAATGATTGAGGCGGTTGCGGGAGCGCCGCGGGCCGGCCGCTCAGCGATGCTGGATGAGTTCGCCGGCCGGCAAACGCACTTTTTTCGCGGTGGCGTATTTGTCGTCCGCCGCACGATAACCGAGGGCACAGGCGCACACCGTGGAGTATCCCTGGGCCGGCAGGCCGAGCACCTCGTCGTACTTGACCGGATCCAGCCCCTCCATCGGACAGGCATCGATGCCGAGCAGCGCGGCGGAGGTCAGCAGATTACCCAAGGCGATGTAGGTCTGGCGGGCGGCCCACTCCTGGACCCAGGCGCTGCGCGGACCTTTGACGAGGTCGCCGACCATCATGTCGTAATAGCCCTTGAGCGAACCCCGCGCCAGACCGCGGGTGTCGGTGGTCAGGTTGACGAATTTCTCCACGTCGGCCTCGGTCAGGCTGCGCTTGCGGGCAAAGACGATGTAATGGGAGGCGTCGGTCACCTGCGCCTGGCCCCACGAGAGCGGCTTGAGGGCCTCCCGGAGCCGCGGGTCGCTGGCGACGATGAAACGATAGGGCTGCAGGCCGTAGGAGGAAGCGGAGAGGACGAGCGCCTGTTCGAGAGCCGTCCAGGTGGCGGTGGGAATTTTTTTGGCCGGATCAAATTTTTTCGTGGCGTAGCGCCAGTTGAGCCGGGTGATGAGGGTGCTGGCAGAGACAGTAGTCATACGTTGGACCTCTATGTTACTCGTCCCTTCCAAAACGCAAACCGCTCCAAGCCGGCCAGACCGGCTCCGCCTAGTCTTGCCGTCTCATCCGCCGAGCCAGCCCCAACAACGCCAGCGCCCCGGCGAACCATAACGGCATCACCCCGGCGCCGGCATAACCGGGCTTATGCTCGATCTGCACCTCTCCGGGGGCCGACTTGACGCGTTCGCTGAATGCCGTCAGCTCTTCCTTGAGATTCCGTGTCAGGTCGTCCGTCGCCTGTTCGAAGCCCTTGACGCCGTCAACGCGCAATTGCTGCCGGATTTCCACCATCGTCGAGCCCGCGGCGATCTGACTCGCGCCGGGTGCGCGAAACAGCAACTTGCGACTCGGAATATCGTAGACCACGGCTTCCATCAGCGTGTGCGTGTCGTTTTTGTTTCCCTTGAAGAAATAGGCCCCGACGATGGTCCAATACGCAAGCGACAGCCGGTTTTCGTCCGTGAACTGGACCTGGTCGTACGAAAGCAGCACCATGACGTCGATGCCCAACAACGCGCGCACCTGGCCGAGGTTTTCGAAGCCGCCGCCGGGGCGCAGGTAGGAAGAGGGAAGCACCTCGATGGACTGGATGAAGGGGCGGGACTTGAACTCCGCCGCGACGCGCTTGAGCAACGCGGTCTTCTGCGCTTCGGTGAACTCCCCGGCACGTGCTTCGTCGGCGCCGGGCGCAAAGGCCAGACCGACGCGCAGCGGCAGGCGCAACACGGGGGTGGCCGGCGCAATCAGCGGCTCATTCTGGTTGGGGTAAAGGAAGGCCACCACACTGCTGGATTTTTCCGTCTTCCGCGGGCTGTAGAGTCCCGCCCAGGTGCCACAACCGTTCAACAAAAGGCTTGCGCCAACCAGGACCAAGCCAAAGCCGGGATAATTGCTTCATGGCTGCACACCATGTGCCGGCAGTGTCGTCTTTGACAATAGTGAAGCGAGCGCCCGCCCGCCGTCCTTTCCCGTTTGACCCGGGGGGACGGGCGGCTACTTAGCTCCGTTCCCGGCACGTGAACCGCGTCTACATCAAGACCTACGGCTGCCAGATGAACGAGCGCGACAGCGAGGCGGTCGCGGCGATGCTGCGCGCCCGCGGCTACCGGATTGTCCCGCACGAGGACGACTGCGATATCCTGCTGCTCAACACCTGCAGCGTGCGCGACCTCGCCGAGCAGAAGGCCATCGGCAAGGCGGGCCACCTGGCCGCGCGCAAGCGTCATCAGCCGCGCTTCATCCTCGGCATCCTCGGTTGCATGGCGCAAAACCGCGGCGCCACGCTGCTCGACCAGCTGCCTGATCTCGACCTGATTGTCGGCACGCAGAAGTTCCACCAGGTGCCCGGCTACCTCGACAACCTCCGGGCCGCCCGTGAAGCCGGCGTACCCGTCGGCGAGACGATCGTCGACATCGCCGAGGAACCGGATTCGCAGAACACGATCCGCGATCACGTACTGGCGGAGCGCCAGGTCACTGCCTTCGTCTCCATCCAGCAGGGCTGCAACATGGACTGCACGTTCTGCATCGTGCCGAAGACGCGCGGCGACGAACGCTCGCGCCCGATGGACGAGATCGTGGCCGAGTGCCGCGGCCTGGCCGGGCGCGGCGTGCGGGAGATCACCCTGCTCGGCCAGATCGTCACCAGCTACGGCCGGCGCGGCTATACGCATGCCGGCGGCGTGACGCCCTTTGTGCAGCTCCTGGAGCGCCTGCACGAAATCGACGGCCTGGCGCGCCTCCGTTTCACCTCGCCGCACCCGCTCGGCTTCAAACGGGATCTCATCGAGGCCTACGGCCGCCTGCCCCGGCTCTGCGAGTGCGTGCATCTGCCGCTCCAGTCGGGCAGCAACCGGATGCTGCGGGCGATGAACCGGCCCTATACGCGGGAGCGCTACCTGCAACTGGTCGAGGACCTGCGCCGCGTGCGGCCGGACATGTATTTCTCGACCGATGTCATTGTCGGCTTTCCCGGTGAAACCGAGGAGGATTTCGTGCAGACCCGCGCCCTGTTCGAAGCCGTGAACTACGACATGGCCTACATCTTCAAGTACTCGATCCGCACCGGCACCCCTGCCGCGACAATGCCCGGCCAGGTCCCCGAAGAGGTGAAGGAGGAGCGCAACCAGATCCTGCTGCGCCTGCTCGAAAAAAACTCCCGCCGCCGGAACCAGGCGCTGATCGGCACCGTACAGGAGGTGCTGGTCGAAGGCCCGGACCGGAAGGGACTGCGCTTCATGGGCCGCACCCGCGGCAACCGGACCGTGCACTTCGCCGCCGCCGAGCGTCTCATCGGCGAACTGGTGCCCATCCGCATCACGCGCACCTCCACCAGCGCGCTTTACGGCGATCTCCTGCCGGCAGGCGTGGAAGCTTGATCGTTCTCGTTATCCTAATCTTAATCATTCTCTTCGTAGGAGAACCCGAACGATCTTATGTCCCTTTTCCTTGCCACGCTGCTCCCCGGACTCTTTCTCACCGCGCTCGGCGCCCTGCTGCTGCCCAACCATCCCGTCGTGATCTCCACGCTCAAGGCCCTGCCGCGCTCGGTGGCCGGCACCCTGGTGTTTTTCGGCGGCGGCACGCTCTGGTTCCTGGTGCGCGTGGCCAACATGGGCGACGCCGACCGCATTCTTGGCAGCTCCAACACCCCCTGGGTGGTCGGCTTTGCCGCGCTCGGCGTGCTGTCGATCAAGTACGTGCCCGATTTCCTAGCCGTGCGCGGCCTTGGCATCCTCGCCTTGCTGACCGCCTCGCCGTTGCTCGACGCCGCGTTCATGCAGTATGACCATCCGCAACGGCTCTTCCTCGTCACCCTCGTTTTTGCGGCCATTGTCGCCGCCCTTTACCTTGTCGCCGTCCCCTACCGGTTGCGCGACTTTTTTCAATGGCTGTTCGCCGCCCCGGGGCGGGCCCGGGCCCTCGGCGCGGGATTGCTTGCCTACGGGCTTTTGCTCAACGTGGTGGCGTTCACCTACTGACCCCACCCCCGTCATGATCCCCCCGCCCAAGGAAGTCCGCGGACTGCTGCTGCTGATCGCCGGCCCCACCGGCACCGGCAAGACGACCCTGTGCCAGCGGCTGGTCGCCGCCCACCCGGAGGTTGAGCGCCTCGTCACCTGCACCACCCGCGCTCCGCGCGAGAACGAACGACCCGGTGTCGACTATTATTTCCTGAGCAATGCCGAGTTCGACGAGGCGCTGGCGGGTGATGAATTCCTCGAGTGGGCCCAGGTCCACACCTCCCGCTACGGCACGAAGAAGAGCGCCGTGTTCAACAAGCTGGCCCGCGATGTCGATCTCGTGGTCAACGTCGACGTGCAGGGGGCCCGCGCCTACCGGCAGGCGTTCGAGGGCCATTCGACCATGCGCGGCCGGCTCGTCTCGGTCTTCATCATGCCGCCGGACATGGAGACGATCTATGACCGCCTGCTCACGCGCGGGCAGGATTCCAAGGAGCAGATCGAGCGGCGCATGAAGACCGCGCTGTATGAGGTCGAGCAATGGACACAGCAGGACTACTGCATCGTGACCGGCTCGAAGGACGACGATTTTGCCCGGCTGGAAAGCATCTGGCGGGCGGAAAAATGCCGCGTCGCCCGGCTGCGTCAGGCGGTGGCGACAGCTGATTCACGCCTGCCCTTCAAGCGTTGAACCACGCGGTTTTCCCCGGCATGGGCCGGGCGGCCCGCCCTGGCTTAAGCCGGCGCGGTGCGTGAACGGGCAGCGGGGACCCGGAAGACATAGATCCGCCCCTCTTTGCCCACGGCCAGCAGTCCACGCCGGACCAGATCGAAGAGGTCGTCGCGCGCCGTCTGGTGCGTGACGCCATGACTGCGCTGGTGGCCGGTGATCACGTAACGAGCATCCGGGTTGCGCAGTGCGTGCATGGCCAGGGCCTGCTGGCGGCGATTAAGCTGGCCAAAACCCCGCAGCTTTTTCCCTGCCGCCTGCAACTCCTCCCGCCTGCCCGCCAGCCGGTCGCGCCGAGTCCGGTCCGCCACCCGAATGACCTCCGCCTGGTGCAGGATGAAGTAGGTGAGGTCGTTGCCGTCACTCTCGGTTGCAAGGAAGGAGCGGGCATAACGCTCCGGAGCCCCGAGCAGGATGGACGAAAGCGAGGTGAAATCGAAGTGGGCGTAGCCCTGTCGCAGCATCGCCCAGCGAAATAACATGCGGGCGATGCGCCCGTTGCCATCGGGAAACGGCCGATCATAAGCCATCCAGAAATGGAGGATGACCGCCCGCAGGACCGGATGGACAAAAACGTCCGGGGCCCGGCCATTGGCGAAGGCACACATCATCGTCAACCGAGCCGGCAGTTCACCGGCCGGCGACGGCTCCGGCCGCGCCAACCCCTCCGTGCCAACGCCGGGAGTGCCTTCATCGTCACGCCGGAGCCGGCCGGCGGCAGCCGGCTCGTCCCGGACGCCCTCCATGATCCAGCGATGCAGCTGCAGGACCATCTCCGGACTGAGCGCACGGTGGTTCCAATCTCGGATTTCCTCCAGCGCCCGGTGCAGGTTAAAAATCATCCGTTCATCCTTGTTTTGCGGGGGGCGGCCGGTCCGCAGCATTTCCTTGGCCCAAGCCGGGGGTGTGGCCGCGCCGGCCAGCCGGGCCGAGGCGATGGATTCTTCAAACCGGGCGCTGGCGGCAAGCTGGAGGGAAACTTCCGGATCCATGCCGGGCTCGGGACGGGCTACATCGAGCTGGTGCAAGAGTTCCAGCAGGCTATCCGGCACACTGAAGGCGAACGGACGCTGCTGCCGGTCGCACAAGGCGATCGGGTGGAGGCGAGCCGAGCGGGCCAGCTTCAAGGCG
>JAQTYQ010000052.1 GCA_028688225.1 Opitutaceae bacterium | reverse complement strand
GCGGCTCCAGCCGCGCCCACAGTTCGTCTGGCAGACGATAACCAAGTCTCTTTTCCCCCATCCTTCGATCCTCGCTCCTTGCGCTGAAAAATCGATCGAATTATTATTCGGATAGGCTCTAAGGCGAGGGTAGCGAGGGCGATCATGGGGCGCATGGAACATCCAGGGTTGAGGATTAAACAGGCTACACCACTCAAAAAGTGAGACGCTGGGCGGAGGTGGACAGTTTCATCCGCATAAAAAAGGCCAGTTGGAAGATGCATAGGGCGACAGTGAGGGCGCGAGGCGCCAGGCTGTCCGCTTCATGTCATCTTATTCCGGCCCCGTTCCCATTGCATCCAATGATTCTAGAAGCTATCCGAAAACCTGAAACAGATATGAATCATTAGGCATTGGTAGGGGCGCGATCTTGTCGCGCCCTCCGAGAGGGACGCAGCAAGCCTGCGACCCTACGATTCGTTCACCGGTTTTCGGATAGCCGCTAAAAGGTAAAACCTTTTATTCCGCTGCCTTGGCTATAATTGTTGCCATCGCTACGGCACATATTTCATCCATAGCCATAAGTAGAGTAATACCAATGAGGTCCAACCTGCTATCCCTCCATAAATCAGTACACGAGTTTTGAGCCGTTTAGCTCCGTACCACGTAGCAAAAAAGAGTGCCATCGAAAGCACGCAAACTGTCGGGAAAATAATACGGTCGTCTGCCATGTTCCAATCAACTAAAGACAAAAGCAGCAACGACGGTGCGATCAAACCATACGCTAAAAAGAGGCGAACCAATAGCATCATCTGCAGTGTTGGTTGAAATCGTTTAAAAGAGGCGGTCGTACCTTTTATCTAGGTAGCTGGACGTTCAGCCTCAGGCGCGCTT
Source organism: Opitutaceae bacterium (assembly GCA_028688225.1). GTDB lineage: Bacteria > Verrucomicrobiota > Verrucomicrobiia > Opitutales > Opitutaceae > Fen-1467. The sequence goes on along the minus strand of JAQTYQ010000052.1, from coordinate 14,739 downwards.
GGTGACGTCGCGCGGCGCGGTTTCGACGGGACCGATCTCGGGCAGATCCTTCGTCCCCTTGGCGCCGAGTTCGGCGAACTTGCGCGCGCCCGGGATCAAGGCGCCTTCGAGGGAACCGACAGCGGCGTTGTAGGACTTGGTGGCGGTTTCGAGCCCGCGGCCGACCTTTTCAAAATGCTCGATGTAGGTGGCGATGCGGTCGTAGAGCTCCCGGCCGAGCTTGCTGATTTCCTCGGCGTTTTTCGACACGGCCTCCTGCCGCCAGCCGTAGGCGGTGGCCTTGAGGAGCGCGATGAGCGTCGAGGGCGTGGCGAGCAGCACGCGGTTGCGGATCGCCCGGTCGAGCAGCGCCGGATCGGCCTCCAGCGCCGCGGAGAGAAACTGGTCGCCGGGGAGAAACAGCACGACGAACTCGGGCGAGGGCTGGAACTGCTCCCAGTAGGCCTTGGCGGAGAGGGCGTCCACGTGGCTGCGCACCTTGGCGGCATGCTCCGCGAGCTTGGCGGCGCGCACCTTCGGATCGCCGGTGCCGGCGGCTTCGCGATAGGCGTCGGTGGGCGCCTTGGCATCGACGACGATGCGCTGGCCGCGCGGCAGGTTGACGAGGAGGTCGGGCCGCTGGTCGCCGGTTGATTCCTGCTCGGTGAAATCGCAATGCTCGACCATGCCGGCCAGTTCGACCACGCGACGGAGCTGCAGCTCGCCCCAGGTGCCGGCGGTTTTGGTGGTGCTGAGGGAGGTGGACAGCTTGGTCGTCTCCGTCTGCAGCGAAGCCTGGGCCAGGGCCAGCGACTTGAGCTGCTCGGAGAGCGAGCCGTAGGCCGAGGCGCGCGTTTTCTCGAGATCGGCGATCTTGTCGCGCACATCCTTGAGCGAATCGGCGACCGGCTTGACGAGACTGTCGCCCGCGCGCTTGAGAAACTCGTCGTTGTTGCTCCGGAGGGCGTCGGCGGCGAGCGCCTTGAAAGTATCGGTCAGCCGGGTCTGCGCCTGCTGGAGGGCGTCGCGCTCGGCGGTGAGCAGGGTGGTCAGTTGTGATTTTGCCGCCTCCAGCTCGAGGTTGCGCGCGCGCAGCGCGGCAAGCTCGGCCTCGGCCTTTCCGAACTGGTCGCCCAGGGACTTCAGGCTGGCCGCGAGCGCGGCGGAGCGCGCCTGCATCCAGAGCCAGACCAGCAGGGCGGCGACGGCGGCGGAGATGAGGGCGAGCAGGGTGGTGAGCACGGCGGAGTCACTTGCTCATGTTCCCGCCGGCGCTTGCGCTCAAGAGGAAAAGCGGGGGAGGAACCTGTCGGACTTCGTCCTCCACGTTCCTTGATCAAAATGGCGAGGCCATTTTGGGCTGGGGCGGCGAGGTTCACTCTCGCTCGCAGAAAAACCCTGGCCGGGTCGGTCTCCGGGCCAATGGCGCCAACCATTGGAATCCAGCAGCGCGGAAGACAGAGCCCGACCCGCCGGCTAGATCCGGAAGGGCTCGTTCGACGCCGAGGGCTCCTTGGCCGGGAAATACACCGTCATGCGCGTGCCTGCGCCCAGCTTGGTGCGGGCATGCAGGAGCCCCCGGTGGTCCTGCACCAGCCGGGAGACGATCGCGAGGCCCAGGCCGGTGCCTTGGTCGGCCTTGGTGGTGAAATACGGCTCGAAGATGTGGGGCAGCACCTCGGGCGCGATGCCGGGGCCCTGATCGAGCACGGACAGCGCGATCAGCGGTGGTTCGTTGGCCAGGGGTTCGCGCCCGAGAACGATATCCTGCGGACCGTCGCACAGGGTTTCCACGGGCAGGGGCTGGTTCACGACCTCGGCCGTCACCCAGACGGTCTGGTCCTTGGACGTGCTCTGAAAGGCGTTGATGGTGAGATTGAGCAGGATCTGGATGAGCTCCGTGCCGTTGATCAAAGCGGCCGCGTCCTTGTCGAGCAGCTTCACCCCCAGATGGCCGCCCTTGATGGCGGGATGATGCTTGAGCAGCGTCTGGAGGTCGGTGAGCACCTGGTTGACGCGCACCTCGCGGTTGGAGAAGTGGCGTTTGCCCAGGGAACGCAGATAGCGCGTCGCAATGGCGAAGCAGGTGTTCACCTGCTTCGAGATGATGGCGAGGTCTTCGCGCACCGCGTCGAGATCGGCACCGTGCAGGAAGGAGACCTTGGTCAGGCGCAACTCGAGCATCTCCACGTAGCCCACGATGATGGTCAGCGGATTATTGATGTCGTGCAGCACGCCGGCGTAGATCTGGTTGGTGGTGCGGGCCATGTCCTCCTTGAGCGTGGCGTCGTGCAGCTGGTCGGTGAGCCGGTGGAGGCGTTCCTGCGTGGCGAGGACGGTCTCGGAGATGCGGCGCAGGCGCAGCGCCCGCGCCACGGCTTCGCGGATGGTGGGCAGATCGAAGGGCTTGCTCAGATAGTCGCAGGCGCCGAGCCGCAGCGCCTGCCGCGCGGTCTCGATGGTCTCGTAGGCCGTGAGCATGATGATCTCGACGTGGGGGTCGATCTCCTTGAGGCTGCGCAGCACCTCGATGCCGGAGCGGCCCGCCATGCGGATGTCGAGAATGGCGACATGGATGGGATTGTGCCGGGCAAATTCGATCGCCTTTTCGCCGTTCTCGACGGCATGCACGCGGAAGTCATTCTTGAAAACCATCCGCAGCGACAGGCGCGGGCCCTCCTCATCATCGACCACCAGCATGGTGGGCAGGGTTGGGGGAGCAGCGGGAGCCGCGGGCGCGGGAACGGGAGGAGCGGCGGAGGCGGCGGGATCAGGAGCCGTGATCATGGGCAGGGGCAACGCGGTGGAGCGTCCGGGTTAGAAACGATAGTCCAGCGAGAGGGAAAGGGTGTCGATGGAGGTGCCGTAGGCGCCGTCGGCGGTTTCACCGGCGGCCGACAGGGTGCCCTGAATGACCCGGGTCGGGGCCGTGGCATGCTGCAGCGTGAGCATGCACCGCACGGATCCCCGGGCGTAGCCCACGCCGGCGCACCAAAACTGGCGGTTGGCGTCAGGCACGGCCGGATTCCAAGTGGCATCGGGCACCGAGTTTTCGCTGTAGGTGTAGCCGGCGCTCACCAGCCAGCCTCCGTTCAGATAACGGGTGACCCCGAGTTCGTAGAAGCAGCTCGACCGCCAGTTGAACGGCATCGACACCGGTCCGCTCGCCTTGGAAATGACGACGGTGTTGAGGCGCGTCCAGTTGGTCCAGTCGATGTTCGCCTCGATGTTCCACTGGGGCGTGGGCCGGTAGGAATAGCCGGCGATCAGCACTTCGGGAAACGGGAACGTGGCCGACGCCGGTTCGCCGGACGCATAGGGCACGGCGGTGGCCGTGCCGCTGACGTCGAACGAGGTATGATGCTGGTAGCTCAGGCCGAAGGCGTGCTGCTCGGCCGGCTGCCAACGCAGGCCGAGGTTGAAGCCGACGTCGCTGGCATCGGCCTTGAAGCGGAACTCATCGCCGGGCATGAGGCCGATGCCGCGGCGCAGGTCGACGTTGAGGCGGTTGTACGTGAGGCCGGCCCCGAGCGAGAGCGAGTCGCTCACGCGCCAGGCGAAGGCCGGGTTGAACGTGACGTAGGTCTCCTCGTTTCTCGTGGCGAAGGTGCGGAATCCGGAGGTGGCGGGCCAGTCGGTGGAAAGGCCAAAGGGGGCATAGAAGCCCACGCCCAGCGCCCAGCGCCGGCCTTCCGGGGCGAACGCGTAGTAGACCTGCGGCAGGAGCTGGTCATGGCGGTTCATCGATGTGCTGACCCCGGACGCGGCCGAGGTATAATCGGCATCAAAACCGACCACATAAGCCGTCGCCGAGAGCGCCTGCCCCTGCAGCTGGGTGAGACCGGCCGGATTATAATAGATGGCCGACGGGTTGTCGGCCGTGGCCACGAAGGCGTTGCCCCGGGCCGTGGCGAAGGCGTCCTTGAACCCCACCTGGGTGCCGGAGGCCAGGAGCGCGGCCGGCGTCAGCGCGAAGGCGGCGCCGAAAAGGATCGCCCGGGAGGCGAGTTCATGGATGCGGGCGGCGGCAGGAAGCGGGAGGAAGCAGGGCATGGGCGTGTCAGTTGGAGGGAAGGTGGATGACGAGATCGGGATCATCGGGCTGGCTGCGGGCGTGCACCTCGAGCCGCCCGGCATGCGCCTCGATCACGCGCTTGGCGACGGTGAGACCGAGACCCACGCCGGTGTTGCGCGTGGTGAAAAAGGGATCGGTGGCGCGGGAAGCCACGTCGGGCGCGAACCCGCGGCCGTTGTCATGCACCCGGAGGGCGAGGCCCGGCCGTCCGTCCAGTCCGGCCTCGGCGACAACCGTGACCGTGATCCTGGGGGGCTCGCCGGCGGACTGCAGGCTGTTGAGGAAGATCTCCTGCAGGGCGTGCGTCAGGCTCGGGCGGTGGCAGCGCACAAACGGCTCCGGCACCTCACTGCGGATCTCCAGTTCACCGGCCTCCCGGCCGAGGAAGTCGCGCGAATGTATGAAACTTTTCCGGAGCAATTCCTCGAGGGGAAACGCGTCGGTGGCGCCGCCTTCCGTCTGCGCGAGGAAGAGCATCTGTTCGGTGAAACGCTGGATCCGGCCCGTCTCGCGGGTGAGCGCGTGCTTGAGCGAGTCCCGGAACTCGGCGCTGGCATAGTCGGTGTCGAACAGCTGCTGGTGGGTGGTGAGCGGAACGAGCGAATTGCGGATCTCGTGGGCGAAGCGCCGGGCGATGAGGCCGATCAGCTTGAGGTTGGAGGCCTCGATCTCGGCGTGCTGCGCCGCGCGCACCTGCGTGAAATCCTCCAGCAGCAGCAGTACCGGCTGCGGCAGCCGCCGCTCGCCGGCCGGGAAGGGAATCAGCGAGACCCGGAAGACCCGGGGCGGCGGGCCGGGATGCTCGTAAAGGAAGGGCGCCACGCTCTGGCCGCGCTCGACCAGGTCGTGCAGGCTGGTGCCGAGCGGGGCCGGCAGCTCGGCAAAATCGAGGCGGGCGGAGGGAGGCGTGGCCTCGCCCTTGAGCTGCCGCAGCAGCGCAGGGTTGGCGAACCGCACCGTGAGATCGGGGCCGATGACGAGCGCGCCGCCGGTCATGGCGCCGAGCACATCGGCGAACAGGCGGTGGCTGGCGGAGAGCTGGCCGTGCAGCCAGGAGTTTTTCACCGCCAGGCCGAGCTCCTCCATCAGGTGGCAGACGAGCAGCAGCTCCGCGTCGGTGAACGGCGTGCCGGTCAGGCGCCCGCCGAGCAGGGCCACCCCGAGCGTGCGCTCCCGGTCGTTGACGGGCAGCGCGATCTCGCAACCGAGGATTTCAAATTCGCGCCGCAGCCGGGGATCGCCGGCGAGGAAGGGGGCGGCGCTCTCGGCGCCAAGGCGGAGGATCTGGCCCGACTGCACGATGCGCCGGCCCAGGCCGCTCGCGCGGGAAAGCGCAAAGCATTCCACCAGGTCCGCGGGCAGGCCCACCGCGCCGGCGCAAGACAGCCGGGTTTCCTGGGCGGCGACGGCCGGACCGGGATAGCCGGCCGGGGGCGGCGGCTCGAGAAAGATGGCAATGCGCGCGGCGCCGATGATCTCACGCAGCTTGAGCACAAAATGCCGCGTGAATTGCTTGTAATCGAGCGAGTAGCTGAAGACCTGCGAGAAATCGCGCATGACGGCCAGGGCCGAGGGGGCCAGCGCCGCCGCGACTCCCGCCACCAGGGCCGGCGCGGCCGGGGGCGGGATCGGCGCGGCCTCGCGCACCGCCAGCCGCTCGATCACGGCCAGGAAGGTCGCCGGGTCGAACGGCGGGGCCAGCACCACGTCGGCCCCCGCCAGATAGGCGGCCCGCTCGTCTGCGGGCAAGCCCTGCAGCAGGGTGACGATCAAGGCACAGCGGGGGGCGAGGGCGCGGAATTTCTCAATGGCCCGGTGCGCGTCGGCCGGGGCAACATCGACCGCCATCACGCAGACATCAAACATGCCGGCTTCGAGCAATGGCCGGGCGGCGTCGAGGTTGGGCTTGCGCAGGGACGTGAATTCGACGGAGGAGGAGAGGGCCGCGGTTGGCGGAAGGACGACGCTGTCTTCAGCAATAATGAGAAGATGAATCACTGCAAAAATCCCGGGTCCCAGGCACGTCGATTGCGACGCATAACTCTCTGCCACTAAGTGGCGCATGGGAATATGAAGGCAACGGAAAAATGGCGCGAAGCGTTGCGACGATTCAGGCGGGCGTTGACTGCAGCCGGGAGTCGCCTTGGCTCGGCGAAGCGCGACACGAGGATGGACAACCCCGTCCGACCGGCCTCCGCGAGGCCGGTCGCGGGGCGCATGTTTTGCGGTTGGATCTAATAGCTTTGGCCTCGCTGAGACCGACCCGGGCAAAACCGTCCAGTTGGAAGCCGCAAGATCGCGTAGCAGCCGAGGTCACGAGGCTGGGGCAGCGGCGACTTACAGCCTCCTGACGTCGGTTGCTACACTCTTGCCCCGCGAAACGGCTGGCGTCGGCTGCCCGCCTGCGCGGAAGCCGACGCCGGTCCGGGGGGACCGAGGTGAACAAAGATTCGCAGCAAAGGTTGGACTTGGACGCCAATTTGGGGTAGGGGGCAGGCCGTCTCTGTTTGTGCATCAATCACCGCATCAATGATTACCGACTCATCACAAATCGAGATTGGGCAAATCCGCACCGATTTTGTGACTTATCAGAATCGTGCCGGGCTGCGTATCGCGGCCTGCCTCGATCATCTCGGTGATGAGATGCGGACAAAACCGTGGGTGCTGATGGCGCCCAAATACGGCGAAACGAAGAAGAGCACGCTGCACCTCGCCTATTATCTGGCCGCGAACGGTCTGAACGTGCTCCGCTTCGATCCGACCAATCACGTGGGCGAGAGCGAGGGGCTCATGCTGAATTTCACCCTGCCGGGCGCGGTGGCGGACATTGTCGCCGGCCTGGACTATCTCGAGGCCACGTTGGGTGTCTCCAAGGTGGTGGCGGTGGCCAACAGCCTCTCGGCGCGCTGCCTGTTGCGCGTCGCGGCGAACGACGCCCGCATCCGGAAGCTGCTCTGCGTGGCGGGGGTCGTCAACCTGCTGGCCACGATGCAGGAGATCTACAAGGAGGACATCCTGGGGATGTACCAACAGGGGCACCGCTGGGGCATCACCGACTTTCTCGGCTTCGACATCAATGGCGACATCTTCCTCGACACCCTGATCCAGTCGGAACTCGGCGAACTGTCAGGCACGCTGGAGGACGTGCGGAGACTTCGGGTGCCGTTTGTCTTTATCTATGCGGAACGGGATACGTGGGACGACTAGCGCGAGGTGGAGCAGGTGGTGTCGGCCAATCCGCGGGGCAGGCTGGTACCGGTGGCGGCGGCGATGCACGAGGTGCGGGAAAATCCGCAGGCCGCCCGGCAGGTGTTTGAGCAGGTGGCCTGGGCTTGCCTGCATGACACGGCCTATCCCGGCGAGGCGGCGGGACTGCGCGTTCCGGGGAAAAAACTGATTCTGGCGCAGAACCGCTGCGAGCGGGACCGGATGCGGCGCTCGGAGGCGCCGGCGGCGGACGAAGCGGAGTTCTGGTCCCGCTATCTGCGGAAATACAGCATCCTGGAGAAATCCGCCGATTATCGGGCCTATCTTGATCTGGTGGGCCGGCTGTGCGGGGCGATGCGGCCGGGCGCGCTGGTCCTGGATGCCGGCTGCGGCAACGGCCTGTTTGGACTGTGGATTCTGCGCGAGACCTGGCAGCGGCCCGCGCCGGCGCATGACAGCGCACCCCTGGTTTACGTCGGCTTGGATCTCACCCAGCGCGGCCTGGCGGATGCGCTGGGCAATCACCTGGGCTGGCGGCAGAAACTGCACCCCGTCGCCAAGACCCGGGCGGCTCCCGCCCCGGGCCTGCAGTACTTCCTCGTGGATTTTGACCGGCTGGACGGGAACCCGGCCGCGGCGGCGCGGCTGCCGTTTCAGGAGGGGACGTTCGATGTCATCTGCTGCAGCCTGGTCCTCTCCTATCTCCAGCGTCCGCAGGGGCTGCTGCGCGAACTGCACCGCGTGCTGCGGTCCGGCGGCACGCTGGTGGTTTCGAGCATGAAGCCGAATTGCGACCTGTCGGTCATCTACCGCGACTCGATCATGGCGAACGTCACGGCCGACGACATCGAGGCGGGGCGCAACCTGCTGCGCGCGGCGGGCAAGATCAAGTTGAAGGAGGAGATCGGTTATTACACCTTTTTCTCGCAAACCGAGCTGGCGGGGATCGTGATGGACGCGGGTTTCAATGTGTTCGAATCGCATCTTTCGCTGGGTGAGCAGGCGGTGGTAATCAAGGCGGGCAAGTGACGACCTATCTCATTGTTTCGTCCTTTCTGAACTTCGTCGCGGGCCTGCTGCTGGCCTTCGCCGTGGTGTTGCGCGGCCGCAAGAACCAGCTCAACCGGAGATTCGGCGTCTTTGCGCTGAGCATCGGCGCCTGGTCGGCCGCCTACTTCCTGTGGCAGATCTCCCAGGACGCCGGGCGCGCGCTCTTCCTCACGCGGCTGCTCATGGTGGCGGCCTATTTCGTGCCGGTCACCTACCTGCATTTTGTGGCGCAACTGTGCGGCGAGCAGAAGCCGTGGTGGAACCGCCTCGGCTACGCCACCGCGCTGATCCTCGTGGGGCTGAATCTGACCCCGATCATGGTGGCCGGGGTCAAGCCGGCCATGGATCTGCCGTTCTGGCCGCGGGCCGGCGTCGGCTTTGCCTTCTACCTCGTGGTGTTTGTCCTCTACACCGGGGAAGCCGTGCTGCTGCTGCACCGCCAGGCGCGCCTGGCCTCGGGCGCCCGGGCCACCCAGTTGTGGCACATCTTCTTCGCCACGCTGATCGGCTTCACCGGCGGGGCGACGAATTTTCCGCTGTGGTACGACATTCCCGTGCCCCCGATGGGCAATGCGCTGGTTTTCCTTTACCTGGTGACGGTGGCCAACGCCGTCTCGCGCTACCAGCTCCCGCTGGCGACGTATGACTTCGTCAACGCCGCGGTCTACATGGCCATGAGTGCCACCGCGTCTTTTTTCTTCCTGCTGGTCTACGCGGTTGGCGCCTCGCTGCAGGGCGTGGAGCTGTCCTCGACCAACCTGCTCAACGGTTTCCTGCTCGGCATGGTGGTGAGCCTGTTCTTCTTCTGGATCGTACCGCGGCTGAAGGACAGCACGGACCGCATCCTCGCCCAGACCTACCTGCGCAAGCGCAGCGGCCAGCGCAGCCGGTTGAAAGAGCTGGCCGAGCAGATCTGCACCATCAGTGCCGAACAGGAGATCTTCGACACCACGGCGCGCGAGATCGCCGGCGCCATGAGCTTCGCGCATCTGGGGCTGTTCATCCGCGGCGAATTCAGCGATGCGCACGCCCTGCGCGCCTCGGTCGGCTGGGGACGCGACGGCTATGCCTTGACGGCGCTGGCCGCCGACAGCCGGCTGGTGCGCGTGCTGGCCGAGCGGCAGGCCCCGCTGATCTTTGACGGTTCGGAGGTCGAGCTGCCGGCCGAGACGCTGGAGGCGATCGAGGAAACGCGGCAGACGATGCCTTTTGAGGCGGCGTTTCCCATCCTGACGGAGGGCTTTCTGCTGGGCGTGCTTATCCTGAGCCCGCGGGAAGGCGGCGAGCGCTACACGGAAATCGATTTTTCCCTGCTCGAGGCCATCTGCCTGCAACTCGGCGTCACTCTGCGCGCGCGCCAGTTGGAGCGCCGCGCCAGCCAGACGGAGAAGCTCATCTCGCTGGGCACGCTGGCGGCCGGCCTGGCGCACGAGCTGCGCAATCCCCTGGTCTCGATCCAGACTTTTTCCGCGCTGCTCAATGAGCACGGCCACGAGCTGGAATTCCAGCAGGAGTTCGGCGCGATCATGCAGCGCGACGTGGGGCGGATCGCCAGCATCGTCGAGAATATCGCCGCCTTTGCGGAAAACAGTTCGGTGGCGTTCGCTCCCGTCAAGGTCGGCGAGGTCATCGCCGGGGTCGCCGAGATCGTGCGGCCCGAGCTCACGCGCACCGGCGTGCAGCTTCAGGTCGAGGAGCAGCGCGACCTGCCGCCCGTGCACGGCAACTACAGCCAGCTGCTCCAGGTCTTCCTGAACCTCCTGCAGAACGCCCTCCAGGCCCTGGAGGGCCGGGCGCACAGCCGCATCACCGTGTCGGTGACGGTGCGGGCGGACGACGTGCCCAAGCCCATGCTCTGCGTCGCGATCGCCGACAACGGCCCGGGCATCGACCCGGCGCTGCTGCCGCACGTGTTCGAGCCGTTCACGACCACGAAGTCCACCGGCGACCAGCGGGGCAAGCGGGGCATGGGATTGGGCCTCGCCATCGTCCGCCGCATTGTCCAGTACCATCAGGGTGCGATCGAGGTGACGAGCGAACTCGGCCGGGGCACGACGTTTTTCGTCTACCTTCCCGCCCACGATCACCTGCCATGAGCCCGGAGGAAGCCAGCACGCTGCCGGTCCCAAGGTCGTCCGGGCCCCCGGTTCTGCACGGGCCCGCGGCCCTGCGTGCGCTCACCCGGGCCTTCGCCCACCTGCAGGATTTCGACGGTTTCGTGCAGGGCCTGCAGACCGCGCTCAACCAGGCCGAGTGGTTCGGCCGGGTGACACTGGACATCGCGGGCCGGCCCGGGGCGGGGGAAACGCAGTTTGCATTCGGCGAACTGACGCTGCCCGTGCAGGGCGCCGCGGAGGCGCACGGCGTGCTGCGTGCGGCCGGCGGCGCCGGGCCCCGCGTTTTCGGCTCCGAGGATTTGCATCTGCTGGCGGGTCTGGCCGATTTTCTCGCGGTCGTGCTCGATCGGGCGCAGGAGTGGCGGGAGGCGGGGCGCCACCGCCAGCTGCTGGGGTTCTTGCTCAACCAGGCACCGGTCGGCATCGTGGCGTTCGACGGGCAGCATCGCGTCGCCGCGGGCAACGACCTCGCCCGGCGCTGGCTGGGCGGGGGCGCCGACCTCTGGAGCGCCCTGCAGGCGGCGCTGCCCGGCGACACGCCGGCGAGCGGTCCCGCGCCGCCGGCCGGTTTTCACCTGCGCGTCGAGGGCCGTCTCGTCTATGGCGAACTGCGCGCGGCCCCCGGCGCGGAGAAGACGGAGGGGGTGTGTGTCGTGGTCATGACCGACCTCACGCCGGAGCAGGCCCGCCTGCTCGACGCCCTGCGCCGCGAGACCTACCGCTGCCAGTGGCGGCACCTGCGGCTGGGCTTTGCCCTGCTGGATTCGCCCCGCATTGCCGGCGGGTTGCTGCAGCGGCTGCCCGAGTTGCGCGCCGCCCTGCCGCCCCCGGTGACGGCGGGACCCTACGATGCCAACCGGGTGGGGCTGGTCTTTCCCGAGTGCGGCCGCGCCGCGGTCATGGCGCAGCTGCGGCGGCTCCGGCCGCTGCTGGCCCGCGCCGTGGCGGCGGGGCTGGCCGACCCTCTGGTGCGCGCCGGCGTGGCCGAACTGGGCCGGGAGGGCGGCGAGCCCGAGGTCCTGCTGCAGGCGGCGCTGGCCGGATTGCGGCCGCTCGGCGAAACGCTGCGACCCGCGCTGCTGTTGCACGACGACAATCCGGCGGTCAACGACACGCTGGCCTACGTGCTGGGCCGGGACTTTGATCTGGTGAAGAGCTCCAGCGTGGAGCACACCCGGCAGTTGCTGCGGACGCGCAGCTTCGACGGGCTCATCACCGAGGTGGATCTGCGCGGTGCCAGCGGACTGGAACTGGCCCGGCTGGCGCAGGAGCTGCAACCGGGGCTGCGGCCGTTTTTCACGACGATCTCGGAGCTGCCGGCCCGGGCGGCGCAGGCGCCGGAGCTGGCGGACGCCGTGGTCTTCCAGAAACCGTTCGACGCGCGGGCGCTGGCGCAGACGGTGCGCGAAAAACTCGGCGTGTGAGGGCCGCGTGCCGAAATCCGCGTAGCCAAAGCCGTGAGGCTTTGGGATTCCTCCCTGAGGCGGCCAAATTCTCACGAATTTGGCTACCTCTCAAATCCGGGGCATTATCCCTGCTTGCCGAACAGTTCGGCGATGATGTCCTCCAGCGGCACGTCCTCGATGGTGATGTCGGCCACGGGGCCGGCGGCGAGGATCTGCTGGGATACCGCCACGGCCTGGTCGCCGGGCACGTGCAGGACGTACTCGCCGTTCTCGGCCGGCTCAGCCGGACCGAATTGTGGATTGAGCGCGCCGGGGGACAGTACGCCGTCGACCGGACGGAACTTGATGATCTTCTGCCGGCTGCCGGTGGCATCGAGCCGGCCGATGTCGCCGTCGTGGATCTTGTGGCCCTTGTGGATGACGATGACCCGCTCGCAGAGCGCCTTGATGTCGGCCATGTAGTGGCTGGTGAGCAGGATGGTGGTGTGGTGACGGCGGTTGTAGTCGCGCAGGAACAGGCGCACCGCCTTCTGCGAGACCACGTCCAGGCCGATGGTGGGCTCGTCGAGGAAGAGCACGCGCGGGCGGTGGAGCAGGGCGGCGATCAGCTCCATCTTCATCCGCTCGCCGAGCGAGAGTTCGCGGACCATGACGTTGAGCTTGTGCCCGACGTCGAGCAGCGCGAGCAGCTCGTCGAGCGTCTGCTGGTATTGCCGGGCGTCGAGCCCGTAGATGTGGCGCAGCAGGAGGAAGGACTCGATGGCGGGCAGGTCCCACCAGAGCTGGTTCTTCTGGCCGAGCACGAGCGCGAAGATGCGGCGGTAGGCGTTCTCGCGCTTCGTCGGGTCAAAGCCGGCCACGCGCGCCCGGCCGGAGGTGGGGTAGATGAGGCCGGAAAGCATCTTGAGGGTGGTGGTCTTGCCTGCGCCGTTGGGTCCGAGGAAACCGACGAACTCGCCCTCGGCGATGGTAAAGTTGATGCTGTCGGCGGCGCGGACCTCCTCGAACTCGCGCCGGAAAAGCCCCTTCACGCCGCCCCAGAAGCCGGGCTGCTTCTTGTAGGTGCGGAACACGCGCGTGAGGTTTTCGACTTCGATCATCGGCGAAAAGGATTCCGGAGCCGGGAGTCGGGAGCCAGCCGAAACTGGTCCCGGCGGATTGGCGTCCCTAATCGGTACGGCGATTTTGAGGTTTGCGTTGGTTGCAGCCGGAGTCGCCCTCGCTCGGCGGAGCGCGGCTCGAAGACGACCGGCCCCGGCAGTAGTCCTCCAGTCGGAACCCGCAAGATCGCGTAGCAGCCGAGGTAACGAGGCTGAGGGACAGAGGCGACTCACCTCCCAATAGCCCCGCCGCCGCGGCGGGGCTGGCTACACTCGACTGCATGAATCCCGGCCTCGCCGGGACCGGCGACAGAGGCGGCAACGCGTCACCTTTAATGCGCGCCTTGCGCAGTGTCGTAGCGATCGAGGGCCTAAAGCCGCGAAGTGCTTAAAGCGAATTGAGAAGTCCGGCAAACTCCGTACGGTCTGGCGCACCATGCAAAAATTCGCGATGGCGGTTTGCCTGCTCTTTACTTCCGTTCTGGCCGGCGGGCAGGATGTGGTGGTCAGTCTGCTGGTCCCCACCGAGGCGGTGACACCGGGGTTCCCGGTGTCGCTCAATCTGGTGCTGCTCAATCCCGCCGGCACGGAGGCGCGCGTTGAAATGCCGGATATTCTGCCCGGCCGGTTGCAGAGCGGGGCCGGGGAGTGGCCGGTCGAACTGCGCGCCCAGGCGGGCGCGACCACGGTTATCGCCCCCGGCGCGTTTGCCTACCGCACCTACGTCCTGCGCGTGCCCGGCGATGCCGGAGGCCGGATGGTGCTGGAAATCACCAAGCCGGCGCTTGCCCGCGCCGTGCTGGTGGTGGGGATGCCTCCGGGGGCCGCAACCGCTGCGGCCACCGTGCCCGGCCGGCCGGCCGAACCCGTGCCGGCGCCGCTCGGCGTCGTCGGCAGCCAGCCGGCGGCGGCGCAGATCCAACAGGCCTTCACGGGCCATTTCTCGACGCACCTGCCCATCTATTTCATCTTCGGGCCGGATAAGCCCGCGGCCAAGTTCCAGTTCAGCTTCAAATACCGCCTCTGGGGCGACGACAGCGCGCCCGGCACGCAGTATCCTTCGTTGCACGGGGTGTATTTCGGCTACACGCAGCGCTCGGTCTGGGACATCACCTCCTACTCGAGCCCCTTTTACGACACGAGTTACATGCCGGAGCTGATCTTCCAGTCGCTCGTGCCGATGCAGGGCACGGGCCGCGTGGCGGGCCTGCAATGGCTGGGCTACCAGGCGGCGGCGCAGCACGAGTCGAACGGCCAGGGCGTGGTGGCTTCGCGCAGCATGAACCTCGTCTACGTCCGGCCGATGCTGGCGTTCGGCCGGCGCGACGGCTGGTGGCTGGTGTTCGCGCCGAAGCTGTTCGCCTACGTCGGCGGTCTGAGTGACAATCCCGACCTCGCGCGATACCGCGGTTATGGCGAATACGCCCTGCTACTGACCAAGAACAACAATCTATCCCTGACCCTGACCGGCCGCATCGGCAGCCACTGGGACAAGGGCAGTCTGCAGGTCGATCTCACTTATCCGCTCCGGGCGCGCTTTGGGGATTTCGCCACCTTCATGCTGGTGCAGTATTTTGACGGCTACGGCGAGAGCCTGCTGGACTACCAGAAAAGATCGTCCACCGTGCGCGCCGGATTCTCCTTCGTGCGATAAGGCGACGTTTTCACGACGCCTTTATTGGGTGCGCCCGGCAGGGCACACCTGCTGGACAGTGAACATGAACAAAAGAGCATGTAAGTCTGTTGACCGCCCTGCAGAGGGAAGGTCTAGCCGAAGGGCAACTGCGGCGTCGCGAGGCGACCGT
>JAQTYQ010000092.1 GCA_028688225.1 Opitutaceae bacterium | reverse complement strand
CAGTCGAGCGCGGCGACGTGGAGGCAGCCGCCACGGCGCTCGACAAAGTCAACCTCCTCATCGCATTCAATCTCGGCGGCCATGGCCACGAGACGCCCGCCCCGAACACGGTGCGCTTCCCGGTGGAGGCGCTCATCCCCAGGACCCTCCAGGGCGTATGCCTTGTAAACGGCCACGCGAAACTGAGGGTTTTTGACCAGTTTGCCGGTTGAGCAGTGAGGAGGTGTGGTCTTTCACCGTCATCCGCGCCGGAGGCGCGGGTTTTGCTTTTTGGGCGTCTGGGGTAGCGTTGGGAAGGCGGAAGAAGAACCCCGACCGTTAGCGCAGCCGGGGTTCCCTTGGCCGGGCACCCGAGCAAAGCGGGAGTCCAAGCCCCAGAAGACGATGAGGCTCCCACACACTGCAGCCGGTGTCCAGCCCCGCCGGGGCGGGCGTGGCGGATCTGGACGAACCGGCATTTGCACGGATCATCTGCCAATGGCGCGAGTGCGGGGCGGTGTTCTACGTATGCCTGCCGTGCTATCGGGGCCAGCGGTACTGCAGCGACCGGTGCCGGGCCAAGGCCAGGCGCGTCCAGCGCCGCGAGGCCAACCGGCGCTACCAGGAAAGTGAGCGTGGACGCACGCGGCACCGCGAGCGTCAGCGCGCCTATCGCCGGCGCCGCGTGACGGATCAAGGTTCATCAGCGACGCCTTCCGCGATGACGATGGACGCGCCGACGCTCTTCCCGGCGCCGGCGAGGGAGGCCGGAGGTGGAGCAGGTCTTCTCGTGTGCCAGTGCTGCGGCAGGGTGGGGCGCCGCATCGATCCTTTCGCCTCGGGGTAGGCCATGATCGCGCCGGAGGTGAGGACCGAGATCCGGCGGCTGTTCTTCGCCGAGCACTTCAAGATCGGGACGATCGCCGACGTGATGGGGGTCGCGTGGGACACCGTGCGGCAGGCGATCGGCTCGGCGGCTTTTTCGCGCACCCGTTTCGTGAGTCCGAGCCTGAGTGAGCCGTACCTCGATTTCATCAAGGCCACCCTCGATCGCTATCCACGGCTGCGGGCGACGCGGCTGCACGGCATGCTCCGGGCGCGAGGCGTTCCTGCGCCGGGTCACGTTGCCCGGCGAGGAGGCCCAGGTCGACTGGGCGAGCTTCGGTGAGGTCGATGTCGAGGGGACAAAGCGGCGGCTCTCGTGCTTCCTGATGGTCCTGTCCTACTCTCGCGCGCTGGTCCTCGAGTTCGCCTTCGACCAGAAGATGGAGAGCTTCCTGCGTGGGCACGTCCAAGCGTTCGAGGCGTTCGGCGGCGTCCCGCGGGTGCTGCTGTATGACAACCTCCGCTCGGCCGTGCTCGACCGCGTGGGCAACGGCATTCGCTTCCACCCGCGCCTGCTCGAGCTCGCCGCTCACTACCACTTCGCGCCGCGCCCCTGCGCGGTCGCTGCCGCCTACCAGAAGGGGCGCGTAGAGCGGGCCGTGCGCTATGTACGCGACGCCTTTTATGCCGCGCGCCCGTTCCGTGGCTTGGGTGCGCTCAACGAGGAGGCCCGCGCCTGGCAGGAGGAGGTCGCACAGGCGCGAGCGTGGCCGCAGGACCCGCGCCGCACCGTCGCCGACGCGCTGGCCGAGGAGCGGGCCCGGTTGCTGCCGCTTCCTGCGCATCCCTTCTCGTGTGATCTCGTGGCGCCGATTCGCTCCGGCAAGACACCGTACGTGCGCTTCGACTGCAACGACTATTCGATCCCGGCAGGCCTGACCGGCCACTGGCTGACCCTGGTCGCTTCCCTGGAGACGGTGCGCATCCTCGATGGCCAGGCGGAGGTCGCCGTCCACCGCCGGAGCTTCGGCCGCAACCGGGTGACCGAGGATACCGCGCATCTCGCACCGTTGCTGGCCGAGCGCGGTAAGGCGGAGGCGTCCTCTCGTGCCGGCCGTCTGCTGCGCGCGGCGCCCTCGCTCGGAGCGTTCCTCGCGGCGGCGGTGGACGCCGGCGAGCGGCTGCGGCCCACGACGCGAGCGCTCGAGCGGCTGCTGGACAAGTACGGCGCAGACGCCTTGCGTGCGGCCGCCGAGCAGGCGGTGGCTCGCGGTACGCCGCGCGCGGCTTCGGTGGCGTTCCTGCTCAGTCGCACCGCCCGGCCACGCCCGCAGCCGGTGACGCTGACCAGCCGACCGGACCTGGCCGGCCTGGTCGTCACCCCGGCGTCGCCTGCCATCTACGACGAGTTGACACGGAAGGAGGACGACGATGTCTGAGCTGGCCGACACCCTGGCCGCCATCGGCCTGAAGGCCGTGGCCACGCAGCTCGAGGACGTCCTGGCCCGCGCCACGCGATCGAGGATGTCACCGGCAGCCGTGCTGGAGGAGGTCGCCCGCATCGAGCTGTCGGAGCGCGCCCGCCGGGGGCTGGAAATCCGCATGCGCACGGCTCGCCTGGGGAGCTTCAAGCCGATGGCCGATTTCAACTGGTCCTGGCCGAAGAAGATCGACCGCGACCTCATCGAGCAAGCACTCTCATTGGCGTTCATCGGCGAGCGGCGCAACCTCGCCCTGGTGGCCTCCAACGGCCTCGGCAAGACGATGATTGCGAAGAATATCGCCCATGCCGCCGTGCTCGCCGGCTACACGGCCCTGTTTCGCACCGCCTCGGAGTTGCTCACCGATCTCGGCTGTGATTCGCCCCAGCGCCGGCGATCGCGTCTGGCCTACTACTCAGGCCACGACCTGTTGTGCATCGATGAGCTGGGCTACCTGTCGTACGACGACCGCGCCGCGGATCTGCTGTTCGAGGTGGTAACCCGCCGCCACGAGCGGCGCTCGATCCTGCTGACAACCAACCTCGCGTTCGCCGAGTGGAGCACGGTGTTCCCCAACGCGTCCTGTCTGATGACGCTTCTTGATCGCCTGCTGCATCACGCCGATGTGGTGGTGCTCGAAGGCGAAAGCTACCGCGCGTTCGAGGGCAAGAAGGAGCGCGAGGCCCGCCGGAGACGGAAGTGACCGAGCAGGACTACGTCGCCGCCGTGCTCGCCGCGTACGTAGCCTTGCCCGACACCGCCTGCCAGCCCCGGCGCGCGGACCGCGTGCTGGCTCACTCGCTGTTCGCCGAAGGAGTGCCACTCGATGTGGTGCTGGACGCGCTGCTCCTGGCTGACGCCCGCCGCCACCTCAACCCCGCATCGCCGCCAGCGCCAGTACGCTCGCTCCACTACTTCCTGCCGGTGATCCGCGAGCTTGCCGCCCTCGATGCCCAGATCCGGGCGATGCTGCGAGCCTCTCTCCAACGGCATGCCTGCCGGATGGCGCTCACTGACCCCACCCCACCTCCGGAGACCTACACCCCATGACCGGCGCCGTGTCAAAAACCCTCAGTTTCGCGTGGCCGGCAACACCCTCGCTGAAGTAGGCCACCCGATCGTCTGCATCGACGAAGGTGATGTCCACCGGGAGCACGCTGAACATCCCGAGGAGCTGCTGGAAGGTCAAGGTGCCGCTGGGGAAGGCCACGGCCTGGGCCGCCGGAAGCAGGATCGCGCCTTCCACCAGACGTGCCCGGGGCGCCTGGTAGTCGCTGCCAGGGGCCACCAGGCACCATCCGTACTCGGGGCTCTGATGCCAGATCTCGCCCCACTCTTCCTCGGTGAACATGCCGAGACACATGGGGAAGAGGATGTTCTCCTCCTTGTAGATCATGCCTTCCAGCGCCGTGAGGGCGGCTTCCAGCACGGTGTCCTTCAGGATTTTCAGTTCCGCGCCGCTGATCGTCTCCTCC
>JAQTYQ010000020.1 GCA_028688225.1 Opitutaceae bacterium | reverse complement strand
TTGTCCCGCATGAGCACCCCCCCAGACAACCACTGGCGGCGAAAGGCGACGGCGCTCGGCCGGCTGCTGCCGCGGGCCAGGCTCCATCCGGCGGTGTTGGCGTGGGCAGACGGCAGGCTGGGGACCGCGCGCGGTTGCTGGGCGGCCGCCTTTTCCGGAGGGGCGGACTCCTTGGCCCTGCTGCTGCTGCTCTGGGCGCACTGGCCGGAGCGCCGCCGGCGGCTGGTGGCCTTGCACTTCAACCATCGGCTGCGGGGCCGTGCGGCCAATGCCGACGAGCGATTTTGCCGGAAGGTATGCGCCGCGCTGGGCCTGCGCCTGCGGGTCGGCCGCTGGCGGAAGGCGCGCCGCGATGCGAGCGAGGAGGAGGCGAGGGCGGCCCGGTTTGGTTTTTTTCAGCGTGCGATGCGTCAGACGGGATCGAGGGCGCTCTGGCTGGGCCATCACCAGAACGACATCGCCGAGACGATGCTCATGCGGCTCGCCCGCGGCAGCGGTGCGGCGGGACTGGCCGCCCCGCGCCCGGTGCAGCGCGTGGCGGACCGTGTGCACCTGCGGCCGATGCTGACGCTGAAAAAGGACGAGATCACCGCCGCGCTGCATGCGGGCGGCGTTTCCTGGCGCGAAGATCGAACCAACGCCAAGGAGAATTTTTTTCGCAATCGCATCCGGCACGCGGTGCTGCCGGCCTGGCAGAAGGCCTCCGGCCGCGATGCCGTGGCTGGCGCCGCCCTCGCGCGCGGGTTGCTGGAAGAGGACGATACCGCGCTGGAACAGTGGTTGGATGAGATCCAGCCTTTGGGCCGTGGCGGCTCCTCCCTTAAAATCGGGCAGCTGGCGGAAAAGCCGCGGGCGCTGACGCGCCGGGCACTGCACCGTTGGCTGGCGGCCCAGCCGCTCGCAGGTGAACTCTCCCGCCAGGGGTTTGAGGATTTGCTGGCGGCGGTGGAGGCAGGGCGGCCCGCCCGGCGCAGCCTTGGGCGGAGAGGCTTTGCCGTCATCCGCGGCGGCCTTTTATGCTTTGTGCAAAGGATTCCGGGGAAGAGGCTTGGTCGAAAATAGGGTAAGTTCTGCAGCCCCAGTTCATTAAATCCCGCGCTTCAATTGACTTCTCCCAGCGGAACCTGCAGTCTATTGCACTAGTCCAAATTCCCGAATGCCCGAGAACGACAACAAATCCAAGCGCCGTCCACTCAAGAACCTGCCTCCAGAACGGTTCCAGCCGAAGGTATGGCTGATCTGGCTCTCGATCCTGGCCGTTCTGGTCCTGCTGTGGAAGTACAACCCCGGACGCATCGGCTCACCCGCCACCCTGAAAATCCAGGAAGTTGTCGATTACGCGGCGACCGACAAGATCGCCGAAGGCGTCATCCGGCCGGATCCTTCCGGGGGCCGCGACTGGGAGCTCATTACGGGAGAGATGAAGGAGCCGGTCCTTCTGAGTGACAGTGGCAAAACCAAGTCCTTCCGTGCGGCCGGCCGCCTGACCGATGCCAACATGGAGATCCTGCAGAAATCCAAAGTCTTCACGGAAGTTTCCGCCACCAATCTGGTCACCCAGATCCTGACCCAGGTCCTCCCGTTCGTCATCGTCATCGGGCTGCTCTATTTCCTGTTCGTCCGGCAGCTGCGGCAGGCCGGCCGCGGGGCGCTCAATTTTGGCAAGAGCCGCGCCAAGCTGCTGACACGCGACCGCGACCGGATCACGTTTGCAGATGTGGCCGGCTGCGACGAGGCGAAGGAGGAGGTCTCGGAGGTCGTCGAATTTCTCAAGGATCCCAAGCGTTTCCAGAAGATTGGCGGTCGCATCCCGAAGGGCGTCCTGATGGTTGGTCCGCCAGGCACGGGGAAGACCCTGCTGGCCAAGGCGATCGCGGGGGAGGCGGATGTGCCGTTTTTTTCGATCAGCGGCTCGGACTTCGTGGAAATGTTTGTCGGCGTCGGGGCCAGCCGGGTGCGCGACATGTTCGAGCAAGGGCGCAAAAGCGCGCCGTGCCTCATCTTCATCGACGAGATCGACGCCGTGGGGCGCCAGCGCGGCGCCGGCCTCGGGGGCGGCAACGACGAGCGCGAGCAGACCCTCAACTCGATGCTGGCCGAGATGGACGGCTTCGACACCACGGAGGGAGTCATCATCATCGCTGCGACCAACCGCCCCGATGTGCTTGACAGCGCCCTGCTGCGGCCGGGCCGTTTCGACCGCCAGATTTTCATCGACCTGCCCGATCTGGTGGGCCGGGAGCAAATCCTCCGCGTGCACGCGCGCAAGCTGGCCATGGCGGAGGATGTCGACCTGGGTGTCGTGGCCCGCGGCACGCCCGGACTTTCCGGTGCCGAACTGGCCAACCTGCTCAATGAATCCGCCCTGCTCGCCGCGCGGCGCAACAAGAAGCGGGTCGACAAGCTTGATATCGAGGATGCGCGCGAGAAGGTGCAGTTCGGTCGCGAACGCCGCCGCATCATGGATGACGAGGACAAGAAAATCGTCGCCTACCACGAAGCGGGGCACGCCCTGGTCGGGGCGGTGGTCGACGACGGCGATCTGCCCGTCCACAAGGTCACCATCATCCCGCGCGGCCGTTCGCTCGGCAGCACGATGTACATCCCGAAAAAGGACACTTACAACTATGCGAAGCGCCGGATGCTGGCGCGGCTGGCGACGCTTTTTGGCGGCCGGATTGCGGAGGAGATGGTGCTGGGCGACATCACCAGCGGGGCCTCCAGCGACATTCAGCAGGCCACCAAGCTGGCCCGCAACATGGTGTGCGATTGGGGCATGAGCCCGCTGGGGCCCGTGGCCTTCGGCGAGAACCATGACACGGTTTTTCTCGGCCGGGAGATCACCCGCAGCGAGAATTTCAGCGAGGAGACCGCCCGGTTGATCGACATCGAGATTCACAAGCTCATCGACGAACAATACAACCGGGCGAAGAGCATCATTCTGGAGAAACGTCCGGCGCTCGACAAAATCGCCGCTGCGCTCCTCCAGTATGAGACCATCGAGGGCAAGCACGTCCGCGAAATCCTGGAATTTGGGGAACTCCGCTCTCCCGTCTTGCCGCCGGTGATCGCCAAACCAGGCGATCCGGTCCTCGGCAAGAAACCCGCTGAAAAAGCCGCGCCGGCAGGCCTGCCAGGCGATGCCCCGGCCCCGGCGCCGTCGCCCGCCTGAACAAGGGCCGCGACGATCCGGGCCAGGCGGACCGGGCTCCGCATTTTTTGCCAACCGTTTCTTTGGCTGGATGCAGGCTCGGTGTCTGCCACCGTTCATCGTGCCCATTGCCGTTCCATCCGCCAGCGCCCGGCTCAGAGCCATGGCGCGGGGAAGTCCGGTGACTTGTGGGCAGAGGGAAGATCCGTCTTGGATTTCGGCGGAGAAGCAGCCAAGTTCATGTAAACGCTTCCATCATGAATATTTGCTGTATCGGCGCTGGCTACGTCGGAGGGACGACCATGGCGATCATCGCCCAGCGTTGTCCCCGGGTGCAGACGACCATCGTGGACATGAACGCCGCTCGTATTGCCGCATGGAATTCCGACGCGCTGCCGGTCTATGAACCCGGCCTCGAGGAAATCATCCGCGAGGTGCGGGGCCGGAATTTGATCTTTTCGACCGACATCGCCGGCGCCATCAAGCGGGCCGACCTGATCTTTGTGTGCGTCAACACGCCGACCAAGACCTACGGCCTGGGTGCCGGGCGGGCGGCGGATCTGCGCTATATCGAGTCGGTGGCCCGCACCATCGCCGAGCATGCCGGTTCGCCAAAGATCATCGTCGAAAAATCGACCATTCCAGTGAAGACCGCCGAATCAATTTCGGCCATTCTGGCCGCCAATACCCGCGGCATCCGCTTCCAAGTCCTGTCCAACCCCGAATTTCTCGCCGAAGGCACGGCCATCGGCGATTTGCAGAATCCCGACCGGGTGCTGATCGGCGGCGAGCGCACGCCGGAAGGCGAGGCCGCGGTGAAAACCCTGGCCGAGATTTATGCCTCGTGGGTGCCGCGGGAGCGCATCATCACCACCAGCCTGTGGTCGTCGGAACTGTCCAAACTCGTGGCCAACGCCTTCCTCGCCCAGCGCATTTCCTCGATCAACGCCATCTCGGCCGTCTGCGAAGCCACCGGGGCGGACATCGATGAAGTGGCGCACGTGATCGGCCGCGACAGCCGCATCGGGCCGAAGTTCCTGAAGGCCTCGATCGGTTTTGGCGGGTCCTGCTTCCAGAAGGATATTCTGAATCTCGTCTACCTCTGCGATCATTTCGGGCTTTCGGAGGTGGCCGCCTATTGGGAGCACGTGGTGCGCATGAACGACCATCAGAAGAAGCGGTTCTCGACCCGGATTGTGAAAGCGCTCTTCAATACCGTGGCCGAGAAGAAAATCGCCATTCTCGGGTTTGCCTTCAAAAAGAATACCAACGATGTCCGGGAATCGCCCGCCATTGCCGTGTGCCGCGACCTGCTGGCCGAGCATGCGCGCCTTTCGGTCTATGATCCCAAGGTGACTCCGGAGGATATCCGGCGGGAATTGGCCGACGCGGCAGATTCGCGGCTGACCATTGCCCGGACCGCCTACGAAGCCTGCGAAGGGGCGCATGCCATCGCGCTCCTGACCGAATGGGATGAGTTCAAAGCGCTCGATTTCGCACGGATTTTTGCGTCGATGCCCAAACCGGCTTTCGTCTTCGACGGGCGCAACATCCTGGATCTGCCGAAACTGCGGACGCTGGGTTTCCAGGCGTCTGGAATCGGGCGGTAGCAATCAGCCCGTCGGCTCCTGGCCGAATCCCGCGTCTCATGCCGCGGGCATGGCCACGAGGCCCGAGCGGCCGTCGATGGGCGTCAGCACCTGATCGCGCACCGGGATGGCGGAGCGGTCGGCGAGGAGTTCGCGGGCCAGGTCGTCGAGGCGGACGAACTTCACGCCGTGTCCGGCGAGGGCGCGCAGCAGGGCCCGGAACAGGGGGCGCCGGCCCATGCCCTCGATCTCGGCGTGGATCGTCAGCACGTTGGGCCGGTCGGCGTGCAGGAGCCCCAGGTAATGCGGCACGATACGGTCGTCGGGAAACTCCGGCCGGCCGAGCAATTCGTCGAAGGTCGGCAGGGTGCTGGGAATCTCGAGCGTCCGGAACACCCGGCCTTCGAGGCGCGGGAAGAACGGCGGTCCGTTGCGGGTGTCGCTGGCGTAGAGCAGCCCCGCCTCGTCGTAGACCGCGCGGCTGCGGGCGTTGCTCTGCCAGCCGGCCGCGCCGGCGGCGTGCGCCTCGCCGCCGAAGATGCGCCGGAATTCGTCGCGGGCGGCGGTGAATTCCGCGCGCACCGCCTCGAGGCTCATCGTCTGCACGTGATCCTGCCAGCGGTAGTGGTTGTAGCAGTGGATGCCGGTTTCGAAGCCATCGTCGCGCACGGCGCGCAGGACGTCGGCGTGGCGGCGGCCGATATGCGGCGCGGGCAGCAACGTGCCGTTGAGCAGGGTGCGGATCCCGTACATCGAGATCACGCCGGTGCGGCTGACCTTCCGGAAGAAGCCTGGCCGGAAGATGCGCGTGATGGCGCGGCCGGTCTGGTCGGGGCCGAGCGAGAAGAGGAAGCAGGCCGGCACGCCGAATTCGCGGCAGTCGGCCACGAGGTTGGGCACGCCGAGGCGCGTGCCGCGGTCGGTGTCGACGTCAACCTTGAGGGCGAGACGGATGGACATGACTATTGAACGAGAAAATCGCTCAAGCGTTTGAGAAGTCGGCGGTGTCGTTCGGGCGTGATCGCGCCGATGGAACCAAGAATCTCGCGCGATGGCACGACCGCCAGGAATCCAAGGCGGATGACCGATTCTGTCACAAGGCCGCTGGTGGCAAAATCGGTGTGGGCATGCGCAACCACTTCATCAAATTCGGGCACGCACTGGTGCAATTGGCTGCTCACACCACAGATCAGCCAGTCGCCAAATGGCGGGAACTGTTTTAGCAGGAGCACGGGGCGATTCTTGAATTGGCCGTCGGCTTGGCGAAGAGCGATTAAAATGATGTCGCCTTCCTTCATTCCGTACGCGGCTCGGCTACCATGCTCAGAGGATAATCCGGCTCATCGTCGCCGTAGGCGCGCGCCAATCCGGCTGTCGCCAGTTCACGCCACATCTCGTCGCCCGCCGTCGAGGGCAGAACCGTCACCATCAATCGGGCATTGGCCGGAAGTTTATAGGGCTCGTCGAGCTTAATCTCGCGGCCGTCAAAATGTGCTTTGAGTATGACCGGTTTCACCGAAGATTGAGATGGCCTGGCAGCGTGGCTGAGGCAAGCCTGCGCCCTTTGGGGGCTCATTCCAACTGGTAATCCTTGTGCGCGAGGTGATAGTCGAGCGTGCGCTTGATGGCGGTCCGGAGGTCAACCTTTGGTTTCCAGCCGAGGTACTTGCGCGCGTTGGCGATGGAAGGCACGCGGTTCCGGATGTCCTGATAGTACTTGCCGAAGTATTTGCCTGACGGCACGACCACGAGCTTCGCCTGCTCGGCGTGCGTCCGGTATTCGGGGTACTCCTTGAACGCGGCGATGATCAGCTGGGCGAGCCGGGCGACGCTGACGTTGTTCTTCGGGTTGCCGATGTTGAAGATGCGGCGCGAGGCGCAGCCGTTCTTGTTCTCGATGATGCGCAGGAGCGCGTCGACGCCGTCGTCGATGAAGGTGAAGGAACGGCCCTGCCTGCCGCCGTCGACAAGCTGGATCGGCTTCTTGAAGATGACGTTGGAGATGAACTGGGTGAAGAGGCGCGAACTGCCCTCCTTGGGCTCGAAGACGTTGTCGAGCTTGGGCCCGATCCAGTTGAACGGGCGAAACAGGGTGTAGTCGACGCCGTCGCGCACGCCGTAGGCGTAGATCACGCGGTCGAGCAGCTGCTTGGAGGCGGCGTAGATCCAGCGCTGCTTGTCGATCGGGCCGTAGACCAGCGTGCTGGTGTTCTCGTCGAGCTCGGCGTCGGGGCACATGCCGTAGACCTCGGAGGTGGAGGGGAAGATGATGCGCTTCTTGTACTTCGCGCATTTGCGCACGGTCTCGAGGTTGGCTTCGAAATCGAGCTCGAACACCCGCAGCGGATCCTTGACGTACTGGGCGGGGTTGGCGATGGCGACGAGCGGCAGCACGGCGTCGCACTTCTTCACGTGATACTCGATCCACTCGCGGGAGATGGTGACATCGCCCTCGACGAACTTGAAGCGGGGGTGGCCGAGGCAGTGGCCGAGTTTGTGGTCGCCCACGTCCATGCCGTAGACCTCCCAGTTCTTCTGCTTGAGGATGGCATGGGTGAGCGAGCTGCCGATGAAGCCGTTGGCGCCGAGGATGAGGACTTTGAGAGGCATGGGGGAAAACTTGAACCACTAATGGACACTAATGAACACTAATTTTCAGGGATCCCGCAGTAGGGTGACATCGCCGGTGCCGCCCTACAAGATTTGTCCGACCTGCAATCTTGGCGCCTCTTCGCCGCGCCACTCGGTGCGGGTGAGCTCGATCAGGCCCCCGCCGGTGGCGACGACGAGCGGGTTGACCGACACGATTTCCCCGGGCCGGCCGCGGAGATCCCGCGTGGCGGGCGAATCGGGCTCGGCCCACCAGACCATGAGCCGCGCGGCGCCGATGTCGGTGAAGGCGCCGGGGTAGGGATCGGTCACGGCGCGGATGAGGTTGAAGATCTCCCGGTTGGTCTGCGTCCAGGCGATGCGGCCGTCCTCGGGCTTGCGCCCGCCGAAATAGGTGGCCTGCGACTCGTCCTGGGGCGTCTCCTTCGCCGTGCCGGCGAGCAGCGTATCGATCTGCCGCTCGAGCACGCGGCGGGCGCAGGGAAGGACTTGGCGGAACGCCTGTTCGGCCGTGTCGCGCGGGCCGATCGCGACGCCCTCCTGGTCGACGATGGCGCCGGCGTCGGCCTTCTTGACCATGCGGTGCAGCGTCATGCCGATGCGCGGCTCGCCGTGGAGGACGGCCCAGTTGATCGGGGCGCGGCCGCGGTATTTCGGGAGGAGCGAGCCGTGCATGTTGAACGCGCCCAGCCGGGCGAGGCCGAGGATCGGCGCGCTGATCATGTGCCGGTAGTACACGGACAGGATCAGATCGGGCCGCAGCGCGGCGATCTTCTCGATCCACTCCGGCGTGTTGACGCCGGCCGGCGTGCGCACCGTCACCCCGTGCTCACGGGCGGCGACAGCGGGCGTCTTGAACCAGATCTTCTCGTGCGGATTGTCCTCGTGGGTGATGAGCGCGACCACGTGGTCGCCGCGCGCCAGCAACAGCGACAGGCACTCATAGCCCACCTCGCTGTAGCCGAAGAAAAGGATGCGAGGCTTGGCGGTCACGGCGCGCGCGTCTTCGTCTCCAGCATCTCGCGGACGTGGTATTGCTGGCGGGCGCGGACGACTTGGTAGGTGCGTCCGACGTATTCGCCGATCAGGCCGATGCCGACCATGGCCACGCTGAGCAGGAAGAACACGATGCCGAAGAGCGTGAAGATGCCCTCGGCTTCCGCGCCGAGCACGAGGCGCCGGTAGGCCAGCACGAGCACCAGCAGGAAACTGCCCGCGGCGCACACCAGCGCAAACAGCGTGAAGAGCTGCAACGGCGCCAGGGAAAAACCGGTGATGAGGTCGAAGTTGAGGCGGACAAGCTTGTAGAACGAGTAATTCGATATGCCCGCATGCCGTTCGTCGTGCCGCACGCCGACCTCCGCCGGATTGCCCGCAAAGCTGTAGGCCAGCGCCGGGATGAAGGTGTTGATGGCGCCGCTCCGCACGACCGCGTCGACCACCGCGCGGCGGTAGGCTCGCAGCATGCAGCCTTGGTCCGTCATCTCGATGTTCGTCGTGTGGTGGCGCACCACGTTGATGAGTTTCGAGGCCCAGGTGCGGAACAGGCTGTCCTGGCGGTTGAGCCGGACGCCACCGACATAGTCGTGGCCGGCGTCGATCTTCTCCAGCAGCTTCGGAATCTCCTCGGGCGGATCCTGCAGGTCGGCGTCGAGCGTGACCACCACCTCGCCGCGCACCCGCTCGAACGCGGCCATGATCGCCATGTGCTGGCCGTAGTTGGCGTTGAAGTCGACCACGCGGGTGACGTCGGGGCGCGCGGCGTGCTGGGCGCGCAGCAGCTCCATCGAACGGTCGGCGCTGCCGTCGTTGGTGAAGACGATCTCGTAGGGCCGGCCCAGCGCGTCGAGGACGGGATAGAGGCGGGCGAAGAGGGTCGGCAGGTTCGGCTCCTCGTTGTAGACGGGGATGACGACCGAGAGGTGGGGCGAGGCGGGGTCAGACATGATCGCAACGCAGCTTACGATTTCGGCCGCCCGACTGCACGTTCGAAATCCCTCTGGTTGAAATTCCAAACGCCAAAGCGCCAAACGCCAAAGGGACCCGCGGGTCAAATGGGTTCGGAATCGGGGGCATCAGGATCCTTTGGCGTTTGGGTACTGGAGATTGGCGTTTGCGGCGACGCGCTCACGGCTTCCGGTGGGAGACCAGAATCTCGATGAGCGTTGCCGCCACGCGGGTGACGTCTGCATCCTGCATGGCGGGGAACAGCGGCAGCGTCAAAATATTGCGGCCGGCGTACTCGGCATGCGGGAAATCGCCCGGCTTCCAGCCCAGCCGCCGGTAGAGGGCGAAGAGGTGGATGGCCGGATAGTGCACGCCAGTGCCGATGCCCGCCGCCTGCATTTTCGCCATCACCTCCGCCCGCTTGATCGTCAGCCGTTCCTCGGGCAGCACGACTTGGAACATGTGCCAGTTGCTGTTGGCAAAATCGGCGACCGGCAGGCCCAGGCCGAGGGCCCCGGCTCCGGCGGTGGCGAACGCCTTGAAGTACTGGCGCGCCAACTCGCGGCGCCGGGCGGTGACGGCCTCCAGGTGCGGCAGCTGTCCGAGGCCGATACGGGCGGCGACGTCGGTCAGGTTGAATTTCCCGCCGACCAGCTCGACTTCCATGCCGTCATGGCCGGTCCGCACCACGCCCTGCAGGCGGTATTGCTCGGCCAGCTTGGCCTCGCGCTCGTCGTTGAGCACGAGGCAGCCGCCCTCGGCGGTCGTGATGTTCTTGTTGGCGTGGAAGCTGAAGGAGACAAAGTCGCCGAAGGCTCCGATGCGTTGGCCTTTCCAGGTGCTGCCGAAAGCTTGGGCCGCGTCCTCGACCACGCGCAGGCGGTGTTTTTTCGCGATACTGTAGAGACGATCGCGATCCACCGGCAGGCCGGACAGATCGACGGGGATGACGGCCCGCGTGGCCGGCGTGATCGCCGCCTCGAGGCGGTCCAGATCGAGGTTGCGGGTCACGGGATCGATGTCGGCAAAGACCGGCCGCGCGCCGGTCTCGAGAACGACGTTGCTGGTGGCGACCCAGGTGAGCGGCGTGGTGATGACCTCGTGGCCGGGACCGACGCCGGCGATGCGTAGCGCGATCTCCATCGTGCATGTGCCGGAGTTGAAGACCCGCACCGGCCGGCCGCCGCAATACTCGGAGAGCCGGGCCTCGAAGGTCTTCACCTGCGGACCGGAGGTGATCCAGCCGGAACGCAGCACCTCGGCCACGCCGGCGATCGTCTCCTCGTCGATGGTGGGACGGGCGAAGGGCAGGAAGGGCGCGGCAGCAACCGGCGCCTTGGAGGCGGACTGGGAACGGGCGGGCATGGCCATGTCAGGGTTGATTGCTGAAAAGATAATGGTCCCGGTTTTCACCGAGCAAATGATAACGGAACGCGGGATCGGCGAAGAGTTCCCGCACGTCCCGCTTGCGCGCCACGACGAACAGGCGGCCCGGCCCGGCCCATTGGCGGCGGAACCCGGCTTCGTCGATAAAGCGTGCGGCCCGCTCGGCGGGATCAAGGAACTGCAATTCCAGCTCGTCCGCATGGGCGACCGTGCCCACGGTGCGCCCGGCGTAGAACGTGAAGTCGTGGAAGAAACCGTGGTAATGGTAGACCCGGTCGCCCGGCCGGATCAGCGCCGCGGTCTGCAGCGCCAGCTCTTTCGTGCCTGGGCGCTGGATATACGGTGCCGCCAGGATCAGGATGAGGTAGAAGCCGAGTGACGTGGAGGCCAGGACCGCCAGTCCGGCGCGCAGGCCCCGGACCTTCGCGGCCCACAAGGTGGCCACGCCACCGAGCAGCAGCACCGCGGCCAGGCTGAACGCATACGGTCGCAGCAGCGCGGCCTGGGCCGGCTCCCGGATCACGCCGGGTTTGAGGACCGCCACGCAGAGCGCGGCGGCCAGCAGGCCGCAGGTGAAGGTGAACACGCGGATCCCGGTCCGCACCCCGGCGGTGGCCCCGTTCGCGCCGGCCCGCGCCAGCCATGCGCCCATCAACACCGCGAGCGGCGGAAACACCGGCAGGATGTAGGGAATGAGCTTGGACTGCGATTTGGAGAAGAACAGGAAGATGAACACCGCCCAGGTGACAAGAAACCAGGCGTCGGCGTTTTCCTTGCGTCGGGCCCAGCCGCCCGCCAGCGCCGTCCGCAGCGCCGGCCAGAGGAATCCCACCCAGGGAAACAGGCCGAGCAGGACGATCGGGAGGAAGAACCACCACGGCTCGTAGCGGTTGTGGGTGGGAGACAGGAACCGCTCCCAGTGTTCGTAGAGGAAATAGAAGCGCGCCCAGCCTGGATTGCGTTCGGCGGCCAGGATGTGCCACGGCGCCGCGATCGCGAGGAAGAGCAACGCGCCGGTCGGCAGATAGAACGGCCGCAGCCGTTTCCACTGGTTGAAGACCAGCAGCCAGAGGAACATCACGGCGCCCGTGACCAGAAATCCGATCAGGCCTTTCGTCAGGGTCGCGAGGGCGGCGCTCGCGTAGAGTCCGTAGAACAGCCAGCGCCGGCGTGATCCGGCCTGCCCTGAGCCTGTCGCCGGGGCCGGCTCGCGCACGCCGAGAATGAAGCAGAACAGCGTCGCGCTCATGAGCACCGACACGGCCATGTCGAGGATCAGGATGCGCGTCAGGGCAAAATAGAGCAGCGAGCTGCCGAGCATGCCGGCCGCGAAGAGCCCGGCCGCACGCCCGTACAACCGGCGACCGGCCGCATAGGTCAGCAGCACGCCGCCAAGGGCGTAGAGCACCGGCGCCGCGCGGAGCGCCCATTCGTTCGGGCCGAACGCCTTGAGACAGGCCGCCACCGCCCAGTACATCAGCGGCGGCTTTTCGAAGTACGGCACGCCGTCGAGCCGCGGCGTGACAAATTCGCCGGCGGCGAGCATCTCGCGCGGAATCTCTGCGTAGCGCCCCTCGTCGGGATTGGCCAGCGGATGGCTGCCCAGGCGGAATCCGAAAAGGGCGCCCAGCACCAGCGTCAGGAGGAGGAGATCGCGCGACCAGGAAGGAGAGGAGACGGGCTCGGTCATCAATGGCTGGCCGCTAGGAAAGGCTGCGCCGGCAGGCGAGTCACGTCGAAAGCTTGGCATGGCGGGCCGAACCAAACCTGAGCGGACCGGGCGGCGCCGCCGATTGGCAGAGGCGTCGTTAGCCACCAGAGAGCCCGAGGAACTCAAAGACAGGAAACTGGGGGGATCTTGAGCTCTTTTATGGCAGAGGATACTACAGATTGGGATCCAGTCTGCGCGCCACACTGCGGGGTGAGGCCGGCCTTTCTGGGCCAAGTCTCGGTTGACTCGTTCCACCGGGTCTGTTGTGTGGACCCATGTTCACGATCATCGGCGCCGATGGCAAAGAATACGGCCCCGTCTCGGTCGAGCAGGTGCAGACGTGGATTGCGGCGGGACGGGCCAACGGCCAGACCAAGGCCAAACGCGAGGGCTCCGCGGAATGGAAGCCGCTCGCCGAGCATCCGGAGTTTGCCGGCGGTTCCACCACCACGCCGCCTCCTCCCGCAGTTAATCCTGTTCCTCCCGTTCCCACCGGACCGGTGGACCCCAAAACCTACGCCGCGGACCTGATCGCCCGCGCGCCGAAACTCGGCATCGGCGATACCATCGGCCGGAGCTGGGATCTGCTCAAAGGCAATTTCTGGCCACTGGTCGGCGTGACTTTTGTCGTACTCGTGGTGCAGGCCGTGGCCAATGCGATCCCGCTGCTGGGCATCCTCGCCAGCCTGCTGCTCTCCGGCGTGTTCATCGGCGGCCTTTACTTTTATTATCTCCGGCGGCTGCACGGGGAAACCGTGGAGTTTGGCGACGCGTTTGCCGGATTCACCCTGGCCTTTGTGCCGTTGATGCTCGCCGGGCTCGTCAGTTCGCTGCTCACCCTGGTGGGATTTCTGCTGTTGATCCTCCCGGGCATCTACCTGGCGGTGGCATGGTCGTTCACCATGCTGTTGGTCATCGACAAAAAGCTCGAATTCTGGACGGCCATGGAGGTGAGCCGGCGCGTCATCACCGCGCAATGGTGGCGGATGTTCGGGCTGATGATCCTGGCGGCCATCCTCGGCGTGCTCGGCTTGCTGCTGTTCCTCTTCGGCGTGTTTTTCACGCTTCCCATCACCATCGGCAGCCTCGTGATCGCCTACGAGACGCTCTGCAATCCGCCGCCCAAGGCGTGATGACGCCGATCGCGACTGGTCCGGCAATCAAAGGTCGGGCGGTCGGCTGTCTCGCAGAGTGATCCGCTGCATCGCCTTGGCCACAATAGAGCCCAAGGAGCCCAAAGCCCAGGTCTCTGGGCTTTGATTTCTTTGGGTTCTTTAGCGGCGGCAAATATTTTTCGCCGTCAGTTGAGTTTCGGCGGAGTAAACTTGAGTCCGTGCGCGTCCGCCACGGCCGGGCAGGTGATCCGGCCCTCCTGGATGTTGATGCCGCCGGTCAGCGCCGGCTGGAGCCGGCAGGCTTCGGCCAGGCCGTGATCCGCCAGCAACTCGATGTAGCGGTGGGTGACGTTGGTGAGCGCCTGGGTCGCGGTGCGGGCGTAGGCCCCGGGCATGTTGGCCACGCAGTAATGGGTGACGCCCTCCTCGACGAAGACCGGATGGTCGTGTGTCGTCGGGTGCGAGGTTTCGGCGCAGCCGCCCTGGTCGATGGCAATGTCCACCAGCACGCTCCCGGGCCGCATGCGGCGGAGCATCTCGCGGCGGATCAGCCGTGGGGCCTTGGCCCCCGGCACGAGCACGGCGCCGATGAGCAGGTCCACGGACGGAAGCAGCTCCATCAAGTGGGCCTCGCTGGAATACAGGGTGTGGGACGTGTGCAGGGTGATATCGAGGAAACGCATCCGTTCGAGGTCGACCTCGAGGATGGTGACGTCGGCGCCCAGACCGATGGCCATGCGGGCGGCGTTGATGCCCGAGACGCCGCCGCCAAGCACGACCACCTTGCCGGGCAGCACGCCCGGCACGCCGCCCAGCAGCGTGCCGCTGCCGCCGTGGTGCTTGGCGAGAAAATAGCCGCCGACGAGGATGGACATGCGGCCGGCGATCTCACTCATCGGCTCGAGCAGCGGCAGGCGGCGGTTCACCTCGATGGTTTCGTAGGCGATGCCGGTGATGCCGGATTTCAGGAGCGCGTCGGTCAGGGCGCGGTTGGCGGCCAGATGGAGATAGGTAAAGAGCATCTGGCCCGGCCGGAGCAGGGGATATTCCTCCGGGAGCGGTTCCTTCACCTTCACGATCAGGTCGGCCTTGGCAAACACGGCCGCATGCGAATCGACCAGCGTGACGCCGGCGTGTTCGTAGTCGGCGTCAGGATAGCCCGAGCCGGCGCCGGCATTTTTTTCCACGACGACCGCATGGCCGCGCTGGATGAGCTGATAGGCCGCGGAGGGCACGAGGGCCACACGGTATTCCTGCGGTTTGATTTCCCGGGGAAGTCCAATAATCATGGCGGGAGTGTACGGCCGGTCGCGGCGGGAGGAAACTGGATTCTGGCGGCGCGCCGCGGCCGAGTCCGAATCGTTGCGACGATTTGGTCTGGCCTTGGTTTTGTAGCCGGGGTCGCCTTGGCTCGGCGAAGCGCGGCGCGAAGACGGCCGACCCGGGATGACCGGCCTCGCCGAGGCGGCTGCCGGAACGGCGGCGGGACGTCACTGCTCCCGGGAGCGGAAAATCCGCCGGGACGAGGGCACCCCGGCTCCATCAGGCGGGAGGCGCGACGCCGACGTCGCGCCCGGTGGAATTCACGCCTTGGCCAGCGAGCGGTTGAGGGCGCTGACCAGGGCCTTGATCGAGGCGAGCTCGATGTTGGTGTCGATACCTGCGCCGTAGTGGGTGAGTCCGCGCTCCGCCTTGATCTGGATATAGGAAACGGCGCGCGCCTCGGCGCCCTTGCCGAGCGAGTGTTCGGCATAGGAGAGCAGTTCGAACGGCGGCACGCCGATCGTCGCGAGCGCGTTGACGAAGGCGTCGATCGGGCCGTTGCCCGTGCCGGCGAGCTTGTGCGTCCGGCCCTCGTATTTGACCGTGGCCTCGCATTTCACCTGGCTGTCGCGTTCGGTGGTGCGGAAATGATCCAGCTTCACCGGTTGCTCGCGGTGAATGTATTCCCGGAGGAAGGCCTCGTGGATATCCTGCGGCGAAAGCTCGGTTTTCCGCTCGTCGGCCAGGTCGTTGATGATGCGGCCGAACTCCTTGTGCATGGCCTTGGGCAGATCGTAGCCGAACTCCTTTTCCATGACATAGGCCACGCCGCCCTTGCCCGACTGGCTGTTGATGCGGATGATGGCCTTGTAGGCGCGGCCGATGTCGGCGGGATCGAGCGGGATGTAGAGCACGTCCCACGGCTGGCCCGGCTTCTGCGCGGCCCAGGATTTCTTGATGGCATCCTGGTGGGAGCCGCTGAAGGCGGTGAAGACGAGTTCGCCCGCGTAGGGCTGGCGCGGCGGCACCTCCATGCGGGTGCAGCGCTCATAGACGTCGCGGATGGCGTTGATGTCGGAGAAATCAAGCCCGGGGTGGAGGCCGTGAGTGTAGAGGTTCAGGGCCACGGTGACGATGTCGAGGTTGCCGGTGCGCTCGCCGTTGCCGAAAAGCGTGCCCTCGACCCGGTCGGCGCCGGCCAGCAGGCCGAGCTCGGTGGCGGCGACGCCGGTGCCGCGGTCGTTGTGCGTGTGCAGCGAAACGATGGTGAGGTCGCGCCGGCGGAGATGGGTGCACATCCACTCGATCTGGTCGGCATGGACGTTGGGGGTGGCATACTCGACGGTGGCCGGCAGGTTGAGGATGATCTTGCCCGCCGGGGTGGGCTGCCAGACGTCGGTCACCGCCTCGCAGACCTCCAGGGCGAATTCGAGCTCGGTGCTGGTGAAGCTCTCGGGGGAATACTCGAGGCGCAGCGAGCAGCCGGCGGCGACCAGCGGACGCGTGAGCCGCTTCATCAGGCCGACCGCATCGGTGGCGATCTTCATGATCGCGGGCTTTTCGGCTCCGAAGACATACCGGCGCTGGGCGGGCGAGGTGGAGTTGTAGAGATGAAAGATGACGTTCCTGGCCCCCGCGATCGACTCGACCGTGCGGGTGATGAGGTCCTCGCGGCACTGGCAGAGCACCTGGATGGCGACATCGCCGGGGATGCGATCCTCCTCAATCAGCCGGCGGACGAAATCGAACTCGGTCTGCGACGCCGAGGGGAAGCCGACTTCGATCTCCTTGAAGCCGATCCGCACCAGCAGATCGAAGAATTCGAGCTTTTCGTCGACATCCATCGGGATGGCGAGGGCCTGGTTGCCGTCGCGGAGGTCCACACTGCACCAGACAGGCGGACGGGTGATGGTGCGGCCGGGCCACTGGCGGTTGGGCAGGTCGACCGGCGGAAACGGCCGGTATTTCGTGACAGGAGCAGGTTGCATGGAGGGAAAGATCAGGTATTAGCGGGAAAACAGGAAAGAGGGAAGCAAGACCGTGGACAGGAAAGCGCCGCACGACCAACCCGGAGGCCGGCGCGGACAAGGAGCAAACAGGCGGACGCACGATCAACTGCTACGCAGTTTCCGGAGATCGTGCGCCTAGATAAGTCGAAACGCCTGCAGTCGGTCAGTCATTTGCGGAAGCGGGAGTAAGGAGACCGTCGGCAGGGGTGTCAAGTGGCGGAATCCGCGCCGGGGAGCGATTTGCCTTGGGCGGTAGCGGCGCCAGTGTAAAAGGTGCGCTATGTTCCAGCGGCAACCAGTAACTGGGCGCGTCCGGGCAGCGTCTCTGACGGTATGCATGACGCTGGCCTCCAGGAGTTATGGCTGACGAGACGTTCGACTTTGCCGTCTGCCTCGAACGGGTGCGCCAGCGCGACCAGCTCGCGGCCCGCGAACTCGTCGATCACCTATACCCGCTGGTCATCCGCATCGTGCGCGCCCACCTGCCGCGTCGCGTCGCGGAGGAGGATCTGGCCCAGGAGGTTTTCTTGAAGATGTTCACCCGGCTGGATCAGTACAAGGGCGCGGTGGCCTTCACGCACTGGGTGTCGCGGATCGCGGTGACGACCTGCATCGACCAGCTGCGCGCGCAGAAGCGCCGGCCGGAGTTTCGCTGGGCCGACCTTTCGGAAAAGGAGGCCGAGGTGCTGGACTCGGTTCTGACCAGTGAGGGCGCCGTGGCGGCAAATGAAGCGCTTGCCGCCCGCGAGTTGGTCACGAAGCTGCTCGGCCAGCTCAAGCCGGAGGACCGGCTTGTCCTGCAACTGCTTGATCTCGAACAGCGCAGCGTGGTTGAAATCAGCGGGATCACCGGCTGGAATCCCTCGCTCGTCAAGGTGCGTGCCTTCCGGGCCAGACGGAAATTGAAAAAACTATTTGAGGAATTAGAACGAGAGGAGCGCTCATGAAGGACTTCGCATCCCGATGGCAGAAACTGGTCACGGCCGCCCGGCAGGCGCCGCCGGCGGACGACGGGGCGCCGTATGGCTTTGCCACGCGCATCGCCGCCCGCGCCTGGGGCGCGCCGCAACCCGCGCTGCGGGCGGTCTTCGGGCGCTTCTCGGTCCGCGCGCTCTGGGTGGCCGGGGTGCTGATGCTGGCCAGCATGGCGGCCAATTATGTTGCTTTTGCCGGCGGCGAGGAGGATGAGCAGGGCCTGACCGACCCTGTTTCCGAGGTGCTCAGCTCCTCATGATCACCATGAACAAGCCCTGGCAGATCTGTCTCGTGCTGATTGCCATCTTTGCCGCCGGTGGCGTCAGCGGTGGACTGGTGGCCTATCGCGTGGTGCAGAGACGGATGCCGCATTCACCGCGGATCGAGGCCTGGGGCGCCAGGCAGATGGAGCGTGTCGCCCAGGAGCTGAAACTTACGCCCGAGCAGCGGGCGCGCATCCAGCCCATCGTGAAGCGCAACATGGAGGAACTGGCCCGGCTGCGCCGCCAGTCGATGCGCGCGGGGCATGAGATCCTCCAGCGCATGGAGACGGACATCGCCGCGGAGCTGACTCCGGAACAGCGGATCAAATACGGACAGATCTTGAAGGATCGCCGGGAGGCGAGGAGACAGAGGCAGGAGCAGCGGAACCTGCATGGCGACCGGGACCGGCCTCCGGGTCCGCCGCCGGACGGCCATCCGCCCCCTCCGCCGCCCCCCGATTCTCCTCCCGGCGAAAAACCCGCCGGAACTTGAGCCGGCGCCCAGACGGCTGGGGCCGGCGGAATCCTGCTGCGGCTGATGCCGCAGCTAAAGGTAGAGCCAGCAGAACGCGCTGCGGCGCTCTCGGAGCGCGCCCCACCTTTTGATTGCCAAAGGCACCGGCGGATTGCGGGCTTGCGGGTGCCCCGGCCCGCTGGTTTCCTGCCCGCATGGAGCAACCGCTGGCAGGCAAGAAGATCGTCCTGGGAGTGACCGGATCCATCGCAGCCTACAAGGCCGCCGACCTGACCAGCCGGCTGGGCAAACTCGGGGCGGAGGTGACGCCGGTCATGACAGCGGCGGCCCAAAAGTTCATCACGCCGCTCACCCTGCAGACCCTCGCGCGGCAGCCGGTGGCAACCGATCTGTGGGACGAGGGCAACGGCTGGCGCCCCGGCCACATTGAGCTGGCAGAGAAGGCGGACCTGCTGCTGGTGGCTCCGGCCACGGCGGACGTGATGGCGCTGTTCGCCGCCGGCCTCGCGCCGGATTTCCTGAGTTCGCTTTATCTCATGACCCGCTGCCCGGTGCTGATCGCCCCGGCGATGAACGGCAAGATGTGGACGCATCCCGCGACCGCGGCCAACGTCGCCGTGCTCAAGGCGCGCGGCGTGGAATTCATCGGCCCCGAGGAAGGCATGCTCGCCTGCGGCTATGAGGGCATTGGCCGGCTCTGGGCCGTGGACGGCATCGTCGAGCGGGTGGTGGCACGGCTGGCAGCCTGACCTCCGGCAGGGAACTGGACACTGGTCGCGCGCGAAACTGAATTTGTAACACGGTGAAGCCGATGTCGGCCCTGCGTGCGTCTTGGTCGGTTCAGATCACACGACCAGCGGCGTAGGAGCGAATGACGGGCAAGGCAAATGCGACGTCAGGAAGAGCGTACCCTGCAATCCCGAAATAGAGCAGCCAGTTGCTCAGCGACATGCGATCCCGGCCGAACGGATCCGGATAGAGCTTCTGCAGTTCGGGAAGCATGCGATAGAGCTGGTGGGTTAGCTCCGTAACAACGGGGACCGCGGATCCGGCCGACGGATCGGCCGCGGCCGGCCGGTTGAGCCATGCAAAAAACGAGTCGTTCCCCACCGCGGTCGGGTCGGACCATTGCTTACTCAGGCTTTTGGGCAGTTCTGCAAAAAGCCGGGCCAGTACCGGCGCGATTTTCACCCCGTTGGCGAAGTGCCCCCCGGCGGCAAACGGTCCGCGGGTCCGCTCCGGGATCGGTTCCGGGGTTTTCGCCGGCGACACCGGATAACCCAGCAGGTTCAGTTGCGTGCGATAGGGCTCGGCGGAGACCAGCCACTCCTGCATCTCAGGAGGCAGGTCTGTCCGCCAGCCTCCCGGCGTCCCTTTGCGAAAGAATTTCTGGCCGGCCATGCTCCGTTCGCGCAAACGGGTGATTTCACAGGCGGCCACGGCCTGTTGAAGACGCTCTTCTGGCACCGGCAGAATCCGGTTGGTCAGCGCCCGGAGGGTGGCGACCGGCTGCGCACACAAATCTTCATAACGGACGGCCTCCGCCCACCCGCCCCGCCACCAGCAAATCGAGGC
This sequence comes from Opitutaceae bacterium, assembly GCA_028688225.1. Lineage (GTDB taxonomy): Bacteria > Verrucomicrobiota > Verrucomicrobiia > Opitutales > Opitutaceae > Fen-1467. Next base: position 49,677 of record JAQTYQ010000020.1, on the reverse strand, counting down.
GTGCAAAACCAGGTAAAAGCCATGCTCGAGAAACCGCCAGGTGTGCTCGCCGTAAGCGGAGGGGGCGTCAAGCAGCATGGAGGCCGGTTGGGACGGTTCTGCAGTCGGCGGCACCGCCTGATTTTGCAGGTGATGCCGCAGCGAGACCAGCACATCGCCCGGATGACGGATGGTGGTGAGAAAAATCACGCCATGCTCCCGGCCCCATTCGCGCAGCAACGGTTCCGGCAGAAAGTGCTGATGCGCGATCCACCGCGGCCCCAGGGCGGTCCAATCACCAGGCTCAAGGCGGGGCAACAGTTCGACCTGCGGCAGATCATAGATTTCACTGAGGAGAAGCTTGAGCCAGGTGTTGCCAGTCTTCGGCGTGCTGGCGATGATGATCTTCAGCGTTTCTGTTTTCCCCGGCACGGACGTCATGACAAGGAAAAGACTCCTGGGTTGCACGGATGACAATGGTTAATGCCGATCCGCTTGCTCATGGATCTTGTCGGCCAGGGCGCCTTCGTGTCCCCAGGCCAGGGGCTGGATAGTTTACGCGCGTCCAGACTGCCCCGGCTTCCTGCAGCGATCCTTCCGCCGGGACACGCGGCAGAGCTACCACGAGCCCCAACTGGTATGGGTGCTGCCAGAAATCGGGATGATCATGTAGCCATTCCGGGAGGCCCAATCGCGGGCGGCTTGCGCCAATTTTTCGTTACCGCAGTTCAAATAGGTCTCGGCAATGTCCTTGTCGTCCTGATTGTCCAGGATCTGGACCAGGTCATCCAGGATCTTCGGTTCGCCGATGGCCAGGAAGCTGTAGACGGCGTTCTTCAGTCGCCGGTGGATGCTGGAACCGACATCATCCAGCAAGACCCGCCGGGTTATTTCCCAGTGCGCCTTCAGGTGTTCGGCATCCTTCCGGCCGATCCAGGCGTAGACTTTCTCCGTTTCCGACGCCGGTTTCCAGCCGAGCTGTTCCAGCACCGGCACCAACTCGGCGTTAAGATCCCAATCGGGCAGCGCGCCGCTGAGGGGTTCGATCGCGCGCTTGTCGCCGATTTCCCCCAAGGCAGCGATGGCGCCCCGTTGCACCTCCAGGCTTCCGTCCGACAGGCAGGCGCCGAGCGGCTCCAGGGCGGGCGCCCCCATTTTGGCCACCTCATCCCACGACTGGAGGGCGATGAGATAGACGATGTTGTCCTCGGGCTGCGCCGGATGGTACTGCAGTTTGCCCAGGGCCTGGGCGCACACCTGGCGCAGATCGGCATCCTCGTCCTTGAGGCTGCCGGTCAGGACATCGGTGGCCTTGGCGTCGCCCAGGAGGCCAAGCGCCTCGGCCGCGGGTCGTTTCACCATCGGGTCGGCATTTTGGAAGGCCTCGATCAGCGGATCCACCGCCCGCCGGTCGCCGAGAAGGCCGAGGGCCGTGGCGGCATTTTGCTGCACGCTGACGGCTTCGTCTTGCAGACACTTGATCAGCGGATCGACGGCCTGACGGTCGCCCAGCCTGCCCAGCGCCTCCGCTGCGCCCGGCCGGATCTCTGCAACCTCGTCGTCGAGACACGCGAGCAGGGGCTTGAGCGCCGGGGCGCCCAGTTTGACCAACTCGTCCCAAGCCTGCCGCAGAATAAAAAAGGCCGCCTTCCCGTCGGCATCCGGCGGAAGATAGTGCAGCCGGTCGAGCACCTCCGCGGCGTCTTGCCGCAGCCGGCGGTTGTCATCCTGCAGGCAGGTGCTGAGCGGCGTGATGACCGGTTCGCCCAGATTCGTCAGCGCATCGATCAAGGACTCGCGCACATTCACTTCCGTGGCCTCCTCCTCGTCCGCGGCCTCCCCGGCGGAAAGACTCACCAGGCAGTCAATAAGCGGTTTGATCGCGCGGGCATCATGAAGCTGGCCCAGGGCGGTTGCGGCCAGTCCGCGCACCGCGGAATCCTGGTCGGACAGGCAGGCGAGCAATGGGGCTACCGCCGGGTGGCCCAGTTTTCCCAGCGCTTCGGCGGCCTTTTGCCTGGTCTCCAGGGCCGCGTCAGCCGGCGTGCCCGTCGGCTCCTCCTCGTTCATGTCGGCGGCAGGCTCCTGGCTGCCGGCCGCCGACACTGGTGCTTTCAGACAAATAATCAGGGAACCGATCGCGCGCGCATCGCCGATCCGGCCCAGGGCCTCGGCCGCCAGCGCCCGGCCTTTGCCCTGCGGATTTTTCAGGCAGGCGATGAGCGGTTTCACGGCCGGCGCTCCGATGCGGCAGAGTGCATCCAGCGCGGAATGGCGGATCATCTCACTCTCCTGTGCCAGGCAGGCGATCAAGGCGTCCGTCACCTTCAGATTGGAAAAACCGCCCAGGGCCTCAGCCGCGACGGCGGCGATGGCGGGATCCTGGTCCTGGAGGCGGGCGAGCAAGGGCTTGCCGGCGCGGGCGTAGCCGAGCCGGCCGAGCGCGGTGATCGCCGCCCGGCGGAACTCCGTGTCATCCGTTGCCAGGCTGGCAATGAGCGGCTCGACCGCCCGGGCATCATTAAGGACGGCGAGGGTCTCGGCGGCGGTCCGGCCCACCTCCGGCGAGGCATCCCGCAGACAGTCGCAAATCGGAACGACCGCCTGGGCCGGGCCCCATCGGCCCAGTGTCATGATGGCTGCCTGGCGCACCCCGGCGTCCTCGTCCTTCAGGCAGGTGATCAGCGGCGCGATGGCCCGGTCGTCGTACCGCTGATTGAGGGCCTCGATGGCGCTGCGCCGCACGGCCGCCGCCGGATGGTGCAGCTTTTTGATCGCCGCCCCGACGGGATCAAAGAGGAAGCAGCCGGCCAGGCCGAGGCCCAAAACGCAGCCCAGCCAGCGGAGGAGATAGTGGGGTGACATGTCAGTCTGCGGGAGCCGGACCAAGTACAAGGCGGGCCATCTTCGCGGCCAAAGCTCTACCATGCGGCGTCCGCGGCACAAGGGCGGAATTCGCCGGCGAGGGCCGGCCGGGCCCGCCGCGAAAATAGGTGTTGCAGTCGCCCGGGGGCGGCCCACCTTGCGCCCTGGCCAGGTCCCATGCATGGACAGGCGCGTGAACTCCGCCAGGACCGGAAGGTAGCAACGGTAGCGACGTTCTGCCAGTGCCGTGGGGTGCCTGGCCGCTTTTGCTGATTTTGGGTTCTGAGCTTTGAGTTGAAGGCAGCACGGCGGGGCGAGGGGCGCGTTGGGAACGACGTCTTGGGGGTGGTGCACCGCCGAGCGCTGAGTGCTGACCGCCGAACTCTGACTTTTGGGATTGCACCGCGACCGTTCCGACTTGGACTAGCGCAACGTGTCCACCAGTTACCAGGTGATTGCCCGCAAGTGGCGGCCGCAGACGTTTGTCGACGTCGTGGGGCAGGACCACGTGGTGCGAACCCTCAAGAACGCCATCACGCGCAACCGCATCGCCCACGCCTACCTGTTCGTGGGGCCGCGCGGCACGGGCAAGACCTCGACCGCCCGCATTTTTGCCAAGGCGCTCAACTGCACCGGCGGGCCGAAGGCCGACTTCGACCCGGAGGACCCGATCTGCAAGGCCATCGCCGAGGGCTCGTGCCTGGACGTGATCGAGATCGACGGCGCCTCCAACAACGGCGTCGAGCAGGTGCGCGAGCTGCGCGAGACGGTGCGCTACGCGCCGGCCCAGGGCCGGTTCAAGGTCTACATCATCGACGAGGTGCACATGCTCTCGGCCGCGGCGTTCAACGCCCTGCTCAAGACCCTCGAGGAGCCGCCCGCGCACGTGAAATTCGTCTTCGCCACCACCGACGTGCAGAAGGTGCTGCCGACCATCATCTCGCGCTGCCAGCGCTTCGATTTGAAGCCGATTCCCGTCGAGCTGATCGTGGCGCGGCTGCGGCAGATTGCCACGGCGGAAAAGATCAAGGTGAGCGAAGCCGCGCTGGCCAGCATCGCCCGCATGGCCGATGGGGGCATGCGCGACGCGCAGTCGATCTTTGACCAGATGATCTCCTTTTGCGGCGCCGACATCGGCGAAGCCGACGTACTCGACGTCTACGGCCTGGTCGCGGCGGAGAAGATCGCCGAACTGGCGGGTGCGCTGGCCGCCGGCGACCACAAGAAGATCGTGGCGATCGTCGACGAGTGCGACGAGAACGGCCGCGACCTGTTCCGGCTGCTGGTGGACCTGCAGGGCCAGGTGCGCGCCGCGCTGCTCGACGCCATCGCCCGGGGCGGGCAGAGCACCGCCCTCGGCGGCCCGGCCCTGACGACCGAGCAGATCACGCGGCTGCTGGACGGACTGCGGGAGGGCGAGCAGGCCGTGAAGCATGGCCTGGCGGAGAAAATCAATTTTGAGGTCACGCTCCTGAAGGCGGTGGAGGCGAGCCGGTCGCGGGCGATCGACAGCCTCATCAAGGAGCTCTCGGCGCTGGCGGCCGAGGTGCCTGCAGCCGCCAACGGTGAAAAAAAAAAGACCTGATCAGTGAACTTGGGGCGCGGCTCGACGGAAAAGGCCAAGGTCGAAAAGCGAAGGCCGAAACTGGGGCTGGCGCAGAGGAAGAGGCCGGGACGGTGGTGCCGAGGGAAGCACCGCCTGCGGGGGAACCGGAGATGGTGGAGGCAGGGCTGGAATCGCCCGAAGCTGCCGAGGAGGCCCTGCCACCCGTGGAGCAGCTGATCCAGCGCCTCCCGCCCGGGGTGGGCGCGACGCTGGACGAACTTTTCCGCGCCAAGTGGACCGGGGTAAAACGCCTGCGGCCGGGCGACCTGAAAACCGGGTAGGCTGGCGCGGGCTGGAGATCCCGGTCCTGGCGGCAGAAAGCAAAAAGATCAACCCCTCCGCCGGTCTGGGTACAAGGTCCTCCTTCGCTGAAGCTTCGGAGGATATTTTTCTTTCCGATCCGGATTTATTCACTCATGGAGCGCAGGTCAAAAATAAGCCCGATCCTTTCCTGGGATCGGGCCTAAGGCGCCGAAAAACCGGCTTTTGAATTATGCTTACGGCTGGCGCGCTTGGGAGTTGGCTTTGTTGCGGTCCGGGCGGCTGTCTTGCGCGAGCAGCACAACGATGCCGATGACGGGGGTCAGAATCACGCTGACCCAAAAGTTCCCCCAGAACCCGAACTTGGCGTTCCGGCCCAGATATCCCAACAGCCAGCAGAAAACAACGTACAGGATGACGAAAACTAGCGGGGGGAAGATCATCGGTCTGAATTGTTACCGGTGAGCGTCAGAAGCTATTTTGCGGCTTCTTTGCTTTTCTTCGTCATGACCGCTTTGCCTTCCTCGAACATCTTGCGGTAGGCTGCTTTCATCTTGGCGGGATTGAGGTCCAAGAAAGTGCCACCGGATTCGAAGTGGGTGATAAAGACCTTGCCCGTGGCGTAGGTGATGGCCCCGGCCGAGACCGGCAGCGCGACGGTTGCCGCCAACGGACCCACCAACGGGAGAAGCTTGATCACGCTGAAGAGGATACCGGTGCCGATCGGCACGATGCCGAGGCTGCCGATGAGGCTTGTCACGATGCTCTTGGCGCGGTTTTCCTTGAACTCTACGCCGTAGATTTTGGACATGTCATGGAGCATCTTGATCTGGGCCGTGATGATCGCGGCAATATCAAGACCGACAACCGGGATCAAGCCACCGCCCATGCTCCAGAGAGCATAACGGCGGGTGAGCTTGAGGGCTCGGGTTTCAGTGGTTTCGATTTCTGGAATGGCTTCCTCGATGGCGATGGTTTCGGTGCTCATGGCGTGTATGGGGGTTATGTATTAAATCTGGAATCCAATTACTTTTGAAGAGAGGGGGTGTCAACTAAATCGGTGCTCCAACTGTGGGCACAGCGAACTGGAAGAATGGGCCGTAGGGGAGAGGACGTAAAAAAGCGTGATCCAGTGCCAGTCGAAATGCAGGAAACGTCCCTCCGCTATCGGGAGGCTTTTGTCTTCCCTGCTCAAACAGAAAAGCGTTCCGGCGTCGAAATCAATGGACGTTTCGACGCGGTTGGGTTCCGGGAACAAGTCCTTTGCTGCAACGCACTGTGCCAGGCATTTGTAATAGGCCTCTTTTGCGCTGAAGAGCAGGGTAGCCGCCGGTACGGCGCGCTCCCGCGGCAGGCTATCGAGGAACGTCCGTTCAGTCTTGGTCATGACTTGATCCCACAGGTCTTCTTCCAGGCGCGAGTCCTCCTCGATGTCCACCCCGATGGCTTGGTGGTGGGCGAGGTTGGCGACGACACAGAGGGCATAGCGTCGGCTGTGCGACAAGGAACCGCACAGGCCTTCCGGCCAGGCAGGCGAGCGGTCCGGGTTTTTCGGCACGGACACGGACTTACCCGTCAGATCACGGATGGCACGGTGGGCCGCCGTCCGGCCAGCGACGTATTCGCGCAGGCGGGTGGGAACCATGCGTTCCGTGCCGGGCGTTTCTTCGGCGTGGAGCGGTTCATCGAGCACTTTGACTTCATCCAGGCAACCAGCCATGCCCGGAGGCAGAAAAGCCTGCAGGCTGGCTGCGGCCACGCCGCCGCCAGATCTGGCGAGGGAACTGGCCGTGGCGCCGGTCATGTCTGGCGGATGGCAGGCTGATAGACCATCAATCTGCCATATTCCATGGCATACACCTTGTCCGCCACGTGGAAGTAGTGATCGTCGTGCGTGGCGGCCAGGATGGTTTTGCCCTCACGGGCCATCTGGCGCAGCATGACCTCGTAGAAATATTTGCGGAATACGGGGTCCTGGTCTGCGGCCCATTCGTCGAAAAGATGGATGGGGCGATCGTCCAGCGTGCTAAGCACGAGCGCCAGGCGTTTTCGCTGGCCGGTGGAGAGGTTCAAGTTCGTCACCCGTCCGTTGACGATCGAAGTCTGGTCGGCGAGCTCCATGCGGGCCAGGAGTTCACCAATGCGGTTTTCGTCCGCCGATTGCCGGCCGAGAATGCGCTTGAACAGGTAGAAGTCCGTGAAGATCGGGGAGAACATCTCGCGGAGCTGGGTGACGTTGTTCTCATGGATCTCCTCGCCGTTGAGCAGAAGGCGTCCGCTCGCCGGCCGGTAAAGGCCGGTCAGCAGCTTGAGGAGGGTGGATTTGCCGGAGCCATTGCCGCCGACAAGGAACACGATCTGCCCGGCCTTGATTTCGAAATCGGCGGGTTGAATCTGGAACGGATGTTGGCCACCGTTGGGATATTGGAAGGCCAGTCCTTCGCACTTCAGCGTGGCGAAGACCGGCGGCGGAGGGAGGTAAGAGGGGGAACCCGCGATCGAGGCCATTTCCTCGATGCGCCGGTCGATGCCTTCCTCAAGTTGATAGATGTTGGCGATGGATGCTTCGGCCTTGGACAGGGCGGGAATCGACGACACCACGTCGGCCAGCGGGCCGGCGGCAAAAAGAATGACCGGCACCAGCATGGGAATGATCGACGTTTCGGACGGCGACAGCACGGGCAGCACGAAAATCAGACCCGCGAGGGTGAAGAAAAGGTACGTGTGCGCAATGAGCAGGGAATGGTTCATGGCCTTGCCCGCATCCGCCCGGTGCACGTTGGTGGCATGCACGACCTGCTCGATTTCCTCGCCGAAGTAGTCGTTGCGCTTGTCGCGGTTGAGCTTGAGCTCCTTGAAGCCGCTGAGCAGGCCGTTCAGGTTTTCGAAGAACTCATTCTCCTTGGTGGTGGCGCAGGCGAGCTGTTCGCCCACGTAACGGCTGTACCGCATGTAGTAGACGATCACAATGCCCACGAGGATCACGGTCATCATCAGCGCGTTGACGGAAATGCTGGCGAGCAGCAGGAAAGTGAAGATGAGCATCACCAGTGACGAACTGGCGTTGATCACCAGGCCGGCGGAGGTCGAGATGCCGACCGCGTCGCTCGACAGCGTCGCGTAGATGCGGCCCCGGTCCATGCCCTCGAAGGGCAGCAAGTCCGTCTCCCTGATTTTATACAGGATGCGCAGGCGCAGGCGCTCGATGATTTGCTCGAGGATGATCGTGGTGCGATTGAGCACCAACTCCTTGCTGATCCAGTAACCGACAATGCAGGCGGCGAACAGGATGAACGCCGAGGTGTTGATCCGGCCCGGCTGGAGCGAGCCTACGGCTTGCACGGCCACCATGACGCCGATGCCGTTGATGATGCCGGCCGCGACGATCGCCACCAACAGAGGCGTGCGAAAATCCGTGCTCTCTTTTTTGAGAAACTGAAGAAAACGTTTCATCGGTTACTGCAGCGGGATCATCTGGACCCGGTTGGCGTCGAGTGCGGCCCGCTTCACCTCGGCCCAGGCCTCCTGGTAAAGCCGCAGCTCCTCGCGATCGAGCTGCGTCATGTGGATCTGGTCTTGGGGCGGTGCCAGCATGCAGCTCGGGCCGTTGATGACGAAGCGGTCGACATATTTCATGGTACGCAGGTTGACCGACGCATACTGGCAGCCATTGGCGACCAGCATCGAGTTGTACGGATGGAGCATGTATTCGATGAACAGCGCCGCCGTTTCCGGGCTGGCCGAACCCCTGGGAATGCAGAATCCGTCGACGGTCACGACGCACTTCCCCTCTGGAATCAGGAAGCGGCAGGCCGGTTTTTTTCTGAGAATGGCCGCAGCCTCGCCGCTCCACGTGATCGCCAAGAGCGCCTCGCCGCTCACCATCGCGGTCCTGATTTTCGCGTCCGGGAGAAATCTCAATCCCAAATTCCTCACGTTGCGGATCAGCATCTCCTTGGCCGTTTTGATGTCCTGGGGGTTGGTGCTCGCGGGATCGAGGCCGGTGTAGAGCATGGCCACCGCCATGGCATAGCGCATATCGTCCGTCATCACGATCCGCCCATAGAGGTAAGGATTGTTTTTGTGATCGGCCAGGTACTCCCATTTCCGGGGGAAGCCGGCCACGTAGTCGATGTTGAACGATATGCCCAGGGCGGCGTAATCGAAGGGGATGAAATACTGCATCTGCGGATCGGCATTCTGGTTCAACAGCGACGTATCGATGTACTGGTAGATGTGCTGATTGATCTTCGGCACCGGTGCCAGCAGACCTTCGTTCCGCATCCGGTTGGCCATGTACTGGGTAACCATGACCAAATCCCATCTCGACGGCTCCCGGGTGATCTTCCCGTAGGCATCATCGTCGTTGATGAAGGTGTCGATCTCCAGCTTCACGCCGTACCGGCGTTCGAAGCCTTCCTTGTTTTCCTCCAGGAGGGTATCCGGCCAGACGAGGACTCGCAGCACTGGCGCCATATTTTTGGGCGCGATGGGATAAGGATCCTTGGCCAGTCCGCGCGCGGCTTCCTTGTTCAGCACCTGCTTGGAGCAACCCGGCGACAAAACCAGGGCGCATGCCGCCGCCAAGCCCGTCAGCCAGGCGAGTATGCTGCGGATGAGATTACCGTTCTCCATCTTGCACCTCGGGCTTCGTGGATGCTTCCGGCAGGCGTTTTTCCTCGAGCAGGTCTTTGGTCTCCTTGCTTAAGAGGGTATTGATATCCGTTTCCTTGGGCAGGCTGGCGCCTGGAGCCGGATCGGAGGCGGGCAGGTTGAACAGGAGAGGCAGGCCATTGTCGCGATTGCCGATGAGCAGGGTCTTGCTGTTGGGCGACTTGGCCAGTTCCAGCGTGGCCTCGATGCCGTAGAAATTCAGGTATTGTCCGAACATGCCGCCTTCGCCGGAAATGCGCTGGAAGTCGCGTATGCCCATCGCCTCGATGCGCTTTCGCTCGGCCTCCTTGCGCTCCTTGATCAGGATATAGTCGTATTGCAGCGAAAGCTGTTCCGAGGAGAGCTTGCGCTCGATGGCGTTGCGGATGGCTTCGGGCAAGGCCATGCGCTTGATCAGCAGGTCATCGAGCGAGATGTTCCGTTCGTCGAGCGCAGCCATGGCGCCCTGCCGGATGATTTGAAGCAGGTAGCCTTCGGAGGTGTAGATTTCCTCGGGCAGATAATTGGCCACGACCTTGCGCACGTGCGCCTGCACCTCGGGCTTGACCACCTTCTCCACGTAGTCGGGACCGATTTCCTGGTGCAGAACCGGCAGGGTCTCCCGGATGGGCTGATAGCGGATCGAGACTTCGAAATGGATGGGCAGGCCGTTCTTGGACAGCGCGTCGAAGTCGTGCGCGATCTGTTGGATGCGGACGTTATAGATGTAGAGCTTGTTCCACGGCCAGAGCAGTTGCAGGCCCTCCTTGTAGATGCGGTCGGTCTGCGTGCCGCCGAAGAATGGTTTCCAAATCACCCCCTCTTCGCCCGGATGCACGAAAATGACGATGCGATTGAAGAAGGCGGCAAAGAGCAGCAGCGCCAACAGGAAAACCAAGATGAAATAGTTCCGGATCGTATGGCGGACGCGCGCCCAGTTGGCGGCAAATCGCTCGATCATTTTTTCCCTGAACGTGGCATGGTCTGACATGGGAGGTTGGGGTTGTCGGGGAAGGGGGCGGATGTTATTACACGGTCACCGGCAGGGATGACAATCTGCGAATGATTTCTCCAGCGAGGAAATTCACGTGCGGGAAGGAAAGCATCGAGGAGTGGTTGCCGGGGACGGAGATGATTTCAAGGCCCGCGCTGGCCAGGGAAATCCACGCTCTTTCGGGCTCGCGGGCGAGCAGCGACATGTGCTCCGCGGCCTTGAAGAACAGAAGCCGGGTGGAGTGTGGCGTCGGAGCCCAGTTCCACATGTTGACCAGATTCTGCCGGAAAACACGGACCTGCCGTTCGACGTCATCCGCCGTCGCCTGGGACCTGCCGGCTTCCTGCATGCTTTTCAGCAGCAGCGCGAAGCGTCCGGCGTGATCCAACGCCTGCATGCGGCCGAGGTCGGCGGCGAAGTCCCGGCCCGGGTTGTCGCGGGCGAGCAGGTAGGCGCAGATTTCGGCCTCACCTTCGAGGCGCTGGGGCATGTGGCCGGGGCCGGGGGAGTCGAAGAGCGCGACCAGCGGGGTGGCGTGACCCGCCTGGCGGTAGAGGCGGTCGAGCTCGTAAGCCACGATGCCGCCGTAGGAGCTGCCGGCGATCATCACGGGGCGCTTGATGCCCGCCCGCAGCAGGCAGGCATGGTAGTGCGCGGCCTGTTCACCCAGGCTGGCGATGGGCTTCCCCTCGTCCCACAGGCCGGGCGCTTGGAGCCCGTACACGGGATGGGACGTGGCGAGCGCCTGCAGCAACTCACGGTAGATGAAAATGCCGCCGCCCACGGCGTGAATGAGCACAATGGGTGTCAGCGTGTCATCGCCGTCCCATAAGCGGACGAGGCAGGACGCGCCCTGGTCCGCCGTTTTCGTCTCGGCGCCGTTGTCCGCCAGCAGGCCGGCGATCCTGGCCGGCGTTTTGGCGGCCATGATCTGGGCGCGGGTCAGGCGGGCGCCGAAGGCTTCGCCGACGCGCGCCGCCAGCCGGACGGCCAGCAGGGAATCGCCGCCGCTCAGGAAAAAATCGCTCTGGCGCGAGAGATGCACCGGCCCGAGCAATTCGCGCATGACGGCGATCACGCGCGCTTCGGCGGGACTGGCGTTCGAGACGACAGGGTCGGGGGCGTCGGGTTCCTCCGCTGCCGCCGCGGACGCCGGCTGGGGTTCGGCCCCGGTCATGATCACGGCGTCCAGCCAGTAGCGTTTGCGCTGGAAGGCGTATCCAGGCAACGGGATGCGCCGGCCTTTGCCTTGCAGGGCGAAAAGCTTGTCGAGATCGAGCGGCAGCCCGGCCCGCCACAACGTCCCGGCGGTCTCCAGCACGCGGCGCCACTCCGTTTCGGGGGCGTCCTCGCCATCGAGGCTGGCCGCGATCGCGCGGTGGTCGGACCGGCGGGCGTCGCGCAGCGCGAGGTTGCACAGCGTGTGCGAAGGGCCGCATTCCAGCAGCGCCAGTCCCGGGCGCGCCCACAGCGTGGCCAGGCCGTCGGCGAAGCGCACGCAGCGGCGCAGGTGCTCGGTCCAGTAATCCGGACTTTGCAGGTGCTCGGCATCGAGATAACCGCCCGTGAGGTTGGACACGACGGTCCGGCCGGGCTGCGGCGCGTGGCGCGGCGTGTCGGCGATGGCAGCGCGGAAGCGGTCCAGCATCGGCGCCATCAGCGAGGAGTGGGCGGCCAGGGTGACTTGGAGCCGTTTGCATCGAATCCCTTCCGCTTCGAGTTGCGCGGCGAAATGGTCAACCGCTTCGGCCGGCCCGGCGACGACGATCTGGTCCCGCGCGTTGACCGTGGCGATGTCCAGCGTCGCAGGCAGACGCGCCGCCACCTCCGCCTCGCCCAGGTTCACGGCGAGCATCGCGCCCTGCGACTGGCCGTCCATGAGCCCGCCGCGCAGGCTGACCAGACGCAGCGCATCGGGCAGCTCGAATACGCCCGCGAGGCACGCCGCCACCCATTCGCCCAGGCTGTGTCCGATGAGCACCGAGGGCGAGATCCCCAGGTCCATCCAAAATCGGGCCAGGGCGTATTCAAAGGCGAAGACCACCGGCTGGCCGATGCGGTGTTCGTTAAGCAGCGCGTCTGCGGCAGCATCGTCGGGCGAGGCCAGCAGCGGCTCCCGGATATCCAGCCCGAGGATGGGCTGCAGAATGCCCGCGCATTCGTCGATGCTGGTTTTGCACATGGGCGAGCGCCCGTAAAGCACGCGGGCCATGCCGGGCTTGTGCGGGCCCATGCCGGTGAACATGAACGCCACGCTGTCGGCCTGGTCCACCGGCGGCCGCGGCTCGGCCAGCAGGCCGGCGGCTTCCGCCGCGCTGGCTGCGCAGACGGCGTCGCGGCTCTCCCAATGACGCCGCCCGAAGGCCAGCGTGTGGGCCACGTCGCGCAGGCGCGCGTCCTGATGCTGCGCCATCCAGTCCGCCATCGTCGCAACCTGGGCATGGAGCGCCTTTGGGCTTTTGCCGGATAGGAGCAGCAGCGCCGGCGAAGCCGTGGCTGGTCCGTCACCGTCGGATCGGGCGGGAGCTTCTTCCAGCACGGCATGAACATTCGTGCCCCCGATGCCGAGCGAGCTGACGGCGGCGCGCAGAGGCTTGATGCTTTCCGGAAAAGACTCGGTTTCGGTGCAAACCTTGAAGCCGTCTCCAGGCCAGTGGATTTGCGGATTGGGCGCGCGGAAATGAAGGCTGGGAACCCGCATGCGTTCGCGCAGACAGAGCGCTGTCTTGATCAGCCCCGCCGCGCCGGCGGCGGCGTCGAGATGTCCGACGTTGGTCTTGACCGAGCCGAGGTACAACGGCGGGGCCCGCCGGCCCGTGGGGGCATAGTTTTCGGCGAGTGCTGCCACTTCGATGGAGTCGCCAAGCTGCGTGCCGGTGCCATGCGCCTCGACATAGAGCACCGCTTGCGGGTCCACGTCCGCGCGTTCCAAAGCATCGCGGATGACGAGCGATTGGCCGCGGATGCCGGGCGCGGTGAAGCCCACCTTGTCCGCCCCGTCGTTGTTGGCGGCGATGCCCTTGATCACGGCATGGATGTGGTCGCCGTCGGCCAACGCTTGCGCCAGCGGCTTGAGCAGCACCAGCGCCACGCCGTTGCCTCCCACCATGCCCGTGGCTGCCGCGTCGAAGGCGCGGCACTTGCCGTCACGGGAAAGCACGCCGCCTTCCTCGTAGCGATAGCCGTCGATTTGCCGGGAACGCACGCACGCCCCGCCTGCCAGCGCCATTTCGCACTGGCCATCGCGCAGCGCCGTGACTGCCTGGTGGACGGCCACCAGCGACGTCGAGCAGGCCGTGTTGACGCTGACACTGGGGCCGCGCAGGTCCAGCTTGTACGAGAGGCGCGTGGCGGCGAAATCCTTGTCGTTGTGGATCAAGACCGTGAAGCCGCCCAGCTTTTCCACGATGTCGCGGCGCGGCAGCACGTTCTCGATCAGGTAGCCGTTGAGGCTGGAGCCCACGAACACGCCCACGCGCCCTTCGATGCACGCCGGATCGTAGCCGGCGTCCTCGAACGTGTGCCACGCTTCCTCCAGCAGAAGGCGCTGCTGCGGGTCGATGACCTCGGCTTCGCGCGCGGAGATGCCGAAGAAGTCCGCGTCGAAGCGGTCGATGTCCCGCAGGATGGCGTTGGCGGGCACGTAATCCGGCCGGTCCGCGAGTTCCGGCGGGACGCCGGCGCTGAGCAGTTCCTCACGGCTGAACGTGCGGATGCAATCGCGCCCTGAGCAAAGGTTTTCCCAGAATGCCTCGATGTTGTCCGCCTCCGGGAAGCGGCCGGCCATGCCGATGATGGCGATGCTGCCAGCGGGCGCGGCGCGGCGCGCGGTCTGGCGCGGCGCGAGTTTTGTGTCCGCCGCGCCATGATGCAGGAAGGCGGCCTGCCGGGCGATCGTGGGATTGCGGAACAGATCGAGGATGCCGATTTCGCGCCCCGTTTCCTTCCGGATCTGCTCCTTCAGGCGCACGAGCATCAAGGAATGCCCGCCCAGGTCGAAAAAATTGTCGTCCCAACGCCGCGCCGGACGCTTCAGGACCGTGGTCCACGCGCGCGCGACCGCGGCTTCCGTCTCGCTGGCCGTTTCCGAGGCGTTGGCCTCGATCGCGGCGGGCGGGTTATAAAGAGGAAGGGCTTGGAGATCGATCTTGCCGCTGCTTTGCCGCGGGAGTTTGTCCAGCGCGACGACATGCGCGGGAAGCATATAGTCCGGCAGCATCGCCGCGGCTTGCCGGCGGATTTCCTCCACGCCGGTTCCGTCGTTTTCCACATAGGCCACCAGTTGCTCGCCTTCGAGGCGGATGGCTGCCTGGCGCACTCCCGGGACGCGCCGGATGGCGTTTTCCACTTCGCCGGGCTCGATCCGGTGTCCGCGCAATTTTATTTGCCCGTCGGCCCGGCCGACGAACTCGAGCTCCCCGCCGGGCTGCATCCGCACGAGATCTCCGCTGCGGTACCACGTGGTGGCCGGATCGCCGGGCAGTGTGACGAAGCTGCGCGCGGTCGCCTCGGGATGGCCGAAGTATCCTCGCGCGACGCCGGCGCCCGCGATCCACAATTCGCCCGTGGCGCCGGGCGGCACGCGCCGGCCCGCTGGGTCGAGGAGGGCAATGCGGGTGTTGTCGATCGGGCGGCCGATGGCCGGAAGATTCGCACCGTCCGGTTTCGCCTCCACCACGCACCACGTGACCGCGATACTCGTCTCCGTGGGGCCGTAATTGTTCGACAGGCGGAAAGGCAGGCCGGCGCGCGGATATTTATGCAGGGCTTGACCGCCGGTCATGAGCAACCTCAACGGCGTGTCCGCCGGCCAGTCGAACTCCAGCAGTTCCTCGGCCAGCGGCGTGGGGCTGAAATGCACGCCGATGCGTTCGCGCAGAATCCAGTCGCGCAGCGCCTCCGGGTCCAGCTTCACGTCCTCCGGAACGAAAACCAGGGTTCCGCCGCCGAGAAGCGGAGGCCAGATCTCGAAAAGGCTGGCGTCGAAGCTGAGCGAGGCGATCTGCGAGCAGCGCTCCTGTGGCGCCACGCCGAACGCGCGGAGGAAACTCTGGACGAGATTGCACAGGCCCCGCCACGGCACGTCCACGGCTTTCGGCCCGCCGGTGGAGCCGGAGGTGAAAATTATGTACAGTGGATCTGCGAGCGCCGCGTGAACGGCTGGGGGCGGTTCCGGACGTTTGCTCCAGGTCCCGGCGTCGATCCGGATCTGCACGGGCGAAAGCACCTCCGCCGCCGGGTTGCCGGGCCGGCAGACGACGGCGCCGAGGCGCGCCTGCGCGGCCATCATCGCCAGCCGCTCGCGCGGATGCGCTCCGTCGAACGGCACGAACACCGCGCCGCGGCGGACCACCCCCAGCATCGCCGCCACGTGGTCGCATCCGCGCGGAAGGACCAGCCCCACGCGATCCCCCCGGCCGATGCCGTGCCCGGCCAGCTTGGCCGAGATGATCTCCGCCCTTCTGGCCAGCTCGGCATAGCTCATGCGCCGCCCGTCCTCTTCCAGCGCCGTGGCGTCGGGCGCGCGCCGCGCCATTTCCTCGAAGCGGGTCCAGGGTGACGCTTCCGGAATCGGCACGATCGGACCCGCGCACCAGGCCTCGAGTTGATCGCGCCCGGTTGCCGCGAAGCGGGGACGCGCTCCGAAGGACGTGCCGGAATCCTCCAGCATGGCGGCGAGGATGGATTCGAACGCTTGCGCCCAGCGCTCAACCGTCTCGCGCCGGTAGAGGCTCGTGGCGTATTCGATGTGGCCAAAAATGCCGCCGGCGCTCTCCTCCAGGTAGAACGTGCAATCGTATTTCGAAATGCCTTCGCCCGAAATCGGCAGCGGCTCCACCTGCAACCCGCCGAACGTGGTCCGGTTTTCCATCGGCGGCAGGAAATTGTACGCCACCTGATAGACGGGGCTCAGGCTCAGGTCCCGCTTCACACTGATGGCCTCGACCAGGCGCTCGAAGGGCAGGTGGCAGTGGGTCATTGCCTCGGTTACGGCCTGCTTGACCTGCGCCACCAGCTTGCCGAAGGAAACCGCCGGATCGAGGGTGAGGCGCAGAGGCACGATATTGACGAACATGCCGATGATGGGCTCCAGTTCCCGCCGCGTACGGTTGGCGAGCGGCAGGCCGACGACCAGATCGTTGCTCCCGGAAAAATCCGCCAGGAGGATGGCGGTGGCCGCCAGCGTGAGGTGGTTGAGCGAGGCGCTCCATTCGCGGGCCTTCGCCCGCAGGCGCGCGGTCCTGGCGGCATCGATGGCCAGCGGCACGAACGCGCCCGCGAAATTCTGCACGGACGGCCGCCGCTTGTCCGCCGGCAGGGTGGTGCAGTCGGGCGCGCCGGCCAGGCGCTCACGCCAAAACGCCAGGTCTACATCCATGGTTCCGTTGCGGCGGAGCCGCTCCTGCCATTCCACGTAGTCGGTATACTGCCACCGGAGCGGCGGCAGTTCCGCGGCGCGTCCTGCCAGACGCGCTTCGTAGCCGGCGGCGATTTCCTGCAGGATGACGCCGATCGACCAGCCGTCGACGGCGCTATGGTGGAAATTCAAGGCCAGAACGTGTTCTTCCGGATCGAGCCGGATCAACCGGGCGCGCATGAGCGGGGCCTGGGCGAGATCGAAGCAGTGCAGCGCCACCTCGCGCACGCCTTCGTCGAGGCGCTTCCGGCGGTCTGTCTCGGCCACGGCGGAGAGATCCGTTTCCTCCCACGGCGCGCGCAGGTCGCGCCGGATCGCCAGGCGCAGCGTTTCGCCGCCGGGCTCGAAGCAGCAGCGCAGGGATTGGTGGCGGCGCACCAGGTCGTCCAGGGCCGCGCGCAGGGCGGCGCGGTCCAGCGGGCCGCGCAGGCGCAGGTCCAGCGGTATGTTATAGGTGTAGTTCGGCCCCTGCATCTGGTGGACAAACCAAAGTCGCTCCTGTGCCGCCGAAACCGGGCTGCGCAGAATTTCCGGTTCGAGCGGCATCTGGCCCGAGAGATGGCGGAGCAGGGCCTCCTTGTGCGCGCCGATGCGTTCACGCAGCTCGGGCGTCAAGGCGCCTTCCGGCGCTTTGTAACGCAACCTGCCATTTTCGACGCGCAGCTCGATGCGGCGCTCCGTCAGGTCATCCAGCAGCAAGGCCAGGCTCACAGCTCGCCCTCCTCCCAGCTTTCCCCGGTGGCGGCCGGCGCGGAGGCAAACGGGGCCGGCAGGTCCTCGGCGAGATGGGCGATGGTGGCGCGGGCAAAAAAGCGCTCCAGGGAAAGGTCGCGGCCCGTCAGCTCCTGCAATCTGGCCGAAGCCTGCAGGGCGGTGAGGGAATCCGCGCCCAGGTCGAAAAGGTCGTCCTCCATGCCCAAGTGTTCATAACCCAGCACTTCCTCCCACACCCCGGCCATGAGCTTCTCGGCCTCGGTGGCGGCGGCGCGAAACGGCGTGGCGATTTCCGGCCGGAGTTTGCGTGTGCTCGGCGCGCGTTCCTCGTCCCGGTGATCGTCCGTACCCGGCAGCGGGGCCGGTCGGTCGGCGTGTTTCCATGCCACCGTGCTGATGCAAACCACGGGTTCGGCCGCATCGAGCGCGCGCAGGAACACGTCGGCGCCTTCGGCCGGGGTCAGGGCGAAGGGATTCGCCGGAAACGCCGGGTTATCGGGCCGGGCCGGGCCGGCGCCGCCCGAAGCGCCGACGCGCAGCAATGTGTAACCTTCGATCTGCACGAGCAGGCGCCCGGCCGGGTCCCGCAGGTCGGCGTCCAGCACGAGGGAGCGTTCGCTGCGGCTGCGCAGCCGCACATGGCTGAAAATGATGCGCTCGAGCGGCGCCACCACGCGCACCGTCGCATAGCGCCAGGGCAGCAGCCCGGTTCCGCCTTCGACGCCGGCGATGTAGTGCGAAATGGCAATGTCCAGCAGCGCGGGATGGAGCGGATGCTCCGCCAGGTCGCCGGTGAAGCGGGCCGGCAGTTCGAGCCGGGCGATGGTTTCATCGCGGCCTTTGCGATAATCGCCGATGAGCGTCCATCGTGGACCGGCTTCGATGACAATGCCCTGCCCCGGCTCTTGCCGGTTTTGCATCAACGGCTCCGGGCAGCGGGCCAGGATCGCCGCCAGCGGTTCCAGCGCGGACGCGGCGGGCGTGCCGCGATGGCGGGCGCGCGCATGTTCGCGCACGTGCGTTCCGTCGGAGGTTTGGATGATCAGCTCGTCGCCTTCGCGCAGCACCTGCACCGTCCGGGAATCTTCGCCGCCAGCGACCAGCGGCTCGACCAGCATCACCGTGCCGAGTTCAAGCACAGGGGCGCCTAGCGCCTGGACGAACAGTTCCAGATAGGCCGTGCCCGGGAGCGTGGCCACTCCGCCGATGCGGTGTTCGCCCCACGGCCAGTAGGCCGCGGGCGTGATCGTCCACTCTTTCAGAAGCGCGCGCGCAGCGGAGTTGGTTTTCATGCTCGCGCCGGCGCGGGCCGCCATGCCGACCTCCGCCCAACTGTCCCATTGCACCGAGGTCCAGACGCCGGGCCGGCGCCGGGACTGCGCGGCCGCAAAGGCATCCATCCAGGTGTTGGCCGCCGCGTAGGCAATCTGTCCAGCTCCTCCGAGCGAAGCGGTGAGAGAAGAGCACAGGATGACGAAAGCCGGCTCGCGTCCTTGCAAGACGTCGGCGAGGGCTTCGGTCCCGGCTACCTTGGCGCGCAGGACTCGCTCGATCTCGTCGGGCTGCGTCCTGGCCACCAGGCTGCCACCGGCCACGCCGGCGGCGTGGATCACGCCGTCGATGCGGCCCCAGCGCGCGCAGACGTCGTCCACAAGGGCGCGGAGGGCTCCGGCCTCGGCGAGGTCGAGCACGGCGGTGCGCACTTGCGCGCCTACGGCCTCCAGCGTTCGCAGGGCCTCGCGCTGAGTGGCGTCGGGCTCATGGCGGGAGATGAGCACGAGGCGGGCCTTGGCGGTGCGCGCCAGCTGGCCGGCAAACGTCAGGCCCATGCCGCCGAGTCCGCCGGTGATCAGGTACACGCCTCCCGGCTTGAGCCGCGCCGCGCCGTTTTCGGAGCGGCAGTCCGGCAAGGGGGAAAAGATTCGTCGCCAGAGTTTCCCGTCCCACAGCGCGAGAATCCGGTCGTTGTCGGGCAATCCGGCCACTGAGCACGCCATGCGCAGGGCCGTCTCGTCGCCGGCGGCAGGATCGATATGCAGCACCTTCACGGCGATGGTGCCGTATTCGTGCGGGATGACCGCACCGGCGGCATCCAGGTAGGCGAAGTCCGGAACCGGCGCCGCGTCCGGGCCGCCGGTCTGCGGAGCGGGGAGCAGGAGTTTGGTCGGCTGTTCGCGCCGCGCGGCGGCCAGCGCGCGAATGTCGGCGAGCAGAGCGTGCAGGCGCCGCGCATAATTCTCCGGGCCGGCCGGCGCGAAGCCCAGGGCGGCGAGGTGCCAGCACTGCGCCGGCAGACCCTCGCGCCGCGCCAACCCGGCGAGCGCACTTTCGAGTCCCCGGCCGCCCGTGCAGGCGGTAAATTTAATTTTCGCAGCGCGCAGGGCGTCCATCCAGCGGGTTTCGACGGCGCTGCCGTGATGCAAGATGAGGATGGGCGCATCCGCCGCGGATTCGTCGCGCCGCGCTGGCACGCGCTCCCAACTGGGGAAGTAAAACCACTCATGCACGGGCAGCTTGGCCGGGACCTCCGTCTCCGCTGGTGCCGGTTCCGGTGCGCTCTGGGACGGCTCCACCCAGTAAACCTCGCGGTCGAACACATACGTGGGCAGCGGCAGGCGCTGGTGCCGTCCCGGCGGCAGCAGCGTATCGGCGGCGGAGGGTTCGCCGGTCAGCCAGGCCGCGGCGAAAGCGCGGGCGCCCGCGAACGACGGTTGGTCGGCAAATTGCACGGCCGGGGAATGACCTTTCCCGGAAAGAGCCTTGCCGTCGCGGTCGGCGAAGAGGAGGTCGGCCTCGCGCAAGGCGCGCAGAGCCGCGGCGGCCTCTGTGCGCGAAACCGCCAGGACGACGGCGCGCGTCGCGAAGCGGCGCCGGCCGGCGGCAAGCGTGAACCACAGGTCCGCCGCATCCAACGCCGGGTGTTCCTCCAAATGGCGGGCGAGGTTACCGGCGAAGGCCAGGAGGGATTTTGCGCTGCGGGCGGAAATCGGAATGCACCAGACGTCCTGCCGCGGCCGGAGGTTCGCGCCGGCGGCGGGCGCCTCTTCGAGTACGACGTGGGCGTTCGTGCCGCCCATGCCGAAGGAGCTGACTCCCGCGCGGCGGCGCACGGTTTCGGGCCACGGCATGAGTTGCTGCGCGACGCGGAAGGGCGTGCGCTCGAAGCCGATCTTCGCGCTGGGGCGCGCGCAGTGGAGCGAGGGGGGAATGCGACCGTGTTCGAGTGCGAGCACGGCCTTGATGAAGCCGGCCACGCCGGCGGCGGTATCGAGGTGCCCGAGATTGCTTTTGATCGAGCCGATGTAGCAGCTCTGCGCCTGGGGCCGGTCGGGGGCGAAAGCCTCGCTGAGAGCCTGAATCTCGATGGGGTCGCCCATCGGCGTACCGGTGCCGTGCGCCTCGATGTACTGAACGGAGCCGGCGCCGATGCCGGCGCTGTCCAGCGCGGCACGGATCACGTCGCGCTGCCGGTTCACCCCGGGGGCGGTGAAACCCACTTTGTCGGCGCCGTCGTTGTTGATGGCGCTGCCCTTGATCACGGCATGGATGTGGTCGCCGTCGGCCCGGGCCTGTTCCAGCCGCTTCAGGACCACCACCGCCGCGCCACTGCCGCCCACCGTGCCGGCCGCATCGTCGGCGAAGGCGCGACAGTGGCCGTCGGGCGAGGCGATGCCGCCGGGCTGGTAGACATAGCCGCTGACAGGCGGCAGGTGCAGCGTGACGCCGCCGGCGAGCGCCATGTCGCATTCGCCGCGCAAGAGGGCTTCGGCCGCCAGGTGAATCGCCACGAGAGACGTGGAGCAGGCCGTGTTCACGTTCACGCTCGGGCCGCGCAGGTTCAGCTTGTAGGAGACGCGGGTGGTGATGAAGTCCTTGTCGTTGGCGAGGCTGATGGCGAAGGCCTCGGCGCCGCGCTCGTGCCGCAGTTTGGCGCCGAGGTTGTCGAGCAGGTACAGGCTCAGGCCCATGCCGCCGTACACCGCAATGTCGCCCGCGTAGCGTTCGGGGTCGTAGCCGGCGCTCTCGAGCGCGTGCCACGCTTCCTCGAGAAACAGCCGGTGCTGCGGGTCGATCAGCTCCGCCTCCCTGGGCGTATAGCCGAAAAACGCGGCGTCGAAGCACTGCACGCCCTCCAGATAACCCTGCGCGGGCACGTAGTCGGGCCGCATGCGCAGGCTGGGCGGCACGCCGGCGGCGGCCAGTTCCTCCGGGGTGAAAAAGCGGATGCTCTCCTTGCCGGCAGCGAGGTTGGCCCAAAGCTCGTCCACGTTCGCGGCGCCGGGGAAACGCCCGGCCAGGCCGATGACCGCCACCTCTCCGCAGTGCGTGCGCCGGCGGCGGGCGGTCGCCGGCGCCTCTGCGCCCTGCAGAAGCTTCGCCATGCGGGCGACGGTGGGATGGGCGAAGAGATCGACCAGCCGGACCTTGGCGCCCAGTTCGTTCACCAACCGCGTATGGACGCGCACCAGCAGGAGGGAATGTCCGCCGACGTCGAAGAAATTGTCGTCCAGGCCCAACTCTGACCGGCCGAGCACATCCGCCCAGATCGCGGCGATTTTCGCTTCGAGTCCGCCGGGCGCGGCGGCCGGCGTGGATTTGGTTTCGCGGCGGATTTCCGGCTCCGGCAGCGCGGCGGGATCGAGTTTGCCGCTGGTCGTGGTTGGAAACTCCGGCACGAACACGGTCGCGCTCGGGAGCATGTAGTCCGGCAACCATTGCGACAGCCATTCGACCAGCTCGCCCTGGCCCGGCGTGTCCGAGTCCGCCGGGATGCAGTACGCCACGAGCCGTTTGCCTTGGACGGGATCGTCCAGGCCCATGACGCGGGCCTGCGCGATGGCCGGATGGCGGCTGAGGACGGCCTCGATTTCCGCCGGTTCAATGCGAAAGCCGCGGATTTTGATCTGATTGTCGCTGCGGCCAAGAAACTCGATGCGGTTGTCCGGCCCGATCCGCACGCGGTCGCCGCTGCGGTACAGGCGCAGGGAGCCCGGCGCGGCGTCGTCGAGCCAGCGTCCGCCCGCGGGAGTCCGCCGCCAGTGACGGAACGCCTGGCCGCTGCGACCCTCGTCGCCTTGATAGCCGTCGGCGAGGCAGGGGCCGCCGATGCACAGCTCGCCGGCCAGACCGGCGCCGACCTCCCGGCCGCTCTCGTCCAGGATGCGCAGCACCCGGCCGGGCATGGGCTCGCCGATGGGCACCACGCCGTTGGCGGTCGCGAGGCGCGAGCCGTGGCCGATGCGGTTGAAGGTGGACGTGACGACGGCTTCGGTGGGACCATACGCGTTGATGAGGGGCACATGGCCGAGCGGGCTTTCCCGCCACGCCTGTGCCAGCGAAGACGGCAGGGGTTCGCCGCCGGTGATGAGCAACCGCAGGGTGGGCGGCACGCTGTCGGGGCGCTTCTTGAGGAAGAAAAGCAGTTCGCGGACGTACTGCGGCGGGAGGTCGGCGCAAGTGACGCGGGCCTGCGCGAGCTGGCAGCACAATTCTTCCGGAGCCCAGAGTCCGGCGTCGCGAATCAGAGCGGAAGCGCCGGCGACGAGCGGCATGAAGAGTTGTTCCCAGGCGGCATCGAAGTGCGCCGGCGCAAAAACGAGCGCGCGATCCTTCTCCTTCAGTCCATAAGCGACGATGGCGCTGCGGCAATGCGCCTCGAAGGCGCCGTGGCTTACCCGCACGCCTTTCGGCTGTCCGGTGGTGCCGGAGGTGTAGATGATATAGGCGGTCGAGTCGGGGCGCGCCTTCGCGGGGCCTGGTTGGGGCGCGGCGGGCGGCGCGGCGCGGCCATGCAGGAGCGGGCAGGGCGGATGATCGCCCAGTGCGGCGGGAGAAAAGCTGTCATCGTGCCAGAGCAGGGCGGCGTGGGAATTTTCCAGGATGTAGCGCAGACGGGCCGCCGGCGTGTTTGGGTCGAGAGGCAGCACCACGATGCCTTCCGCCAACGCGGCGAGCGCGATGGCCGTCCATTCGGGCCCGGCCCTGCCGACTAGCGCCAGCACGGCCCCGGACTTCAGCCCGAGCGCGGCCAGCTGGCCGCGGCGCCGCGACATCAGACGCTCGAGTTCCGCGTAGGAAGTTGACGCGCCGCCGCAAATCAGCGCCAGGTTGGCGGGGTCGCGCCGGGCGTGCTCGCCGATCCATTCCGGCACCAGACGAACCGGGCCTTCCAGCGGTTGGCCTTCCAAAACGCCGGCCAGTCCGGCCCGCGCCGCGGAGGGCAGCAGATTGATGTCGCTGACGCGCGAGTCCGGCCGGTCGGCCAGGGCTCCGAGGATGACATGGAATTGATCCAGCAGACGCCGGATGGTGGGTTCCTCCCATACATCGGTCGAATACTCCAGGCCGCATATGCCGCGGTCGGGCTCCAGGATGATATCCATGGTCAGCTCGAACATCGCGCTGTCGCGGGGCAGGTAGATCGGTTCGATGGCCAGGCCTGTCACCGCGGATTGGGTCGCGGCGGGATACGTTATGAACGAGAGCACAGCCTGGATGAGGGGTGGCCGGTCGGGCGTGCGTTTGTCGCGCAAAGCGCGCACGAGATGTTCCAGCGGCAACTCCGGACAGGAGAGCATGTCACTCACGGCCTGGCGCGTGCGCTTCATGACCTCGGTCAAGGTGGAGCTTCCGTCCAAATTCAGTCGGACCACGCCGGTGTTGACGAAAAACCCGACCGTGCGCTCGAAGCGCTCGCTGGTGCGCAGGGACAGGGGAACGCCGATCAGCAGGTCTTTTTGTCCGGTGTGCAGATGCAGCGCGATGCCATAGGCCGCCAGCATCACCATGAAAGGGCTGACTCCCGCGCGCTGGCCGCTCTCGAAGGCGCGGTGGAGCAAGGTCAGGTTGTCGTATTCGCGGATGACCGCCTGGCCGTGGTAGGCGAACTTGGCGGGGAGGGGCTTGTCGAACTGGAAATGGATGCGCGTGGGCGCGCCGGACAGCGTCTGGACGCGCCGGTCCCGGGTGCGCTGATGATCCGGGTTTTCCCGCAGCGCGGCCTCGTGTTCGACGTAATCGGTGTAAGAGGCGCCCGGCGCGGGTAAGGCCGGCGGATGCCCTGCGAGCAGCGCCTCGTAAAACATGAACAGCTCGCGACGAAGAATTTCCAGCGAGACGCCGTCGCCGTTAATGTGGTGGATATCGAGCAGGAGCGCGTGTTCCTCCGGCGCGATCTTGTAGAGGCACACGCGGAAAAGCGGTCCGGTATCCAACTGGAGCGGCCCGGCATGATGGGCAAGATAATGCTTCTTCCAGGTGTCGTGGTCTTCCGCGTTGCCCAGGTCGTATTCGTGGATCGTCAGGGCATCGCCGGGCAGAACGAGCCGCCTGGGCTGGCCGTTGCTGACGGGGAATACGGTGCGCAGGGCGTCGTGCCGCCGCCACAGGAGTTGGATGGCTTCCTGGAGCAGGGAGGTATCGAGCCGGCCGCGCAGGCGCAGGTGACAGGGAATGATGTACGCGGTGTTATCGGGCTCCAGTTGGTGCAGCAGCCACATGCGCTCCTGCAGGCTGGACAAGGCGCCGGTGCGGGCGGAGACGTCGCGTCGTTCTTCGGTGGGGGCGCCGGTGGCGAGCAGGGCGTCGAACAAAGCCTCTGCCGCATCTGCCCCCTGCAAGGGGGGGCGCGGGGCGGCAGCATGAGCAACGTCCGCTTCAAGGGGTTCCTGCTTCAGCGGCTTGGGCGCTTCCTTTTCGAGAAGCAGATTGAACAAAAGTTCCTCGGCGTCGCCAGGGATGGGCTTTTCGAGCATCAGCGGTCTTTCTGCCGGGCGCTTTCCAGGCGAGCCTCGATCTCGGCGGGGGTCATGCGCACCAGTTCGAGGCGCAACCGCGCCATTTTTTCCAGCGTGGTCTTGTCGCCTACCAATTGTTCCAGCTTGTGTTCGATGGTTTCAATCGTCGGCTGATCGAAGAAGGCCGCAAATGGGTAATCGACACGGAAGGATTTCCCGATCTTCGCGATGAGCTTCGCCGCCAGCAGGGAATGCCCGCCCTGCTCGAAGAAGTCCGCGCGCGCGTCGTCCACTTTTCTGCCCAGCGTCTGTTCCCAAAGCGCCGCGAGGTATTCCTGCACCGGTCCTTGCGGGGGATGGACCGGTGAATCGCCGCGCCGCGGTTGGTCCGGGGCGGCGCGCGGGGCGAGGAGGGCGCGGCGGTCGATCTTGCCCGAGACGTTTTGGGGCAGCCGGTCGAGGACGACGATCGAGGGCACCATGTAGGACGGCAGGCGGGTGAGCAAATACGCGCGAAGGGTGCGGCCATCCTCCGCGGAGTTCTCGCAGAACGACACATAGGCGCGCAGTTCTTTTTCGCCGTCGCTGGCGCTGGGGCAGGCCAGCACGGCGCATTCCCTGACGGCCGCGTTGGCCAGTGCGCAGGCCTCGATCTCGTCCGGCTCCACGCGAAAACCGCGGATCTTGACCTGGTTGTCCCGGCGCCGGCGGAAGACGATGTTGCCGTCGCCCTTGAGTCGGACGATGTCACCGGAACGATAGTAGCGGACTCCATCTTCGAGGACGACGAAGCGATTCTGCGTCTCGGCGGACATCCCATGATAACCCTTGGCCAGCCCGATGCCGCCGATCAAAAGTTCGCCTTCAACGCCGATGGGAATGTCCTTCCCCCGTTCGTTCACGATGCGCAGGATCCGGCCGGCATGCGGCCGCCCGATGGGTACGGATTCGCCGGGTTCGGCGCGGAAATGGCCGGGCACTTCGAACATGGTGGCGGTGACCGTGGTCTCGGTCGGGCCGTAAACATTGAAGAGCTTGGCCGACGAGCCGAACACCGCGTTCCAGAGAACGGCGCTCTCCGCATGCATGACATCTCCGCCGGTGAGGCACAGATGCACGCCATGTCCGGCCAGGGCGTCGGGCTTATCGCGCAAGTACTTCAGCATTTCCAGCAAGTAGGCCGGCGGCAGGAAAAGGGCGGTCAGCCGCCGATCCTTGATGACCTGCGGCATTTCGTGGGCCGGCCACTGGGGGTGCGGAGCGGTCACGATCGTGTTGCCGAGCATGAGCGCGGGGAAAACGGTCTCGATGCTGGCGTCGAACGCCGGCGAACAAAAATACAGCATGCGCTCGTCGCCCGTGCGCATCGGCACGGTGGAGAACCAGCTGCTCAGGTGGTCGGCCAACGTACGGTGGACGATCTCGACGCCCTTGGGTTTGCCGGTGGAGCCCGACGTGTAGATGATGTACGCGGTCAGGTCGGGCGCGGCGCGCGGCGCGAAACTTCCCCCGGTTGGAGCGACCTCGTCGGCGAGCAGGACGGAGGGGTGAATGGCCTGGGCCTTTGCGGCCAGCGGCGCGTGAGAAAGGAGGCATTTCGCGCCAGCATCCCCGCAGATCTGGCGTGCCCACGCCTCCGGCGCGGACGAATCGATCGGGACGAAGGCCGCGCCGGTCATCATGGCGGCGAGATAACTTGCCACCAGATCGGCTCCGCGCGGAAAAAGCAGCGCCACGCGGTCCCCCGGGACCACGCCGTGCTGCTGGACAAGTCGGTGCGCGAGCGCGTTGGCTTGGGCCACGATTTCGCGGTAACTGCGCCGCGAATCCATGGTTTCGACGGCGGTGGCTGCGGGACACAAGCGCGCGCGTTCCAAAATGCTTTCGATGACCAAGCGTCTGGACGCCGGAGGCGTTTCATCTCTCCTCAGGCAGGCGGCGATCCGTCGGCGCTCTTCCGGCGGAACCAAGTCGAGTTCGCCGAGCTTGCGTTGCGGATCAGCATCGAGGCCCGCGAAGAAATGCAGCAGCCGGCGCAGGAATAGCCCGGCTTCGTCGCGATTCATGCGCTGCTGCTGGTAAACCAGTTCGAGGCGGATGTCTTTGCCGGGATAGATGTCGAAAACAAAGAGTGTGAAGGGCGATCCCTCGTGCGCCGGCGGCACGTGCCTCATGGGAAGGAATGTGCCCTCGATGCTGGCGCCATAATCCCGGGTGATATAGGAGACCGTGCTGTGGCTGGTGGGCGCGCCGGCGTTGCCATGGGACTGATAGAGGCGCGCGAGCTCGGCGGCGGACACGCGGTAATGCCGAAACACTTCACGGATGCGCCGGGAGACGGCGTGCAGGTTTTCGCCCACGCTGGCGTTTTCATCCAGCGGCAAGGGCGCGGTGCGCAACTCCGTGAAAAATCCGATCGTTTCCTTGTGTTCCTTGCTCCGGTTGAGAATGGGCAGCGACAGCGCGCAGGATTCGAGCGAGTACTGCCGGCCGATCAGGTGGCCGTACGCCAGCAGGAACGCGTGAAACAAGGTCGCGTTCGCGGTGGCGGCTTGTTGCGCAACCCGGTCGGCCAGCCCGCGTGAAAGCGTGATCTCGGCGTGCGAAGTGGCCGGTTCATCTCCTTCCTCGCCCCCGGCGTGCGCCAGCGGGATGAACGGCATCGGGGCGGCCAGCAGCGGCTTCCAAAATGCAATCGACCTGGCGAGGGCGCGATCATCCGGCGGTTCCTGGCACGCGCGGAGGTAATCGGCAAAACTGCTTCCCTCAATCTGCGGTTCGAGGTCATGGCCCAAGTCGTCGTAGGCCTTGGCGATGCGGGGGAATACGATTCCGGCACCCCATCCGTCGATGACGAGGTGATGATAGTTGCAGGAGTAGCAGAACGAAGCCGGGCCGGTCTTGATCAGGGTCGGACGGGCAAGGCAGGAGTCGAGGATCTGGAAGGGAGTGTGCGCCCGCCGCCGGATCAATGCCTGCAGGGCGGCCGGCGGATCGGCTTCGCCGGTCAAATCCAAAAATTCGCACCGAGGGGCCTGAGTGGGATCAAGCACCAATTCGGGCACACCTTCGGGCCCTGGGGACAAGCGGGCATACAGCGCATCATAGTGCGAAAGCACCCAATTGGCCGCGCCGATGAAACGATCCACGTCCAGAGCCAGCGGGATGAGGTAATACGGAGAAATGTGGTATTGGGTGGACTGGGGGCGGACGCTCTGCTCCAGCCAAATGTCCATTTGGGCGGCGGTCAAAGGCTGGCGCAGGCATACATTGCTGGGAGTTGCGACTGACATGGCTATAAAAACCAATGAATAATTCCAAAACTAGAGTAAACGCGCAAGAGCATTAGCAGTCCGACGGTAAATTTGCCGTTGCCAGCGGGGTGAAACCCCGATGCGAACCTCCACGGGAACTGAACATCACGGTGGTCAAGTACCTGCGATCACCGAGGGCTTCCACAGAAAGATGAAGCTCATCCAGCGCAGAGCCTACGGTTTCCGCTCCTTCCATAACTACCGCCTCTGCGTCATCGCCCAGTGGGCTAATCCTCCTCCCGCCTTGCCACCTCAACCCCCAACCTCGCCCCCGTCCCCAATCTTTGGTGTGGACCCTTTTTCGTTCCGATCCGGAAAGGAAAATGGTGGACTCTACTGGACTCGAACCAGCGACCTCTTCCATGTCAAGGAAGCGCTCTAACCAACTGAGCTAAGAGTCCGAAAGGGAACGAGCCGGTTGGTATGCCCCAAACCGCGGAGCGGAGGCAAGAATAAATCCGGCGGCCCCGAGCGGTCGCGGTATCCCTGGATTCGCCCTGACTTCCGACATCTGGCCTCTGACTTCTGTTTTCCGGCATCTGCCCTCTTGTATTCGCCTTGATTCGTCTCCATTCGTGATTGCGCTTTCGCTCATGCTTCAGTCGCTCCGCATCCGTAATCTGGCCCTGCTTGAGGAGGTCGCCCTTGATCTCGAACCGGGCTTCACCGCGGTGACGGGCGAGACCGGCGCCGGCAAGAGCATCCTGCTCGGCGCGCTCAGCCTGCTGGCCGGCTCGCGGACGGAGAAGACCGTCATCCGGCAGGGTGCGGCGGCCTGCGAGGTCGAGGCGGCACTGTTTTTCAAGGATGCGCGCAAGGCCGACGCCGTGCTGGCGGCGCTCGATCTGCCGCCGTGCGAGGACGGCCTGCTCATCCTCAAGCGCAGCCTGCCGCGCGACAAGGCGCCGAAGATCACCGTCAATGGCGGGCTGGCGACGCTTTCCGCGCTGCAGGCGCTGGGCGAGCTATGGATCGATTTTCACGGGCCGGGCGAGCCGCGGCGGCTGCTCAAGGAGGCGGCGCAGCTCGAATTGCTCGATCTTTACGCCCGGGCCGGCGCAACCCTGGCGACCTACCAGGAAAGCTACCGCGCCTGGCGCGGCCTGCAGGCGCAGCGCGCGAAGCTGGCGAACGAAACCCGCCTGACGCCGGACCAGATCCAGTTTCTCGAAAGCCAGCTGGCGAAGATGGATCAGCTCGAGCTGACCGCGGAGGCGGTTGAAACGCTGGAGCGGGATTGCCAGCGGTTGAGCCGGGCGCAGGAGCTGATCGAGCTGGCGCAGGCGCTGGCGGCCGGCATCCAGGGCGAGGACGGGCTGCTCGGCCGGGTCGCCCTGCTCGTGCGCGAGGCCCGGCAGCTCGAGGCGCTCGATCCCGCCAGCAAGCCGCTGGCCGACCGGCTGGCGGCGGTGTCGGTCGAGCTGGCCGATCTCGGCGGAGAGTTCGCCGGCCTCAGCCAGAATCTCGTGTTCGAGCCCGAACAGGCCGCGCAACTGCAGACGCGCATGAACGCCTGGCTGGAGTTGAAACGCCGCCACGGCGGCGACGTGCGCGCCGTGCGGGCGGCGGGCGCCGACATCCGGCGCCGGCTCGAGATGCAGGGCGACCTTGCGGGCGCGCTGGCGCGCCTCGACCGGCAGGTCGCCGAGGCGGAGCAGGCCGCGCGCCGACAGGCCGAAGCGCTACGGCTGGTGCGCGAGCAGGCCGCGCGGGAGCTGGCCAAGGCCGGCGCCAAGGCCATCGCCCAGCTCGGTTTCAAGAAGACCGAGCTTCAGGTGCGGCTGGCCACGCTGCCTGAGCTGGGGCCGGCCGGCGACTGCGCCTGCGAATTTCTCTTTTCGCCCAACGTCGGCGAAGCGCCGCTGCCGCTGGGCCGCATCGCCTCCAGTGGCGAGCTCGCGCGGGTGATGCTGGCGCTCAAGACCATCCTCGCCGACCTCGACGACATTCCCGTGCTGGTGTTCGACGAGGTTGATGCCAACGTAGGCGGCGAAATCGGCGGCCTCGTGGGCGAGAAGCTGGCCGGCATCGCCCGGAAACACCAGGTGTTCTGCGTCACACACCTGCCGCAGGTGGCGGCACACGCAGCGAACCATCTCGTCGTCACCAAGGACCAGGAAAAGACCCGCGCCGTCGTGACGATCGAGCCGATCCACGGCAACCGGAAGGCGCGCGTCAGCGAGCTGGCCCGCATGCTGGGCGATCGCAGCGCAAAGTCCGCCCTGGCCCACGCCGAGGAACTGCTCGGCCGGTGAGGGGAGTTTGGTTGATGGCGGCCGCCGCGCGCGGTTCTTGATCGTGTGGGTCCAGAAGACTACGGCGCGGCCACGGTAATTTTCGACGGAAAGACGTGGCAGATAACCGCGCGGCTCGAAAAGCGGCGGTGGCATAGGGAAGACCAGCCTCCCGACGTCGGCTGTTACGAGACCGGGCCGGCCAGTAGCAGCCGGGGTGAAGGGGCTGGATCGGTCACGCGGTCGCGTCGCGCCGGAAGCTGCGCCACTTTTCCGTCGGGACCGCCGCGAGGGCGATGACCAGCATCTGGCTGGCGACAAAGGCGACAAGCCAGTAGAACGCGGACTGCATGAAACCGTAGGAGTGCAGGCCGACGCCGAGCATGTTGACGCCGAACCAGCTCCAGCTCGTGACCACGTTGCCAAACACCGCCAGCATCATCAACCCGCGCTGCCTCACCAGCCCGCCCCAGCGGCAGTGCAGGATGATCGCGTTCCAGAGCACAATGATGAGCGCGCCGTTCTCCTTTGGATCCCAGCCCCAGAAGCGGCCCCAGGACTGGTCGGCCCAGATGCCGCCCAAGACCGTGCCGACGAGGCTGAACAGCGTGGCGAAACACACGATGCCGTAGACCATGCGGGTGAGCGCAGCGGCGGTCTCCGGCATGAGCGACTTGGTCAGCGTGCCGCGGGCAATGTAGATGATGGCGAGGAAACCGGCGAGAAAGGTCGCGCCATAGCCCATCGTGATGACGACCACGTGCGTCGCCAGCCAGAAGTTGGAGTCGAGCACGGCGCGCATCATCTCCATCGTGTCGCCGCTGCTCAGGGCGAGATGGTGCGCGATGAGGAGGGCGCCGAAACCGATCAGTCCGCCGGCGACGCTGCCGATGGCGTTTTTGTACATGCGCTCGAGGACGAGGCACAGCGCCACCGCCACCCAGCCTACGAAAAGAGCCGACGAGTAGAGGTTCGTCACGGGGGGGCGGTCCTCCAGCCACATGCGCGTGGCGATGCCGGCGGTGGTTCCGGCGAACGCGAGCGCCAGCAGCCAGAAGGCCGAGCGCTGCAGCAGATCCGGCCATTTCAACCACGAGATCACCGCCAGCAGAAAGGCGAGGACGTAGAGCATCATGCTGGAATAGAAGGGCTCCGCCTGGTTGAAAACGGCCTCAAGGCGGCATTTCTGCAGCTGTGGCTGGAAACGCTTGGCCAGCTGCTGGGTGTAGAGCCCGACGATCTCGTTGAAATCCCGCGGCTGCTTGAGGCGCCAGGCGTGACCGAGGCCGGCGTAGGCCATGGCGTCCGGGCTGACCGCACCACGCCGGAAAGTGTCCATGAGGGCGTCCCCCAACTTCTGCCAGGCGTTGACATCGGCCGTGCCCGCCTCGGGCGGAATCACGAGCAGGTGGCCCGTCTCGCTCAGGAACTGGAACTGGGAGGCGAAATCCATGATGGCCTTGTAATCAGCCTCGGCATAGGGCTGGCCGGCCTCCTTGGCCTGGAGGGCCGCGGCGCCGGCAGGCAGAAGCTGCTGGAAGCGCAGCAGGTCGGCGAGAAAGTCCGGACTGTGCTCCGGGTTCACGCTCTGCTTGAGGCGCTGGTAGAGCACCAGGCGCTGGTAGAGTTTGGCCACCTCGCGCTGGAACGGCGTGCGCGTCTGCTCATCCACCGTTTCGGCGAGCCGCATCTGCCGGTCGAGCTCGGAAAGGCCGCTGCGAAGCTCGTTGAATGAAAACCGCTTCTGGTCGTCCGGCTCCTTGCCGAGGAGGCCGAGCACCTCCGGATTCTGAATCAGAAAGTGCTGGTAATCGTCGGCGACGGCGGGGTTGAAGAAGACGTCGAGCAGCCACTCGACTGGCTGGAGGCTCTCACCACTGGGCGCTTTGAACCGCTGGCGGCCCTGCAGGACGAGCAGGGAGCTGCGGGCCACGGTGTCGAGCGGCTTGATGCGGCCGTCGACGAGCACGGGCAGGCGGCCGAAGCCGTGCAGGTCGAACTCGCTCCGGTTGCGCGGCGGCGCCAGCGTGGAGCCGAGGTAAACCAGGCCGAGGAGGAGAATAGCGAGCGGAAAGAAGCGTTTCATTTTACACGAAGGAAGCGAAGAGCGCGAAGTTCACGGGCGATCAGCTCCTGGCAATATCAGGCGGGTGATGCCCTCCTTGAGGAGTGGTTCATGATAATTGATCAGGAGGCCGAGAGGAATTTCGGATGCATGGCCTTCCTTGGCGCTCTTTGCGATCTTGGTGTGAAAGGTTAGGCGCGGGCGGCCGCGGCGCGCTTGCGGATGAAGCCCGCGAGATGGATGGCGAACTGGATCACGAGGCCGAAGCCCATCAGCACGCAGGAAACATAGGGCAGGAGCCAGCTCGGGTTGCGCACGACCTGGAGGATCGTGGTGCGGTCGTTGTTCTGAAACCCGGCCTGATAGAAGGTGAGGCCGGCGAAACGCAGCGGGTTGTTCATGTAGATCAGCACCTCGCGGTCGACGCGGCCGTCCGGCGTCTGCAGGCGCACCCGGCTGGAGAAATTCTTCGGAATGTCGGTGCCGGGATAGCGGTCGTGGGTGAACTTGAGCAAGGTGAGCGAAAACGGATGGTAGGAGCGCGCTGGGCGCAGGATGAGCTCAAACGTGCGGCCCTGGCAGGTGACACTCTGCGGCTCGGTGAGCAGGGTGGATACCAGCCATGTGCCGATCCGGCCGTCCGGGCCGGTCAGCTCGATGAAGGCGGTGGGCATGTTCTGCTCGTCCGGGCGGTAGGTGATGCGTTGCGCCATGGCCACGAGCTGCGGGCCGAAGCCCTGGTCGGCGGGTGAGGGCGCGGCGTTGGGCACCTGGCTCCGCATCACCAGGGTCGAGTTGGGATGGAACAGGAGCGGATGGATCGTGAACGGCAGCTTGGGCGTCTGGATGGGGCCCGGCTTTTCCAGCGCCGCCAGCGGGATGGCCACGACGTCGTCGAATTTCGGATCGGTGGTGTCGATCACCGCCAGCTCGGTCAGCAGGGTGCTTTCGGAGTAGGCCTTGGTCTCGCCCTGATCGAGCCGCAGCTGGCTTTCCTGCTGCCAGAGGCCGGTGAAAAGTTCGCCGAGCAACAACAGAATGAGGCCAAAATGCGTGAGCCAGAGGCCGGACTTGGACCACGCGAAGCGGAACCGGTACACGTGCGCGGCGGCGAGATTCAGCAGGAGCAGCCCGCCGATGAAGTAGCCGCCGGGAAACACCGGCACCGGCACGTCGGTGCCGGGCACGCGGCCCAGCACGAAGAACGACCGGAAATATTTCGCCTGCACGGCCCAGACGCCGAGGTTCACCTGGTCGAGCGTGGCGATGAACACCAGGCTCATCGACAGGACCAGCAGCACCACCGTCAGCCGCAGCGACGTGAAGAAATGCAGGAAGGACTGGAAGAGCGGGCGCATGGCGGGCTAGGGGGCCTTGACGGTCTTGAGAAATTCGAGAAACGCCGGCTTTTCGCGGGCCACGAGCGCATCCGGTCCCGTCAGCTTGAAGAACCAGGTCTCGCCGGCACGCGGCACGATCGCACCGAGGATGCGCACGCCGTTGTTGGCTGTGTCGAAGAGCAGCATGTCCAGGCGGTTGGCCGCGAGGGGCTGGAGCGCGCCCGCGAGGTCGGCCACCGGCGGCAGCTGGAGTTGGGCGCGCCACCGGTTGACGTTGGCGAGGTTGCCGCCCACGTCGCCGGGGAATGCGGTGATCGACAGGTCGCCTGCACCCTCCGGGCCGTTGATGGTGTAGCTGCCCTTGCGCATGGTAGAGCCCGTCCTGGACGTCCATGAGGCCGGGGCGGCCCAGACCAGCGCCTGATCCGTGGCGGTGGGCACCGGCGTCGAGGCCATGCCGGAGTCCGGGGCCGCAGGCGGGACCGTCAGGCCATCGATGGGAGGATGTCCAGGCGGCAGGCCGCCCTGAGCCAGCGGAGCCGTGGCCGGGACGCCCCGCGCGTCTGGCGTCGCCGGCGGGGTGAAGCGGGTTTCCTTCGGCACGCGATACGCGGTGATGCGCGTGTCCTTGCAGCCGGCCAGGACCAGCCCTGCGGCCAGAAAGGAAATTAAGTGGAGACGGCGGTGCAGGGCCATGTGGAAACCATTGAATCTATGCATCGCGCGGAAACTTCAAACCATTCCCGCCAAATAAGGCCCACCGGCAAGGATTATAAGCGGACGCAGGAGACCGTGAAAGCCCCCGCTGGGGAGGGCGTATGAACGCGCTCTGGCGCGGCGGCTTTGACGGTGTCAGGAGCAACGGTAGGCGAACTCGGGCTCCGTCCGGCGAGGGCAGCGGTCAGAGTAACATGTCAACTATTGGTTGACGTGCTATGCCGGCGGGCGCGCTTGGCTGGACTCCTTGAAGTCCGGAAGGTGGTGTAAACAGGACAAGTTTCCGGTCGCGGCATTTTCAACTCTCCGCGCTGGAAAGGTCCGCGTAGCGGACTCTAAGCGAGGCGGGTGGAACAGACCGCCGCGACCACGGCAGGCGTCAGTGCCCTTCAACGCGCGGCCGCGGCCTGAGGGGCGCCTCGCTAGTCGGTGATTTTGCTCCACCAGGTCTTTCTCAGGATCAGCGACGTGATCACGATCACGATGATCGCCTGCAGGATGGCCGCTTTCTCCCGGATCACGATGTAGAGCGGCAGCACGACCAGCGAGGTCTGCCAGATGATGCCGATGAAGATGTTGAACATGTCGCGCTTGAAATTTGCGTCGGACACGAAGCCGGGATCCGCCTGCACGACTTTGTCATGAACGGGCTTCCAGAAACCCCAGGGCCGGACCTGCCGGTAGAACTTCATCAGGGTTTCGTCCTCCTCGGGCCGGGAGAGCAGCGTGCCCAGCACGCACCCGATCGTCGAGAGTGTCAGGATGACCGGAAACGAATACAGGGGATAGAGGTTGGCGGCGATGTCCGGGTACAGCCAGAGGTACAGGAACGGGAATTTGGACAGGATCAGGGCCGCGGCAATGCCGGTGATCATGCCCCAGAAGTACCCGTAGCCGTTGAACCGCCACCAGTACCACTTGAGGATGTTGGCCGCGGTGTAGCCGCCCCACAGCGCCGACACGATCCACTGCGTGACCTGGTTGATGTCCCGGGCATGCAGGCCGAAGAGGATGCCGATGGCCACGAACGCGAAAGACACGAAGTAGCTCATGACAATCAGCGTACGCCGGCTGGCGTTCGGATTGACGTAGCGCTTGTAGATGTCGTTCACGACGTAGGCCGGCGCCGCGTTGACCGTGGCGGCAAAATTCGACATGTAGGCGGCGAGCAATCCCGCCAACACCAGGCCCAGGACACCGGCCGGCATGTAATTGCTCAACGTATCCGGGAGGATCTGCTCAAAATCGATCTGGGTGCCCATGGCCTTGATCTGGGGGCTGAAAAACACCAGGGCCATCACCGTGAAGCCGGAGATCATGAGGTAGCGGGGGAAGAACAGGCAGCAGCAGACGAACCAGTTCATCTTCGACGCATCCCGCGGGCTCTTGGTCGCCAGGATCCGCTGCATGTCGTAGTTCGGCGCCGGACCGGCGAGGCTGACCAGCACGCCCTTGAAGAGCATCATCATGAAGAAAATCGTGAAGAGCGAGTACCCGTCCTCGGCGATCTTCACGTTGACGGACTGGATCAGGCCCGACCAGTCGAGGTTCAGATGCCAGCCGAAAAATAGGTTCTTCCAGCCGGCCGGCACGGCGGCCGTGATGGCTTCCGGCGAGATCTTCATCATCGCCACGATCGCCACGGCGAAGGAGGAGACGGTCAGCACCGTGAACTGGAGCAGTTCCGTCAGCACGACGCTGTACATGCCTCCCGCCACCACGTAAACGGCCGTCACCAGCATCAAGGTCATGGCATAGGTGTTGGGTGAAAATCCCCACGGCAGGAACGGCGCGAGAAACTTGCCGATGCCCGCAAAGCCGTAGGCGAGGAATCCGATCACGCTGACGAGGGCGAAGGCCACCACGCTGAGGTGGGCGAGGACGGCCCCCCGGCCGTGGCCGAAACGCGTGTTGATCCACTCCGCGCCGGTCATCACGTTCGAGCGGCGCATCCACTTCGACATGTAGACCATGAGGAAGATCTGGTTGAACACGGGCCAGAGCCAGGGCAGCCAGGCCGATTTGAGGCCGTAGACGAACACGACGTAGACCAGCCACATGGTGCCGGTGACGTCGAACATGCCGCCGGCATCCGACACGCCGAGGATCCAGAAGGGCAGGCCCTTGTCGGCCAGGAAGTAGGAATTCAGGCCCTTGGCCGCCCGCTTGGTCAGGATGAAACCGATGATGACGGTGAGGATCAGGTACCCGACGATGATACTGATGTCGATCAGCCCTAATTTCATGAAAGAAAGGTGAAGCCGGAGGTGACGGAAAGGGGTGGGGAATAGTCGCCGGATCAGAGAATCGTCACGGCGCGGCGCGGAGCGCGGCAGTCGTTTAGATACGTGACCCGGTCTGCGCAAGATATATTACCCTTGGAATCGGGATGCGACGGCCGGGCAAAGTGTTGAGCAGGCGGTGCAGGCGAAAGGCTCCGCGTTTTTCGGACGCGCGACCCCGCACTGGTAAACTTCGGCACCGCCTGCCACCAGGAGGCCAGGCACGGCTTCATGAGAGATCACGGTGCCCGGGCGGCCGTCGGCGACCAACCAGTCGTGCGTGCCCTGAGCGAGGAGGGTGCGGAGCATTAGGAACT
The DNA here is from genome assembly GCA_028688225.1 of Opitutaceae bacterium. Lineage (GTDB taxonomy): Bacteria > Verrucomicrobiota > Verrucomicrobiia > Opitutales > Opitutaceae > Fen-1467. The sequence goes on along the minus strand of JAQTYQ010000020.1, from coordinate 12,182 downwards.
CAGGTTTTCCGCCGAAGGGGCGATCACCAGAGCTTCTGATGTGCACCGGGCGGGGATCAGGGGTGCGAAATGGATGGTGCCGGGAAGGGCCGGGCTCCAATTTGTTCGGATGGCCCAAGCCCATGCCGCCGGCGGCCGGGAAGAGAGTGAATTTTCCCTGCCACTGTTCACCCTTACCGTTTTGTCCGCCCTCATCGGTCTCATCGTCATCCTGCGGCTGGTGGCGCCGGCGTCGGTCTGGCATACCCAGGTTTCGGCGAAACTCTGGCAGTACCTGGTGGCCCTGCTCGCGATCAAGCTGGTGAACTGTTTCGTCGAGTATTTCTTCCACCGGTACCTGCTCCACAAGCCGGCGCTGCCGCTGCTCAGTTACTTTTACCGGCAGCACACGAAGCATCATGCCCTCACCCGCATCGCCCGGCGGCGCCTGCCCGGCGGCCGGGAGGTTCCGTACGTCGAGAACCTCTATCCGATCACGCGGCCGGAGCAACGGGAGGCCTCGTTCTTTCCCTGGTATTCGCTGCCGGTGTTCGCGCTGCTGATGACGCCGCTGCTGATCCTGTTCCAATGGCTGCTGCCGTCGCTGCCCTGGCTCCTGTCGGGCTATGCCGCGCTCGCCCTGTCGCTCTCGCTCTACGAGGTGTTTCATGCGATCGAGCACTGGCCGTTCGAGCGGTGGGCGCCGCTGATCGAGAGCCGGTGGTGGGGCTGGCTCTGGCGGCGGGCCTACAGCTTCCATCTCCGGCATCACGCGGTGATCGACTGCAACGAGGCCATCTCGGGATTTTTCGCCCTGCCGGTCGCCGACTGGCTGTTCGGCACCTGCGTGATGCCGCGGACGCTCTACGCCGACGGCGAGGAGTGGCAGGCGGCGCAGTTTCAAAGCCCGCGGCCGCGCTGGATCATCCGGGCCTGCGACCGGGCGGCGAACGCGCTGGCGAAGCGCCGCCGGCGCCTGCAGCCGACCTCCGCGCCGGCGTAGCGTGATCGCAGCTCCGCCTAGCAGCGTGTCGGGCTTCGTCCTCCACGCTGCTAAACAAAATGGCTGCGCCATTTTGGCTGAGCCCGGAAGGGCCGAGTGATTTCCGGGTTTTTTGCTCGGTGGTGATCGAAGGCGTCCGTTTTCTTGATCCGGAGGCGATTGCCAACCCCGGGACTGCCTCCGCCGAGGGTATCAGGCCGCTTTGCGCACTGCTCCGAGGGTGGGAAGCCGCCGGAGGTTGTAGGCAAGCGTCACGAGGATCCATTCCAGCGACCCTTGCTCCAGACCGCGGAGCAGGAAGCGCCGGAATCCGATGGCTTGCTTGATGATTCCGAAAATGGGCTCCACCGTTTGCTGGCGTCATTGGTCGCGGGTCCGGCCAGCCGCGGTGATGCCGGTGGGTGGCCCGTCGTCGGGGGATTCGATCCGGTCGCCCGCGGCCGCGCGGCAAAATCCGCGATCGGGCAAAACCTCCTTCACCGCCCCGGCCGCCGCGGCGACGCTCGCTGGGCGTCGGCCCCAACGGCTCCTGGTCGTTGGTCGCCGGGCCGACAAAGCTGGCCCATGATCAGCCGGCTCTCCACTGCGACCGCGGCCGGGGCGTTGGCGCTCGGTTCAAAGCGGAGCTTCCCACCCGCCGGCATGATCCGGCGCTGCGGATCGGTGGCAGGGGATGGGTCCGTGGCCGCCGGGGTCGGCGGCGCACCGGGCTGGTCCGGTGCTTGGCGGGCGCGCTCCTGCGGTGCCCGGGCCAAGGCGTGCGCTGCGATTTCGGCGCGGGCCTGCTGCCGCCGGGCCTTGCGTTCAGGCCGGCGCGCCAACTCGCCTTCCAGGCTCAGCCCGTCCGGGAGCGGTGGCGCAGCATCGGCTTCGGCTTTGGCCAGCAACGGCTCGATCCCCCCTTCAACCTGCCGCAGTGGCTCGCGGGCGCGAGCGTAACTGAGCGCCGCGTGCCGGCGCGCGTTGGCCGGCCCCTTCGTGCCGTCAATGGCCACCGTGAGGGCCCCGACCTGCAGCACCCGGCCGCGGGCGGCCAGTTCCCACCCCGGAGCGAAGCGGCGGCGCAGCAGCTCCCGATGCTGCCGCCGGCACGAGCCGATCGGGTCGTGATCGGGGTGCGGATCGCCGCCGCGCAGCCGCCCCGCCACGTTCGCATCGGTCGTGGGTTCGAGGCGCCGACGGCCAAACCCCCCGGTCGCAGAGCTGGCGATGAGCCGCCCGAGCCTCATCGCCGGCGCTCTGCTGGCCAGAACGGGCGGGCATGCCTCTCTGACGCATCCCCGGCGCCAAAGTTCAATCCTTCCCCGCTGCATCGGAAGAAAACTCGCCGGGCGGCACCAAACGGCGTCCGCCGTTGGTTTAGGAGCCTGGAGGGCGAAGCCCGACAGGCTCCTAAACGTTGAAGCGGAAGAGCGCGACATCGCCGTCGCGGATGGCATAATCCCGACCCTCGAGACGGTAATGGCCGACCTCGCGAGCGTGATGCACGCTGCCGAGCTTCACCAGTTCGTCGTGCGCAATGACCTCGGCCTTGATGAAGCCTTTTTCGAAATCGGTATGGATGACGCCGGCGGCCTGCGGGGCCTTCGTGCCCTGGCGGACAGTCCAGGCGCGCACCTCCTTGTCATTGTGCGTGAAAAAGGTGATGAGCCCGAGCAGGGCGTAGGTGGCGCGGATCAGCGCGGAGCCGCCGGAATCCTCGACGCCGAGATCCTTGAGGAATTCCCGCGCCTCCGCCGGCGACAGGTCCGCGAGTTCGGCTTCGATTTTGGCGCTGACCGGCAGGAGGGCGGCGTCGTGGTGTGCCTGCACGTAGGCGGCCACTTGTTGAACAAGCGGATTCAGCCCGGCGGTGGCGAGATCACCCTCGGCGACGTTGGCGGCGTAGAGGACGGGCTTGGCGGTGAGGAGCTGGAACAGGCGCAGCAGGCGCGCCTCATCCTCGTGCGAGGGGAAAGTGCTGGCGGGCCTGCCGGCGTTAAGATGGGGGACGAGCCGTTCGAGCAGCGCCAGCTCGGCCTGCGCCTCCTTGTCGCCGCTTTTGACCTTCTTGTGGTTTTTTTCGATGCGCTTCTGCACGGCGTCGAGATCGGAGAGGACCAGCTCGGTGGTGACGACCTCGATGTCGCGGATGGGGTCGAGGGCGCCCATCGGGTGGGGGACGTCGTCTTCCTCGAAGCAGCGGACGACGTGCACGACGGCGTCGACCTCGCGGATGTGGCCGAGAAACTGGTTGCCGAGACCCTCGCCCCGGCTGGCGCCCCGGACGAGGCCGGCGATGTCGATGAACTCGATGGTCGTCGGGATGATCGTGCCGGTCTTGAAGATCTGATCGAGGCGGGCCAGGCGCTCATCGGGCACGGTGACGACGCCGACGTTGGGCTCGATGGTGCAGAACGGGTAGCTGGCCACGGCCGCCTTGTGCGTGCGGGTGACGGCGTTGAAGAGGGTGGATTTACCCGCGTTGGGCAGCCCGACGATGCCGGCTTTGAGCATGGAAGCCGGCATTGACGCCGGAGGTGCGGCCCCGGGGCAAGCGGAAAAGGGAGGAACCGTACTGGGCAGACGACATGAGCGATTTCGCCGCGAGGGTGGCTTCACCGAGAAACTATACCGGATGCGAGGTGCGGCCCGCGGAGACCGCCGTTCGGATCGTTGAGATCTGGGGCAAAGCGCAACCTATGCCGCGTCATCGCAGCCGGCCCACCGCGGCCTTGATCAAATCCGGGAGCCGGCCTTCCGCCAGCAGGGTCTCCGTCCGGTGGCTGGCGGCGCGCGCCAGCACCTGTTGGATGTGCACGTCCACCTGCCGCAGGAACGACGGCGCGACCGCATAACCATCGCTCTCGTAGGTCAGGATGGGCATGCCGCGCTGGATGCTGAGCGGCTTCAGGATCGCCTCCGAAATCCGGTAAGGCAGGCAATTGAACGGCCCGATGAGGATGATGCCGTCGTAGCCCTCGTGATCGGCCTCCAACCCCTTGCCGACGGCCGGAATGATTTCGCCGTAAATGGTGGGAGAGACATGCGCGGAGGCCGTTTCAAAGAGCGAGGAAATGTCGTTGCCCCCCGCGACGAGCAGCCCGGTCCGGCGGAACAGGCCGCGATAGTATTGCTCGACCTTGCGCTCCGCCTGATAGCTCAGCCACTGCTGCAGGTATTGTTTTCCGTCGGGCTGGAAGATGCGCGTGCAGGCCTTGGCAAAGGCGAGGCTGCCGGGCTTCATGCCCCAGCTGCTGGCGGCGCCGGCCGCCCCGTCATAGGTGCCGTAGAGAAAAAAATCGGTCAGGTCGACGGGTTTGAGCATGATGCCGTGCGCGGCGTAGAGGTCGCGCACGCCATCCATGAAGAACGGGCTGAACCGGGTGTAGAAATCGCCGGTGACCACGACGCGGGGGCAGGTGCGGGGATCGCGTGTCCGCGGCAGCGCCGCGAGCCGGTCGACGAATCCGGGCAGTCCGGCGTGAAACTCGTCGAGGGACGCGGCCGTGGTCGCGAAGCGGCGCCACTCGTCGCGGAGTTGCCCGACGGTGCCCGGGGCGCCCGCCACACGCAGCACATGGTCGATCTCTACGAGAATGTCCGCGAGGAGGATGGCCGGCGACAGGTTCTTCGCGATGGTGAGCGCATCGAAGCCGAGGTAATCGTTCTCGGCCGCGACGTTGACGAGGAAGAAATCGGGCCACTGCTGCTCCGCGATGAACCGCTCGAAGTAGCCCAGGTAGGAGTCGCTGACACACGGGGCCCCGCCGCGCACGCTGTAGTAACCCGAGATCTCGCCCGGCTGGCGCCGGTCATGGATCTCGAGCAACTGCCCGATGCACAGCGGCAGCGGCAGGCATTCCCGGCCCGAGGTGTACTGGAGCCCCCGTTCGAGCTGGTTGCGGTCCAGGGGCGCCATCTCCCCGGCATGCAGGCCGAGCCAGCGGATGGTCAGGAGGGAAAAGGCTTCGTTGTGATATTGGGAGAAGTTGGGGAGATAAATCTTCACCCGCGGATCGCCCAGCGGCACGGACTCGCCGTTCGAGCGGATGACCCGGCCGCCCTTCGTGAGCCGGCACGGCTTGAAGGCCGGAGCGCGGCCGGCGTGCGCGGCCCGGTAGTTATGGACGATATCGAGAAATGCCTCCAAGCGCGTCTGGATGCCGGCGTCGGCGGTGTGGGCATCGATCTCCAGGATGAGGTAGGGCTTGGCGCCCAGCTCGGATGCGAGCAGGGAATGGGTGAAGGCGTCGATGGTGCAGCTGAAGTTGCTGACGCAAAGCAGGAACAGGTTGGAATGCTGCCGGGCCAGCGCCACGGCGTTCATGATCTGGTTGGCAAAATGCCACGCCATGGGCCCCCGGTCGACCGGCAGCAGGCAATCGGCGGGAATGGCAGTGACGCCCATGCTGGCGAGTTTCCGGCCCACCGATTGCGAGGCTTCCGGCGTGAAGGCGTTATAGCTGTGGCCGGCGAGCAGCACCGCCGGCTTGCCCGCTGCCACCGCCTGTTCGAGCGCGTGTTGTCCCAGTTCATACAGGGCTCGCTCGGTTTCCGTCTGGGCGCGCACAGCCGCCGCCCAGGCGTGCTCGGCTTGCTCGCGGCGGATGCCCAGCTCGCGCACCACCAGTTCCACCAGCGCCGGACTGTCGGCGTAGCCGCTGGTGAAGTCCAGCAACGGGGAGAGGAAGCGGATGTCGGGAAAGGCCTTGGCGATGAAGTAGGGGCCGGCCTGGGTGATGGGACAGAGATAGGAATCCCGGCAGGCATGGGGTTGCGGCATGCGCATTACATGAGGCAGAAAAACCAGCTTCACGCCGTGGCGGGTGAGATCCAGCACCGCGCCGTGCGCAATCTGCACGGGGAAACAAAACCCGGAGTGTGACTTCAGATCGCCCTGCGGATCCACGCCGGACAACACCACCTCCATGCCCAGTCCGGAAAAGAACGTCGCATAGAGCGGGTAGAGCGAGTGAGTCGTCAGCGCGCGCGGAATGCCGATGCGGGTTGCGCCGCCGGGTGTGCCGCGGTTGGCGCGCCCCAGGGAGTCCTCCAGGAATGATCGGGCATCTTCCAGCACTTGTTCGACCTGCTGCCGGCGGGAGCGTTTGGCCGGCTCGCGCGGCGGTGGCGGGGAAAGGAACCTCCTGGTGTCGCCAAAGACCAGGCCGGCCCGCTGCTCGACGAGGTCGGGAGCCGCGGCGGCGCGCGATTTTCGTTTCCACACGTTTTCGTACAGACTGCAACGGCCGCCGAATGGAAAGCGCCGGCCGGACACCTCGAAACGGTCGATGCGGCAGTACAGCTTGCAGGCCCGGCAGGTGAACTGGCCGACCAGTTTCATCTCCGGCGCGGCCAGGCGGAGCAGGTCGGTGGCGGCGCCCAACGCGCCGCCGGCGCGTTCGAGGGCCAGCAGCCCGACCCCCAGCGCACCGAGCAATTCCGGGCTGGGCGGGATCACGACCGGGCGGTCGACGCTGTGCGCGAAGGCATGGCCGACCGCGCGGTTCAGGGCCACGCCGCCCTGCAGGAACACTTTTTTGCCCAGGGCGCGCGGGCCCTTGACGCGGGTGAGGTAGTTGCGGGCGATCGCGTAGACCAGCCCGGCCGCAATATCGTCGCGCGAGTGGCCTTGCTGCTGGGCGAGGCGGATGTCGGAGTTGATGAACGCCGCACAGGTGGCCTTGAGATGCACGGGGGAGGTGGCGGCCAACGCGACGTCCGCGATGTCGGAGACCGTGAGGCCGAGATCGCCCTGCGCGCTTTCCTCGAGAAAGGAGCCGGTGCCGGCCGAGCAGGCGTTGTTCATCGCGTAATCGACCGGCACGCCGTTGCGCAGGAGGATAAATTTGGAGTCCTGGCCGCCGATTTCGAAGATGGTGTCCACGTCGGCGTCAAAATGGGTCGCGCCTGCCGCCTGCGCGGAGATCTCGTTGTAAACGTGCCCGGTGCCAAGGTAGGCGCCGAGGAGTTCACGGGCGGAACCGGTCGTGCCCGTGAGTCCGACGGCACGGTTGCCGACCTGCTCGACGAGCGCCCGCAGGCCTGCGCGGGTCGCCGCCACGGGATCGCCGCGGGTGCGCCGGTAATCCGAGGCCACGACGCCCCGCGTCGCGGGGTCGAGCAGGATGGCCTTGGTCGTGGTCGAGCCCGCGTCCACGCCGAGGACCAGCGGGCCGCCGGGTGGCGCCGGCCGCGAGGGTGCGGCAATGACCTGCACCCGGGCGGCGTAGCGCCGGAGCGGCGGCAGGCGGTCCAGGCCCGGCGGGCGCGAAATCTTCGGGGACGGGTGGCGCGGCTCGTCGCGGGTGAGCAGGGCGCAGCCCCACGCCTCAAACCACGGACTCTCCGGCAGCACGACGAACTCGGTGCCGGGCAGTTTCCCGCGGAGCGCGGCCAGCATCGCTGCGTTGCGGGTCACGCCGCCGATCAACAGCACCCGGCGCAGCTCGCGCTGCGCCTTTTCCAAAAGCGCGACCACCTTGCCGGCCATGCTGTCGTGGAGCGTGCGCAGAATGTCGTCGGGAGAGGCCTCCTGGCGGTTGAGCTTGTGCGTGATGTCCGACTTGCAGTGCACCGAACAGCGCGAGGCCAGCGGCACCACCTGTCCGTTGCCCGAGCGGCGGATCGCCTCCTCGAGGTCCAGCCCCATGCGGCCGATCTGCTGCACGAAGAATTCGCCGCTGCCCGCCGCGCACTTGTTGTGCGACAGGACGTGGGCGATTTTTCCGCCCGCGAGAATGTAGATGAGAAAGGATTCCCCGCCGAGGGACGCCACCGCATCGAACCCGCCGGTCGTCTCGCGCAGCGCCCGTTGGATGGCGGCGATCTCCGGGATGTGGCCGAGATGACCGGACACGCCGTAGGCCTCGGCGTCGGCGAACTCCGGCCCGGCGATCAGCCCGGAAAGAACCTCCAGGGGCCGGCCTTGGTGTGCCACCACCACGGCATTCCTGGCGTCTTGGCGCAGGGTCACCACCTTCACCGTCAGGGCACCGATGTTTACGCCCACGAAGGACATGTTGCAGCTTTTTTACCGGTCGTTGTGGGAAACTGATCAGGCTGCGCTTCGCCGGGTTCCCTGATACCGCTTCGGCAGCGTATTGTCGATTGCGTAGCAGCCGAGGTCACGAGGCTGCGTCAGCGGCGACTTACCTCCTGACAGCCTTCCTCTCGGCAGGCTCGGGGCCTTGAGTCCCTCGACTCCACTCGTTCTGCCGGCCGGCAGAATGGGTTCGTCGAAGGGTTTGTCGAAACGGCTTACGTCGGCACTCGACTGCATGAATCCTTGTCGCCGAGGCCGGCTGCAATCAACGCAAGACCAAATCGTCGTAACGATTCGAATGCGCGCGGGTCTGTCTGCAGCCGGATTGCCAAACCGGCGGCGGGCGCCCAGTGTGGCTTTGCCTGCACCATTTGTGGTGCAGGCGACCCAACCCGGAGGCAACCATGGCCAAGGCATTTCATGAACTGACCGAGCGCGAGGTGCTCGCCCTCGCCATCGCTCTCGAAGAGGAGGATGGACGGATTTACGGCGAATTCGCCGAGCGGATGCGCGGCGACTACCCGGCCACGGCAGCCGCGCTCGCCCATATGCAGGAGGAGGAGTCAAACCACCGGCACCGGCTGCTCGAAGCCTACCAGGCGCGGTTTGGGGACCATCTTCCGCTCATGCGGCGGCAGGACGTGAAGGGCTTCGTCGACCGCAAGCCGCTCTGGCTCGCGCGCCGGCTCTCGCTAGCGCAGGTGCGGCGCGAGGCCGAAACCATGGAGCTCGAGACCCGGCGGTTCTACGAAGTCGCGGCGCAGCGCACGACCGACGCCGGCATCCGCCAGCTCCTGGGCGACCTGGCCCAGGAGGAGCGCCACCATGCCGCGATGGCGGAGGAATTCGAGAAGCAGCAGACCGTCTCGGGAGCGCGGGCTACGGAGGACGTCACGCAACGCCGCCTGTTCGTGCTCCAGATCGTGCAGCCGGCGCTGGCCGGGCTGATGGACGGTTCGGTGTCGACGCTGGCGCCGCTGTTTGCCGCGGCGTTTGCCACCCGCAGCAGCTGGGACGCGTTTCTCGTGGGCATGGCGGCGTCGGTGGGCGCGGGCATCAGCATGGGTTTCGCCGAGGCGTTGTCGGACGACGGCGCGTTGAGCGGTCGCGGGCATCCGTGGCTGCGCGGCGGCGTGTGCGGGATCATGACCACGCTCGGCGGCATCGGCCACACGCTGCCCTTTCTTATTCCCGACTTCGGGGTGGCCACGGGGGTGGCCGTGGGCGTGGTGCTGGTCGAACTCGGCATCATCTCCTGGATCCGGCACCACTACATGGACACGCCGTTCCTCTCCGCGGCGTTCCAGGTCGTCCTCGGCGGCCTGCTCGTGTTTATCGCCGGCATCCTCATCGGCTCGGCCTGAGTACGAAGCCCAATTTCTGCCGGATTCACCAGAGCTTGCGCGTTACCCCGGCGATGCAGGCTGGGCTTACAAACCATGTCTGGGAATTATCAGAAGTCGTTGATTTGTTGGCTGATTAAAAAGCCCGAAAAGTGCTTGAAGAAAACCTAAGCCTGTCCGATATTGCTAATGCGACCAAGACAGCCGCGAGTGTGCGACTGGTGAAGCGAAAGCTTCCTTGGCCGCTTCTTTTTTTTAGGGCGGCCATTCTTTGACTCCATAACCAAGCACGCGACTGCTAACCCTCCAAAATCTTGGGTAGATCGCTTTCCACTCAGTACTGTGTTCTTGGCGGGCAGCCTCTCTGAAAAAGACGTTACAGCAAAAGTCCGCCAATTGAATCATGTTTGAGGTATGAGACTTGGCAAAAAAAGTCCCCTCAACAATGTGTAACGGCTTCAAATTCGGAGACTGAGATTGAAGGAACGACTGAAAATAGCGGAGATTGTCATCACTCTGCTCTTTGATGGGATCGAGGACAACTATTCCGGCTCGATCTCTTTGCCGATCAAGAAACTGATTGTATCGCTCCAATAAAAGTTCGAGCGAACGAACATCCGGCTTCACGAGTCGTTCATTCTGAGAGGTATCGACCTTGGTTTTGTCAATCGCCACTCCGATGAGAGTAAAGTCTCGGTTGAGTCCTATAAGACTGGACAAGTCCTTAATGAATTGCTCCCGCCGAGGTTTATCCCATCCCACAAAGGCACTCCGGCCTTGCCGCAAATGAGATGCCTTGATTTCTGCGTCCCATGTTAGGCCGCGATTTCGTTTAAAGCTCACTAGGTGCTCATTCCATGCTTTCCACCGCCATCCATGAATAATTAGGCCAACACGGATAAAGAATTTGCTTCCTCCCCAAATTGCCCAATTTCCGTTTGGCGCATAACCCGGATCGCCGGACTCATCTACAAACATCATATGCATGGCTACCCATACATTATTGGCGAAAGATTCTTAAAGACAAGATTTCAAACTGATTCACTACCCCTCCGACACCGGGCTTGACAAGGCAAGGGCCGCCCGGTGCACTCGTCGGCTTTTCCAAACCACTCAACGTCCGTCCGCATCCGTCTCATGGCTCTCAAGATCCGTCTTTCCCGCATCGGCACCAAGCACAAGCCCGTCTTCCGGGTGGTGGTGGCTGAAGAGCGTTCCCGCCGCGATGGCGACGCCACGGAAATCCTCGGCACCTACACGCCCGAGGCCAAGGGCAATACCCTTCAGATCAAACTCGACCGCGTGGACTACTGGGTCAGCAAGGGCGCCCGCCCCACCGACACCATGCATGCGCTCATCAAAAAGGAGCGCCGCCGCCAGGCCGCCGAGGTTTCGGCTGCGCCGAAACCTTAGTTTTTGCCTTCCGCGAGAAGGAAGGCTCACGGCGGATCGTGCCCCCGGGGGCGCGGACTTGCCAAAAACCTCGCCTCGCGGGGGAGTTCCTTTAGGTTTTTGCGGAGCAAAAACCTATGCACATCGACATCCTCACCCTGTTCCCGCGGATGCTCGACGGCTTCCTGGCCGAGAGCATCCTCGGCAAGGGCATCGAGGCCGGCCTGGTCTCGGTGCGGGTGCACAACCTGCGCGACTGGACGACCGACAAGCACAAGACCGCGGATGACCGGCCCTTCGGCGGCGGCGCGGGCATGGTGCTCAAGCCCGAGCCGGTGTTTGCGGCCATCGAGCAACTGCAGCAGCCCGGCTGCCGGCGGATTTACCTGACGCCGGACGGCGTGCCGCTCAGCCCCGCGCTCGCCGAGGATCTTTCCCGCCAGCAACACCTTATCCTGCTCAGCGGCCATTACGAGGGGATCGACCAGCGCATCCGTGACCGCCTGATCGACCAAGAGATCAGCATCGGCGATTATGTGCTCACCAACGGCACGCTGGCAGCCGCAGTCGTGATCGACGCGCTGGTCCGTTTTATTCCGGGTGTGCTCGGGGAGGAAAAGTCGTTGACGAACGAAAGCTTCACCGGCAAGTTGCTCGACTTTCCTCAATACACGCGGCCCGCCGAATTTCGCGGCATGTCCGTGCCGGAAGTGCTCCTTTCGGGGCATCACGGCGACATCGAAAAGTGGCGGCAGGCGCGGCGTATCGAGAAAACCCGTCAGGCCAGACCCGATTTACTGGAGAAGCAGTCCCATGAACCCGATCATCAAAGAAATCACCGCCCATCAGATTAAGCAGGGCCTGCCGCCCTTCAAAGTGGGCGATGGCGTGCGCGTCCACACCAAGGTGCGCGAAGGCGACAAGGAGCGCATTCAGATCTTCTCCGGCGTCGTGATCGCCCGCAAGGGTCACGGCATCCACGAGGCGTTCACGGTCCGGCGCATCAGCTACGGCGAGGGCGTCGAGCGCGTCTTCCCTGTCAACTCGCCCAACATCGACCGGATCGAGATCGAGAGCGAGAGCGAGCCGATGCGCGCCCGCATGTACTACCTGCGCCAGCGGACGGGCAAGGCGGCCATGGCCGTCAAGAAGAAGCGGTTCGAGGAGGAAGTGCCGGCGGCGGCCTCGGCCGATGTCGCGGCGACTCCGGCCGTTCCGGTCACGCCCGCCAGCTGAAGCCCGTGGCAGGTTGGCTGTTCGTCTGAGCGAGCCCGGCTGGGCTCGCTTTTTTCGGGTGCGCCCGGCAGGGCGCACCTGCTGGACAGTGAACATGAACAAAAGAGCATGTAAGTCTGTTGACCGCCCTGCAGAGGGAAGGTCTAGCCGAAGGGCAACTGCGGCGTCGCGAGGCGACCGTGGGAAGGAAGCCCAGGGCAAA